>JAICSS010000023.1 GCA_025936755.1 Solirubrobacterales bacterium | reverse complement strand
AGGCCGTGGGCGAGGAGGCCGGCGACCGAGGCGGCGCTGGCGGGCTCGCAGAAGACGCCTTCGTTGTCGGCGAGCCAGCGGTAGGCATTCAAGATCTGCTCGTCGGAGACGGCGGCGACGCGGCCGCGGGAGGCGGTGAAGGCGGCCATCGCCTCCTCCCAGCGCGCCGGGTTGCCGATCCGGATCGCCGAGGCGACGGTCTCCGGCCGCTCGACCGGCTCGCCGCGGACCAGCGGCGCCGCGCCCTCGGCCTGGAAGCCGTAGAGGATCGGCCTGGCGGCCTCGAGCTCGCCCAGCTCGGCGTCGCCCGAGGCGGACGCCTCGCGGAACCCCCGCCAGTAAGCGGTGACGTTGCCGGCGTTGCCGACCGGGATCGCCAGCGCACCCGGCATCCCGCCCAGGTCTTCGACCACCTCGAAGGCGGCCGTCTTCTGGCCTTCGATGCGGTGCGGGTTGACCGAGTTGACGAGCTCGATCGGGTGCTTCTGGGAGAGCTCGCGGACGATCCGCAGGGCGTCGTCGAAGTTGCCCTGGAGGGCGACGACGCGGGCGCCGTGCATCAGCGCCTGGGCGAGCTTGCCGATCGCGATCTTGCCCTCGGGGACGATCACCGCGCCCCGGAGGCCGGCCCGCGCCGCGTAGGCGGCGCAGCTGGCGGCGGTGTTGCCGGTCGAGGCGCAGATGATCGCCTCCGCCCCCCTCCCCTTCGCCCGCGAGACCGCCACCGTCATCCCCCGGTCCTTGAAGGACCCGGTCGGGTTCAGCCCCTCGAACTTGAAGTAGGCCCTGGCTTCGATCCGCTCCGAGAGCCGCGGCGCCTCGATCAGCGGCGTCGAGCCCTCGTTCAGCGTCACCACCGGGTCCCCCGGCTCGAGCGAGAGCCGGTCGCGATAGCGGTCGATCAGCCCCGCCGCCATCAGTACTCCTCCTCGATCACTCGAATCGAGCGGGGCGGCGAACGGAGGTCGTCGAGGCCGGACAGCTCCTCCACCGCGGCGGAGAACTTCGACTCCAGGCACTCGTGGATCACCATCACCAGCCGCGCCTCGGAGCCGGTCCCGCGCTGGACGAAGCTCTTCACCGAGATCCCGTGCTCGCCCAGAACCGTCGCCACCCGCGCCAGCACGCCGGGGCGATCGGCCACCTCCAGGTGCAGGTAGAACGAGGAGCCGACGTCGGCGACGATCGGCAGCTCGACCCGGGTCTCGTGCACGGGCGCGTCGCCGGCGAGGATCGAGACGACGTCGCCGAGCACCGCCGAGGCGGTCTGCAGGCCGCCCGCCCCGGGCCCCGACATCGTCACCTCGGAGATCGCCGGCGCCTCGACCATGACCGCGTTGAACGGTCCCTCGATCGGCGCCAGCGGGTGGCCCGGATAGAGGAAGCAGGGGAAGACGCGGACGCTGATGCCGCCGTCCCGCCGTTCGGCGACGCCGAGGAGCTTCAGCGAGAGGCCCAGCTCCTTGGCGTAGGCGAGGTCGTCGGGCTGGATCCCCTCGATGCCCTCGAAAGCGACCTCCGCGAGGGTGACCGGGGTGTGGAAGGCGAGGCGGGCGAGGATCGCCATCTTCGCCGCCGCGTCGGCGCCGCCGACGTCGTCGGAGGGGTCGGCCTCGGCGTAGCCCAGCTCCTGCGCCCGCGCCAGCACCTCCTCGTAGCCGGCGCCGGTGGCTGCCATCTCGCTGAGGATGAAGTTGGTGGTGCCGTTGACGATCCCGAAGACCTTGGAGATCTCGGTGACGCCGAAGCTCTCCTGGATCGTCCGCACGATCGGGATCACCGCCGCCACCGCCGCCTCGAAGCGGAGCTGGACGCCGGCCTCGCGGGCGACCGCGAAGAGCTCGTCGCCGTGCTGGGCGAGCAGCTGCTTGTTGGCGGTGACGACCGGCTTGCCGGCGCGCAGGGCGGCGAGGACGTGCTCCCGTGCCGGCTCGGTCCCCCCGATCAGCTCGACGAGAAGGTCGGAGCCGGCGAGGATCTGCTCGAAGCTGCCCTCGCCGCGGGTGAGGACGCCGGCGATCTCCGGTCGCCGCCCGGTCGCGGCCTCGACGGCATCGGCCCGCTCCGCCAGCAGCGCGGCGAAGGCGGCGCCGACGGTGCCGCGTCCCAGCAGCCCGATGCGGACGGGTTTGGAGCCTTCGGAGGCCACGGCGCCTAGACGTCCCTCGCGGTCAGGTCCTCGTAGGTCTCGCGCCGGACCACGACCCGCGCCTCGCCCTCGCGGCAGAAGACGACCGGCGGCCGCGTGACGCCGTTGTAGTTGTTGGCCATCGCGTAGCCGTAGGCGCCGGTGGCCGGGGTGACGAGGACGTCGCCGACGGCGGGGTCGGCGAGCATCGTGTCGCGGACGAGCACGTCGCCGGACTCGCAGTGCATGCCGGCGATCGTGACCAGCGTCTCGGCGGGAGCGGCGGCGCGGTCGGCGATCAGCGCCTCGTAGCGGGAGCCGTAGAGCATCGGCCGCAGGTTGTCCGACATGCCGCCGTCGACGGCGACGTAGGTGCGGACGCCGGGGATCTCCTTGACGGTGCCGACGCGGTAGGCGGTGAGGCCGGCGTTGGCGACCAGGGAGCGGCCCGGCTCGACCAGGATCCGGACGCCGGAGCCGAAGACCTCGGCGACGCCCCGGACCTTGACCTCGACGTAGGCGTCGATCGAGGGCGGCTCGTCCTCGGCGGTGTAGGCGACGCCGAGGCCGCCGCCGACGTTGACCACCCGGCACCACTCGCCGGCCAGCTCGCCCAGCGCCTGGATCGCCAGCTTGTAGGGCTCGAGCTCGAAGATCTGGGAGCCGATGTGGGCGTGCAGACCGACCAGCTCGAGCTTTTCGGAGGCGAGGACCCGCTCGACCGCCCGCGCCGCCAGGCCGTCCTCGAGCCCGAAGCCGAACTTCGAGTCGAGCTGGCCGGTGGTGATGTAGTCGTGGGTCGAGGGCTTGATCCCGGGCGTGACCCGGATCAGCACCCGCTGCGGTTCGTCGAGCAGGCGCTCGCAGCGCTCGATCTCGTCGAAGGAGTCGAGGATCAGGTGGCGGATCCCGGCGCGGGCGGCGAGGAGGATCTCCTCGTCGGACTTGTTGTTGCCGTGCATGTGGATCCGCTCGGGGTCGAAGCCGGCCTTCAGCGCCATGTGCAGCTCGCCGCCGGAGGCGACGTCGACCGAGAGCCCCTCCTCGCCGAGGAGCCGGTAGGCGGCGGTGCAGGGCAGCGACTTGCTGGCGAAGAGGACCTCGGCGTCGGCGCCGCGGGACTCGAACGCCTCGCGGTAGGCGCGGGCGCGGGCGCGGATGTCGTCCTCGGCGTAGAAGTAGGCGGGGGTGCCGAACTCTTCGGCCAGCTCGACGACGTCGCAGCCGGCGACCTCCAGATGCCCCTCGCCGTTGACGCGACTCCCCTGCGGGAAGACCGCCGATCCCGCGATCGGATCGCTCGCTACCGACCCCGCCTGTACGTGCTCCGCCATTGGGCAGGCATTTTGACGATTAGGGGGGATTGGCGGAACCCGCGTGTGCGGCTGGCGAACGCCGGACCAAGCGGGGCAAGGACGCAGGGAGGCCGAATAGCAGAGCTATTTGGCCGACTGAGGACGCCGCACCGCGCAGTGTCCGCCGCCGCCAGGCGTGCGCGGGGGTTTCGCCAAGCCCCCCTCAGAGGTGAGGGGGCGGAACGCTCGGCTACTTGCCGCCGACGAGGCCTTCGACCGCGCCGACGCTTTCGTCGACGGTCTTGCCTACAGGCGATTCCGGCCCGGCGACGCCTTCGACCGTTTCTTCGGTCACCTGGGTGACTCCGGTTTCCCCCAGGGCTCCGCCGGTGGCCGTTTCGTCGACCTGTTCGACGGTTTCGTCGACGGTGTCGGTGACTTCTTCCGAGGTCGAGGAGGTGGTCGTGCCGCCGCCTTCTTCGCCACCGGGCCCACCGCCGCCGCCACCCCCGTTCGAGGCGGTCCCGGATCCCCCCGAGCCGCCGCCGGGAGCCGAGCCTCCGCCGCCGCCGCCTGGAGCTTCGGCGCCGCCACCGCCGCCGCCGTTTCCACCGCCGCCAGGTTGCCGGCCCGAGCCGCCGACGCCCTGCTGGCTGGTCGGGTTCGCGCCGCCACCGCCGCCGCCTCTGGCAGCGCCGCCGCCCGCGGGGCCGCCGGCGCCACCTTTCGCGGTCGGAGCGCCGCCACCCGCGGCGCCCCCCGCAACGCCGGCGGCCTCCGCGGCCGAGACGGCGGCTTCGTCGGTCCCCCCGATCAACCCCGGGACCGGGAAGTTCTCGAAGACCTGGGCGGAGACGAGGAGCACGAAGGCGACGACCGCCACCGCGATCAGCCCTGCTCCGGACATCGCTCCCAGCAAGTAGATCCGCGCCTGCCTAATCATCCGCCGTTCGCCTACCCACGGTACTCAGCGGATAACGACCGTTCAGGCAATACTCCTAAAATTAAGTAGGGCAAACATTCAGGCAGGCGGGGCGTTCTCGACGTGCAGCAGCTCCTGAGTCGCCTCCTCCTCCATCTGCAGCGTCGTGTGCTCGATCCCGTAGCGCTCGCTCAGGGTCAGCTCGAGGCGGCGCCGGATCAGGTCGCGGTCCACGCCCTGGGCGACGACGACGTGGGCGGCGATCGCGCCGAAGCCGGAGGTGACGGTCCAGACGTGGAGGTCGTGGACCGAGCGCACCCCTTCCTCGCGGCAGATCGCGGCTCCAACCCCGTCGACGTCGATCCCCGCGGGGGCCGCCTCCATCAGCACGTCGACCGGCTCCTTGATCAGGCGCCAGGACGAGGCGAGGATCAGGGCGGCGATCAGGAGGCCGACGACCGGGTCGACGACGGGTGAGCCGCCGAGGAGGACGAAGGCGCCGGCGACGACGACGCCGATCGAGCCCAGCGCGTCGGCGGCCGAATGACGGAGGACGCCCTCGAGGTTGATGTCGTCGCGCCGACCGCGGGCGAGGACGACGGTGGCGGCGAGGTTGCCGGCGAGCCCGAGGACGCCGAGGGCGAGGACGCCCCAGCCGTCGATCCCCGGCGGGTCGGAGAAGCGGCCGATGGCGGCGATCGCGACGGCGACGCTGACGGCGACGAGCAGCAGCCCGTTGACGAGCGCCGCCAGCACCTCCGAGCGCTGGTAGCCGAAGGTGCGCCGCCCGGCCGCCGGCAACGAGGCCAGCCGTGCCGCGATCAGGGCGAGGACGATCGAGCCGGCGTCGGAGAGCAGGTGACCGGCGTCGGCCAGCACCGCCAGGGAGCCGGTGAGGACCCCGCCGACCGCCTCCGCCACCAGCAGCCCGACGTTGATCCAAAGCGCCCACCACATCCGCTGCCGGCTGTCGGCGCGGCGGGCGTCGAGGGCGTGGCTGTGGCCGTGCGGCCCGTGCATCCTCCGAGGATACGACCGCCGACGGGACGAGAACGTCCCGTCGGGATCTGGCTCAGGCGGCGACGGGCTCCTGCTTCATCGCCTGCTCGGCGACTTCGGCGGCGTAGCCGAGCCGCTCGGCGTATTCCCGCGCCTGCATCCGCGAGATGACCATCCGCTGGATCTCGGCCGTGCCCTCGAACAGCTGGTAGATCTTGGCGTCGCGGAACCACTTCTCCAGCGGGCACTCGGTGCTCTGCGCGTAGGGGCCGACCAGGTCCATCAGCGTCGTCGTCGCCCACATCGTCACGTCGCCGGCCTTCAGCTTCGACATCGAGCCCTGGCCGCCGGTCATCGGCACCCCGTTGCGACCCATCCAGGCGGCGCGCTGGACGAGCAGGCGGGCGGCCTCGATCTCGGTGGCGACGTCGGCGAGGGTCTGCTGGATCCGCTGCGACTGCAGCAGCGGCACCCCGCCTTCGCTCTGGCCGTCGAGGTACTCGAGGGTCCACTCGTAGGCGGCCTGGGCGATCCCCAGCGCCGAGGCGCCGACCAGCGGCCGGGTGATCTCGAAGGTGGCGAGCGCGTCGGCGCCGCGGGACTTCTTCCCTTCCCGCCCGCGCTGCAGCTTCTTCTCCAGCTTCTCCTCGCCGCCGAGCAGGCAGTCGACCGGGATCCGGCAGTCCTCGAGGACGACCTCGGCGGTGTGGGAGGCGCGGATCCCGAGCTTGGTCTCCTTCTTGCCCTGACTCAGGCCCGGGGTGCCTTTCGGGACGACGAAGGAGGCCTGGCCGCGGGTGCCGAGCGCAGGGTCGACGGTGGCGACGACGACGTGGACGTCGGCGATGCCGCCGTTGGTGATGAAGACCTTGGTCCCGTTGAGGACCCACTCGTCGCCGTCGCGCCTGGCGGTCGTCTTCAGGCTCTTGACGTCGGAGCCGGCCTGCGGCTCGGTGACGGCGTAGGCGCCGAGCTTGATCTCCTCGCCGCTGCCGAAGCACTCGGGGACCCAGCGCTGCATCTGCTCGGGGGTGCCGGAGGCGGCGATGCCGGCGGCGGCGAGCCCGGAGCCGCTGATCGCCAGCGCGATCCCGGCGCAGCCCCAGTGGAACTCTTCGGCGGAGATCACCTGCATCTGGCCCTCGGGGTCGGAGGCGTTGCGCTGAATCGCCTCGAGGCCGCCGAAGCCCTGCTTCCGCGCCTCCTTGATCGTCTCCCAGGGGATGCTCTCCTCCCTGTCGTGCTGCGGCGCGACCGGCCGGATCACCTCGCGGGCGAACTTCCGGCACCGCGCCTTGAACTCCTGCTGCTCCTCGTTGAGTGCGAAATCCATTTCCTCGAGTCCTCCTCTGTGCCTGCCGCCGCCGATTGACTGGTCAGTCAGCCAGTCCTGGGGAGACTCTACCCCCTCCCTGCGGAAGCGCTCAGTTACGTTTCGGGCGTGACCCCGAAGCGGCCGATCAACGCCGACGTCCCCGAGGCGGAGACGAAAGCGGCGGAGGCGACGGCGCAGGAGGCTCCGAAGCCGAAGGGCGCGCCGAAACCGGAGAGGTCGCGGAAGGCGGATTTGGGACGCTCCGAGCCGCCCGGGACCGGGACGCCGAAGCTGCTCGGCGCCCTGGTCGCCCTGGCGGTCGTCTTCATCGCCGCGGCGATCGTCTTCGGCACCGGCGGCGGGGGCTCGCACAGCAGCGAGGCGCCGGCGCCCACCCCGGCTCCGGCCGCGAGCAAGCCGGCGCAGAGCGCCCCCGGCCAGACCGCCGAAGCGCTCGGCTATCCGGGCTTCGCGACCGACAACACGACCCGCATCGGCGGCTCCGACCCCGTCGCCAACGCCGCCGCCGCCGCGCTCGCCGCCTTCCCCTCGACCACCCCGTCGCAGCGACCCGCCGCCGTCACCGTCGTCGGCGAAGAAGACTGGGCCGGTGCCATCGCCGCCGCCGTCCTGATGGCCGAACCAGTGCGGGCGCCGATCCTCTTCTCCGGCCCCGACGAAATGCCGGAGGCGAGCGAAGAAGCGCTCGCAGCGCTGGACCCGCAGGGCAGCGCCGACACCGGGCAGGCGGCGCTCTTCGCGGTCGGCACCGTCGCCTATCCCGGCAAGGCGGCGCCGGTCGACTCCGGCGACCCGGCCGCGACCGCGGCCCAGATCTTCAACCTGCGCGAACGACTCGTGGGCGCACCCCCGAAGCACATCGTCGTCGCCTCCGGCACCAGCCCGGACTTCGCGATGCCCGCCGCCGCCTGGGCCGCGCGCTCCGGCGATCCCGTCCTCTACGCCGAGGGGAAGCAGCTGCCGCAGCCGACCGCGGCGCTGCTGAAGGCGCACCCGAAGGTGCCGGTATACGTGCTCGGCCCCTCGTCGGCGATTCCCTCCGAGGTGGTGCGCGAAATCGGCAAGGTCTCGAGAAGCGTGAAGCGCGTCTCCGGCGAGGATCCGGTCGCCAACGCCGTCGCCTTCGCCCGCTACCGCGACGGCGGCTTCGGCTGGGACATCAACGACCCCGGTCACGGCTTCGTCCTCGCCCGCAGCGACTCCCCCGCCGACGCCGCCGCCGCGGCGCCGCTCTCGGCCTCCGGCACCTGGGGCCCGCTGCTGCTCACCGACGACGCCGAGGCGCTGCCGGCCGAGGTCCGCAGCTACCTCCTCGACCTCAAGCCCGGCTACACGACCGACCCCACCCGCGCCTTCTACAACCACGTCTGGGTGATCGGCGACGAGGACGCGATCGGGCTCGAACAGCAGGCGGAAGTGAACGAGCTGGCCGAACTTGCGAAGATCGGCGGCGGAGAATGAGCGAGTCGGAGAACCCCCAGCTGCTCGGCGGCGGCAAGGAGCTCACGGTCGAGGACATCCGCGCCCTCGCCGGCCCGGTCACCCCCCACTTCGCGCTGCAGGTCCGCAACCGCATCCGCCGCCTGATCGAGCCGCTGCCCGCCGGCCACCCGGCGCGGGCCGAGGGCGAGCGGCAGATCGCCCGGCTCGAGAGCCTCGCCCAGAACAGCGGCGAGCCGCGCCAGGGGCTCGGGATCTCGCATTGAAGTACCTGGCGCCGGGCGTCTGGCGGCTGAAGGAAGCCCCCCGGCCGCTGATCAACGTCTACCTCGCCGAGGACGTCCTGATCGACGCCGGCCGGCGCTGGGACAAGCGCCGGATCTTCGCCGAGCTGGAGGGTCGTGAGATCTCCGAGGTGGCCCTGACCCACGTCCACCCCGACCACCAGGGCTGCGCCAAGGCGATCTGCGAGGCGCGCGGCGTGCCGCTCGCCTGCCACGCCGACGACGTCGACGCGATGGAGGGCCGGCGGCCGGTGGCGGCCAGCCCCAAGCCGATGGCCCAACTCTTCGGAAAGCTCTGGACGGGGCCTCCCCACAAGGTCGACCGGGTTCTGCGGGAGGGCGACGAGGTCGCTGGCTTCCGTGTGGTCCACGCCCCCGGCCACGCGCCCGGCGAGGTGATCCTCTTCCGCGACTCCGACCGGGTGGCGATCTGCGGCGACGTGATCCGCAACATCAGCTACGTCACGCTGAGAAGCAGGCTGGCCGAGCCGCCCGCCGACCTGACGCCCGACCCGGCCGAGAACCGGCGCTCGATCCGCAAGCTGGCCGCGCTGAACCCTTCGCTGATCCTCCCCGGCCACGGCCCCGCCGTCACCGACATGGCCGCCTTCGAGCGCTTCGTCGCCGCGCTCCCCGGGTAGCCCCACCGCACCGACTCGCCTTCCGGCGGGTTACTTGGTTTCGGGTACTCGGCCACGACTGGAAAGGGAGTCCAGGATGAGAAAGCTTTCGAAGATGCGCCCCTCGCCGGCGATGGTGGTCGCGGTGATCGCCCTCGTCGTCGCCCTCGCGGGCACCGCCTACGCAGCGCAGACGATCAACGGCGGCTCGATCAAGAAGCAGACGATCGGCGGCGGCAAGCTGAAGAAGAAGACGCTGACGGGGTTCCAGGTCAACACCAACAAGCTCGGCACGGTGCCGTTCGCGAAGGTCGCGACGCACACCTTCTGGGCGGTCGTCCACAACCCGCCGAGTCCCGGCAACGCGGCGCTGGCGCGGGCGAGCGGCCCCAACATCGCCGCGGTCGAGGGCGGCGGCGCGGTCACCGTCACCTTCCCCTTCAACGTCACCGGCTGCGCCGACGTCGCCGCCCGCAACAACGCCGGCACCGCGGTGCCGAACGCCGGCTACGCCCAGACCAACAGCTCGGCCGCGAACCCGAACGGGATCGAGGTCCGGACCAAAGACAAAGACGGCAACAACGAGGACGCCGACTTCCACCTGATCGTCATCTGCCCCTAGGGGCAGATGACGATGCGGGCGCGGCCCATGTCGACCCGGCCGCCGCGGAGGGGGACCCCCTCGGCCCGAAGCAGCGCCCGCTGGCGGTCGCCCTTGGCGAGGGAGCCGTCGGCGCGGACCACGCGCCACCAGGGCAGGTCGGGATCGTCGGCGTGGAAGAGGACCGTGCCGGCGAACCGCGGCGCCCCCGGCGACACGTCCCCGTAGGTGCGAACGAACCCTTCCGGGATCTCCCGCACCCGCTCCAGCACCTCCAGCTCGCGAGTCCGCGTCGACCCCTCTCCAGGACGGGCTGACGCGGACTCGGCGCTCACGCGCCGGGCCCGAAGGCGTCGATGATGCGGTTCTGGAACTCGCTCAACTCCTCGGGAGAGATGAAGTAGGTGGGCGGGGTGAGGAAGAGGCCGTCGGCGCGCTCGGCGGTCGCCTCGACCCGGGCGCGGACCTTGTCGAGGGGGCCGGCGGCGCAGTAGGCCTCGACCATCTCGTCGCTGATCGCGGCGGGGACGGCAGCGAGGTCGCCGCGCCGGAACGCCTCGCCGGCGGCAACGGCGTCGCCGGCGAATCCGTGCAGCTCCCAGAGCGGCATGTAGGTCTTGACGGTGGCGTAGAAGGAGATCGTGCGGCGGGCCATCTCGATCGCCCGCCCCTCGTCCTCGTCGATCGCGCAGCAGACGGTCGGCAGGTAGTCGAAGCCGGGGCGGTCGCGGCCGGAGCGGCGCAGGCCCTCCTCGAAGGCGGGGACCACCACCTCGTCGATCCAGCGCAGGCTCTGGATCGGGTGCCCGATCAGGCCGTCGGCGACGTCGCCGGCCATCCGCGCCATCCCGGCCTGGACCGCGGCGGTGTAGATCGGCACCGCCTCGCGCGGCGCCGGGTGCGGGCGCACCCAGCCCTTGATGTCGATGTCGTAATAGGTGCCCTGGTAGCGGATCGGCTCGCCGGCGCTCGCCTGGCGCATGATCAGCCGCGTCGCCTCGATCGCCTCGCGCAGGTGCGGGGCCGGACGGCCGTAGTCGGCGTTGTGCCAGGTCTCGTTGAGGCGTTTGACCCCCGCCCCCATCCCGAGGCGGAAGCGGCCGCCGGACATCTCGTCGACGTCGAGAGCGCTGATTGCGTGGATGAAGGGGCTGCGGGTGAAGGCCCAGACGATCCCGGTGCCGACGCCGATCCGCTCGGTCTTCGCCGCCAGGTAGGTGGCCTGGGTGACGGCGCTGCGGAAGAGCTCCGGCGCCCACACGCACTCGACGCCGGCGGCCTCGGCCCGCAGCGTCTCCGCCTCGAGGTCGGCGACGGAGGTCCCGATCGCGGCGACGGAGATGCGATCGAGGGCGCTCACGGCCGGGCTCGCCGTCAGGAGCTGGCCGGGGCGGTCTCGCCGGCGAGCACGGCGTCGGCGACGCGTTCGCGATGCCACTTGGCGTCGCCCAGCGAGGCGGCGTTGGCGCGGCCGCGCTTGAGGAAGAAGTGGAGGTCGTGCTCCCAGGTGAAGCCGATCCCGCCGTGGACCTGGATCGCCGCGTCGGGCACCCGCCAGCCGGCGTCGGAGGCGTAGGCCTTGGCCATCGCCGCGGCCAGCGGCAGCGACTCCGGCTCGGCGTCGGCGGCCCAGGCGGCGCCGTAGACGGCCGAGCGCGAGTTCTCGGTCTCCAGCAGCATCTGCGCGCAGCGGTGCGAGACGGCCTGGTAGGCGCCGATCGGGCGGCCGAACTGCTGGCGGTCTTTGGCGTAGGCGACCGACATCTCCAGCGCCCGCTGGGCCAGCCCGGTCGACTCCGCCGCCAGGGCGACGCAGGCGCGCAGGAAGACGGGGATGTAGTCCTCGCCCGCACCGGGAAGGGTCGCCTCCGGCCGCACGCCCTCGAAGCGGACGGAGGAGAGGCGGCGGGTCGGGTCGATCGACTCCTCGGGGATGACGGTGACCCCGCCGGCCCCGCTCTCGACGATGTGGCGGTGGCCGTCGGCGGTGGCGACGAGGAAGAAGCCGGCGCTCGCCGCGTCCATCACCAGGGTCTTTTCGCCGTTGAGGACGACGGCGTCGCCGTCGCTCTCGGCCGTCATCGCGAACTTGCCGATCTCGACCGGATGGCCCGCGTCGAACAACGCCGGCGTCCCCCGCAGCTCGCCTTCGGCCAGCGGCCGCAGCCAGCGCTCCTTCTGCTCGTCGGAGCCGGCGGCGGCGATCGCCAGGCCGGCGATCGTGTTCGAGAGCAGCGGCGAGGGAGCGCAGACGTGGCCCATCTCCTCGAAGAGGACGGCGAGGTCGACGATCCCCAGGCCCTGGCCGCCCCACTCCTCGGGCAGCGCCAGGCCGGCCCAGCCGAGCTCGGCCATCTCCTTCCAGCCGCTCTCGTCGAAGCCGCTCTCGCCGGCGGCGATCTCGCGGAGCCGCTCCGATTTGAAGCGGGCGCCGAGGAAATCGTGGGCGGTCGACTTGATCGCCTGCTGCTCGTCGGTGAGGTCGAAATACATCGCTAAAACGCTCTCGCTGCCATCGGGTCCCCTAGCGCAGCCGCGGCAGGCCCAGGACCCGCTCGGCGATGATGTTCTTGAGGATGTCGGTGGTCCCGCCCTCGATCGAGTTGGCGCGGGAGCGGAGGAAGCTGTACTGCCAGGCGCCGCCGGCGACCGCGTGCCCGGAGCCCCGCGCCAGCGTCGAGTAGGCGCCCTCGATCTCCAGCGCCAGCTCGGTCAGGTCCTGGTTGATGTCGGCCCACTGCCACTTGCCGAGCGATCCCTCCGGGCCCGGGATCCCCGACTGCATCGTCTTGGTCAGGCCGCGGTAGGCGTTCAGCCGCATCGTCTCCACCTCGATGTGGAGCTGGGCGATGCGCTGGCGGAAGTAGGGGTCCTCGGCCGCGGTGCCGCCGTTGGCCGGCGTTTCCCGCGCCAGCTTCGAGAGCCGGCCGAGGCTGTTCTGGATCTGGGAGATCGCCCCGAAGGCAAGCCCGGCGCGCTCGTTCATCAGCGTCGTTATCGCCACCGCCCAGCCGTTGCCGACGCCGCCGACGACGTTCGCGTCAGGCACCCGCGCCTCTTCGAAGAAGACCTCGTTGAACTCGCCCTCGCCGGTGATCTGGACCAGCGGCCGCGTCTGCACCCCCGCCTGCTCCATGTCCATCAGGAAGTAGGTGAGGCCCTGGTGCTTGGGCGCGTCGGAGTCGGTGCGGGCGACGAGCATGCACCACTTCGCGTACTGGGCGAACGTGGTCCAGACCTTCTGGCCGGTGACCACCCATTCGTCGCCGTCCTTGACCGCGCGCGTCTTCAGCGAGGCGAGGTCGGATCCGGACTCGGGCTCGGAGAACCCCTGGCACCAGATCTCCTCGCCGGTCAGGATCGGCTCCAGGTAGCGGGCCTTCTGCTCGTCGCTGCCGTGGGCGATGACCACGGGGCCGCCCATCGCCAGACCCAGAACGTTGGCGGGCGCCGGCGCTTCCTGCCGCGTCGCCTCGGCGGCGAAGATCGCCTGCTCGATCATCGTCGCGCCGCGACCGCCGTACTCCTTCGGCCAGGAGATCCCGGCCCAGCCGGCCGCGTGGAGCTGGCGCTGCCAGTCGCGGCGGAAGGCCATCACCTCGTCGAGGCCGGCCTCGGGCTCGGGCCCCGGGTGGTTCTCCTGCAGCCAGGAGCGAACCTCGTCGCGGAACTCCTCCTCCGATGGCGAGAGCGTCAGGTCCATCGAGGGCGGAGCTTATAGGGATCGCCTGGCCGGCTGGCCAGGCGATCTGCGGCGGTCAGATCACTTTGCAGTTCAGACCGTATTCTTCGACTTCCTTTTCGAATTGGTCGAACTGGTCGCCGACGAGGGCCTGCGGGAAGCCCACTTCTTCGATTTCGTCGGTCGCCTTTTCCATGTTGTCCAGCATCTTTTCGATTTTTTCTTCGTCCCCATCGGGGGCGCCGAGGGCTTCGAGCTTCTTGTGCTGGGCTCTTATAAGCGGGATGGTTTCTTCTTGGAGCAGTTTTTCCCCGAGCACCGGCAATTCGGCTTGAAATTCCTTGAAGGCCTTCGATCCGGCAGCGAGGGCCTGTCTCTGCTTTGGATTGAGTTCCTTTTCGGCCGCGGCGAGGCGCTGGCTCTTGTATTCGGCACAGATGAGATCTGCCTTCTGCACGAATTCAGCTTTGGTGATTTCAGGACCATCGCTGCCGCCTCCGCTGCTGCCTCCGCAGCCGACGGCCAGGCCCGACAAAATCACAGCCACCGCTATCCCACCGATCCACCTGTACAAGACTCTGCCCGCCTCCCAATAGTTTGAATAATCGGGGGAGGTATAAGCGAGGGCCCGTGCGCAAGTCAATAGCACGCAAAAATGCGCGGGCTTTTAGGGCCTTTTGCAGTCCCTCCTGCTTTTGCAGCCCTTCTGGTCGTTCAAACGGCCCTCATCCTCCCCCGCAGACCTTGAAGCCGTAGGCGTTCTCGAGCTGAATCGGCTTGCCCAGGACGTTTCCTTCCAAACTGCGCGGATTCGCTTCGATCGCGGAGATCGCTTCCCTCAGCGAGGCGATGATCGCGTCGACTTCGTCTTTGTCCTTGGTCGGGGGTACCAGTGCGTCTAGTTCGTCGGCTTGCTGTTTCAGATTCGGCACCAGAACTTCGGTCACCACTTCTTCGTACTGGGCCGTGCTCGGTTCTGGCCCGAAGCCGTTTTCTTTTGCAAATTCTTCGATTTCGGTTTGGCTTGCTTGATTGCCGACTTGGCAGATTGCGTCCCCTTTCCGGATGAACTCCGCCTTCGTCAGCGGCCTCTCGTTCGTCGTCGTCGTCGTCGTGCTATCGCCGCCGCCGCCGCAGCCGGCGATCAGCGCGGCGAGCGCCAGCAAGACGCCGAACGTGCCCACTACCAGTCCCCTGTTCAACGTGCCTCCTCTCTTCGCGATGGATAAGGCACGCAACCTACCGTCTACTCAAATTCCCTACAACCGCTGGATCAGGGTGCCGGTGCCGAGGCCGCCGCCGCAGCACATCGTCACCAGACCCATCTCCTTGTCTGAGCGCTCCATCTCGTGCAGGAGGGTGGTGATCAGGCGGGCGCCGGTGGAGCCGAGCGGGTGGCCGAGGGCGATCGCGCCGCCGTTGACGTTGACCCGGTCCATGTCGGGGTCGAGCTCCCGCCGCCAGGCGGCGACGACCGAGGCGAAAGCCTCGTTGATCTCGACCAGGTCGATGTCGTCCATCGTCATGCCGTTGCGCTCGAGCAGCTTCCGCGTCGCCGGAATCGGGCCGGTCAGCATGATCACCGGGTCGACCCCGACGGTGGTCTGGTCGAAGATCCGCGCCCGCGGCTTCAGCCCCAGCGCATCGGCCTTCTCCCGGGTCGTCAGCAGCACCGCGGCGGCGCCGTCGGAGACCTGCGAGGAATTGCCGGCGGTGACCTTGCCGTCCTCCTTGAAGGCGGGCTTCAGTGCCGAGAGCCCCTCGATCGTCGTCTCGCGCAGGCCCTGGTCGGTGGCGTAGGTGTCGCCATTGACCTGCATCGGCACGATCTCGCGCTCGAAGCGACCCTCCTCGGTCGCCTGCTTGGCGAGCTGCTGGGAGCGCACGCCGAACTCGTCCAGCTCGGAGCGGGGGATCTCCCACTGGTCGGCGATCATCTCCGCCGACAGCCCCTGCGGGATCAGGTCGTAGCGCTCCATCAGCTCCGGCGAGAAGGCCATTCCGTGCTCCTGCATGACCGAGAAGGAGTCGGCGAAGGAGATGTGGCCCATGTGCTCGACCCCGCCGCCGATCGCGACGTCGTGGACGCCGGAGGCGACGAGAGCGGCGGCGAAGTTGACCGCCTGCTGGGCGGAGCCGCACTGGCGGTCGACGGTCGTCGCCGGCACCTCCTGCGGCAGCCCGGCCTCGAGCCAGGCGTTGCGGCCGATGTTCAGCCCCTGCTCGCCGAACTGCTGGACGCAGCCCGCGATCACGTCGCCGACCTCGTTGGGGTCGATGCCCGCGCGGTCGATCAGCTCCCCGTAGGTGCGGGCGAGGAGGTTGGAGGCGTGGAGGTCCTTGTAGTAGCCCTTCTCCGGGTGGCCGCGGCCGATCGGGGTCCGCACCGCCTCGACGATGACGACCTCGTTGCCGCCGAACTTCCCCTTGCCGTTGTCCATCGCCAGCCTCCGTTCGTCTGAAGATCTCGGCGCGCGCGCACCGCGCCTCCTCTCCAGGGTAGCTGACTGACTGGTCAATCAGCCAGGATTCCGGCGGTTCCCGAACCCGCGCGTCACCAGGGCGTTGATGCGTGATAGAAGCCCCGGCCAATGAGCGCTAACCAGGGGTACACGAGTCCGGGGATCGCGGGCAGCGGGGCGATCGCCACCGGCCTTGCCGCGGTTTCGACCACCACCGCAGACACGATCCTGCTCGCGCGCAGCGAGGCCTCGGCCTGGCGCGCCGAGGAGAAGGTGGTCGCCGCCTGCGCCAAGATCGAGGGCGGCGAGCCCTCGCGGCTGCGGGTCACCACCGACCCCGCCGACCTCGCCGACTGCGACGTCATCGTCGAGGCGATCGTCGAGGAGGTGGCGCCCAAGGGCGAGCTGCTGCGGCGGATCGCCGAGGCCTGCCCCGACGCCGACCTCGCGACCACGACCTCCTCGCTCGGCATCGCCGAGATCGCCGCGGCCGCCGGCACCCCGAAGCTCTTCGGCTTCCACGTCTTCAACCCGGTGCCGCGGATGAAGCTGGTCGAGGTCTGCGTCCCCGACGGCGCCGCCGACTCGCGCGAGAAGGCGCTCGCCTGGTGCGCCGCGCTCGGCAAGACGGCGGTCGAGGTGCCCGACGAAGCCGGCTTCGTCGTCAACCGGCTCCTCTTCCCCTACCTCTTCGACGCCGCCCGGATGGTCGAACGGACCGGGATGGAGCCGGGCGCCGTCGACACCTGCATGAAGCTCGGCGCCGGCCACCCGATGGGCCCGCTGGCCCTGCTCGACTTCGTCGGCATGGACGTCTCGAAGGCGATCGGCGACGCGCTCCACGCCGAATCGAACGAGCCGACCCACGACCCTCCCCCGATCATCGTGAAGATGGTCGGGGAGGGGAAGCTGGGCCGCAAGAGCGGCGCGGGCTTTTACTCGTACGACTGAGCCGCTACGCGGCTTTGCTTTTTCCTGAGATGTCCCAGATGACATCGGCCTCTGAGATGCCCTGACGGCGGGCGACGGTCTCGATCTCCTCCCAAGGCAATTCCGCCTCGGGGAGCTCGTCCCAGCGGGCGAGGTCGAGGGCCTCGATCGAGCCCTTGAGCGCCGGGCCGAGGTGTTCCTCGGAACGCAGCAACGCCCTCAGGACCTCGAGCTGCTTGTCGGTCAGGCGTACAACCCACATCGGGAACCTCCAGGATTCGAGGGGGGAGCGGGTTGCCCGATGAAGTTAGGCGGGGGTGCGGACGGAATCGCCGCTGCCGCCGCTGATCCGGACCGCCTCGATCCGGTTCTCCCGCACCGCCTCGACCCGGATCGTGTAGCCGTTGCCGACGATCGAGTCGCCGCGCTTCGGCAACCGGCCGAGCTCGCCGAAGACGTAGCCGCCGACCGAGTTGTAGGCGTCGGTGTCGACCGGCAGCTCGATCCCCGCGTCGGCGAGGTCGCCGAGGGAGACGTGGCCGCGGACGAACCAGTCGCCGTTGGTGAGCTGTCGCACGGCGGCGGCGCGGGGGTCGGTCTCGTCCTCGATCTCCCCCACCACCTCCTCGAGGATGTCCTCGACGGTGACGATCCCGACCGTGCGGCCGTACTCGTCGACGACGACCGAGAGCGAGGTGCGCTGGACCTGGAGGTCGTGGAGGAGGTCGTCGAGCGGGCGGGTCTCGGGGACGATCAGGGCGTCGCGGGTGACGGTGCCGAGCGCGGCCTCCGGCCCCTCGCTCATGTAGAGCCGGGCGAGGCTGTTGTTGTGGACGACGCCTTTGACCCGGTCGGGGTTCTCGTCCTCGATCACGACCAGGCGGGTGTGGCCCGAGGTGACGCAGCGCCGCAGCGCCGCCTCGACGGTCTCGGAGGCGTCGACGGTGACGACGGCGGGGATCGGGGTCATCACCTCGCGCGCCTCCTGCTCGTGCAGGTGGAAGACGCCGCCGAGCATCCCGGCCTCGCCGGGGTCGAGGTGACCGCCCATCCGCGAGCTGTCGATGATCTGCTTCAGGTCCTCCGAGGTGTGGTGCTCCTCGAGGTCTTTGGGGTCGACGCCGAACAGCCGCACGACGGTGTTCGAGAACCAGCTCAGGGCCTTGGTGAACGGCGTCGTCGCAACGGCGAACCAGCCGAGCGGGCGGGAGACCCTCCGCGCGGTCTTCTCGGCGTTGGCGATCGCCAGCATCTTCGGCACCTGCTCGCCGATCGAGATGTGGAGCGCGGTGACGAAGGTGAACGCGATCGCCAGCGCCAGAGCGGCGGCGATCCCGTGGGAGAGCCCGCCGAACAGCGGCTCCAGCAGCTTCGCCAGCGAGGGCTCGCCGAGGAATCCGATCCCAATCGAGGCCATCGTGATGCCGATCTGGCAGGCGGAGAGGGATTCGTCGATCCGGTCGAGCTGCTCGACCACGGCCTCGGCGCCGGCTTCCCCCTCCTCGACGGCCTGTTCGAGTTTGCCGCGTCGGCTGCGGACCAGGGCGAACTCGGCCGCGACGAAGAAGCCGTTGATCGCGATCAGCAGCCCAAGAAGGACGAGCAGCAGGACGCTCATCGGCTATGCGGCCCGGTACTTCGGGCTGGGACGTCCTCGGCCATTCGGCACCGTGAATATAGCTACCCGAAGCGGCGCTTCGGCACTACGCCGCTCCTTCGGTGCGATATTGACCGAGCAATGCGAATCGCCACGCTCAACGAGATGCTCGAAGAGATCGTGCGGCTGGGCGAGGCGACCGGGATGGATGACCACGCCCACGAATTGCGGGGCGAGATGGAGGGGCGGCTGGCGACGATCCGGGCCGCGGTCGCCGGGGTCGGCTCGCCGCGGGTGATCGCCCTCCAGCGGCTGGACCCGCCGCGGGTCGGCGGCTTCTGGATCCCGGAGATGATTTCGATAGCCGGCGGCGAGGACGTCGCCGGCGACCCCGGCCTCAGCCCGCCCGCGGTCGGCTGGGGGGAGCTGGAGAGCCTCAGCGCGGACGTGGTGGTGGTGATGCCGGACGTCTCGGCCGAGAACGCGCAGGCGCAGGCGATGGAGCACTGGGAGAACGTCGCCGCTCTCGGGGCGACGCGGCTCTACGCGGTCGACGGGACTCTCTTCGCCGAGCCGGGGCCGCGCCTGGTCGACGGCGTCGAGCTGCTCGCCCACGTGCTCCATCCCGACCGCGTCGATTCGCCGGGCAACGTCGGCGCCGTGGCGCTGCGGGCGCCGGTGCACCGGCCGCTGCCCGAGCTCTAGACCCGTCAGGCGACGGAGATCGCCATCGCCACCGAGACGGCGGCGACGAGGGCCATCGCCGCGAACTCGAGCGGCAGCCGGTTGCGACCGAACATCCCCCTCTCGCCGGCGACGATCGCGAGGGCGCAGATCACGCCGCCGATCAGGCCGCCGACGTGGGCGCCGACGCTGATGTTGCGAGCGGTGAAGCTGAAGATCAGGTTGAAGACGATGAGGAATCCGACCTGTCCCGCGAGCGCCTCCATGCCACGGCCGCGGGCGATGACGAAGGTGGCGCCGGCGATGCCGAAGATCGCTCCGGAAGCCCCGATTCCCAGCGAGTTCGGCTCGAGGATCAGCGCCCCCAGCGAACCCGCGAGCAGGGAGGCGAAGTAGAGGGCGAGGAAGCGCGGCGTGCCGAGAGCCGGCTCCAGCAGGCGGCCGAGGAAGAAGAGGAGGAGCATGTTGAAGCCGATGTGGATCAGGTTGGCGTGGAGGAAGCCGCTGGTGAGGAGGCGGTACCACTCGCCTTCGGCGACGGAGGGCCCGTAGAGGCCGAAGTCCGCGACGAACCTGCTCCCCTGTTCGTTGAACAGCCCCCCGGCGCCGTTGGCGATCTCGATCAGGAAGACGACCACGTTGATCGCGATCAGGACGTAGGTGGCCGGGAACGCTCCGAACCCGGTGGGCGTCCCGGTCGGGTTCCGCACCACCCGCGTGCGCTGGCTCGCGCACTCCGGGCAGCGCATCCCGACCGGGGTCGGCGTCATGCAGTCGGGGCAGATCGGGCGCCCGCAGGAGGAGCAGGAGACGCGGGTCTCGCGGTCGGGGTGTCGGTAACAAGTCTCGGCCATCGGGCTCCGCAGCCTACAATCGCCGCCGATGGAGGCCCCCAGCCCCGCCCGTCTCTACGCCGCGCTCGCCGGCGCCCTCCTCCTGGTCCTGGGGGTCGTCGGCTTCTTCTACGACGCCTCGTTCGGGGCAATAGACGCCTACGGGCAGGCGCTCGGAGCGCTGCCGGTGAACGGCTGGCTCAACCTCTTCTACGTCGCCACGGGCGCGATCGGGCTGCTCGTCGCCGGCGCCTCCTCGCGCGGCTACGCGCTCGCGGTCGGGGCCCTCTACGTCGTCCTGGCGATCGTCGGCTGGGGCAGCGAGGGACTGAACCTGGCCGTCGGCGTCCTCGGCCTCGCCGCCGCTGCGGGGACGAAGCGCGGTTCGAACGTCGCCCAGGAGGCGGCTAGCGAACCGCGCAGGTCAAAGCCGCGAGCGCAGCCCGCTCGACAGCGCCCGTAGCCCGCTCCGGCTCTGCTGGCGGCTGCGGCGGCGCAGCTCCAGCAGGACCAGCGCCCCGGTCGCGGCGCCGCCGGCGCCGACCGCGACCACCGGCCGCACCCAGTTGCGCGGGTCGCGCAGGGACCGCAGCTCGCTCTCGGAGAGCTCCTCGGCCCAGTCGGAGAGCTCCTCGGCGGCGGCCTGCGTGACCGCGGCCATCGTGTCCTCGAAGCGGCCGGAGAGGCGCTCCGGCGGCTCGATCGGCCGCAGCGCGTCTCCCAGCAACCGCTCGACGTCCCAGGTCGAGCCGCTCAGGGTCTCGCGCGAGTCAGCCATCGCTCATCTCCTCCTGCAGCTGCTTGATCGCACGATGGATCAGCACCTTCGTCGCCCCGTCGCTGCGGCCGAGGGCGCGCGCGATCTCGCGGTTGTCCATGCCGAGGGCGAAGCGCATGATCAGCGCCTCGCGCCGGTCCTCGGGGAGCTTGTCGAGGTGCTCCATCACCTGCCGCAGCTCCTCCCGGCCCTCGGCGATCGCCTCGGTGTCGTGGCGGGCGGCGATCGGGTCGGCGTTTTCCAGCGGCGTCTGCGGGCGCCGCGAGCGGTCCCGGTAGTAGTTGGAGGCGAGGTTGTGGGCGATCCGGATCACCCAGGGCCGCAGCGGCCGCCCGTCGGACTCGCGCCGGGCGCGGTCGAAGTGACGGTAGGCCTGGAGGAAGGCCTGCTCGGTCAGGTCCTCGGCGTCGTGGTGGTTCCCGATCCGGTAGTAGGCGTAGGAATAGACGTCGCGCAGGTGCGAGCGGTAGAAGTCTTCGAAGGCGCGGTCGAGCTCGGCCTTGGCCGCCGGAGCCAGCTCCGCCGGCTCGACGTTCTCCTCGGGGCCGCTCACCTGGCAAGCCTACCCCCGGGCCGATCACGCGGCCCGCCTCTGGCGCTCGACCTGGCGCAGCCCGGCCATCCATTCCTCGGCGTCGCAATCGCCGCGGATCAGGGCGGCGAGTCCGGCCAGCGCGTCGGCCTCGGCCCCGGAGGAGGCGACCGCCTCGGCGAGGAGGGGAACGGTGTCGAGCCCCTCGGAAGCCTGGCCGATCTTGCCCGGGATCTCGCCGGCCGGGGTGCCGGTCCCGAGCAGCTCGCCGGCGCGCCGGTTGCGCCCCGACGGCGCCATCATCGTCGCGGTCAGGTCCCCCACTCCCGCCAGGCCGGCGAAGGTTTCCGGGTCGGCGCCGCGGGCGACGGCGTGGTCGATGCACTCGCGCCAGATCGCGGCGACGGCGATCCCGGCGGCGTTGAGCCCGTGCGGCTCGGCCGCGGCAGCGGCGAGGGCGGCGGCGTTCTTGGCGGCGCCGGCCATCTCGACCCCGGTGACGTCGCGCGAGCGCTCGCAGACCAGCCCGGCGCGGTCGAAGACCTCGCCGATCTGGACCCGCAGCTCCTCGTCGGCGGAGCCGAGGACGAGGGCGGCGGAGCCGGAGACGGCCTCGCGGGCGTGGGCGGGGCCGCCGAGGCAGGCGAGCGCCCGCGCCCGCACCCGTTCGCCGACGTATTCGGAGGGGAGCAGCCCCTGGCCGCTGATCAGGCCCTTGGTCAGCATCAGCACGGCGCTGCGCGAGCTGACCCGGTCGGCGATCGCCCCCACCGCCTGCGGCAGCTGGGCGGAGGGGATCGCGAGGCAGATCAGGTCGAGGCCGGCGAGCTCGATCGCCGAGGCCGGCCGCACGTCGATCGCCTCCGGCAGCGGCACCCCGGGCAGGTAGCGGCGGTTCTCGCCGTCCTCGATCAGCTCCTCGACGCGCTCCGGCGTCCGCGCCCCGAGCTGGACCTCGAGGCCGCCGCGGGCGAGGAGGACGGCTACCGCGGTCCCCCAGCTGCCGGCGCCGATCACAGCGGCACGGCGCATCGGCGGCAGGCCGCCGAGGTCTTCCCACTGCAGGAGGACGTTGGGCCAGATCCGCGCCGTCACCGTTTCCGCCAGCGCCGGCGAGGGTTCCTCGGCGCGGGGGAAGGTCATCGGCGGGCCGAGGCGGACCCTGCACTTGCGCGGGCGGATGCGCCAGCCGCGGCGCACGTGTTCGGTCCCGAGCACAGCGGTGGGGATGACGACCGCGCCGGTCTGCAGCGCCAGCCGCCCGACCCCGCGCTTCGGGTTGGCGAGGGTGCCGCGGCGGATCCGCGTGCCCTCCGGGAAGACGCAGACGGCGCCGCCGCGTTCGGCGATCATCCGCGCGGTCAGCATCGATTCCTCGTCCGACTCGCCGCGGCGAACCGGAAAGGCCCCGAGCCGCGACAGCATCCATCCCTGCCAGCGGCGCTCGAAGAGCTCGACCTTGGCCATGTAGTTCATCGGCCGCCGCCAGGGCAGGGTGGCGCCGACGACGAAGGGGTCGAGGAAGCTGCGGTGGTTGGCGGCGACGATCGCCCCGCCCTTCGCCTTCCCGTACTCGCGCCCCCGCCGGTCGAGGCGGAAATAGACGAGGAAGAACGGCACCAGGAGCGCCCGCGCGAGGCAGTACATCGGCCAGTTGACGCTGTGCCTACGCGTATACGCGTGATACGAGGCGAGCCGCTCCGGGCTCAGACGTTCGGGATCCACGCGTAGCGCTACACGGTCGAAGAGACACGGTTACGCGAACCGAGTCCGCAAGGCCTGACGCATTTCGTCAGGTTTTGCGGACTCGCCGCTTACCACCCCGCCTGAACGAGCTTCGCGAGGTCTGCACGGGACGGTTGCCCCGGCACTTGTTGGAGCTCCGGCCGCTGGAGCATCGCCTCGAGCGCCTCGTCGAGCCGCGATTCGTCCCCGCCGAGGGTGCTGAGGCGCCGGGGCCGACCCAGCTCTTCGATCCTCTCGGGAAGGCCGGGGAGATCGGTCCCGAGAGAAGCAGCGAGACCCTCATACGCCTTTGGGGCGCGCTCGGCCAGGAAACCGACCGCCTGCGGCAGGATCGCGGCATTCGTCTCCGCGTGCGGGGTGCCGCAGATGCGGACCAGGGTCTGGCAGATCAAGTGGTGGAGGCCAAAGCCGGCGGAGTCGATCGCGTAGCCGCAGAGGATCGCGCCGAGGGCCAGGTCTCCCCTGTCCCGCTCCACCCGCTCTTCGTCCAGCGCCGACCCGATCAATTCCGCCCCCCGCATCGCCGTCATCTCGGAGACCGGGTTCGACCCTGGCAGGTACAACGTGTCCGCCCCGTGCGCCAGAGCGTTCATCGCGCTCGCCCGCAGTTCCCGTTCCTTCTGTCCCGTCATCGCCGCCGGGTCCGCGATCACCAGCGACGGCCGCACCATTACCTGCGCCCGATCCTCGGCCCCCCCGGGCAGGCGATGAATCGCCGTCATCGGCGCCCCCGACAACGTCGTCGGAATCGCCACCACCTCCGCACCCGACACGGCCCCGACCGCCTTCGCCACATCGACCACCCGGCCGCCGCCGAGCGCTACGAGTGGACGCACTCTCGCCCCCTCACTAAGCAGGCAAGGGGGCGAGAGTGCGTCCAACACCGGCGCCGCGGCGGCCGGGACTTGCCCGTGCCCCACCAGATGCACTCCGTTCGCCACCTCGGCCAGGTCCGGAGCCTCCCCAAGCGCCCGCTCCGTACTCAGCAGCTCGAACTCCCCCACCCCGTGCTCGCGCAGCACCTCGAGCGCACGCGGCATCCCCTCGCGGCGGAAGACGACGGTGCGCCCGGCGTCGCGCCAGGTGAAGTCCTCGCTCAACCCTGGGCTTTGAGGCGCGGGTTCTCGACCGGGCGCAGGTTCGGTTCGACCTCGTCGCGCAGGTGCTCGAAGGCCGGCGGCAGCGAGAGCTTCTCGCCGAGGTGCTCGACCGGCTCGTCGACGGTGAAGCCCGGCCCCAGGGTCGCGATCTCGAAGAGGACGCCGCTGGGCTCGCGGAAGTAGATCGAGCGGAAGTAGAAGCGGTCGATCTCCGGCGTCGGCTGGGCGCCGCCGGCGACCGCCTTCTCGCGCCAGTCGAGCAGCTCCTCCGGGGTCGAGGCCCAGGCGACGTGGTGAACGCTGCCGGCGCCCTGCAGGCCGCGCTCGCTCGGCGCCTCGTCGTAGAGGCAGAGGCCGCCGCGCTGCTCGCCGCGCGCCTCCCAGCCGCCGTCTGCCCGCTCGAACTCGAGCGCCTCGAGCAGGCGGCTCGAGGCATCCGGCGAGACCGCGTAGGCGCGCACCGCGTGGAAACCCTGCAGCGCCATCTCCTTCGGCACCTCCGGATGGTCGGCGATCAGCGGCTGGTCGGGGACGTCCACCGCCGCCAGCTCGTGCTCGAGTCCCTCGGGGTCGGAAAAGACGAGGCTGTCGCCGTCGCGCCGGGGCTCGGTGTCGTTGGCGCCCAGCCGCTCGGCCCAGAAGTCGAGCGCCTCGGCGCTGGCGACCCGCCAGACGATCCGGTGCACCATCCCGGCGCCGGCGCGGCCCAGCGGCGCGCCCGGGTACTCGAAGAAGGTCAGGTCGGAGCCCGCGTCCCCCGCCTCGTCGGCGAAGAAGAGGTGGTAGACGGTCGGGTTGTCCTGGTTGACGGTTTTCTTGACCAGCCGCAGCCCCATCACGCCGGCGTAGAAGTCGACGTTGCGCTGGGCGTCCTCGGTGATCGCGGTGATGTGGTGAATGCCCTCTAGCTTCATTGCCCACGTATAGCATCCGCGCATGAGCCGCGGACGACGACGGTTGATCAGGGGGCTCGTGATCCTCGGCTCCGTCCTCGCCTTCCTCAGCGTCTTCGCGATCTGGACCGAGCGCCAGGCGCTCAACACCGACGACTGGGTCAACACCAGCGGTCGCCTGCTCCAGAACGAGACGATCCGGGAAACGCTGGCGGACTACCTCGTCGACCAGCTCTACGAAAACGTCGACGTGCGCAAGGAACTCGAGGAAATCCTCCCCGGCGACACCAAGGACCTGGCCGGCCCCGCGGCCGGCGGCCTCCGCCAGGTCGCCGGCCAGGGCGCCGAAAAGGCGCTCGAAACCTCGACGGCGCAGGGGCTCTGGGAAGAGGCGAACCGGACCACGCACGAACAGCTCCTCGCCGTGCTGGAAAACAAGGGGGAAGCGGTCGAAACCGAAGGCGGCGACGTCAAGCTCAACCTCGGCAGCCTCCTCACCAACCTCGCCCAGCAGGTCGGCATCGGCGAAAGCCTGGCCGAAAAACTTCCGCCCGACGCCGCCCAGGTGGAGATCCTCAAGTCCGACCAGCTGAAGACGGCCCAGGACATCGCGGTCGCAATCAAGGGCCTGGCGCTGCTGCTCTCGATCCTCACCCTCCTCACCTTCGCCGCCGCCATCTACCTCTCCCGCGGCGAACGCTGGGTCACCGTCCTCCTCAGCGGCGTCGGCCTCGTCGCCGCCGGCTTTGCCGTCGTCGTCGTCCGCCACATCGCCGGCGGCATCGTCGTCGACCAGCTGGTGAGGGAGGAGAGCGTGAAGCCGGCGGGCGAAGCCGCCTGGTCGATCGGCACCTCGTTGATGACCAGCATCGCCACCACCGTGATCGTCGTCGGCGTCCTCTTCCTCGCCGCCGGCTGGCTCGCCTCGCCGACCGGCGGCGCCCGCACCACCCGGCGCTACCTGGCGCCGACGCTGCAGACCCACCCGGGCTACGTCTACGCCGGGCTCGCGATCCTCGTCAGCATCTACTTCCTCTCCGGCCCCACCCAGGGCCTGCGCACCTTCCTCACCACCCTGATCGTCGCCGGCATGGCGGCGTTCGGCATCCACGAGCTGCGCCGGCAGACCGAAGAGGAGTTTCCGGCAGCGAGCTACGACGAGACCTTCGGCGGCACCCGCGACAAGGTCGTCGGCGCGGTCAGGGAGGCGAACATCCCCGAGAGGGTCGGCGAGCAGGCCTCGAAGCTGCGCCTACCGGAGATGCGGCGACCGGGGGGCGGCGGCGAGCATCCGCAGGACGAGGCGCCGACGACGGCGATGCCCCTCAGCAGCGAGGACGCCCGCCTCGCGCGCCTGGAGCGGCTGGGGACGCTACGCGAGAAAGGCATCCTCACCGAGGAGGAGTTCGCCGCCGAGAAGGCGAGGCTCCTCGGCGGCCAGCAGCCGGAGCCGGACGCGCCCCCAAAGGCTTGAGAGCCGCCCGGCCGGCCGCCGTTCAGCGTTTCGCGTAGTCGCCGATCTCGCCGAAATCGACCATCACGCAAGGCTCCGATCCGGTCACCTCGGCATCGTGACCCGGAGGGATCGCGACGACGTCGCCGGAGTTGATTTCGATCTCCTGTCCGTCATCCATGTGAACGCGCATGCTGCCGGAGAGCACGTAGCCGAAGTGCGGCACCTGACAGGAATCGGTGCCGGCGATCGGCTTCACGTTCTCCGACCACTTCCAACCTGGCTCGAAGGTGCCGAGCCCGACAGGGTGGCCTGCCAGTTCGACGACCTTCGCGCGTCCCTTGCCTTCGAACTCCCGAGTCTCGTCGGGGGAATCGAAGCTCTTGACTTCAGCGGCCATCTGGACTCCTTCCTCGTTAGAGCCCTGCCTGCAACGAGCGTACCTCCGGATGGCGGCGCTGTCGACCGGGGAGCGGGTTGCCGCCCCCCGGTCGACAGCCTCTCCCTACTTGCCGAGGGTGATGCGCACCCGGGCGCCCGGGGCCAGGACCCTGCCCGGCTTCGGACTCTGCTTCAGCACCTTGCCGACCTTGCCCGGCTTCGGCGCGTCGACCTTCTTCACGTGGCCGAGCTTGCAGCCGCGGCGGCGCAGCAGCTTTTTCGCTCTCTTCAGCGGCTTGTTCCTGACCGCCGGGACGACGCAGGCTTTGTAGACGTAATCGTCGAAGCGGGTGTTGGGATTGGTCCCGGCCAGGGTGGTGACGGCGACGTCGACTTTGCCCGGCCGCACGCTCTTCGGCGCGGTGGCGGTGATTTCGGTGTCGGAATCGACGGTGAAGCTGGCCGCCGGCGTCGATCCGAACGTCACGGCGGTGGCGCCGTTGAGGTTCTTGCCGGCGATCGTCACCAGGGTCGCGCCGGTGACGGGCCCGGAGGCGGGTGCGATCGTGGTGACTTCCGGCGCCGGCTGGATTTCGGCGCTGAGGGAGATCTCTTCGCCGCTGAAGCTTTCGCTCGGGGCGTGGACGGAGCCGTCGAACGGCGTCGGGTAGATCGACGCGAAGCTGGCGCCGGCGACGGTGGCGAAGCCGATTTCGTCGGTGTCATGCGAGGGATCGACCCCGATCAGGTCGCCCGCCTGCACCTTCATGTTGGTCGAGAAGGTCTGCAGACCGGGATCGGCCGGGGTCGCCCCGAGGCTGGTGCCGGTCGCTTCGTACCCGCCTTTGCCGTCGGGATGGAGGACACGGAGGAAGAACGGCCCGCCGACCGCCCCCTGCACCCGCCAGCGGACGATCGCGCCGTTGACCGGCGAGGCGAGGGTCGCCCCGGACTCCGGCAGCGCCGTGTTGAAGAGGGTCTGCACCCGTTTGAACGGTTTCGGGCTGGCGCCTTCCGGCAGCACGCTGCCGATGCTGATCACCGACGCCTGCGCCGCGGTCGCCATCGCTGCCATGGCGCTTACCGCGCAGACGACCGCGATCGCCCAGCGGCGCGACCGGCCTCGCCCTCCTGCTCGAACCACATCCTGTTGCCGCATCTTCCCGCCTCCTTGATTGACTTCCTTGCCTTCGGCGCTTAACGCCGATTGCGTAAACGGCAGCTAAAGGGAAAGTTGCGGCGCGAAGGAAGAAGAACCCCGGTGCAGGGATGGGAAAAGAGCCCGCCGCCGGAATCGAACCGGCAACCTCCTCATTACAAATGAGGCGCTCTCCCAGGTTGAGCTAGGCGGGCGTGGTGGCTAATGATGTCCGGAATGGACGTGACGTTCAGGTTCTTGGGGCCAGACGAGGGTACCGTGCTGACGGGCGCGATCGAAGCCGCCTATGGTCAAACTTATGACGTCCGGTGGGTGTACGACCCGGACGAGGTGAGCGGCCGGATCGGCGCCGGCACCTACGTCGCCTGTGTCGCGGAAACCCCCGCAGGCGAGCTGCTTTGCCACATCGGCATCAGCCTCGCCGCGGCCGGCGACGCCGTTGCCCATTCGGGGCAGGCGGTGACCCTGCCGGCGGCCCGCGGGCAGCATCTCTTCACCCGCACCAAGCGCCACCTGATGGACTGGGCGCGGGAGCGCGGACTGGCCGGGATGTACAGCGAGGCGACCGCCGCCCACCCCTACAGCCAGAGGGCCAACATCGAGCTGGGCGCGCACGAGACCGGCTTCCTGCTCGGCTGGATCCCGGCCACCGTCACGAACGACGCCGCCGGCGGCCGCCGCGGCCGGCAGTCGGCGGCGCTCTTCTACACGAAGCTGAACGACGGGCACGAGCGCGAGGTGTTCGCTCCGAATCGCCACCGGGAGATCGTCGCGCAGACGATCGAGCTGTGCGAGCTGCGCGGAACGCTCGCCGATCCCCCGCGCGGTGCGCGGCTGCCGGAGCACACCCGCCTACACGTCGAGATCGACCGTGACCACAACCTGGCGCTGCTGACGGTGCTCGAACCGGGAGCCGACCTGGAGCGGGCGGTCGGGGCCGAGCGCCGCCACCTCTTCCACCGCGCCAACCTCGACGCCGTCTACCTCGACCTGCCCTTGGAGAACCCGGCCACGGCGCTGGTGGCCGGCCACCTGGAGGGGCTCGGCGTCTCCTACGCCGGCGTCTTCCCCAACAGCAGGAGCAACGGGGACGTACTGCGGATGCAGTCGCTGCACCGGGTCCGAGTCAAGGCCGACGACATTGCCGTCGCCTCGGACCACGGTCGCGAGTTGCTGGAGTACGTATTGGCCGACCTTCCTCAGGTCTAAGCCGCTACCTCGCGCGAGGCCAGGTGGGCGCCGACCTTGCGCTTCACCCGCTGCAGGGCGTTGTCAACGGTCTTCGTGTCGCACTCCAGGCGCTCGGCGATCAGCTCGTAGGAGTGACCGTCGAGGTAGAGCGAGAGAACCCGGCTCTCCAGGTCCGAGAGGACGCCCGAGACGCCGGAGAGACAGGAGACGAGGCTCTCCAGCTCTTCGGTCGCGATCACCTGGTTGACCGGATCGTGGACGCTGGGGCCGGGCAGGATCTCGTCGAGCGTGGTTTCCGAGTCCCCGGCCGCGGCTGGCGTCTGGCTGAAGGAGACGTACTGGTTCAGCGGGGTGTGCTTGTTGCGGGTGGCCGTCTTCACGGCGGTGATGATCTGGCGGGTGATGCAGAGCTCGGCGAAGTTGCGGAAGCTCGACTCGCGGTCGGTCCGGTAGTCGCGAATCGCCTTGTAGAGGCCGACCAGGCCCTCCTGGATCAGGTCGTCCGACTCGCCGCCGAGGAGAAAGTAGGACGAGGCCTTGAGGCGGACGAAGCCGCGGTAGCGGCGGACGATCATGTCGTAGGCGTCGGTTCGTCCCTCCTTGGCGAGGGCGACGAGGTAATGGTCATCAAGCTCAGCTTGAGGGTTAGTGCTGGGGATGCGACCGGTGCTTTGGGCGACCGGGGCCGGCAATTGCTGCGTAGGCGTCGATAGAGCCACAGATCCTTCTCCTTGCTGAAGGGTCGTGGCGCCGCTTACCTCCCCAGAGGCGCCCTATTCATCAAGGCTTACCTCAACCTGAGGTTCACCCTTATTGCGGCGGTAGTCTTACCGTCGCGCAGAGTTCTGTCAACCCCAATTGCGACTTTCTGCAACCGCCGTTGCATTTGCAGGGATCAGGCGCGCTGTCGCAGGGCCTCGAAGAGGAGCGCGGTGGCGGCGGCGGAGACGTTCAGCGACTCCACCTTTCCCCGCTGCGGCAGGGCCACCAGCCCGTCGCAGGCGGAGGCGACGCGCGGGCGCAGGCCCTTGCCCTCTCCCCCGAGGACGATCACGGTCGAGCCGGTGAGATCGACGCTCCATGGCGCCGGTCCGGCCGCCGCATCGGCGCCCCAGATCCAGAAGCCGGCCTCCTTCGCTGCGGCCAGCCAGTCGGCGAGGTTGCGGACGTGCGCGACCTCGACGTGCTCGATCGCTCCCGCCGAGGTCTTGGAGGTGACGGCGGTGACGGCGGCGGAGCGGCGCTCGGGGATCACCACCCCGGCGGCGCCGGCGAACTCGGCCGAGCGGCAGACGGCGCCGAGGTTGCGCGGGTCCTGGACCTGGTCGAGCGCGACCAGCAGCGATCCCTCCCGCTTCAGCATCCCCGCCGGATCCCCGTAGGGATAGGGGTCGACTTCGGCCACCACCCCCTGATGGTCGGGCGACCCGCAGAGCCGCTCCAGCTCCTCCGCCGAGGTCTCCGGTGCCCGCCAGACCCGGTGAACCCGACGCCTCCCCCGCTCCGCCTCGGCGACGGGATTGGCGCCGTAGATGAACTGGTTCGCCATCAGGCCTTCGGCACGAGCTGCGGACCGTCAGCCGAGTCCCGAACCGTCCACCCCATCTCGGCCAGCTCGTCCCTGATCGCGTCAGCTCGCGCAAAGTCCTTCTCCGCCCTCGCGCGCTCCCGCTCCTCCATCAACTGCAGCGCCCGCTCATCGCCCTCAGCACCCTCATCTGGCTGAGTAAGGGTGCTGAGGCCGACCAGATCGAGCATCTCGGCGACGACAGGAGCAGCTTCGCCCTTGTCCACCTCGCCGCGATTCGCTTCCCCGACCAGCTCGAACGCCTCAGCGAGCGCCCGCGGCGTATTGAAGTCATCAGCAAGCGCATCGCGAAACGCCTCGCCCCGAGCGGCCGCCCCGGTCTGAGCCCCGGTGGGGGGGTCGCCGGGCCCTCCCCGCTGTTTGCCCGCCGACCCCCCCACCGGTTCTCCCAGCCCTTGGTCCCTAAAGAAGTTCCGCAACCTCTCGACCCGAGCCACCGCTTCCTCCATCTGCTCAGGCCCAAAGGCAAGCGGCTGCCGGTAATGCCCTGAGATCAAGTAGGCGACCACAGCCTCGCGCCCGTAGGCGTCGAGCGCCTTCGAGAGCTGGAAGATGTTGCCCTCCGATTTCGACATCTTCGCCGCGTCGGTCTCGATCATCCCGTTGTGCATCCAGATCTTGGCGAAGGGCCGCCCCGCCCCCTCGGACTGGGCGATCTCGTTCTCGTGGTGGGGGAAGACGAGGTCGGAACCGCCGCCGTGGATCGCGAAGCCGGCGCCCAGCTCCTGCTCGGCCATCACCGAGCACTCGATGTGCCAGGCGGGGCGCCCGGGCCCCCAGGGCGAGTCCCAGCTCGTGTCCTCCGCGGGCTTGTGGGCCTTCCAGAGGGCGAAGTCGAGCCGGTCCTCCTTCAGCGAGGCCGAGCCGGCGTCCTCGCCCTGGTCCATGTCCTCGGGGCGGCGGTTGGAGAGCTTGCCGTAGTTGCCGAAGCTGCGCACCCGGTAGTAGACGTCGCCGCCGGACTCGTAGGCGTGCCCGCCGTCGACCAGCTCGGCGATCAGGGAGACGATCCCCCCGACGGTCTCGCTGGCCAGCGGCTCGGAGTCGGGCCGGCCGACGCCGAGCCGGTCGGTGTCCTCGACGTAGGCGCGGGTCATCGCCGCGGCGAACTCCTCCGAGCCCTTCCCGGCGGTGGCCGCGGCGACGTAGATCTTGTCGTTGATGTCGGTGACGTTGACGACCAGCTTCGGGCGGTATCCCTCGGAGCGGAGGAAGCGGGCGAACAGCGAGAAGACGACGAAGGGACGCGCGTTGCCGATGTGGATGCGGCTGTAGACGGTGGGGCCGCAGGCGTAGATCCCGACCTCGGAGCCGGCCTCGAGCGAGCGCAGCTCGCCACTCAGCGTGTCTTTGATCCTCACCTCCCGCATCCGCTCAGGAGGATATGCGCATCAGGGAGGGCCCTGACGAGCGCGAGAGCTAGAAGGTGCGGTAGCCCGCCGTCGAGGCCTTGGACTCTTTGCCGTTGAGCCAGGCGGGCGCGATCTCGGCGGCCGCCGCCTGCGCCTGCCGGCGCGCTTTGCCGACGCTCGCCTTGATCTCGTCCTCGGTAGCTTCGCGGACCCGCTCCTCGCGCTTCTGCGCCTGGACCCGAATCCGGTCGGACTCCATTCGAAGCTGCTCCTCGGCCCGGTTGCGGGCGGCCTCCTCGGCCTGGTGCTCGACCTTCTCCATCAGGCGGCGGACGCTCTCCTCGGCCTCGCGGCGGACGTCCACGGTCCCCGCCATCACCCGCTGCTCGATCTCGGTCTCCAGCCGCACCGCCGCGTCGTGCGACTCGGCCGCCCTGGCTTCGGCTTCGGCGGCGCGCTGCTCGGCGGCGGCGATCCGCTCGTCGGCTGCGGCCTTTATCCGCTGCCGCGCCTCCTCGAGCCTCACCTCGAACTCGATTTCGGCGGCCTTTTGGGCGTCGGCGACGGCGTTCTCGGCCTCCAACCGCGCCTCGGCCACCGCGCTTTCGGCTTCCGCCTGCGTCTCGGCCGCGGCTTGCTCGGCCGCGGCGCGCAGTCGCGAAGTCTTGGCGACGATCTCTTCCCGCTCGGCCTGGGAGCTCCGCTGCAGCTCCTCGAAGGCCTTCTCGGCCCGGTCGCGCCCAGCCTCGGCGGCGGCGGCTCGCGCATCGGCCTCGGTCCGCGCCTTGCGCTCGGCGGCGATCCGCTCGCGGGCCTCGGCGGAGACCCTGCGCAGGGTCAGCAGCGCCCGCTCCTTGTACTGCTCCTTCAGCCCGTCGGCGCGCTTTTCGGCAGCGGCAACACGCTCCTCGCTGACCCGCACCCACTCCAATGCCTGATCAGCAACGCCACGCATAGCCCGCGTCGCCTCACCGACCTGCTGCAGCTGCCTGGCTGGGTCACCCATCCCCGCGCAAACTACTACCAGCGCCGGAAGCTCTTCCCATCTCCAACCGAAGCCCCCGCAATTTGCGAGCGGCCCGGGTGGGCACCGGGAGAGGGGTCCGCCGGACCCTCCCCGCTGTTGTCCGCCGGACCCCTCTCCCGGTGCCCTAAGCGGACGCTTGCTCGTGCCGAGCGCGCAGGTCCCGCTTCAGCACCTTGCCGGTGGCGTTCCGCGGCAGCTCTTCGAGGAACTCGATCTCGCGCGGGGTCTTGTACGCGGCGAGGTTCGCCTTCACGTGCGAGGCGAGTTCGCCCTCGCTCAACTCGAAGCCGGAGCGGACGACGACGAAGGCCTTCAGCCGCTGGCCGAACTCGTCGTCTTCGACGCCGATCACCGCCACCTCCTCGACCGCCTCGTGGTCGGCGAGCAGGTCCTCGACCTCGCGCGGGAAGACGTTCTCGCCGCCGGAGACGATCATCTCGTCGTCGCGGCCGTCGATGAAGAGACGGCCGTTCTCGTCGATGTGACCGACGTCGCCGCTGGAGTAGAGGCCGTCGATCATCTCCTTGCCGCCGCCGCCGGTGTACCCCTCCATCGCCATTTCGTTGCCGACGAAGATGCGGCCGACCTGCCCCGACGGGACCTCCCTGCCACTCTCGTCGTAGAGGCGGATCTTCGTCCCCCGCGGCGGCCTGCCGGCGGTCCCCGGCGCGGCGCGCAGGTCCTCCGGGGTGGCGACCGTCGCGTAGGCGACCTCGGTCGAGCCGTAGAGGTTGTAGACGTTGTCGCCGAAGCGGTCCATCCAGGCGATCGCCAGCTCGCCCGGCAGGGCCGAGCCGGAGAGCGAGGTGATCTTCAGCGACGGCAGGCTGTAGCGGTCGAGCGTCTCCTCGGGCAGGGTGAGGATCCGCTGGATCATCACCGGCACCGCCGCCAGCACGTCGGCGCGGCTCTGCTCGATCGCCTTCAGCGTTTCCTCCGGGTCGAACCTGCGGCGCAGCACCATCGTCGCCGAGGTCGGCAGGCTCATCACGAAGTGGAAGAAGCCCCAGGAGTGGAAGAGCGGCGCCGCGATCATCATCGTCATCCGGCTGCGGAAGGGGATCCTGTCGATCAGCGAAGCGATCGGCAGCAGCCCTTCCGGGCTGGAGCGCTGGGCGCCCTTCGGGGTGCCGGTGGTGCCGGAGGTGAGGATGACGAATTTCGGCTTCTCGGGCGGCGGCTTCAGGTCCGACTCGTCGCCGCCCTCGATCAGGCCGTCGAGGGTCGGCCCGGAGACCGCGCCGTCGCACCAGCCGACGATCCGCGTCACCGACTCGTCGACTTCGGACAGCAGGTCGCCGAACTCCTCGTCGTAGACGAGCGCCTTCGGGCCCTCGCGCTTGGTCACCTCGGCCAGCTGCGGCCCGGCGAACATCGTGTTCAGGTAGAGCGCGCTGGCGCCGAGCTTGGCCGCGGCCAGGGTCGTCTCGATGAAGCCGCGGTGGTTGCGGCACATGACGCCGACGCCGTCGCCGGGGCCGATCCCCATCGCGGCGAAGGAGTGGGCGAGCGCGTTGGAGCGGCGGTGCAGGCGCTCCCAGCTGAGGGCGCCGCGCTCGTCGACGATCGCCAGCTCGTGCGGATGGTGGATCGCCGCGGTGGTGACGCCGGTCGCCGGCGAGGCGCCCCAGCGCAGGAAGGTGCCGCCGATCTTCAGCGCCCTGTCGGGGCGCATCGGCGCCACGATCCCGGCCTCGCGCAGCACCTTGACCTCGAAGATCGAGTCGGAGACGGAGGCGCGCACACCCGCCGCGCTCAGTTTCGAGTTCGCCATCCCGCCGGAAGCCTATTCGGTATCGACGCTGGCGACGGCGATGCAGGCGATCCCCTCGCCGCGGCCGACGAAGCCCATTCCCTCGTTGCTGGTCGCCTTGACGCTGACCCGGGCGGAGGTCGCCTCGGCAAGTGTCCGCTCCATCTCCGCCTTGTAGGGGCCGAGCCGCGGCTGCTCGCAGATCACGGTCGCGTCGATGTTGACGATCGGGCCGGCGATCGTGCCGACGACGGTGCGCAGGAGGTCGATCGAGTCGGCGTCCTTCCAGGCCGGGTCGTCGTCGGGGAACATCGTGCCGATATCGCCGCCGCCGCCGGCGCCGAGCAGGGCGTCGATCACCGCGTGGGTGACGACGTCGGCGTCGGAATGGCCGTCGAGGCCCTGGTCGTGCTCGATCTCGACCCCGCCGAGGACGAGGCGGCGGCCGGGAGCGAAACGGTGGCTGTCGTAACCGAGTCCGACCATGCTCAACCGACGCGGCTGCCCAAAGGCGCCAGGCTCCGCTGGCGCTGCTCGAAGACGCATATCTCTGAGATACCCAGCTCGTCGAGGAACCGGACCGCCCGCTCGTATTCGAACCCGACCTGCTCGGGCAGGTGGGCGTCGGAGGAGAGGGCGAAGACCGCGCCGGCCTCGGCGCACATCTCGGCGAACCGGCGGGAGGGGTAGAGCTCGCCGACGGGCTTGCGCAGGCCGGCGGTCGAGATCTCGACCGCGATCCCGCTCTCGGCGATCGCCTCCACCGCCGGCTCGTAGAAGGCGCGCAGGTCGCGCTCGGGCAGCGGCCGCGCCCGGCCCCAGACCTTGACCAGGTCCGGGTGGGCGAGGATGTCGTAGAGACCGGAGCGGGCGCAGTCGGCGAGCGCCTCGAAGTAGCGGCGCCAGATCTCGTCGGCGTCGCCGTCTCCCTCCCAGACGTCGAAGCCGTCGTGGTCGACCGCGGCGTCGCCCTCGCCGACGAAGTGGACCGAACCGACGACGTAGTCGAAGTCACGCGCCCCCAGCAGCGCGGCGATCCGCTCCTCGGCGCCGGGGACGTAGTCGCACTCGACCCCGAGCCGCAGCGGCGTGCCGCGGACGAACTCGCAGTAGGCGTCGATGTCGTCCTGGGCGTTCTCGACCCAGAGCGGGTGGCGCCAGAGGTCGAGCGCCTGGCGGAAGCGGTAGACGTGCTCGGAGACGCCCAGCTCCTCGATCCCGGCGGCCGCGGCGGCGGCCAGGTAGCGCTCGACGTTCTCGGCGGTGAAGTAACGCTCGAACGTCGTCCCCTCCTCGTCCGGGCGCAGGTGAAGGTGGTAGTCGGTCAGCACGCGAGCGAGCATAGACTTCGCGCCGAATGGGCCGTCAGCTCCTGCTCCTGCTAATCGCCTTCGCCCTCGGCGCCGCCGTCGCGGGGGTGCTGGGAGCGGGCCTCGGGGTCGCCTTCGGCGTCGGCCAGCTCTGCTTCGCGGCGACCCTCGTCTACGTGCTGCTGCGCGGCTAAAAGCGCGCCTCAGGCGCAGCGCTCGGCCAGCAGCAGCTCGGCGACCCGGAGGTCGAGCGGCGTCGTCACCTTCAGGTTCGGCTCGGCGACCGGGTGGATCAGGACGCTCCCCCCGTTCCACTCGACCAGCACCGCCTCGTCCGTCGCCTCCGGCGGCCGCTCGGCGGCTGCCAACGCCGCGCGCAACGCCTCGGCCCGGAACACCTGCGGCGTCTGCGCCGCCCAGAGCTGAGACCGATCCTCGGTCCTCTCGATAACGAGAGGCGGATTCGACACCGTATCGGTGCTCAACTCCCCACTGAGAATCTTGACCGCTCGCTTGACCGTGTCGGTCACCGGCGCCGCGGCGATCACCCCGGCGGCCCCGGGGGCGGCGTCGAGGTCGGCGACCAGGGCTTCGACCAGCTCCGGCCTCAGCAGCGGCCGGGCGGCGTCGTGGATCGCGACGTACTCCGTCCCCACCGCCTCCAGGGCGTTGGCGACCGACTCCGCGCGGGTGGCGCCGCCGGGGACGACGCCGACGCCGTGTCCGGCGAGCTCGCCGACGTGGCCGGGCGGGGCCGCGACGACGATCGCGCGCACCGACTCGCAGGCCCGGAAGGCGGCCAGCGACCAGTCGACCAGCGGCCGCCCGGCGACGGGCACGAAAGCCTTCGGGCCTCCGGCTCCGAGGCGCTCCCCGGAGCCGGCGGCCGCGATGACTGCGGTTACGGCGGGACTGCTAGGCGGTCGCAGTGGCGGCGTACCGCTCCTCGAGGAGGCTGTCGAGGTATTCCTCGGCGCCGTCCTCGTCTTTGTCGAGCGCGTACATGAACTCCGAGGCGAGGATCTTCTTCGCCCGGGTGTACATCTGCTTCTCGCCCGTGGACAGGCCCTTTTCCATCTCGCGGATGGCGAGGTTGCGGACCACCTCGGCCAGCTCGAAGACGTCGCCGGTCTTGATCTTCTCGCGGTTGTACTTGAAGCGCCGGTTCCAGTTCTTCGGCATCTCCGACACCTCGTCGGTGAGGACGCTTGTGACCTTCTTGATTTCCTCCTCGTCGATAACGCGCCGCAAGCCCGCCTTGCCGGCGTTTTCGCAGGGCACCATCACCGTCAGTTCGTTGTGGAGGATCTTGATCGTGAGGTACTCGCGCTTCTCCCCCATCAGCTCTCGGGTCTCTTTGGTCATCACCAGGCCCGCTCCGTGATGCGGGTAGACGACCTTGTCGCCCTCCTCGAAGTCGCAGACGTATTCCACGTCCTCGAAGACTGCCTCCACGGTGGCCTCGTCTAGCTCGGAAATCGGTGACTCCTTTCGTTTGTCGACGGCGACTGGGCCGTCAGCTCTGCAAGTACCGGTCGACCAGATCGACCTCCTGGAGCCGCCGCAGGCCCTCGCGGATGTCCTTGGCCCGCTGGGCCCCGACTCCGTCGACGGCGGCGAGGTCGGAGTCCGAGGTCGCCAGGACCTCCTCCAACCCGCCCAGCTCGTGGGTGATTTTCTGGACGACAAGCTTGGGGATGCGCGGGACCCGGCCCAGCACGCGGTAGCCGCGGGGGCCGACGGGGAAGTCCAGCGTGTTGACCTTGCGGTCGTAGCCGAGCAGCTCGGCGAGGCGGCCGAAGTCGAGCACGTCCTGGTGGGGCATCCGGCCCAGCGCCTGCAGGACCGCGGTCAGGTTGCCCTCGGAGTCTTCGACGCTGTAGTCGCGGATCAGCGCGGTCTTGTCGGCGGCGACGCCGACCATCGTCTCCTCCAGCTGCATCTCGATCAGCCGGCCCTCGGTCCCGAGCTCGACGATGTAGCGCTCGACCTCGACCGCCATCCGCGTCACCAGCTCGGCGCGCTGGAGGACCGAGAGAGCGTCGTGGAGGACGGCGCCGCCGTCGAACTCCAGCTGGGTCAGCCGGGCCGAGACCTGGTCGAGGCGCTGGCGGTACTTCTCCAGCGTCGCCAGGCCCTGGTTGGCCTTCGCCAGCACCGCGGGGATGTCCTGGAGGATGTACTTCGTCCCCTCGACGTAGAGGGAGACGACGTCGCGGCGCTGGGAGATCGCGACCACCAGCGCCGTGGTCTGTTTGGAGACGCGCTCGGCGGTGCGGTGACGGGTGCCGGTCTCGGAGCTGAGGATCGTCGGATCCGGCATCAGCTGGACGTTGGCCCAGGCGATCTTCGTCGCCTCGCCGTTGAGGACGATGGCGCCGTCCATCTTCGCCACCTGGTAGAGCATCGCCGGCGTGTAGTCGACGTCGAGCTTGATGCCGCCGGAGAGCAGGTGGGAGATGTCGTCGAGGTCGCCGACGACGAGCAGGCCGCCCGTCCGCGAGTGGACGATGTTGTCGATCCCCTCGCGCAGCGCACCACCGGGGGCAACCACGTCGAGAGCTCTTAGAAGTCGGGGATCCTGGCGTTCAGACAACTCTTGAAGCTCATCCCCAGACAAATCAGGCATCGCCAGAGAGGATGGCAGAAACGGCTCTGGAATGCGGTCTCCCTGATTCCGAGTGGACAGGTCGGATTAGCGTTTGTCAAGTGGCGGCGATGCCCACCGGCTCCCTTCCACGTCTGAGCTCAGTGGGTGGCGACGAGGTCGCGCTCGGGGTCGATGCCCCAGCGGCTGCCGACGGAGGCGAGGTCGTCGGTCAGGGGCCAGCGGTCGGGGCGCTCCTCGCCTTCGTGTTCGGGGCTGGCGCCCTTCAGGGACATGCAGCCGGCGTTGTCGCCGATCGCGCGGATCTGCTCGACGTCCTCGGCGCTGAGGCGCTGCTCGGCCGGCAGCTTCGCCAGCTCCAGCCGCTTGGCCTCGATCGGGCACGCCTCGGGGCCGATCTCCTGGATCAGCGTCGGCGCCACCGACTCGACCGCGGGGTGGGCGAGGTTCCACTGGCAGGCGAGCTGGATCGGGGTCAGCTTCGACCGTTCGGCGATCGGCAGCAGCCGCTCCAGCTTCTCGGCGCCCGCCTCGATCCAGCCTTCGGGCCGGAACTTGCGGTGGTCGCGCTCGGCCAGCTCCATCCCCGGTCGCAGGTCGCCCCAGAAGAGGCCGCCGTAGTCGACGACCCGGGTCAGCACCTTCACCTCGTGCCTGACGGCGGCGTCGAGGCAGAGCTCGCCGGGCCAGGGCTCGAGCGGGTTGAGGATGATCATCGCCCAGTCGATCCGGTCGCCGAAGCGCTCGAGGCAGGAGATGACGTCGAGCGTGAAGCCGTTGGCGGGACCCGGAGCGACGCCGATCCGCCCCGTCAGCCCCGCCTCGCGCAGCGCCGCCATCCCGTCCCAGACGACCTCGCTCGAGTACCCGATCCGGTCGGGGTTGTGGAGCAGGAGCAGGTCGAACGAGTCGGCGCCGATCCGCTCCAGGCTCGCCTCGGTCGCCATCCGCAGGTAGCTCCCGTACTGCTCGGGCCCCCGCAAGCGCGGATCGGTGAACCTGGGAAACCCTTTCGGCCCTTCGCGCTCGCCCTCGTAGAAGTCGTGGCCGACGGCGCCGATCAGCGAGTACTCCGTCCGCGGGACGCCCGCAAGCGCACGCCCCAGCACCCGGTCCGCCTCGCCTTGGCCGTAGGCATCGGCGCTGAGGACGGTCTCGACCCCGCCGCCCGGCCGCAGCAGCGCCTCCAGCCGCTCCTCCCCGATCGCCTCGCCGAAGTGGAGGAACCGGCCTCCGCTCCAGGTGCCGATCGCGGCCCGGCCCGGCTCTCTCACCGCTGCGCTCCGCTCAGGGCTCGAGCTCGCCGGCGCTGTCGGAGCCCTCGCCGTCGGGCTCCTCGCCGCCGCCGCCGTCGCCCTTCTTGGCGCCGACGCCGACCTTCTCGCGCTTCGGCTCCTCGGGCGGCTTTGCCTTCGGCTTCTTCGGGGCGATGATCTCGAGGTCGAGCGGCTTGTCCTCCTCGTCCCCACCGGGGTTGCGGGAGACCATCACCGTCGACCCGGGGGTCATCTGGCCCTGGCGCAGGACTTCGTCGGCGAGCGGGTCCTCGACGTAGCGCTGGATCGCCCGGCGCAGCGGGCGCGCGCCCATCGAGGGGTCCCAGCCCTTGTCGACCAGCAGTTCCTTCGCCTCGTCGGTCAGCTCCAGCTGCAGTTCGTGCTCGGCGACCTGGACGCGGACCCGGTTGATCATCAGGTCGATGATCTCTTTGACCTCGTCCTTGGCCAGCTTGTGGAAGACGATGACCTCGTCGATCCGGTTGAGGAACTCCGGCCGGAAGACTTTTTTCAGGTCGCTCATGATCCGGTTCTTCATGTCGCCGTAGGACATGCCGGTCTCGTCGGCGACGGTGAACCCGATCGAGGT
>JAICSS010000020.1 GCA_025936755.1 Solirubrobacterales bacterium | reverse complement strand
GGCTCGTCGGCCAGCATGAGCGGCGGGAGGATGACGAAGGCGCGGGCGACCGCGACGCGCTGCTGCTCACCGCCGGAGAGCTGGTCGGGGTAGTTGTGGAGCTTGGTCGAGAGGACGACCAGGCGCAGCGTCGCCGGCACCTGCTCGCGGATTTCGGCGCGGCTGGCGCCGATCACCTGCAGCGCGTAGGCGACGTTGTCGTAGACGGTGCGGTTGGGCAGGAGCTTGAAGTCCTGGAAGACGGTGCCGATGTTGCGCCGCAGCTGCGGGATTTTCTTCTCCGGCAGCCTGCCGATGTCCCGCCCGGCGATCTTGACCGAGCCTTCGGTCGCGGCGAGCTCGCGGATCAGCATCTTGATCAGCGTCGACTTGCCGCAGCCGGTCGGGCCGACGAGGAAGACGAACTCGCCGCGACCGATCGCCAGGTTGACCCGGTCGAGCGCCATGTGGCCGCCCGGGTAGACCTTGGTCACGTCGTTCAGCTCGATGATCGGCGCCCGCCGCCCGCGGGGGCGCTGCGGCTCCTCGGAGCCCTGGTTCTTCTTCTTTCGTATCGCCATTCGAGGGGTGCCTTCTGCGAGCACAGGGTGACTCCTCCGCCCCCTCGGCTCCGCAAGATCCCGCCCACGCAGGCGATCTTGCGGACGACCTATGTCAGATAGAGCGCATCAGGCGTTGAGAACGAATAGGTGGCGTTGACGGTGCCACTTGATGAACAGGAGGACGTGCTGGTTTCCTCCTTTTCCACTGAGACTTCGCTTGCGCTCATCGAAGCTGTTTCTCCCCCGGTGAACGACAGGCCGGCTTTCGTCGTTTTGTAGCGGCAGGTGACGGGGATCCCGAAAACGGCGCAGGTGAAGGAGAATGTGAGGCCTTCAATGCTCACCGTGCCGTTGGGAGGGATGCCGACAGCGGTGGAGAGTTGCCAAGGACTGGCGGTAGATGCGTTGCTTGCCATGCTGCATTTAGTGACCGGAGCTTCGGGGATAGCGGGCAGAGTTCCGGTGCAGCTGGAGAAGGTGAAGCTGTAGATGGTCCCTTTACCTTCTTCTCCATCGTTGATGTTGCCGGCGAGACTCGATTCGCAACTAACGTTCACGAGGGAGGAGGTGAAGGTGAAGGCTTTCGCGGAGGCGGCCAGTGGCCGGGCCCGCGCCCCCCCATAGACGCTGCCGTGGTCCCCTCCGCAGGCCGCGCCGAGGCCAACGGGAGAGCAGGTTTTAGCTGAGGCAGTGACGGCACCGCCGCAAGACCAAAAAAGAAGGCCGAGCATGATCCCCAAGATCAAAACAAAGCGATTCACACGGCGTTCTTACCACGTCTCTTCCGGTTAGACAAAAATACTCAAGTATTCTGATACGCAATCCTCGGCCATCCAGTAGCGCATCTGGTTCTTCGCAGTGCGGCCGTCTGGTACAGCATGCCAGCTTGGACCCCCGGCGCCTCCCTCCAGTACTACAGCCTGCTCCCGATCGGCGAGGGAGGCGAAAGCTCCCTAACGAGTGGTAAACGGCGGCGCTACCCGATCGCGACCATGCGCTCGATCGGAATCCGGGCCCGCTCGGCGATCTCCGCCGGGACGCTGACCTCGAACTTCATCTCGCGCAGCGAATCGCGCAGCTTCGGCAGCGTGATCATCTTCATGTACTTGCAGGTGGCCATCCGGTTGGCCTCGATCAGGTTCGCCCGCGGGGCGGCCTGCTGCAGCGGGTAGAGCATCCCGTTCTCGGTGGCGACGACGAACTCGCCTTCCGGGTTGGCTTCGACGTGCTTCTGCATCCCCGAGGTCGAAAGCATGTGGACGCCCTCCGGATCGATGTCGCCGGCGGCGACGTACTCCATCGCCTGGGTCGAGCAGCCGCACTCGGGGTGGATCAGGAACTCGGCGTTGGGGTGCTCGGAGCGGGTGCGGGCGATATCCAGCGGCTTGATCCCGGCGTGGACGTGGCACTCGCCGTCCCAGATCTGGAAGCGGCGGCGGCGCTCGGGTTCTTCGACCAGACCGGTCTCGCGCTCGACGAAGGCTCCCAGCCACATGTCGGGGCCGAAGAGGATCTCCTGGTCGGGGCCGTGCTCCTCCCAGATGTGGCGGACGACGTCGACGGCGTTGGAGGAGGTGACGCAGTAGTCGGTCTCGGCCTTCACCTCGGCCGAGGTGTTGACGTACATCACGACCAGGGCGCCGGGGTGTTCGGCCTTCCAGGCGCGCAGCTGGCCGGCGTCGATCGAGTCGGCGAGCGAGCAGCCGGCGTCGAGGTCGGGGATCAGGACCGTCTTCCGCGGCGAGAGGATCGAAGCGGTCTCGGCCATGAAGTGGACGCCGCAGAAGGCGATCACCTCGGCGTCGGTTTCGGCCGCCTGCCGCGAGAGGCCGAGCGAGTCGCCGCGGTAGTTGGCGACGTCCTGGATCTCGGGAAGCTCGTAGTTGTGGGCGAGGATGACCGCGTCCCGCTCCCGGGCGAGCACGCGCACCTCGTCGCTGATCTCAGCGATCTCCCCCGGGCTCAACTCCGGCGCGAAAGTAGGTTGGATCGTCGGGAGCTCCTGCATGAGCCCTTCCTTTCCTGATGTTCGCCGGCGGGACTGGGTCCGGACCGGTCGAATGACGTCCCAGAAGTTTAGAGGATGGACGCCCCCCTCTAGCCTGTTCGTGGATGCCCGAGCTGCCCGAGGTCGAGATCGTCGCTCGCCGCCTCGACGGCGCCCTCGCGGGCACCGAGGTGGAATCGGCGCTGGCGCCGGGGATGAACGTGATGAAGACCTTCGACCCGCCGCTGGAAGCGCTGGCCGGGCGGGAGCTGACGGGGGTGAGGCGGATCGGCAAGATGCCGGTGGTCGAGTTCGGCGACCTGGCGCTGCTGGTCCACCTGATGTCGGCGGGACGGCTGCGGGCTTTCGGCAAACGCGCTTCGCTGAAAGACAAGGCCTCGCGGGTCCTGATCCGGCTCACCGACGGCCGCGAGCTGCGGCTGCGCGAGTACGGGACCAAGCAGCGCGCCTGGGCGAAGCTGCTGCCCAGCGAGACCGTCGCCGAGGACGAGATGGTCGCCAGCCTGGGGCCGGAGGCCTGGCCCCCTCCCCCGCTCGCACAGTTCGCCGCGGCGATCGACAAGCCGCGCCACCTGCACCCGCTGCTGCGCCACCAGAAAGACGTCGCCGGGATCGGCCGCTCCTGGGTCGACGAGATCCTCTGGGAGGCCCGCCTCTCCCCTTTCAAGAAAGGCTCCGAGCTCGCCCCCGGGGAGGTCGAGCAGCTCCACGCAGCTCTTCACGTCCTTGGGGACGCCATCAATCACTACGAGGAGACGATCGGCCCCGAGGTCCCGGACAAAGTCCCGATGCCGCTGAAGATCCACAAGCGAGAGGGCGAGCCGTGCCCCCGCTGCGGGACCGCCATCGAGGCCGTCTTCTTCTCGGAACACCAGACCAACTACTGCCCAAAGGAGCAAACCGGTGGCAGGGTTCTGAAGGACCGGCGGCTCTCGAAACTCTTGAAGTAGAGCGACTGTCGTAGGACCCGGGAGAGGGGGTCGCCGGACCCTCCCCGCTGTTGTCCGCCGACCCCCTCTCCCGGGTCCCTAAACCCGCTCCAAAAGCATCGAGAAGTCCAGGGTGGCCGCAGAGTGAGTCAGCGCCCCGACCGAGATGAACTCCACTCCCGTCTCGGCGATCTCGCGCACGTTCTCCAGCGTCACCCCGCCGGAGGCCTCCAGCGAGACGCCGTCGGAACCGCCCGCGTTCTCGTCGCGGAGGGCGACGGCTTCGCGCATCGAGGCCGGGCTCATGTTGTCGAGCAGCAGCCGGTCAACCCCCATCCCGAGGGCGTAGGCAGCCTCGTCGAGGTTGCGTACCTCGACCTCGATCGCCTTCTCCGGCTGGGCGGTGCGAGCGGCATGGACCGCTTTCGCCAGTCCGCCGGCGGCGGCGACGTGGTTCTCCTTGATCAGGATCGCGTCGTAGAGGCCCATCCGGTGGTTGAGCCCGCCGCCGGCCGCGACCGCCGCCTTCTCGAGGTGGCGCAGCCCCGGAGTCGTCTTGCGGGTGTCGAGAATCGTCGTCCCGGTGCCGACCACCGCTTCGGCGTAGCGGGCGGTGAGGGTGGCGACGCCGGAGAGGTGGCCGAGGAAGTTGATCGCGGTCCTCTCGGCGGCGAGCAGGGCGCGGGCGCTGCCGCCGGCGACCAGCACCTCGGCCGGCACGTCCTCGCGCCACTGGCCCTCGACGACGAGGTTGTCGACGTCCTCGACGCCGCACTGGCGCATCGCCTCGGCAACGACGGCGAGCCCGTAGACGACGCCGGGCTTTTTCTGCACGATCCGGGCGCGGGCGCGGGCGTCCTCGGGGATCGTCGCCTCGGAGGTGATGTCGCCTTCGCCGAGGTCCTCGGCCAGCGCCCGGCCGACCAGCTCCGCGATCTCCTCCGCCAGCTCGATCATCGCGGCAGCCTAGCCGTTCGCCTGTTCCTTTTCCGCGCACAGCGCCAAGAAGGAACAGGCGAAGAGAGGGATCTCACGTTTTCTTCCGCGGCCACGTTTAATCCCACAGAGTGACCGCGCTGCCGCCGTTTCAAACCGTCCTGGACGACCATTCCGCCGCCGTGATGGCGATCTTGCAGGGGGCGGTCGGCCGCGACTCGGCCGACGACTGCTTCCAGGAGACCTTCCTCGCCGCCCTGCGCGCCTATCCCCAGCTTGGCGACGCGAGCAACCTGCGCGGCTGGCTGCTGACGATCGCCCATCGCAAGGCGATCGACCACCACCGCGCCCGCGGCCGGGCGCCGGTCCCGGTGGCGGAGGTGCGGGAGGTCGCGGTCGAGGACGGCATTCCCGAGCACGATCCCGGCCTTTGGGCCGCGGTCGGGACGCTGCCGCCGAAACAGCGGGCGGCGGTGGCGCTGCGCTACGGCAGCGACCTCCCCCACAGCGAGATCGCCACCGCCCTCGGCTGTTCGCCGGAGGCGGCTCGGCGGAGCCTGCACGAGGGCCTGAAGCGACTGAGAAAGGAGCTGGCATGACGACTGCAACCGAGAGGTCGATTGGTTTGGCGATCGACAAAGTCAGGGCGCAGGCAGCCGCGGAGGGCCTGCTCGACGTCGCCTACGCGACCGCCGACTCCCCCTTCGGGCCGCTGCTGCTGGCCCGGACCGAGCGCGGGCTGGTCCGCGTCGGGCTGCCGAACCAGGATGCCGAGGAGCTCCTCGCCGACCTCGCCGCCCGGGTCTCGCCGCGGGTGCTGGAGGCGCCGGGGGAGCTGGACGAGGCCCGCCGCGAGCTCGACCTCTACTTCGCGGGCAAGCTCGATCGCTTCGACCTGCCGCTCGACTGGCGCCTCAGCGGCGGCTTCCGGCAGCGGGTCCTGCGGGCGATCAACCGCATTCCATACGGCCAGACCCGCAGCTACACGGAGATGGCTCGCAAAGCCGGCAACGAGCGCGCCGTCCGCGCCGCCGGCACCGCCTGCGGCAGCAATCCGATTCCCCTCGTCGTCCCCTGCCATCGGGTCCTGCGCACCGGCGGCGCCCTCGGCGGCTACGGCGGCGGCCTGCCGATGAAGGAAGGCTTGCTGGAGCTGGAGGGGGTTTTGGACGGAAAGGGCACTTCCTAAAGCGGGACCGTCGCCGCTCCGATGAAGGGGCGATGCGCAAGCTCCTCCCCTTCCTGCTCGTCCTCCTGTCGCTCTCGCTGCTGACCGTTGCCTCGGCGCACGCGTTGAGCCTGCCCGGCCTCCCCGGCGAATCCCCTGCCGCGGCCGAAGACGAAGCCGAAGAACCGGAAGGCGAAGAAGCCGAAGGGCCCGAAACCGAAGAAGGCGAGCTCGACCTCGAAGAAGCCTGCGAAGCCGGCGACGAAGACGGCTGCGAAGAACTCGAAGGCGACGAAGAGTGCGTGCTCGAAGAAGCGACCGCCAAGGTCGCCCCGCACCCCGGGGACGACACGGTGCAGCTGACGGTCCACTACGAAGCCTTCGCCCCCGCCGCGGTCGCGATCGACGCCCGGCTGCACGGCTCGCGGGGCCGGCTCCACCTCGGCTCCCGGCACACCCGCTTCCGCCGCGCCGGCGTCTACCGCGAGAGCTTCGCGCTCGGCGAGAAGCAGATGGAGCGGGCGCTGGCGGCGCGTGAGTTCAGCGTCGAGCTGAAGGCCGTCAACACGCCGCGCTACTGCCGCCTCGACCTCACGGGAGCACCTCTTCGAGCCAAGCGCTCGCGTCGCGCAGGTGCGCCGGGTCGATCTGGTGACCGAGGTCGGACTCGCGGTAAGTCAGCTCGAGACCGCCTTCGTTGAGCAGGTCCCGCGCCCGTTCGGCGAACTCGATCCCGATCACTGGGTCGCGGCGACCGTGGCTGAGGAAGGCGCGGGTGCCGGTGCGGTCGGCCAGCGACGGCTCCCATCCCTCGACGGTGGGGACGAAGCCGCTGAAGGCGAGGATGCCGGCGACCGCGGGGCGATCGGCTCCCAACCCCATCGCGTAGCTCATCACCGCCCCCATCGAGAAGCCGCCGAGCACGGTCCGCTCCGGACCGATCCCGGTCTCCTCCCAGAGCCCGTCGTGCAGCTCGGCCAGCGCCGAGCGCGCTGCCTCGAAGCTCTCGCGGTCCGGGTAGCCGACGCGCGGCACCAGGTACCAGTGGTAGCCGGGCGAGCCCGGCAGCTGCAGCGGCGCCCGCGGCGTCGCCACCCGCAGCCGCCGCTCGGGATCGAGGAGGTCGGCGAGCCCGAGCAGGTCGCGCTCGTCGGTGCCGCGGCCATGGTGGAGAACCAGCAGCCCCTCCGCCTCCCCGCTCGCCGCCCGCTCCAGGTGGAAGAGCGGCATCTAACTGGCCGAGGCGGCGGCGGTCTTGTTCAGGTAGTCGCGGACGAACTCGTCGATGTCGCCGTCGAGGACCCTCTGCACGTCGCCGATCTCGTGCTCGGTCCGGTGGTCCTTGACCATCGTGTAGGGGTGCATCACGTAGCTGCGGATCTGCGAGCCCCAGGCGACGTCTTTGACCTCGCCCCGCGCCTTCGCCAGCTCTTCGGAGCGTTTGCGCTCCTCCAGCTCGATCAGCTTCGAGCGCAGCAGCTGCATCGCCACCGCCTTGTTCTGCGTCTGCGAGCGCTCGTTCTGGCACTGGACGACGACGCCGGTGGGAACGTGGGTGATCCGCACCGCCGAGTCGGTCTTGTTGACGTGCTGGCCGCCGGCGCCGGAGGCCCGGTAGGTGTCGATCCGCAGGTCCCCCTCGTCGATCTCGACCTCGACGCCGTCCTCGACCACCGGCCCGACGTCGACCTGGGCGAAGCTGGTGTGGCGGCGGGCGGAGGAGTCGAAGGGGGAGATACGGACCAGGCGGTGGACGCCGCGCTCGGCGGCGAAGAGGCCGTAGGCGTTCTCGCCGCGGGCGATGAAGGTGGCGGACTTCAGCCCCGCCTCCTCCCCCGGCGAGGCCTCGACCATCTCGGTCGGGAAGCCGCGCCGTTCGGCCCAGCGCAGGTACATCCGCAGCAGGATCTCGGCCCAGTCCTGGGAATCGGTGCCGCCGGCGCCGGCGTGGACGGTGACGACTGCGTCGCCGGCGTCGTACTCGCCGGAGAAGAGGCGCGCCTCCTCCAGCTCGGCCAGGCGGCGCTCGACCGAGGTGAGCTGCGCATCCAGCTCCGCCGCCATCTCCTCGTCCTCGGCCGCCATCTCGGCCAGGTCGCCGAGGTCGGCGACGTCCTGCTCGAGGCCGCGGAACATCTGCAGGCGCTTCTGGGCGCGGGCGTGGGCCGCCGAGGTCTTGGCGGCGGTCTCCTGGTCGTCCCAGAAGCCCGGCTGCCCCATCTCCTCCTCCAGCCCCGCGGCTTCGGCTTCTAGCCCAGCAGGGTCAAAGGTAGTCCGAGAGCAGGGACAGCTGCTCGCGGACGGCGGCCAGGCGAGGAGCGACGGGCTGCTGCGCGGTATCGGCCATGCGCACAGGTTATTGGGCGGGCCGGTTCAGGCGGGCGTGCGGGCGGTGAGGATCCAGGTCGAGGCCGGGGCGTAGACGCCGTCGGGCCCCTCGAAGTCGGCGATCGCGGCGCGGATCCTGGCGGAGATCTCGGGCCGGATCTCGTCGACGCGGTCGCCCCAGAGGCGGAGGATCTCCCCGGCCGGCCCCAGGGCCATGCCGAACTCGACCGCCTGGTCGAGGTCGGCGCCCACCTTCATCGGCAGGTCGCAGCGCTGCAGCCCGATCTCCTCGAAGCCGGCGATCTTCAGCTGTTCTGAGACCGTGTCGGCGTTGGCCATCGAGAAGGGCCCGGGGCCGCAGGTCGGTTCCTCGGTCTCCTCGGGATGGTCGAGGTACTCCTCGACGATCTCCTCGGCCCGCCGCACCCACTCGTTGTCGAGCTTGCGCCGCCAGACGACGGCGGTGAAGCGTCCGCCCGGCTTCAGCGCCGCGCGGACGTTGCGCAGGGCGGCGACGGGATTGGCGAAGAACATGATCCCCATCCGCGAGAAGGCGTAGTCGAACTCCTGCGGCAGCTCCAGCGCCTGCACGTCGGCGAGGCGGAACTCGACGTTGTCGAGGCCCGCTTCCCCGGCCTCCCGGCGAGCCGTCTCGATGAACGGAGCGGAGACGTCGACGCCGAGGACCGAGCCCTCGGGCCCGACCAGCTCCGCCAGCCGCCGGGTGGTGTCGCCGAAGCCGCAGCCGACGTCGATCGCCCGCTCCCCCGGTCGCGGCGGGTTCGACCCCATCGCCACCTCGCCGTGGGCTCCGAGGCCGCCGGTGGTCAGGTCGCGGTACTTGACGAAGAGATCGAAGAGCGGCCCGCTCCAGGCCTCGGTGGTCTCGGCGTTGTCGGGGGCGACCGAGCTCATCGGCCCATCGTAAGCGGCTTCGGTGCGGCTGGCTAGGGGTGGACGAAGCGATGCTCGCGGAGCGCCTCGTCGCGGCTGTCGTAGGGGCGCCAGCTGCGGATCTTGTGGTCGCGCAGCTCGAAGGCCCAGGCCATGACGTCGATACCGGCCACGCTTTCGTCCTCTTCCCAGTGCCAGCGACGCAGGATCAGGGCCACGGCGCGGCCACCGCCGCCCTCGGTCCCGTCCTCGTAGAGCTGCTCCAGCTCGATCGTCTGCTGCACCCCGCCCGGCGCCCGCGTCGCCCAGACCCGCGCCGCCTCGATCCCCTTGCGCAGCCCACGGCTGGCGTGCAGTTCCACCTCGGGGTCGAGCACCGCGACGAAGGCGTCGAGGTCGCGCTCGTTGAATGCCCTGACGAACTCGCGAACGGGATCGGTCATGCGCCGCTAGGCGCCGTGGCACTTCTTGAACTTTTTCCCACTCCCGCACCAGCACGGGTCGTTGCGGCCGACGTTGTCGTGCTCGCCTTTGACCACCGTCTCGACCACCTCGCCGTTGCCGGGGCCGGCCGCCCCCGCGGCGGCGACGTCGACGGCGCCGGCGCCGCTGGCGGCGGCGACCTCGGCCAGGGCCGAAGGCTGGTTCTCGGCGGTGCCGCCGGAGTAGGCGAGGTTCGCCGAGCTCCCTTCGCCGTTGCCGGCGGCGACGGCTTCCTGTCCCGGCTGGACTTCGACCTCGGCCCGGAAGACGAGCTTCGAGAACTCGTCCCAGATCGAGTGCAGCAACTCTTCGAACATCGAGAAGCCCTCGTTTTTGTAGGCGACGAGGGGGTCGATCTGGGCGAAGCCGCGAAGGTGGATCCCTTCCCGCAGGTAGTCCATGTCGAAGAGGTGTTCGCGCCAGCGGTTGTCGATCACCTGCAGCAGGATCGAGCGCTCCAGATAGCGCATCAGCTCCTCGCCGAGCTGCTCTTCGCGCTCGTCGTAGGCGTTCATCACGTCGTCGTCGAGGGCTTCCTTGAGCTGCTCGCGGTCGACGGTCTCCGGCGCCAGGCTGGAGACCTCGACGCCCACCGGCCAGATCTGGCGCAGCTGCGTCTCCAGCTCCTCCAGGTCCCAGTCCTCGAGGATGTCGCCGGCGGTGTACTCCTCGACGAGGCGCTCGACGACCGCCTCGAGCTCGTCGCGGGCGTTTTCGGAGATGTCGCGCCCTTCGAGGATCTCGCGGCGGTATTTGTAGATCACCCGCCGCTGCTCGTTCATCACGTCGTCGTACTCGAGGACGCGTTTGCGGATCAGGAAGTTCTGCTCCTCGACCTTCTTCTGGGCGTTCTCGACGGTTTTCGTCAGCATTTTCGCTTCCAGCGGCACTTCGCCGCCCTCGTCGTCGACCGGCCCGAGTTTGTCGAGGATTTTGTAGATGCGGTCGCCGGCGAAGAGGCGGATCACGTCGTCTTCGGCGGAGAGGAAGAAGCGCGACTCGCCGGGGTCGCCCTGGCGACCGGAGCGGCCGCGAAGCTGGTTGTCGATGCGGCGCGACTCGTGACGCTCGGTGCCGCAGATGAAGAGGCCGCCGAGCTCGCGCACTTCCTCGGCCTCGGCCTTGCACTGCGGCTCCAGCTCGGCCGTTTTCTCCAGCAGCGCCTCCTCGTAGCCCTCGCTCTCAGGCGTGATCCCCTGCTTTTTCAGCTCGGCGATCGCCAGGTGCTCGGGATCGCCGCCGAGCTTGATGTCGACGCCGCGGCCGGCCATGTTGGTGGCGATCATCACCGCGCCTTTGCGGCCCGCCTGGGCGATCAGCTCGCCCTCTCGTTCGGCGTGCTCGGGCTTGGCGTTGAGGACCGCGTGTTTGATCCCGTCCCGTTTCAGCGCCGCGGAGATCATCTCCGAGACCTCGACCGAGACGGTTCCGACCAGCACCGGCTGGCCCTTTTCGTGGCGGCTGACGATTTCGTCCAGCACCGCTTTCCACTTGCCGTCTTTGGTCTTGAAGATCTGGTCGTTCTGGTCGAGCCGGACCATGTCCCTGTTGGTCGGGATCTCGACCACCGGCATCTCGTAGATCTTCATGAACTCGGTTGCCTCGGTGAGCGCGGTGCCGGTCATCCCGGAGAGCTTGTCGTAGAGGCGGAAGTAGTTCTGGAGGGTGATCGTCGCCAGGGTCTGGTTCTCCTCGCGGATCGCCACCCCCTCCTTCGCCTCGACCGCCTGGTGCAGGCCCTCCGACCAGCGCCGGCCCTCGAGGATGCGGCCGGTGAACTCGTCGATGATCATCACCTCGCCGTCGATCACCGCGTAGTCGTCGTCCTTTTTGTAGAGCGACTCGGCCTTCAGCGCCTGGACGAGGTGGTTGACGAGGCTGCCGTGCTCGCCGAGGTAGAGGTTGTCGACGCCGATGAAGTCCTCGGCTTTCTTCACCCCGCGCTCGGTCGGCGCCACCGTCTTGTGCTTCTCGTCGTACTCGTAGTCGAACTCGGCGTCGGTGGTGTCCCGGGACTCGCCCAGCGATTTCAGTTTCTGTTTCGCCGGCACCCCCTCCATCCGTTTGGCCAGGCGGGCGAAGGTGTAGTAGGTCTGGGCCGCCTGTTCGGGCTGACCGGAGATGATCAGCGGCGTCCGCGCCTCGTCGATGAGGATGTTGTCGACCTCGTCCACGATCGCGAAGTTGTGGTCGCGCTGGACGCAGTGCTCGAGCGCGTCGGCCATGTTGTCGCGCAGGTAGTCGAAGCCGAACTCGGAGTTGGTCCCGTAGATGACGTCGAGGGCGTACTTGCGCTGGCGGGTGGCGTGGTCGTCGGGGTCCTGGAGGGCGTCGACGCTGACCCCGAGGGCGTCGTAGATCGGTTTCATCCAATCGGCGTCGCGGCGGGCGAGGTAGTCGTTGACGGTGACGAGGTGGACGCTCTTGCCGGCGAGGGTGTTGAGGAAGACGGGCAGGGTCGCGGTCAGGGTCTTGCCCTCGCCGGTCCTCATCTCGGCGATGCCGCCCTCGTGGAGGACCATGCCGCCGATCATCTGGACGTCGTAGTGGCGCTGGCCGGTGCTCCGCTTCGAGGCCTCGCGGCAAAGCGCGAAGGCCTCGGGCAGGAGGTCGTCGAGCGAGGCGCCGTTGCGGGCACGCTCGCGGAGGGAATCCGCCTCGGCGCGGATTTCCTCGTCGGAGAGCGCTTCCATCTCCGGCTCGAAGCGGTTTATCGCCTCGGCGCGCTTCTGGTAGGACTTGAATTTCCGTCCCTCCCCGGCCCGCAGCGCCTTCGTTACGAGGTCCATCGCTGGCATTGGTCAAGAGTAGCGGTGCCGGATTAAATGCCCCTTGCCCCCTTCCGCCGAGGGGGCTACTCTCGTGTCGGAACCCACAAGGAGGCACTCATGCGGATTGAGATTCGGGGCCGGAACGTCGAGATGACGGATGAGCTGCGTGAGACGGTGCGGAAACGCTTCCAGCGGCTGGGACGCCAGGTCTCGCCGCTCGCGACCCTGGAGGTGGTGCTCTCCGAAGAGCGCAACCCGCGGGTCGCCGACAGCCAGGTGGCGGAGGCGACGTTCTACTTGAAGGGAGTGACGCTGCACGCGCGCGAGTGCAGCCCGGAGATGACCCACTCGGTTCACGAGCTTGCTGAGGACATCAGCCGGCAGGTGAAGAAACACCGCGAACTGCGTCGCAAGCGCCGTCGTACGCGGCGGCTTGTCGACCAGATGCGAGGCCGCCCGGCCGAGGCACGGCCGTAGGGCCGCGGAGCGCCAACTAGAGGCGCCGGGCAAAGGTCACCGCAACCACACGGGACGCCCCTCCGGTCCGCAGCGCGCGAGCGCAGGCCGTGAGGGTCGCCCCGGTGGTCAGCACGTCGTCGACGAGGAGGACGCTGCGCGGAACCGGGCCCTTGGCGCCGATCCGCGGCGGGTGCCCGACCCGCTCCGCCCGCCGCCGCCCGACCTGCCGGCCGCTTCCCCGGCGCTCGAGGCAGCGGGAGAGCGGCGCTTCCAGCCTCGCCGCCAGCGCAGCGGCCAGCTCGCCGGCCGGATCGAACCCCCGCCGCCGCAGCCGCGGGCTCGCCGGCGGCACCGCCACCACCGTCCCACTCAGCATGTGCGCCGGCGCCAGCCACTCGATCCGTTCCGCCATCAGATCGGCGACCGGCAGCAACCGCCGGAACTTCAGCGCCGCCACCAGGTTCCGCGCCACCCCTTCATAGGAGGCCGAGGACCAGACCCGATCCAACCCCGCCGGCCCGTTCCCCAAAAACGGATCCGCAGCCGCCAGCCGCCGCCCGCACCGGGTGCAGACCACCGCCTCCGACCGGCAGCTCCGACCGCATGCCGCGCACAACGGCGGCACCAGCGCCACCCCGATCGTCGGCAAAAGATCCACGCCCCGACCCTGCCGAGCAAATCCGCACCCGTGGCGCGCAAGAAGCAAATCTTGTGAAGCAACTTCGTGCCGAAGCTGAGACCTCGTCGGATCCCTCAGCGAGACCAGCCAAGCCAGAAAGCGCATCCGACTTAGACCACAGCGGGCTGTGGCGAAATTCGGCTGCGCTTCGGACGACCCCCTCCCCGACCGCTCCCCGTCCCTAGACCGAGGGCCGGGCGCCGGCGATGGCGCCGATCAGAACCTGCCGCGCGGGGATCTCGGCGTTCGGCAGGGCGATGACCTCTTTGAGGCGGGCCCCATCGCCCACCCTGACGTTGTCGCCGATCACCGCCGGGCCGTCGATGCGGACGTCGTCGCCGATCTCGCAGCCGGGAGCGAGGAGGACCGGGCCGACGAGGTCCGGCTCTCCCTCCATCCGCTCGCCGCTGCGGTAGCCCTCGACCAGCTCTCCCTCGCGATCGACCCGCACCGCCCCGGTGAGCGCGTCGACGTTGCCCTCGCGCAGCTCCTCGAGGTTGCCGATGTCGTTCCAGTAGGCGTCGATCTCGTGCGAGTAGAAGGGGACGTCGCCCTCCAGCAAGCGCGGGAAGACGTCCATCGCCCAGTCGGCGAACCCGGGCGGGTCGCCCTTCCCCGCCGCTTTGCTGGTCCCCGGCTCGGGGAAGAAGTCGAAGATCTCCTTGCGGAACATGTAGATGCCGCAGTTGGCCAGGTCGGAGAGCGCTTCGGAGGGGTCCGGCTTCTCCTGGAAGCCCTGGACCCGCCCGTCGGAGCCGACGATCGCGACCCCGAACTGGCTCGTGTCCGTCACCCGCTTCATCGCCAGGGTGGCGATCCCGTCGTGGGACTCGTGGAAATCGCGCATCGCGGTCAGGTCGATGTCGGTGAGGGCGTCGCCGCTGATGATCAGGAAGGAGTCGCCGAGGAACCCGGCGGCGTTGCGGACGCCGCCGGAGGTCCCCAGCAGCTGCTCCTCGCGGCTGTAGGCGAGGGAGACGCCGCAACCGGCGCCGTCGCCGAAGTAGCCCTCGATCAGCTCCGGGAACCAGTGCAGGTTGGCGATCGTCTCGGTGAAGCCGTGGCGGGCGAGCAGGCGCAGGATGTGCTCCATCACCGGCTTGTTGAGGACCGGGACCATCGGCTTGGGCATCTCGTAGGTGATCGGCCGCAGCCGCGTCCCCAGCCCCGCCGCCAGCACCATCGCCCTCACGCCGCCATGCCCTCCTTCAGCCTGTCGATCGCGACGATGGCCCCCGGGTCGACGCCGCGCAAGCTCGCCATCTCCATCGAGACGAGGTCGCCGAGCAGGGTCGCCCAGAGCAGGCGCTCGACGCGGGTGGAGCCGGCGGTCTCCAAGCGCACGACGGTGGCGCCCTCGGCCTCGATCAGGCCGGCGGTCAGCTCGAAGCGCTGCCGCTCGCGCGGGTGCTGGTCGCAGTCCCCGAGGAAGACCGCGGCCAACCCTCCCTGCGTGGAATCCGGGGACCAGCCGCAGATCTCGTTGTGGTCGGCCTCGGGCAGCTCCGAGTAGAAGGCGGGCGCCTTCGCGTTCTCGTTGATCTGGGTCTTCCAGCGCCGCGCCACCGGCGCCGTCAGGTCGCTGCCGTAGGCGACGGTGGCGGCGCCGTCGAGCGCCGCGGCCACCTCTCCGGCCCGTCCCCGCAGCTCCTCCAGCCGGACCTCGAGGAAGGCCGCGGCGGCGTCGATCTCGGTCCGGATCCGCGGCCCGGCCCCCGCCAGCGCCGCCGCCTCGGCGGCGATCGCGAACATGTAGGCGACGGCGAACCGCGGCTGGAAGATCCCGGGCAACCCGATCACCGGCACCCCGGCCTCCCGCGCCGCCTCGACCAGCTGCCCGCCGGTGCTGGCGACCAACCGCCTCGCCCCCAGCACCTCGGCCGCCTCGAAGCAGGCGAGCGTCTCCTCGGTGTTGCCCGAGTAGCTCGAGCAGAGCACCGTCCACTCCGGCGTCGCCCAGCTCGGCAGCTCGTAGCCGCGGATCGAGACCATCGGCCTGGTCAGCCGGTCTCCGAGGGCGGCGGCGGCGAGGTCGCCGCCGATCGCCGAGCCGCCCATCCCGCAGATCATCAGCCCGGCCGAGTCGGCCGGCTCCAGCCGCGCCGTTTCCACCCGCCAGAGGGCGTCGCGGAGCTGGTCGGGAAGGCCGAGGACGTCGTCGAGCAGGTTGCCCATCAGGCCGGGACTCTTTCATCTCGGCCGACCACCGCGTCAACCAGCCGCGCCCCGGGCTCGACCTCCGCCCCGGGGGCGAGGATCGACCCGCGCACGAGCGCGCCGCGGCCGACCGTGCAGCCGTCGAGCAGGACCGAGTCCTCGACCTCGGCCCCGCGCTCGACCCGGCAGCCGCCGCCGACGACAGCACGGGGACCGACGCTCGCCTCCTCGTCGATCGCCGCGTCGGCGCCGACGAACAGGCCCGGGGCGGTCGGGCGCACCCGCGTCTCGACCCGCCGCTCGAGGATGTCCCAGCTCGCCTGCAGGTAGCGCTCGGGGGTGCCGATGTCCATCCAGTAGCCCGCGAGCAGGAGCCCGCAGAGCCCCGCGCCGACGAGCCGGGGGAACACCTCGCGCTCGATCGAGACGGCGCGGCCGGCGGGGATCAGGTCGAGCACCGAGCGCTCGAGCACGTAGGCCCCGGCGTTGATCTCCCCCGGTGCCGTCTCGCCCGTCTTCTCGAGGAACTCCAGCACCCTGCCGTCGTCGTCGCAGCTGACGAGGCCGTAGGCCGAGGAGTCCTCGACCGGATGAAGGCCGATCGAGGCCCTGGCGCCGCGCTCCCCATGGGCGCGCAGCAGGGCCGAGAGGTCGAGGTCGGCGAGGACGTCGCCGTTGAGGGCGAAGAAGCGGTCTTCGAGCCGGTCGCCGAGCGCCTCGGCGGCGAAGCGGATCGCCCCGGCCGTCCCCAGCGGCTCGGGCTCGGCGACATAGGTGATCGCCACCCCCGCCCGCTCCTCCTCGCCGGCCAGCGCCTCGCGCAGGACGTCGGGCAGGAAGCCGCAGGCGAGGACGACCTCGGTGACCCCGTGCCCGGCCAGCCACTCGATCGCGTAGGCGAGGAAGGGCCGGTCGACCAGCGTCACCGCCGGCTTCGGGACGTGTGTGGTCAACGGTCGGAGGCGAGTCCCCTCGCCTCCCACTAGAACAATTGCCTGCATTGACTGGTTCGGGGCGCCGCTAGGGGGCGGTGGCGGGTCGCGGTGAGTTCACGGTTCGCCCAATACCCTCGTACTCGAATCCCGACTCGATCAACTTCTCCGGGTCGAGGAAGTTGCGGCCGTCGACCACGAGAGCGCGGTTCATCCGCTCACCGGCGGCGGCCCAGTCGAGCTCGGCGAACTCCTTCCACTCGGTCACCAGCACCGCGGCGTCGGCCCCTTCCAGAGCCTCCATCGCCGAGGTCGCCATCTCGACCGTGCCGAGCAGGCCGGCGGCGCGCTCGGCGGCGACCGGGTCGTAGGCGACGACCTCCGCCCCCTCGCCCTGCAGCCGCGCCGCCAGGACCAGGCTCGAGGCCTCGCGCATGTCGTCGGTGTCGGGCTTGAAGGCGAGGCCGAGCAGCGCCACCCGCTTGCCGATCAGCGAGCCGAGGTGCTTCTCGAGCTTGCCGACGACGCGGCGCTTCTGCAGCTCGTTGACCTCGATCACCGCGGTCAGCAGCTGGAAGTGGTAGCCGGTGTTCCCCGCCAGCATCTTCAGGGCGCTGACGTCCTTGGGGAAGCAGCTGCCCCCGTAGCCGATCCCGGCACGGAGGAAGGAGCTGCCGATCCGCTCGTCGAGCCCCATCCCTGTGGCGACCTGGCCGACGTCGGCGCCGACCTCCTCGCAGACGTTGGCGATCTCGTTGATGAAGGAGATCTTCGTCGCCAGGAAGGCGTTGGAGGCGAGCTTGATCATCTCGGCGCTGGCGACGTCGGTGCGGAGGATCTCGCCGCCGAGCGGCCGGTAGAGGCCCTCGACGGCGTCAGCCGCCGACTCGTCGCCCGGGTCGGCGCCGACGACGACGCGGTCGGGGTTCATGAAGTCCTTGACCGCCGTCCCCTCCTTGAGGAACTCGGGGCAGGAGACGTAGGAGAGGCCGGGCACGTCGCGGCGGATCGACTCGCCGGTGCCGGCCGGAACCGTGCTCTTCATGATCAGGACGTGGTCGCTGTCCTCGGGCAGCTCCTGGACGACCGCCCGCACCCGCGAGAGGTCGGCGTCTCCGGAGTAGGTCGGGGGCGTGTCGACGCAGACGAAGAGCAGGTTCGCGCCGGCGAGCAGCTCGTCCATGTCGGTGGTGAAGGCGAGGCGCTCGGCGTTCCGCCGCAGCAGGTCCTCCAAACCGGGCTCATGGATCGAGACCTCGCCGCGGGAGAGGGCGTCGACCTTCTCCTGGACGATGTCGCGGGCGATCACCGGGTGGCCGAGCTCGGCGAAGCAGGCGGCGGTGACGAGGCCGACCCAGCCGACTCCGATGACCCCAACGGTGCTCTTCTGCTCGCTCATCCCCTGCTCCTTCCAGCCTCGTGCCGCTTCTTCTTCTGCTTCGGGACGATCACCTCCGCCGACCGCGCCATCCCGATCATCTGATCGTTGCTGAGGGTTCGCAGCAGGTCGTTGGAGATCCAGTAGACGTTCTCTCCCCGGCGCCAGGCGACCATTTTCACATTTTCGCCGTCGACGTAGATGTCGTAGTCACGCCCGTTTATCGTCTTGGTCAGGCTCGGATCCTCAAGGATGGGCGGATTCGACCAGCCGCGGATCCCCTGCACGCCGAAGTAGTGGTCGCCGTCGGCCATTTCCGCCACCAGCACCATCCGGTAGGCGAGGTGGCGGTTCCCGTCTTCGTCCTTGATGTTGTAGACGTAGGGGTCGACGACCTTTTCGTAGGGGTCGCTTTCGACGAAGTGGGCGGCTTCGGGCAGCCGGGTCGGATAGTAGACCGGGAAGAAGCCGCGGGACCGGCGGGAGGCGAGCTTCGCCTCGGCTTCGCCGGCTTCGCGCGCCGGGACGAGCCCGTCGCTGCCGGCCTTCACGGCTTCCAGCTTCGGCTTCTTCGGCTTGCTCTTCCGCTTCGGCTTGTGCTGCCTCCTGTGCTTCCTGCCGGCGGCGAGTTCCCGGCGGCGCCGGTGCTGGGCCGCCTTCGCCTCCTGCACGGTTTCGCCGCCGAGGAATTCCCGTACCGCCGCCTTGAGCGCGCTTTCGGTCGTGTAGACGTAGCTGGGACCGAGTTCGGCCGGGAAGTGGACCTCGTTGATCGTCGAGTTGCGCGAGGCGGCGAGCAGTTTCAGGACTTCCAGCAGGGTCTTGCCGTCGCTGATGTCTGAGGTCGTGTAGTTGGTGAAGGCCTCGACCAGTTCGTCCTGGTCGAAGACGAGGTCCTGAAGCGAGACCCGCGAGCGGGCGGCGCTGAGGAACTCCTGCTGGCGGGCGGAGCGGACGATGTCGGTGTCGGTGTGGCGATAGCGGACGTAGGCGAGGGCTTTCTTCCCGCACATCAGCTGGTAGCCGGGCTGGACGTTGATTTCGGCGTACTGTTCGGAGGGCGGGACGCCTTCGTTGGAGTGGTAGTAGCGGCGGTCGACGTCGGTGTAGACGCAGCCGATCGCGTAGACGCCCTGGGCGAAGCCGAGGAAGTCGACGTTGACGACGTGGTTGATCGGCAGCCCGGTCAGCGACTTGACCGTCCGCAGGGTCAGCTTGGTGCCGCCGTAGGAATACGCTTCGTTGAACTTGCCGGTCCCGTAACCGGGGATTTCGACCTTGAGGTCGCGCGGGATCGACATCATCGAGATCAGGCCCTGGTCGGGGTCGAGGCGGACGAGCATCGTCGTGTCGGAGCGGCCGGGGTCGGCTTGTTCGTTGGCGCGCTTGTCGGAGCCGATCACGAGGAAGGTCTGGGCGCCGCCGGCGTCGGCGTCGGCGAGGAACTTGTTCAGCTTCTTCTGCAGCTTGTCGTTTTCGGGCCGGATCGCGTTGGCGATGCTGTCGAGGTAGAGCAGGCTCGCCGTCGCGGTGGTCGCCGCGGAGACGGCGACGATCAGGACCGCGGCGAGGAGGAACCGCCACCAGAAGCGCCGCGGCTTCGGCGCCGGCTCGCCGTCGCCGCTCGGCGGCGGCCTCTTCGGGGTCCAGCCCGGGATCGGCTCAGTCATCGCCGAGCCGGTCCGGGATCGCCAGCAGGAACGACTCCAGCGCCTGGCGGTAGGTCTCCAGCGAGGAGACCGAGACCCACTCGCCGGGGCCGTGGTGCCCCGCCCCGATCGGGCCGAACTCGACCGCCGGGACGCCCACCCGCAGGAAGGAGACCGCGTCGGAGGCGCCGTCGCGGCCGACGCTCATCGGCTCCCCGTCGTGGTGCTCGGTCGCCGAGGTGCGCAGGGCCCGCACGAAGGGCGAGTCGCGGGCGACGGTCGCCGGCGGCCGCGTCAGCAGCGCCTGCACCTCGATCCCCCGCAGCTCGCGCACCTGGGCGAGGATCTCCCGCGGATCCTGGTCCGGGAGGTAGCGGATGTCTACGTCGATCGCGCATCGGTCGGGCACCTTGTTGAGAGCGTCGCCGCCGACGATCCTCCCCAGGTTGATCGACGGCCGGTCGAAGAGCTCGGAGCTGTGCCGGGCAAACGGTAGCGACTCGATACTGCGGAAAACGTCGATCGCGTTGAGGACGGCGTTGTCGCCGAGCCACGGCGTCGCCCCGTGGGCGGCGGTCCCGGCCACCTCCAGGCGCAGCGCCAGCACCCCCTTGGCCTCGATCCCGATGTGGAGGTCGGTCGGCTCGCCGGTGATCGCGAAGTCGCCGGTGAACCCCGAGTCGACGAGATGGTCGGAGCCGCGCTCGGACTCCTCCTCGGACTCCTCGTCGCCGACGATCCCCAGCCGCACCCGCACCCGGTCCTGCTCGGCCATCGCCGCGGTCACCATCATCATCGCCGCGATCGCGCCCTTCATGTCATAGGCGCCGCGCCCGTAGAGCTTGTCCCCCTCGACCTTCGGCTCGAACTGGCCCGCCAGCGCCGGGACCACGTCGATGTGCCCGTGCAGGACCACCGTCGGCGCCCCCTCCGGCCCGACCTCGGCCATCACCACGGGCAGCCCCCGAACCTCATCGCCCCTGGTCTCGATCCCCCGCGCTTCCAGCCACCCCTGGATGAACCCCGCAGCCTCCGAAATCGCATCCGGCTCGCAGGTCTCGAACGAGATCAACCGCTGCGCGAGGACAACGAGCTCCTCGCTCATAGGCTCACCCCCCGGCGATCGAAAGAAACGCTTCGGCCCGGTCGCGGTCTTTTTGCGCCCTGGCCTGATCGGCGCTGCCCTCCTCGCACTCGGAGAGCCGCTGCTCGGCGTCGGCGAGCTGCTCTTTGAGGCTGCCGCCGTCGAGGTCCTCGGGCGGGATCGCCTCCTCGAGCAGGAGCCGGGCGCGGTTGCCGTAGACCTGGAGCCAGCCGTGGGCCTGGGCGTAGCGTTTGGTCTCGGAGTCGGAGAGGTGGAGACGGAGCTCGGTCGGCCGCAGCGCCGCGAGGACGGGCGCGTGGTTGGCGAGGATGCCGATTTCGCCGACCTCGGTCCGGGTCGAGACCTGGCGCGCTTCGCCGCTCCAGACCTCGCCCTCCGGGGTCAGGACCTCGACGTCGACCATGTGCTCCGCCGCCATCGGTCAGCTCCTAGGCGGCGGCGCCGGACTTGGCGTTCTCGAGGACCTGGTCGATCGAGCCCTGCATGTAGAAGGCGCCCTCGGAGAGGTCGTCGTGCTCGCCGTCGAGGATCTCGCGGAAGCCGCGGACGGTCTCGGCGACCGGCACGTACTCGCCGGTGCGGCCGGTGAACTGTTCGGCGACGAAGAACGGCTGCGAGAGGAAGCGCTCGATCTTGCGGGCCCGGGAGACCGTCTGGCGGTCCTCGTCGGAGAGCTCGTCGATGCCGAGGATGGCGATGATGTCCTGCAGCTCCTTGTAGCGCTGCAGCACCTCCTGGACCTCGGTCGCGGTCCGGTAGTGCTCGTCGCCGACGACGTCGGGCTTGAGGATCGTCGAGGTCGAGTCGAGCGGGTCGACCGCCGGGTAGATCCCTTTCTCGGAGATCGACCGCGAGAGCGCGGTGGTCGCGTTGAGGTGGGCGAACACCGAGGCCGGGGCCGGGTCGGTGTAGTCGTCGGCCGGGACGTAGACCGCCTGGATCGAGGTCACCGAGCCGCGGTCGGTCGAGGTGATCCGCTCCTGCAGGCCGCCCATCTCGGTCTCCAGCGTCGGCTGGTAGCCGACCGCCGAAGGCATCCGGCCGAGCAGCGCCGAGACCTCGGAGCCCGCCTGGACGAAGCGGAAGATGTTGTCGATGAACAGGAGCACGTCCTGGCCGCCCTGCTCGCGGTAGTACTCGGCCATCGTCAGCCCGGAGAGAGCGACGCGCAGGCGGGCGCCCGGAGGCTCGTTCATCTGGCCGAAGACGAGCATGGTCTTGTCGATCACGCCCGACTCTTTCATCTCGAGCCAGAGGTCGTTCCCCTCGCGCGAGCGCTCGCCGACACCGACGAAGGCGGAGAGGCCGGAGTGCTCCTCGGCGATGTTGCGGATCAGCTCCTGGATCAGCACGGTCTTGCCGACGCCGGCGCCGCCGAACAGCCCGACCTTGCCGCCTTTGGCGTAGGGGGCGAGGAGGTCGATGACCTTGATCCCGGTCTCGAGGATCTCCTGCGTCGGGGTCAGGTCGGAGGCCTTGGGCGCCGGCCGGTGGATCGGCCAGCGCTCCTCGGCCTCGACCTCGGGGCCGTTGTCGATCGGCTCGCCGAGCAGGTTGAAGATGCGGCCGAGGGTGGCGTCGCCGACCGGAACCGTGATCGGGCCGCCGGTGTCGGTGACCACGGCGCCGCGCTCGATCCCGTCGGTGGCGTCCATCGCGACCGCGCGGACGCGGTCGTCGCCGAGGTGCTGCTGCACCTCGCAGACGAGAACGGCCGATTCGCCGTCGCCGTCGCCGGCGCTGGTCTCGATCGTCACCGCCGAGAAGATCTCCGGCAGCTGGTCGGGGAAGACGGCGTCGATGACCACGCCGGTCACCTGCTCGACCCGTCCTACGTTGGTTCCGTTTGCTCCGTTGCTCTCAGCCATGGGTTCCTTTTCTCGTCTTTGAAGTGCTGCCGGCGATCCTGAGCCTGTCGTCTAACCGAGCGCCTCGGCGCCGCCGACGACCTCCAGGATCTCCTGCGTGATTTCCGCCTGCCGGGCCCGGTTCATCTCCAGGGTCAGGTCGCCGATCATCGACTCGGCGTTCTCCGCCGCGTTGCGCATCGCGGTCATCCGCGCTCCCAGCTCCGAGGCCGCGGACTCGAGCAGCGCCCGGTAGACCGAGATCGTCACGTACTCCGGGATCAGCCGCGCCAGCAGCTCCTCCGGATCCGGCTCGTAGACCCACTCCGAGCGGCTCTGCGCCTTCTCCGCCTCGGTTTCCTCTTCCTCGGCGGCGGCCTCGTCGCCGGCGCCCTCGCCGATCACCTCGGCCTGCTGCAGCGGCAGCAGCGTCTGCCGCCACACATGTTGCGTCAGCGGCGAGACGAAGCGGTTGTAGATCAGCTCGACCCGGTCGAGGTCCTCGTCGACGTAGCGGGCGGTCAGCGCCTCGCCGATCTCGCGCGCGTTGGCGAAGGCGGGGCGGTCGGTGAAGCCGACGTAGGAGTCGGTCACCTCCTGCTTGCGGAAGGTCAGGGCGGAGACGCCCTTGCGGCCGACCACGGCGAAGGTGGGCTCGGCGCCCTCCTCGCGCACCTTGGCCGCCACCCGCATCCCCTCGCGGATGATGTTCGAGTTGAAGGCGCCGGCGAGGCCGCGGTCGCCGGTGACGAGGACGATCCCGACCCGGTTGACGTTCTCCCGCTCTTCCAGGACCGGGACCCGCGGGATGCCGCCGGCCTGGGCGGCGGCGCGGCGGGTCAGCTTCCGCATCCCCTCGGCATAGGGCCGCATGTCGGAGATCCGCTGTTCGGCCCGCCGCAGGCGCGCCGCCGCAACCATCTCCATCGCCCGCGTGATCTTGTTGATGTTCTTGACCGACGCGATGCGGTTCTTGACTTCCTTCTGCGTTGCCATAGCGGAGCTCCGGACGGACTAGGCCGGCGTCGCCTCCTGGGAGCTGTCGGACTCTTCGGGCTCGCCCGGATCCTCGACCTCGGCGGTGCGGGCGGGCGCCTCACGCTCCTCTTTGGAGTGGACGCGGTCGGACTCGCCCTCCTCGAGCGGGTCGCCGTGCTCGTCGAAGTCGGGACCGAAGTCGTCGACGAAGTCGGCGATCGCCTTGCCGAGCTCCTTCTCGTCCTCCTCCTCCAGCTTGCCGGTCTCTTCGATCCGTCCCAGCAGCTCGGACTTCTCGGAGTGCAGGCGGGTCCGCAGGTCGGCAAGGAACTCGCCGACGCGCTCGACCTTGATCCGGTCGAGGTAGCCGCCGGTGCCCGAGTAGATCGAGGCGACCTGGTCGCCGACAGAGAGCGGTTCGCGCTCTTTCTGTTTCAGCAGCTCGACCAGCCGTTCGCCGCGGGTCAGCGCTTTCTGGGTCTCGGCGTCGAGCTCGGAGCCGAACTGGGCGAAGGCCTCGAGGTCGCGGTACTGGGAGAGGTCGAGGCGCAGTTTTCCGGCGACCTTCTTCATCGCCTTCGTCTGCGCGTTGCCGCCCACCCGCGAGACCGAGATGCCGACGTTGATCGCCGGGCGCACCCCCGAGAAGAAAAGGTCGGACTCGAGGAAGATCTGGCCGTCGGTGATCGAGATCACGTTGGTCGGTATGTAGGCGGAGACGTCGGAGGCCTGGGTCTCGATGATCGGCAGCGCCGTCAGCGAGCCGCCGCCGAGCTCGTCGTTCAGCTTCACCGCCCGCTCCAAAAGCCGCGAGTGCAGGTAGAAGACGTCGCCCGGATAGGCCTCGCGGCCCGGCGGGCGGCGCAGCAGCAGCGACATCTGCCGGTAGGCGGAGGCGTGTTTGGTGAGGTCGTCGTAGACGCAGAGGGCGGCTTTGCCGTTGTAGAGGAAGTGCTCGCCCATCGCGCAGCCGGCGTAGGGGGCGATGTACTTGATCGGCGCCGCCTCGTCGGCGGGCGCGGCGACGATGATCGTGTTCTCCATCGCGCCGTTTTCCTCCAGCGTCTCTTTCAGCTGGACGACGGTCGACATCCGCTGCCCGATCGCGACGTAGATGCAGATCAGGTCCTTGTCCTTGTTGTTGATGATCGTGTCGATCGCGATCGCCGTCTTCCCGGTCTGGCGGTCGCCGATGATCAGCTCGCGCTGGCCACGGCCGATCGGGATCATCCCGTCGATCGACATCAGCCCGGTCTGGACCGGTTCCTCGACCGGCTGGCGCTGGACGACGCCGGGGGCTTTGAACTCGGCCGGGCGGGTCTCGGTGGTGGCGATCTCGCCGCGGTCGTCGAGCGGGCGGCCGAGCGGGTCGACCATGCGGCCGAGCAGCTCCTCGCCGACCGGGATCTCGAGCAGCTTGCCGGTCCGCTTGACCGTGTCGCCCTCGACGATCTCGTTCCAGGCGCCGAACAGCACGGCGCCGACGTTGTCGGCCTCGAGGTTCAGCGCCAGGCCGGTGACCCCGTGCGGCAGCTCGAGCATCTCCAGCGCCATGCAGTTGTCGAGCCCGTGGATGCGGGCGATGCCGTCGGCGACGGACAGGACGGTGCCGACCTCGGTGAGGTCGGCGGAACCGGTCTCCAGTCCCTCGATCCGCTCTCGCAGGATGCTTGCGATCTCGTCGGGCTTGATCTCCATCGGGTGCTCTCTGCCTCCTTACGCCGCGGTGGCGACGCTCTTTCGAAGTTTCTCCAGGCGACTGCGGATGCTCGCGTCCAAAACCATGTTGCCGACCTGCAGGACGATGCCGCCGAGGATCTCTCCGTCGACCTTGCTCGAGAGGTCGACCTCCTCCCCGGTCTGGCGTTCGACCTCCTGGCCGATTTTCGCGACGACCCCCGGGTCCAGCTCGACGGCGCTGGTGACGGTGACGTCGATACGGCGGTTCTCCCGCTTCCAGAGCTCCTCGAACTCGCGGCGGATGCGGAAGATCTCCGTCATCCGCTGCTTGTCGACGAGCAGCTCGAGGAAATTGATCAGCTCGGGCTCGGCGCCCGTGATCGCCCGCTCGATCCCCGCCTCCTTCTCGGCGGAGGAGAGGTACGGGCTGAAGAAGAAGACCTGCAGCTCGCGGTTGCCGTCGACCGCGTCGGCGAACTGGGCGAGCTGCTGCTGCAGCGCGTCCAGCTTGCCTTTGTCGCGGCCCACCTCGAAGAGGGCCTCGGCGTATACGCGAGCTGCGTCGGCCATGACCTAGCTCTTCTCCGACCCCGAGAGCGTCGAGAAGTCGACCTCGCCCAGCGCCTCCTCGACGAGGCGCTTCTGGTCCTCGGCGTTGAGCGATTTGCGCGTCACCCGCTCGGTGGCGAGCACGGTCAGGTCGGCGACCTCCTGGCGAATCTGGTCGAGCGAGCGCCGGGTCTCGGCTTCGATGTCTCGTTTGGCGGCGCTGACCAGCTCCTCGCGTTTCTCCTTGCCGGCGGCCGCGGCCTCGGCTTCGGCGGTCTCCGCCGACTTGCGGGCGCGGGCCATGATGTCGTCGGCCTGCTCGCGGGCCTCGGCCAGGCGGGCGCGGTACTCGGCCAGCAGCTCGTCCGATTCCTTGCGCTGCCTTTCGGCGGCGTCGATCGACTCGGCGATCGTCTTCGCGCGTTTGTCGAGCGCTTCCTGGATTTTCGGGAAGGCGACCTTGCTCAACACCCACATCGTGATCAGGAACAGGACCAGCGTCCAGATCATCAGGCCGAGGCCCGGGCTGACCAGGAAGCTGCCGCCGCTTTCTTCGCCGCCCGACTCCGCGGCGAGCGGGAGAAGCCCTATGTAACCGAGCAGCTCCATGCGGGCCTAGGCGAGGAAGAAGGCGATCAGGCCGAAGATGAAGGTGTAGAAGGCGACCGCCTCGGTCAGCGCGAAGCCGAGCCAGCGGATGCTTTCCAGGTCGCTTTTCATCTCCGGCTGACGGGCGACCGACTCGATCTCCTTGCCGAAGATGAAGCCCACGCCGATACCGGCGCCGATCGAGCCCAGCCCGGCGCCCACGCCCAGGGCGATCGCTTTGCCGGCGCTTTTCACGCCTTCGTCGGTGACCTCGGCGAGAGGTATAGCGGTGAGATCCATCGAGTGTTGCTCCTTTTCTAGTGAGAGGCGGAGGTCGCCCCGCCGATGTAGATAGCGCTAAGGGTCGCGAAGATGAATGCCTGCAGGGTCGCCACCAGCCCGACCTCGAAGATGAAGAAGGCGAAGGCGAGCGGGAAGGTCAGCGCCCCCAGCGCGGCGATCCCCAGCAGCACCGCCAGCCCGCCGCCCATGAACAGCAGCAGCAGGTGGCCGGCGAGGATGTTGGCGAAGAGACGGACGGAGAGCGAGATCAGCCGCACGAAGTGGGAGATCACCTCGATCACGAAGATCGCGGCCTTGCCGACCGGGTGCATGTCCTCCAGGCCGGGGGGCAGCCAGCTCTTGAAGTAGGGGCCGATGCCCTGGGAGCGGATCCCCTCGACGTGGTAGCTCAACCAGACGACGAGGGTGAGGACCAGCGGGATCGCGATGTTCGCGGTGGCGGCGTAGATCGCGAAGGAGGGGATCTCGAGGCCGCCGATCGCGAAGGTGTGCTCGGTGTTGGTCGGCAGCGGCAGGAAGCCGAGCATGTTCGAGAACCAGATCCAGAAGAAGAGGGCGGCGATGAAGGGGAACCACTTGCGGGCCAGCTCGCCCTGGAGGCTGCCGCCGGTGATCGTGTTCTTGGTCAGGTCGTAGGAGACCTCGACCGCGGTCTGGACCCGGTTCGGCTTTTCCACCATCCGTTTCGCGATCCAGGTCATCGTGGCGATCGTCAGGGCGCTGGCGAGGAAGAGGTAGAGGACCGCCTTGTTGAGGCTGAGGTCGATGCCGGCGAGGTGGAGCGAGACCCACGGTTCGAGCTTGAACTCGTTCTGCGGCTTGAAGGCTTCGTTCTTGCCGTTGTTGCCGAAGATCAGCAGCAGCAAGATCGCGGCGGCGAGGTAGATGCCGAGGCCGATGAAGAACTTGGCTTTGGTGCTGAGACCCTTCTTCTCGGGGTCGCCGTTGCCGACGGCGCCCCCCGGCGCCTGCACCGTTGCCGCCTCCATGGCTAGACCCCCTGGCCCTCGGGCTGGTCGTCGAACAGGTACACGAGGCCCTGGGCGGCGAAGGAGATCGTGAACAGCGCCAGCAGCAGGATCGCCGCGGCGAGGCCGGACTCCCGTTCGGCGATGCCGACGAGGAGGACGGCCGTGGCCATCAGCCAGACGCGGCCGAGGGTGCTGCCGGCGACCATGCCCATCGCCTTCTGGCGATTGCCGCGCGCCAGCTCCTGCTTCATGCGGCGCTGCGCCAGCATCTGGATGCCCCGCTGCGTCAGCCAGACGGCGGCGGCCACCGCGTAACCGAGCAGCGGAAAGCCGCCGAGCAGGAAGACGGCGAGCGCGACCAGCAGCGCGATTAGATCGACGTACTTGGGAGGAGACATAACAAGGAAAGACGCCCGGCTCGGGGCAGAGCGGGCGCAGAGGTGACTATATAGAAAAGGCTCCCAGAATGGCTCTGCGAAGCCACTTCGTGAGGGTTGCCACTACTTGATCGCCTCGAACTCGCCCGTCTCCGGGTCGATCGCCGGAAACGTCCCCGTCTCGAGCTCCTCTTCCACCGCCCGCTCGACCTCTCCCGCCTCGGGCGCGGGAGCCCCGGCCTGGCGGCGGAGGGTGATCAGCTGGCGGAGTCGGGTCTGGCGGAGCTTGAGGATCTCCAGGACCTCGACCAGGTAGACGCTGGCCGCCAGCGCGAGGATGCCGAAGATGGCGATCACCGCGGTCCAGAGGGGGTCGAAGTTGCCGTGGTTGTCGCTGTAGGGGACGAAGCGCAGGGCCAGCGCGAGGAGGGCCATGACGCCGGTCCAGCCGTAGAGGTAGAGCAGGGTGCGGCGCTGGGAGAAGCCGATGTCGGCCATCCGGTGGTGGAAGTGCCAGCGGTCGGCTTTGTAGATCGGCCGGCCGTATTTGAGCCGCTTGGCGACGACGAAGCCGGTGTCGAGGATCGGCACCGCGAGGATGATCAGCGGCAGGAAGAGGGCGACGACGGCGTTCGTCTTCAGCGCCCCCTGCACCGCCACCGCGCCGAGCAGGTAGCCGAGCAGGTTGGAGCCGGTGTCGCCCATGAAGGTGCTGGCCGGCGGGAAGCCCCAGCGCAGGTAGCCGAGGGCGGCGCCGGCGACCATCGCCGCGAGGACGCCGGCGGCGGTGCGGTCGAGCGAGAGGGCGATCGTCGCCAGCGTCACCCCGGAGATGACGGCGACGCCGGCGGCGAGGCCGTCGACGCCGTCGATCAGGTTGATCACGTTGATCACGGCGACGATCGCGATCACGGTGCCGACGTCGCCGAGGTGGACGACCCCTCCCCCGGGCAGGGTGAGGAGGTCGACGGTGCCCGGGCTGAGGCGGCCGAAGAAGGGGAAGGTGAAGTTGTCGACGGTGACCCCGGCCGCGACCGGGATGACCACGGCCGCCGTCTGACCCAGCAGCTTCGCCGCGGCCGGCAGGTCGAAGACGTCGTCGAGGACGCCGACCAGGGCGATCGCGACGGCGCCGATCAGGATCGCGTGGCTTTCGCCGTCGCCCGGGAGGAACAGCAGGCCGGCGACGAGGACGCCGCCGAGGATCCCGAGGCCGCCGAGCTTCGGCCTCGGGGTGAGGTGCAGCTTGCGCTCGTTCGGGTAGTCGATCGCGCCGACCCGCACCGCCAGGCGCTTCGTCAGCGGCACCAGCAGCAGCGCGAGCAGGCCGGCGACGAGGAAGGCGAGGTAGGCGTCGGCGTCAGTTGGCATAGCGGTCGAACCAGAGGGTAAGCGCCATCAGCCCCCAGACCTGGCGGCTGAGGTCCTCCCGGCCGGAGACGTGGCGGTCGAGGATCGGGCTGACGGCGGCGGGATCGAGGAGGCCCTGGCGCTCGATCGCGCCGGGGGCGAGCACCTCGCGGGCGAACGGCTCCAGCGGTCCCCGCAGCCAGGCCGCGAGCGGGATCGAGAACCCCTGCTTGCGGCCGTGGACGACCTCGTCCGGCAGCAGCGGCGCCAGCGCCCGGCGCAGCAGCCGCTTCTTCTGGAAGCCGCGGACCTTCGTCCGCCGCGGCAGCGAGAAGGCGAACTCGGCGACCCGCTGGTCGAGGAAGGGGACCCGCAGCTCCAGCGAGTGGGACATGCTGAGGCGGTCGGTCTTGACCAGGAGGTCGTCGACGAGGTAGAGGCCGAGGTCGACGTCCTGCAGCCGCGCCAGCGGCTCGACCCCGGCGGTTTCCGCGTAGCGCTCGCGGTAGAGCTCGAGTGGGTCCCAGGCCGAGGCCCCGGCGCCGGCGAGCTCGGCCCGCGCCTCGGGGTCGAAGATCTCCTTCCAGCCGTGGTGGCGCTCCAGCGGCGGCAGGGACGCGGCGCGGGCGAAGCGCTTGGCTTTGTAGTCGAAACCGACGCGGTCGTGGCGGCTCGGCAGCGCCTCGGCCAGCGGACGCGCCAGCGGCGCCAGGCGACCGACGCGGCGGGCGAGGAGGTCGGCGACGTAGGTGTAGTAGCCGCCGAAGAGCTCGTCGCCGCCCTCGCCGGAGAGGGCGGTCTTGACGTGCCCGGCGGCGAGCTGGGAGACCAGGTAGGTGGGCAGCGCCGAGGAGTCGCCGAAGGGCTCGTCGAAGGCCTCGACCAGCCGCGGCAGCAGCTCGACCGCGTCGGGGCGGAGGACCAGCTCGTGGTGGTCGGTGCCGTAGCGCTCGGCGACCAGGCGGGCGCGGGAGAGCTCGTCGAAGCCCGCCTCCTCGAAGCCGATCGAGAAGGTGTGCAGGGGTTCGCCGGCGTGGGCGCTGGCGAGCGCGGCCAGGCCGCCGGAGTCGACGCCGCCGGAGAGCAGGACGCCGACCGGGACGTCGGCGACGAGGTGAGCGCGGACGCTGTCGTCGAGCACCTCGCGCAGCTCCGCCGCCAGCTCGTCCTCGGAGCCGCTTCGCGGCTCGCCACCTGGCACCGCACCCACACGGGCGTAGCGGCGCATCTCGACCTCTCCCCCCTCCCAGCTCAGCAAGTGCCCCGGGGGCAGCTTCCGCGCCTCGAGGAAGATCGTCAGCGGCGCCGGGATCGAGTTGAAGGCGAGGTAGGCGGAGACCGCCTCGGGGTCGATCTCGCGCGAGAAGCCAGGCTGCTCGAGCATCGCCTTCAGCTCCGAGGCGAACGAGAGGCCGCCGCCGACGTGGCGGTAGTAGAGCGGCTTGATCCCGAACCGGTCCCGCGCCAGCAGCAGCCGGCGGCGGCGCTGGTCCCAGAGGGCGATCGCGAACATCCCCCGCAGCCGCTCGACGAACCCCTCCCCCCACTCCTCGTAGCCGTGGACGAGGACCTCGGTGTCGCAGTCGGTGGCGAAGCGGTGCCCCCGGCCCTCCAGCTCCCGCTTCAGCTCGCGGTAGTTGTAGATCTCGCCGTTCTGGACGACGACCGCCGAGCCGTCCTCGCCGGCGATCGGCTGGTGGCCGTGAGCGAGGTCGATGATCGAGAGCCGCCGCGCCGCCAGCGCCACCGGGCCCTCGTGGAAGAGCCCCTCGTCGTCGGGCCCCCGGTGCACGAGCCGCCCGCTCATCCGCGCCACCGCCTCGAGGTCGGGACCCCGCTCTCGATCAGCGGCGACGACGCCGCAGATACCGCACATGCGCGGCAGTCTCGCAGCCGCTCAGGAGGTCGGCTGCCCGCGACCCAGCACCTTGGCGACGGTGGCGAGGAGAACCTGGAAGTAGAGGGGGACCGAACGGTCGGCGATGTACTCCATGTCGTGGGCGAGCTTGTCGGCCCAGGTCTCCTCGCGGGTGATCCGGGTCTGGGCGAAGCCGGTTACGCCGGGGCGGACGACGAGGCGTTGCCAGTACTGGGGGATCTCGCGGCAGAGCTCGGCGTAGAAGGTCGGGCGGATCGGGCGGGGGCCGACGATCGACATGTCGCCGCGCAGCACGTTCCAAAGCTGCGGCACCTCGTCGAGGTGCGTCTTTCGCAGGGCGCCGCCGATCCGGGTCCGCTCTTCCTCGGTCCTCCGCGTCAGCTCCTCGCCGTAATAGGGCCCGAGCCGGGTTTCCGCGTCCGGCTTCAGGGTGCGGAACTTGTACATCCAGAAGAGGTGGCCGGCCTTGCCGACGCGGGCGCCGCGGTAGAGAACCGGGCGGCCGGAGTCGAGGGCGATCGCCAGCGCGATCAGTCCCAGCAGCGGCGAGAGCACGAGCAGGATCGAGGCCGAGATGAGGACGTCGAGCGCCCGCAGGAACGGGTCGATCGGTCGCGGGTCGCCCTCCGCCGCGGGCGCGACGAGCTCTTCGAGGCCGGGCTCGGCCTCGGGCAGCTCGCTCAGGTGGGCGTTACGGGATGGGGCTCTTCGCGCAATGGTTGGGCTCCGACGGTACCGAGGATGGTCTCGACTAGAAGGGCGGGATCGCGCCGCGTCGGCATCGTCCCCGCCGTTCGCTTCTGCAGCTCGACCGCGCGGGAATCGGTCAGCGGGCGCAGGCGGCCAGAGCGGATCAGCGCTTCGTCGACGCCGCCAAGGCGGCCGCCGTAGGTGGTGTAGACGGGGGTGCCGAGGGCGGCGGCCTCGCGGTTCATCGTGCCGCCGGCGGAGACGACGAGGTCGGCGAGGGCGACCAGGCTCTGCGCCTCGACGGCGCCCGGGGGGACGATCACCGAGGGCAGCCGCAGGCCGGTGATGAACTCGCGCTGGGCCTGCGTGCGCGGCAGGACCACCGCCTGCACCCCCTCGTCGCGGCCGAGGCGGTCGAGCACCTTGGGGAAGAGCGGGTTCGACTTGCGGTGGTAGAGGGAGACGTCGGGCGGCGGCCGGACGATGACGACGACCCGCTCCTCCTCGACCCCCAGCCGCCGCAGCGCCTCGGCGTCGGGCTCGAAGTCATAGAGGTAGTACTCCTCCTTCAGGCCGGGGTAGGGGAAGTACTTCTCCTCGGTGACGCCGAAGCGACGGAGGCGGTCGAGCGGGACGCTGTCGGGGAACATCACCCGCCTGGCGAGCCTGCAGCCGATCCGGTGCTGGGTGACCGCGTACTCGTAGTCGTGCATGTTGGCCTCGGGCACGCCGAGGGTCTTCGCCGCGATCGCGAGGTCGTTGGAGCCGTGGGCCAGGGCCAGGTCGAAGCCGCGGCCGCGGCCGAACCTCAGCATCCCGGCGCTGCGGGAAGCGAGGCTGTAGGCCTTGCGCAGGCGGGAGGCGCCGCCGTGGCGGCCGATCGGGGTGTGCTCGAGCCCGTGGAGCGCCAGCAGCTGCTGGGTCTGGGCGTAGTCGCGCGAGGTGATCTCGACCTCGTGACCTTCGCCTCGCAGCCGCTCGATGATCGGGCGCAGGACGAGCACATGCGCCGGGGCGCTCATGTCGACCCAGACTCGCAACGGCTTAAACGGTCGCAGCCAGCTCGGCGTACAGGGGGAAGCGGTCCATCAGGGCGCCGGTTCGCGCCGCCAGGTCCTCTTTCGAGGACTCGAAGTCGGAGCCGAGCGCGGCGACGATCACCTCGGCGATCTCGGTCATCTCCTCCTCGCCCATGCCGCGGGTGGTCAGCGCCGGGGTGCCGATCCGCAGGCCCGAGGGGTTCATCGGCGGCCGCGGGTCGAAGGGGATCGCGTTGCGGTTGACGGTGATCCCGACCGCGTCGAGGCGGTCCTCGCCGGTCTGGCCGTCGAGCCCGGTCGGGGTGAGGTCGACGAGGACGAGGTGGACGTCGGTGCCGCCGGTGAGCACCGGTACCCCGCCGGCTTCGAGGCCCGCGGCCAGCGCCCGCGCGTTGGCGATCGTCTGCCGCTGGCGCCGGCGGAACTGCTCGCTGGCGGCGATCCGGAGGGCGACGGCCTTGGCGGCGACGGTGTGCATCAGCGGCCCGCCCTGCTGGCCGGGGAAGATCGCCTTGTCGATCGCTTTCGCGTACTCCTCGCGGCAGAGGATCATGCCGCTGCGGGGACCGGCGAGGGTCTTGTGGATCGTCGTCGTGACGACGTCCGCGTGCTCGACCGGGTTCGGGTGCTCGCCGGCGGCGACGAGGCCGGCGAAGTGGGCCATGTCGACCATCAGCTTCGCGCCGACCGAATCGGCGATCCGGCGGAAGGCGGCGAAATCGAGCTGGCGCGGGTAGGCCGACCAGCCGGTGACGATCAGCGCCGGCCTGTGCTCTTGCGCCAGGCGCTCGACCTCCTCCATGTCGACGCGGAAGTCCTCGCGGCTGACGTGGTAGGGCACCGGGTTGTAGAGCTTGCCGCTGACGTTGATCTTCATCCCGTGGCTGAGGTGGCCGCCGTGGTCGAGAGCGAGGCCGAGGAAGGTGTCCCCCGGTTCGAGCAGGGCCATGTAGGCGGCGTTGTTGGCCTGGGCGCCGGCGTGGGCCTGGACGTTGGCGTGCTCGGCGCCGAACAGGCTCCTGGCGCGGTCGATCGCCAGCTGCTCGGCGACGTCGACCTCCTCGCAGCCGCCGTAGTAGCGGCGGCCGGGGTATCCCTCGGCGTACTTGTTGGTCAGCACCGAGCCGACCGCCTCCAGCACCGCCTGCGGGACGAAGTTCTCCGAGGCGATCATCTCCAGCGTCCGCTGCTGCCGCCCCAGCTCCGCCTCGAGCACGTCGGCGATCTCGGGATCGACCTCCGCCAGGGGGGCGGTCTGGAAGTTGTCCGGCACCTCGGTCATCGTCGGCCGACCATAGCAACGGGTAGGGATATCCTGGCCGCGGTGAGAAGCCGCATCCTGCTCCCTTTGCTGGCTCTGGCGCTCGTGCTGGCGCTACCGGTCGCCACCGCGGCCGCGGTGCAGAACCCCTGCAACAGCGCCGAAGCGCGCTTCCTCCTCTGCCCGAACCTGCGGATCGGCCCGCCGAGCGAAATGTACGCCGAAAAGGTCGGCGGCCACGTGCTGCTGCGGGCGACCAGCGACGTCGAGAGCCGCGGCAAGGGGCCGATGGAGCTGCACGGCCGCCGCGACGGGCCGCGCTCGATGAAGGTCAACCAGTGGATCTACAAGAAGGGCGGCGGCCACATCGTCCTCCCGACCGAGGCGAGGCTGCATTTCACCTACGTCGGCACCTACTTCGGCGGCTCCTACTGGAAGGTCCACCAGCTGGCCAACTTCGAGCTGCGCCGGGTCGGGCCCGACGGCAAGGTCGGCGGCGTCGTCCGCACCAGCCCCAAGCTCAACTACTGCCTGCGCGACCTCTCCCACACCCGCCCCGGCCGCCGCTCCCCCGAGAGCCGGGTCTACCCCGGCTGCAACCAGAACCCGTTCCAGGACCGGGTGCGGCTGGGGACCTCCGTCGGCTGGTCGGACATCTACCCCGCCGCCTACCACCAACAGTGGATCGACGTCCGCGGGCTGCGCGGCTGCTTCGCCTACCAAATGATCGTCGACCCGAAGCAGCACCTCTTCGAGTCGAACGAGGACGACAACGTCTCCCAGCGCCTGGTCCGCCTGCCCTACAGGGGCGAGCCCGGCTGCTAGCCGAGCCCGACCGAGGCCAGCCTGCTGGCGAGGTCGCCGGGCGAGAGGGCGCCGTCGCGGAGGACGCGCCAGCCGCCGTCCTCCTCGATCGCGGTGAGGTCGACGACGGTTGACGGCAGCCCCGGCAGCTCGCCGCCGTCGATCGCCAGGTCGGCGCCGTCGCGGATCGCCTCCGGCACGTCCTCGAAGCGGGCCGGCGCCGGCTCGCCGCTGAGGTTGGCCGAGGTCTGGAAGACCGGGCACATCGTCCCCCCCAGCGGCCCCCCGATCAGCCGGATGCCCAGCTGCTCGGGGTCCTGGCGGCAGGCCAGCGGGTAACGCCGCTGCGGGTTGGCGACGACCAGCGTCACCGGTCCCGGCATCAGGGCGCTGACCGCCGCTTTGGTCCGCGGGCCGAGCTGGGAGACCAGCTCTCGGATCGCCAGCGGCGAGAAGTACATGACCGCCGAGGGTTTGCCGTCGTCGCGCCCCTTCAGCCGGTGGATCTTCGCGATCGCCCCCGCGTCGAGCGGGTCGCAGGCGAGCCCGTAGAGACCGTCGGCGGGGAAGACCGCGACGCCGCCGCCGGTGATGGTGCGTTCGAGCGCCTTGCGAGCGACGTCGGCTTCGCCGCTGCGGAGTCGGATCGCTTCGGTCACACGACCGTCCCGGTCCCGAAGACGACCCGCTCGATCCCGGCGAGGTCGCGCCGCGTCTCGATCCGCTCGAAGCCCACCTCCCGCATCAGCATCCCGACCGCCTCCGCCTGCCCCTCCCCCACCTCGACGGCAAGCGCGGCAGAGGTTGTTGCCGCTATAGGCCTAAAAGCTCTGCCGCAGTCTGGGATGAAGGAGCGGTAGGCGTCGAGGCCGTCGGGACCTGCGAGCAGCGCCTCGCGGGGCTCCCATTGGGTGACCTCGGGCTGGAGGGCGGGCCAGTCGCGCTCGGGGACGTAGGGGAGGTTGGCGAGGACGAGGTCGAACTCGCCCCCCTCAGGCAGGGTGCCTTCGAGCAGGCGGACGCGGTCGGCGAGACCGAGGCGCTTGGCATTGGCGCGGGCGACTTCGAGCGCCCCAGGCGACGTGTCGGTTGCGGTCACCGCGCACGTCGGCAGCTCGTCGGCGACCGCCAGCGCGATCGCGCCCGAGCCCGTGCCGACGTCGAGGACGCTCGCCGGCTGCAGCTCCAGCGCCAGTTCGACAAGCAGCTCGGTCTCGGGGCGGGGGATGAGAACACGCCGGTCCACCATCAGCTCCAGGTTGCGGAAGCCTTTGCGGCCGAGGATGTAGGCGACCGGCTCGCGCCGCAGGCGCCGCCGCACCATCTCGCCGAACGCCCGCGCCGCCGACGCCGGCACCTCCGCCCCGCCGTCGGCGATCAGCGCAGAGCGTTCGCGCCCCATCGCCTCACCCAGCAGCAGTTCGGCGTCGAGGCGCGGGTCGTCCACCCCAGCCGCCCGCAGCGCATCGACGCTGGCATCCAGCGCCTCGCGCACGCTCGAGCCGGTCATCGTCACCACAGCTCAGGCAGCGGCCGAGGCAGCGGCCTCCAGCCTCTGCCGCTTCTCCTCCGCTGACAGCGCGTCGGTGAATTCCCCGAGCTGCCCCGCCAGCACGCCCTCGAGGTTGTGCGAGGTGTGCTTGATCCGGTGGTCGGTGACCCGGCCCTGGGGGAAGTTGTAGGTGCGGATCTTCTCCGAGCGCTCGCCGCTGCCGACCTGGGCCTTGCGCTCGGAGGCGACCTTCGCCTGCTGCTCGGCCAGCTCGCGCTCGTAGAGCCGCGCCCGCAGCACCCGCATCGCCCGCTCCTTGTTCTGCAGCTGGGACTTCTCGTCCTGCATCGAGACGACGACCCCCGTCGGTTTGTGAGTGATCCGCACCGCCGAATCGGTGGTGTTGACCGACTGGCCGCCGGGGCCGGAGGAGCGGTAGACGTCGATCTGGAGGTCGTTCTGGTCGATCTCGACCTCGACCTCCTCGGCCTCGGGCAGGACGGCGACGGTCGCCGTCGAGGTGTGGATCCGCCCCTGCGACTCGGTCTCCGGCACCCGCTGCACGCGGTGGGTCCCGCCCTCGAACTTGAAGACGGAGTAGGCGCCCTCCCCCTTGACCTCGACGGTTACGTCCTTGAAGCCGCCGGCCTCGGAAACGGACTGCGAGAGCACCTCGGCGCTGAAGCCGCGCTCTTCGGCGTAGCGGCTGAACATCTTGAAGAGGTCTCCCGCGAACAGCGCCGCCTCGTCGCCGCCGGTGCCGGCGCGGATCTCGACGATCACGTTCTTGGCGTCGTTGGGGTCGCGCTCGACCATCGCCAGGCGGATCTCCTCTTCCAGCGCCTCCAGCTGCGCCGGCGTCTCCTCGACCACCCGCCGCATTTCCTCGTCCTCGCCCTCCGCCAGCAGCTCCTGCGCCCCTTCGAGGTCGTCGCGAAGCGTCCGCCACCTCCCCGCCAGCTCGCTGGCAGGCTGCAGCTCGCGGTATTCGCGCCCGACAGCCGCATAGCGCTCCCGATCCCCGATCACCTCAGGGTCCGACATCTGGGCCTCCAAGTCAGCGAACCGCCCCTCTATCTGCTGCACCAACGACTCGATCATCGGCACAACATAGCTACGGCGCGACTACTCAGGCGGGGGTGGGGTCCCCTCTCAGGACACTCGACATCGAGCCATAGCGAGATGTGTCCGGAGAGGGGACCCCACACCGCTCCTAAGCCACAATCTCGATGTGCGGCTTTTTAGCCGCCTCCTCAGGAGTCTCGCGCGCCAGCACTGCATTCAGGGAGGCGATCGCCACCGCCAGCTGCTCTTCGTCCGGTTCGCGCGTGGTCAGGTTCTGCAGCATCAGGCCCGGCCACATCACCGCCCGCACCCAGCGTTTGCGCCGATTTTTGCCCGCCCACTTGATCACCTCGTAGGAGAGGCCGGCGATCAGCGGGATGCCGAGGATGCGCGAGGCCAGCAGCCAGTACCAGGCCGGCAGCCCGATCGGGGCAAAGACGAAGATCGCCAGCACCATCACGATCAGCAGGAAGCTGGTCCCGCAGCGCGGGTGCAGTCGCGAGTAGAGCTTCGCCCTGGCGGGCACCAGCTCGTCTTCGGCCTCGTAGCAGGAGATCGTCTTGTGCTCGGCTCCGTGGTACTCGAAGACCCGCCGCAGGTCGGGCATTTTGCTGATCGCGAGGATGTAGCCGATGAAGATGCCGGTCCGCAGGACCCCCTCGACCAGCCAGAAGAGCAACGGCGATCCGAGGCGGTCCTTGATCAGGCTGGTGAGGCCGACCGGGACGACGAAGAAGAGGCCGATCGCGAGCAGCATCGAGACGAAGATCGTCAGGCCCCAGACCCAGCCGCCGATTTCCTCTTTCTCGCCCTCCTCGTCCTCGTCCAGCTGGGCGTTGGCGGAGATCGCCAGGGCTTTGAAGCCGATCTTCAGCGACTCGCCGAGGGCGACGACGCCGCGGATCACCGGCAGGCGCCAGACGCGGTGGCGCTGGGCCCAGGGGACGAGCGGCTCGGACTCGACCTCGATCTGCCCCTCGGGGGTGCGGACGGCGACGGCCCAGACCGAGACCCCGCGCATCATCACGCCCTCGAGCACGGCCTGTCCGCCGACCGGGGCGTCGCGCTTGGCGACCAGCGCCCCGTCGGGCATGCGCAAGGGATCCCCTCCGTTGCCAGAGGGGGTCTCGTGGGATGCCAGTGCCGAGCCCGACGGCGGGCTCACGCGCTACTTCCCGGCCCTGTGCTTGGCGGCGCGGCGCTGGAAGCGCTCGACGCGGCCACCGGTGTCGACCAGCTTCTGCTTGCCCGTGTAGAACGGATGGCACTCGGAGCAGAGCTCTACGTGCAAGTCCTCTTTCGTGGAGCGCGTGTAGAACTGGTTGCCGCACGAGCAATGCACGTTGGCAAGCGTGTAATTGGGGTGGATTGCTGCCTTCATCTCCATCCATTCTAGAGAACCGCGCAAGCCGTGCCGATACGCCTATGTGCGGAAAGCGATTGCGGCAGTCCTATTCGGCGGCGCGGCCCTGGTCATCGTCCACGACTGGGTCGGGATCGCGGGCTCCAACCTCGACACCGCGATCAACGGGGTCGCCTACGACGCGGTCGTCGTCTGCGCCGGCCTCGCCTGCCTGACGCGGGCGCTCCGGGGCGGGCCCGAGCGGGGCGCCTGGCTCGCGATCGGCGCCTCGATCCTGGCCTGGGCCGGCGGGGAGATCTGGTGGACGCTCTACATCGAAGGCAACCCCGGCGCCCCCTACCCCTCGCCCGCCGACATCGGCTACCTGGCCTTCTACCCGCTCGCGGTGCTGGGCCTCTACCTGCTGGTGCGGGCCCGGGCCAGGGAGCTCGACCGCCGTCTCTGGATGGACGGGGCGATCGCCGCCCTCGGCACCGGCGCCCTCGGCGCGGCGCTCCTCTTCGAGTTCGTCGCCGACCGCACCGGCGGCAGCACGGTCGAAGTCGCCACCACCCTCGCCTACCCCTTCGGAGACGTGGTCCTGGTCTCGCTGATCGTCGGCGTCATCGCCCTCACCCGCTGGCGGCCCGGCCGGACCTGGACCCTGCTGCTCGCCGGCCTCGCGGTGATGGCGGTGGCGGACGTCGCCTTCACCCTGCAGAGCTACGAAGCGACGCTCCCGGGCGGCGACTGGGTCGAACCCATCTACCTCATCTCCGCCGTCCTCCTCGGCGCCGAGGCCTGGCAGCCCGAGGCAAACCGGATCCTCCCCGACGCCCGCTTCGACGGCTGGCGGGAAATGATCGTGCCCGGGATCGTCGCCGGAGCGATGATCGTCCTCGGGATCCTCCAGTACCTGCACAGCTCCAGCGCCCTCACCACCATCCTCTGGTCGCTGACGATGCTGGCGGTGATCGGCCGCCTTGCCCTCAGCCTGCGCGAGAACACCCGTCTGCTGGAACAGGTCCGCACCGACCCCCTCACCGGCCTCGGCAGCCAGGCGCGGCTGCGGATGGACCTCGAGCTGCGCGAACGCTCGCCCGCGGAGCCCCTGACGGTGATCCTGCTCGATCTCAACGGCTTCAAGCGCTACAACGACTCCTTCGGGTATCCGGCAGGCGACAAGATGCTGGCGATGCTGGGGCGGCGCCTGAAGGCGGCGGTCGAGTGGCAGGCCACCGGTTACCGGCTCGGCGGCGACGAGTTCCTGGTCCTGGTCGAGGGCGGGATCGTCGACCTCGGGCTCGAGCGGCGCGACGAGATCGCCGCCGGCGCCGCCGAAGCGCTCACCTCCAGGGGCAGGGGCTTCGACCTCGGCGCCGCCTGGGGAATCGCCTCCGTCCCCGAGGAGGCGGACTCGCCGGCGGAGGCGATGCAGCTCGCGGACGTGCGGATGTACGCGCAGAAGGAGTCGCGGCGGCTGGCCTGGTCAGTGGAGCCGGTCGACCGCGAAGCTGTCGAGCAGCGTCGTTAGGACTTCGGTCACCTCGGTCCGGCTCTGCGGCCGCTCGTCGCGGGCCAGCAGCATCGCCGCCTCGTCGAGCGCGCCCATCAGCAGGTGGGCCATCGGCCTGACCGGCAGGTCGCGGATCTCCCCCGCCTCGATCGCCGCCGCCAGGCTCGCTTCGATCAGGCCGAGGCCGTTGGCGGCCCCGATCTCGCGCCAGCGCTCCCAGCCGAGCACGGCGGGGGCGTCGTGGAGGGCGATCTGGCGTAGCTCCGGCTCGGCGCACTCGTCGAGAAAGGCCTCCACCCCCGCCTTCATCGCCTCCAGCGGGCTGTCGAGCTCGGAGCCGAGGACGACGCGGGCGACGCGCTCGGTCGATTCGGCCTCGATCCGTTTGTAGACCGCTTCGAGCAGGCTCGCTTTGTCGCCGAACTGGTGGTAGAGCGCGCCGCGGGTGACGCCGGCGGCGCGGACGATCTCCTCGGTGCCGACGCCGTCGTAGCCGCGCTCGGTGAAGAGGCGGCGGGCGGCGGCGACCAGGGCCTCGCGGGTCGCCTGCGTCCGCTCCGCCTGCGTTCGCTTTTTCTCAGGTTCTGGACTTACGTGCATGCAGTATGTATGTTACGGGCCGACACCGGCGAAGGAGGGCATCGTGACGGACCAGCGCAAGGAAGTTCAGCTTCCCCAGGGGACGATCCGCTACCGCGAGGCGGGCGAGGGAAAACCGATCGTCTTCGTCCACGGCTATTTGGTCGACGGACGGCTCTGGGACGGGGTGGTCGATCAGCTCTGCGATCGCTTCCGCTGCATCGCCCCCGACTGGCCGCTCGCGGCGCACCAGGTGGCGATGAACCCCGGCGCCGACCTCTCCCCTCCGGGCATCGCCGAGCTGATCGCCGACTTCCTCGCCAAGCTCGGGCTCGAGGACGTGACGATCGTCGGCAACGACTCCGGCGGGGCGATGTCGCAGGTCCTGGTCACCTCCCACCCCGACCGGATCGGCCGCCTGGTCCTGACCAACTGCGACACCCACGAGAACTTCCCGCCGGGGATCTTCAAGGCGATGCCGCCGCTGGCGAAGCTCCCGGGCGGGATGCTCTTACTCTCGGCGCCGTTCCGGATCGGTGCGGTGGCGAGGCGCGCCTTCGCCCCCTTCGCCAGGACCAAGATCCCGGACGAGCTGATCGCTTCCTGGATGAAGCCGGCGACGTCGGACCGGGAGGTGACGAGGGACGCGGCCAAGGTGACCGCGGGGATGGACAAGCGCCATACGCTGGCCGCGGCCGAGAAGCTGCGGGGCTCCCAGCTGCCGATCCTCCTGGCCTGGGCGCCCGGCGACAAGTACTTCCCGATCCGCTACGCGGAGCGTCTCGCGGGCGAAGCCGGCAACGCGAAGCTCATTCGGATCCCAGGCGCGAAGACGTTCGTCGCGCTCGATCAGCCGGAGCGGCTGGCCGAAGAGATCGCCGAGTTTGCGACTTCCTCCTAACTGCCCGAACGAACAAACGTTCCCAAACAATCGCAAAGAGCATATTTTTCGTCCGACGGGCGGGGTGAAACTTCCCCAACCCCTACAGGAGGACGGAGCGCGATGTCCAAGCAGATCTTCGACCAGGATCGCCCCCGCAGCACCATGGCCCAGCGCCTCGACGAAGCCTTTGCCGGCTGCGATCAGTGGACCGTCGTCGCGGCGCCGCCCCGGCGCAACAGCCTCGACTTCAGCCCGCGCGCCTCGAGCAGCTCGAGGATCGCCGGCAGGGCCGCGGCCGTGCGCGCCCAGCAGCCCGGCGCGCTGTAGTAGTCGGCGTCGTGCAGGAGGAGGACGTCGCCGGCGCTGACGCCGGCAGTTATCCGATCGCCGATCGACGCCGGCGTCGCCCGTCGATCCCAGTCCCGTCCCCACTTCGACCACAGCAGCGGCCGCCAGCCCCGGCTCCGGACCGCCCGTAGGCCGGAGGCGCTGAAGATCCCGTAAGGAGGCCTGTAATCGGCGATCGCCTGCCCGCTCGCCTCCTCGATCGCCGCCCTTCCCCGCTCGGCGTCTTCGAGCAGCATCCGCGGCGTCAGCCGCAACTGGTTGCGATGGCGGTGGCAGTGCAGCTCCACCCGGTGCCCCGCAGCGACGATCTCCGCAGCCAGCGATGGCCGCCGCTCCACCTGCTCGCCGGCGAGGAAGAAGGTTGCCTGAGCGGCGTGCTCGCGCAGGATCTCCAGGACCGAGACGGTGCCCTGCGGGTGCGGGCCGTCGTCGAAGGTGAGCGCCACCCCGTCGAGGTCATCCTGGCGCCGGACGACGCCGAGACCCCGGCCGACCACGGGCACGACCGGCGCCAGCGCCGGCCCGGCGTGCCAGAGCGCGCCGGCGGCCAGGCCGGCCGCGGGGAGCACCCGGATCAACGAGAAGAGGAGGCCGTCGAGCTCGGCGCCAACTGCGGCGGCGCTTTCCCGCCGGAGGAGGCGGCAGCCTTGTCCTCGTCGGTGATGATGTGGATGTGCCCCTTCAGCGGGGTCGAGACCACCTTGTAGGGACTCTCGGTCTTGACTACGGAGAGGATCATCACCACCAGCACGGCCATCGCCGCTACCGCCGCCGCGACCCGCTCGGTCCGCATCCGCCAGACCGGCTGCGGCTTCACCCGCGGGCGCACGTCCAGCGCCCGCGAGGCGATCGAGGGCAGCGAGGCAAAGGAGGAGTCGGGCGCCTGCCGCTCACGGGTGACGTGGCGCAGGACCGACTCCAGCTCATGCTCGGAGCGAGCCACCTCGGCGAGGCCGAAGCGCTCGAAGGCGGCGTTGTTGGCGCGCAGGTGGCCGGCGGAGAAGCCGTAGGAGACGACCGGACAGCCACGGATATGCGCCTCGAGCACGGTCAGCCCGGCGGTCGCGTGGATCATCGCGTCGGCGGCGGCCATCCAGTCGCTCATCTGCTCGGTGAAGCCGAGTATCCGCACCTGCTCGTCGTCGCCGAAGCGCTGCTCGAGGCGTTCGCGCAGAGCCTCGTTGCGGCCGGTGATGCAGACGACGAGGCTGTCGCCGCCGGAGAGGGCGGACTTGATCGCACCCTCGAGGTCGCCGACGCCCCAGCCCCCGCCGGAGACGAGGACGAGCCTGGCGTGCGCCGGTACGTCGAGCGCCTCGCGAGCGTCGCGGCGGGTCCGCGGCATCAGGAACTCGCGGGAGACCGGCGGCCGCATCCACTCGACGGTCCCCGGGCCGGCCAGTCTCTCCACTTCCTCGATCGACTCCGGATGGGTCACGTAGTGAAGGTCGACCCCGGGATGCGCCCAGTAGCGCAGCCCGGCCAGGTCGGTGATCGCCGACTGCACCGGGACCTGCAGGCGCCCGCTTTCGCGCAGCATCCCCAGCACCGCGGTGACCCCCGGGTAGGTGGAGATGACGACGTCGGGATCGCTTTCCTCGACCAGCCGCAGCACCCCGCCGGCGGAGGTCAGCTGGCCGATGCGCTGGAAAAGCCAGCGGGTGGGAGCGAACCTGGTGATCAGCCAGTACTGAACGTCATAGATCCAGGGGGCCCAGCGGAAGGTGATCTTGGAGCCGTTGCGGAGCACCGAGGCCGCCAGCCTTCCCATCGCCTCGAGCCCGTTCTCGATCTCGACTTCGGCACCCGGGTACGCCTCTTCGATGTCGGCCTTGATGATCCGCGCCGGCAGGTCGTGGCCCTCGCCGATGTCGGCGGAGAGGATCAGCACCCGCGGCTCGCGCTCTTCGAAGCGCGAGGCCCCCGCGAGCAGCGCCCCGGCGGCGTGTTCGTTGCCGTTCAGCGACGGCTTCTTGCCCGGCACCGGGTCCGGCGGCCGGGTGCTCGAGCGGACCCATTCGACATACCGACGGACCCCCTCCTTGAAGCTGGTGTCCGCCTTCCAGCCCAGCTCCTCCAGCGCGCGCTCGTTGGAGATCGCCTTGCCGGGGAAGTCGCCCGGTCGCGGCGGGGTGTGGACGATCTCGCAGTCGTCGGTGTTTTCCTGGACCCGCTCGGCGATTTCAAGGATCGTCACCACCTCCTCGCCGGAGAGGTTGTAGGTGCGACCGGCCGCCTCGGGCTCGAGGGCGGCGACGATGCCGTCGGCGAGGTCCTCGACGTAGATGAAGCTGCGGGTCGTACTGCCGTCGCCGGCGATCGTCAGCGGCTTGCCTTCGAAGGCGAGGTCGGTGAACTTGGCGACGACGCCGGCGGCGCGGGCGCGCGGCCCGTAGGGGATGCCGAAGCGGAGGATCGTGCTCTCGAGCTCGAAGAGCTCGGCATAGCCGGCGCAGTAGGTCTCACCCGCCAGCTTGGTCGCGGTGTAGAGGTGACGCGGAGCCGGGATCGGCGTCTCCTCGTCGACCTCCTGCTCGACGCAATCGCTGTAGACCCAGGTGGTCGAGCCGTAGACGACACGACCTACCTTGGCGCGGCAGGCAGCCTCGAGCACGTTGAGGGTGCCGCGGGTGTTGACCTCCTCGGCCAGCACAGGATCGGCATGGACGTGGCCGACGTCGGCGACCGCAGCGAGGTGGATGACGGCGTCGCAGTCGCGCATCGCCAGGTCGAGGTTGGCGGGGTCGGTGATGCTGCCGGTGAAGGTCTCGACTTCCAGCGGCGAGTGGTAGGGCGAGGCGCTGAGGTCGAAGATGCGCGGCGTCACCCGTCGCTCGAGCAAGCGGTCGACGACGTGAGAGCCGATGAAGCCTCCGCCTCCGGTCACCAGAACCCTCATGACTCCTCCTTCGCGCCCAGTGCGGCCTCGCGGCTCTCGGGTCGGTAGTAGAGCGGCACGCACCAGTGATTCTCGGCAACCCAGTCGGTGTTGGGCAGCTCCTCGGAGCGGCCCATGATCCGATGGCAGGGCTGGTCGTAGACCCGCCCCGTCGATTTCTCGATCGGTTCGAAGACGATGTACTTGTAGAGGCCCGAGGTCATCCCGTCGGGCAGCTCGAGACGGGCTGGATGGAGCGGGTCGACACGCTCCCGCGCGTAGTGGTTCTTCCAGGCGACGATCTCCTCGATCCGTTCCGCCCCGACGAGGGCGAGGGCGGCGGTGAACTCGCTCATCCGGAAATTGAGGCCGTCGACCTCGTGCTCGAACTTGCCGTAGTTGCGGAACTTGGCGGCGAACTCGATCAGGTCGGGATTGCTGGAGACCAGCACCCCACCCTCGCCGCTGGAGACCGTCTTGGTCGCGTACAGCGAGTAGACGCCGGCGTCGCCGAAACCGCCCGGCCTGGTGCCGTTCCAGTCGGCCCCATGGGCATGGGCGCAGTCCTCGAGCAGGAAGATGCCGTTGTCGCGACAGTAAGCCGCGATCCGTTCGGCGTCGAAGGCGATGTGGCCGCCGATGTGGACGAGGATCGCGGCCCGCGGTTCATGCCGCTCGGCCTTGCGCTCGAAGTCGGCAAAGGACATGCAGAGGTCCTCGCGGTTGCAGTCGACGAGCTCGACCTCGGCGCCGGCGTTGATCGCGGCCAGCGGCGTCGCCATGAAGGTGTTGGAGGGGCAGAGCACCGTCTCGCCCCTGGCGCCGGCGAACTCGAGCGCGGCCAGGGCCCCTCCGGCCCAGCTCGAGAGGCCGAGGGCCGGCAGCCCGTTCCACTGCTCCCAGCGCTGCTCGAAGGCCTTCAGCTTTGCGCCCTCGGACCATTGCTCTGAGTCGAGGATCTCGGTCCAGAGCTCGAACAGCCGCGCACGGTCGCGGTGGTCGAACCCGATTGCGAACTTGCTCGCGTCGGGCAGAGTGTTCTCTGCGGCGCCTACGATGGCTCCTTGGTGGCTGTGGCTGGGTCTCTGCCTCGGCCGGACTAGACAAACTGCATCGCCATAGGCGGCGTTGAATCTACCAGCGGAACCGGAGCCTGCACCCGATCCCTGGGCACTCAATCCTCGACATGTGCGGACTCGACCACCCTCCCGACCGCGCGCGAGCCGGACAGGAACACGGCCCCGAGCACCGCGATGGCGATGAAAACGGCCAGCGCCGCCCCTCCGGCCGGGGTCTCCCCCCAGGACTCGCCGAAGATCAGCGGCGCCAACGCCACCGGCACCAGCACCTGGACGGCGAACATCGCCGGAGCGACGCGCGTCGCCGGCCGCCGCTGCAGAGCGCTCATCTCGCTCAACAGCGCCAACCCCTCCGAAGCGGCGGCGGTGGCGAGCCAGAGGGCCGCGAGCAGCAGGGCCCCGTTCGCCAGCTCGTCGGTCAGCAGCTTGCTGGCGATCGCCGTCCAGGCATAGCCGCAGCCGGCGCTGAGAACGGCAAGGGAGCCGGCGGCGCCCGCGCGCCCGCGAGCCGCATAGGGAGCCAGCACCGGTAGCGCGACCAGCACGAGCGCCAGGGCGATGGCTCCGGCGGTGGCGTGGGCGGTCGTCCGCTCCGGCGCCGCCCAGGCGACGCCGCCGATCCCGACGACGATCGCCGCCACGGCGAGGAGCTCGCGTGATCCCGGCGTCTCCCCCAACCGCGTGGTCCCCAGCCAGAGCAGGAGGATCAGCCCGCTCGCCAGGCACGGCTGCACCACCGTCAGCGGCGCCAGCAGCAGCGCCGCGATCTCGAACGGCCACCCCAGCAAGCCCAGCGCGGTCGCCCCCAGCCAGCGCCGGTTGCGGGCCAGCCGACCGAGCAGCGACGGCCGCAGCGAATGGTCCTCCGGCACCTTCCGTGCCTGCAGCGCCTGCAGCGCAATCGAGGTGTTGTAGAGCAGCGAGGCCGTGATCGCCGCAGCTATGCCCAGCGCCTGCACGGCGCCAGGCTATGCCCTGCTCAGGTCTCCTGGTACAGCGGGCCGTCGCCGCCCTCGGGCAGGGTCAGGCGGCCGCCCTTGGCGGTGATCGCACCGCACTGGACGCAGTTGGAGGCGGTGACGTGGACGTCGACCTCGGCGGTGCCGCTCTCCAGCTGGTCCTCGGGGATCTCGTAGACCTGGGCCGGGCACATCGAGACCCAGGTCTGGGCGACCTCGCGGGGGACGTGGGTCTGGACGCGGACGTGGTTGGGGGCGTCGTCGCGGGTGGCGTTGCCTGAGAGGAAGACGCTGTCCAGCTTGTTGAAGGTCAGCTCGTTGTCGGCCTTGGGGTACATGTCCCCCGCCTTGCCGAGGTCCATCTCGATCTCCGAGTCGTGCTCCTGGCTCCAGTGGCCGCCGGGGAAGGCGCCTTTGGTCACGGTCATCGCCGAGACGATCGCGCCGCCCATGAAGAAGCCCTTGGAGAAGGGCTGGCGCATGTTGCGCGACTGCTTGATCTCCTTCTCGATCAGCGAGTTGCGGACCTTGTCGTCGTAGGCCTCGAAGTTGACCGAGTCGATGTCCTGCTTCAGCGAGTCGACGATCGTCTCCGCGGCGTACATGCCGGCGTGCATCGCGTAGTGGACGCCCTTCAGCGTCGGCACGTTGACCATGCTGGCGGCGTCGCCGGCGACCATCATCCCGGGCACCGCGAGGCGCTTGGGCATCGAGAAGTAGCCGCCGGAGGGGATCGTCTTCGCGCCCCAGGCGACCCGTTTGCCGCCCTCGATCAGCTTCTTGATGAAGGGGTGGGTCTTCATCAGCTGCAGGGCGTCGTGGACGCTGAAGGTGGCGTCGGTGTAGTCGAGGCCGGCGACGAGGCCGATGCAGATCTTGTCCTCGCCCATCGGGTAGATGAAGCTGCCGCCGAACTCGTTGAAGCGCGGCGATTTGCGCAGCGGCCAGCCCATCGTGTGGATGACGCGGTCGAGCGGCTCCTTGACCTCCCAGACCTCTTTCACCCCGAGCTCCCAGCGCATCGGGTCGGCGCCGTGCATGTCGAAGTAGTCGTAGGCGGCGTAGGTGAGGTGGCCGACGGTGCCCTCGGCGAGGACGGTCGCCTTGGCGACGACGTCGGAGCCGGGCTCGAAGTTGGCGAGCTCTTCGCCCTCCTTGCCGCGGCCGCGGTCGCCGGAGCGCACGCCCTTGACGATCCGGTCCTCGACCAGCAGTTTCGTCGCCGCGGTCTCGCTGAGGATGTAGGCGCCGGCCTCTTCGGCTTTCTCGGCGAGGAAGCGTCCCAGCTTCGAGACCGAGGTGACGTAGTTGCCGTGGTTCTTGAAGTTCGGCGGCATCGGCTTCAGGGGCAGCGCCGCTTTCTTGGTCAGCAGGTAGACGGCGTCCTTGGTGACCTCCTGGTAGACCGGCCACTCCTCCTTCGGCAGGTCGGGGAAGAGCTCTTCCATCGCCGAGGGCTTCATGTTCGCCCCGGAGAGCAGGTGGGCGCCGGCGACTTTGCCCTTCTCGATCACCGCGACCGGGACTTCGCCCAGCTTCTCGGTCAGCTCCGGCTCGTCCTCGAGCAGCTGCAGGAGCTTGTTCGCGCAGGCCAGGCCCGCGGGCCCGCCGCCGACGATCGCTACCCCGACCTCGATCCGATCCTCGGGCGCGTCGGTCGGCGGACCGATCACGTCGGCGGAGTCGAACGGCGGCGGGAACTCAGCGGGTGCGACGGCGGGCATCTATGACTCCTTGGGGTCTAAAGGAGACCGAGCCGAAGCTCAGCCTCCCCTCTTGGCTTTGATCGCCTCGGTCAGCTTCGGGACGATCTTGTGGAGATCGCCGACGACGCCGAGGTCCGAGAACTCGAAGATCGGCGCGTTCGGGTCCTTGTTGATCGCGAGGATGTTCTCCGAGTTCTGCATCCCGACCTTGTGCTGGATCGCCCCGGAGACGCCGGCGGCGAGGTACAGCTTCGGCGCCACCGTCTTCCCGGTCTGGCCGATCTGGGCCGCGTAGGGGTACCAGCCGGCGTCGACGACCGCTCGGGTCGCGGCGACGGCGCCGCCCATCGACTCGGCCAGCTGCTCGCAGAGCTCGAAGCCCTCTTTGGCGCCGAGACCGCGGCCGCCGCCGACGAGGATGTCGGCGTCCTCGATGTTGACGTCGGCGCCGCGCTGCTCGCCGCGCTGGACCAGCTTCGCCTTGGTCGACCACTCGGAGACCTCGACGTCGACGTCGACGACCTCGGCGCTGCCGCCGGACTCGTTGGTGTCGAAGGCGTTGAGGCGGCCGATGATGATGCCGGGCTCGGAGACGTAGCCGACGTCGGCGATCTCGGAGTCCTGCAGGATCGGCCGCTCGACGACCAGCTTCCCGTCCTGGACTTTGACCGCGGTGACCTCCATCGTCACACCGGCGTTGAGGCGGGCGGTTAGGCCGGCGCCGATCTCGAAACCGAGCAGGCCGCCGCCGAACAGGGCGTAGGAGAAGCCTTGGTCGCCGATGACCTTTGCCATCGCGTCGACGATCGGCTGGGCCAGGCCCTCGGGAACGCTCTTGGCCCGGTAGACCTTGGCGGCGCCGTATTTGCCGAGGCCGGCGCAGG
>JAICSS010000010.1 GCA_025936755.1 Solirubrobacterales bacterium | reverse complement strand
CCGGTCGGCCGGCGGCGGGGGTTGGCAACGAGCTCACGGCGGTGCTAATTTGCACAGTGCAAGTGTGTAAAAGGAACCGATCGGACTTTTGATGGCGGACAGCGCGCTCCAAGGATCACCAGCAGCGACCGGCAGCGCCACGACCGATCTCGAGACTCCCGGATTCGGAATCTCCGGCGACCAGCTTCTGCGCAAGTGGCTACGAGGGATCGCCGGGGGAATCCTCGGAGTGGCTTTCGGCGTCGCCTTGGTGGTCGGCCTGCGGGCGATCTCCGGACTCGGGGCGTGGCAGACCGAACAGACCGGTTATCCCCACATCATCGTTCCCCTCTTTACGGCTCCGCTGGGTTTCCTGCTCGGCTTCGGCGCCTTCGACTACTGGCTGCGCTGGGCCGTCGGGATGCCCACCGTCCCCGAGGACCACTCCCAGCACGGCGCCACGAGCTGGCGCGACTACTTCCGCTTCAACACCGATCACAAGGTGATCGGCATCCAGTACATAGTCACCACGTTCTTCTTCTTCTTCGTGGGCGGCCTGATGGCGATGCTGATCCGGGCCGAGCTCGCCCAGCCGGGTGCCCAGATCGTCGACGCGGCCGGCTACAACAGCCTCTTCTCGACCCACGCGGTGCTGATGATCTTCGTCTTCGTCATCCCCGTCTTCGCCGGGATCGCCAACTACGTCCTGCCGCTGATGATCGGCGCGCCCGACATGGCCTTCCCGCGCCTCAACGCGCTCAGCTTCTGGATGCTGCCGCTGGCCGGGATCCTCTTCATCGGCAGCTTCCTCTGCCCCGGCGGCGCCTTCGACGCCGGCTGGACCGGCTACGCGCCGCTTTCGACCGGGGCGCCGCTGGGTCAGTCCTTCTTCAACCTCGGCGTCCAGTTCGCCGGCGCCTCCTCGATCGCGACCGCGCTCAACTTCCTGGTCACGATCATCACCATGCGGGCGCCGGGGATGACCTTCTGGCGGATGCCGCTGCTGGTCTGGGCAAACCTCTCGACCTCGCTGCTGGTCGTCGCCGCGACCCCGTTCATCGCCGGCGTCCAGTTCATGGTCCTCCTCGACCGCGCCCTCCACACCAACTTCTTCGATTTCGCGGCCGGCGGCGACGTGATCAGCTACCAGCACATCTTCTGGTTCTACTCCCACCCGGCCGTCTACATCATGATGCTGCCCGGGTTCGGGATCGTCTCCGAGGTGATCTCGACCCACGCCCGCAAGCCGATCTTCGGCTACCGCCTGATGGCGCTGGCGCTGATCGGGATCGTCGTCCTCAGCTACTCGGTCTGGGCCCACCACATGTTCGTCGCCGGGATGTTCTCCTGGCTGCGGGTGCCGATGATGCTCACCACCCTGCTGATCGCGGTGCCGACCGGGATCAAGATCTTCTCCTGGCTGGGCACGCTCTACTTCGGCAAGATCCACACCTACTCGACGGCGATGCTGTTCGCGCTCGCCTTCATCGTCACCTTCACGATCGGTGGGATCTCCGGCGTGATGCTCGGCATGGTGCCGATCGACATCCACGTCTCCGACACCTACTTCATCGTCGCCCACATCCACTTCGTCCTCTTCGGCGGCTCGGTCTTCACGATCTTCGCCGGCGTCTACCACTGGTTCCCGAAGATGACGGGGCGCATGTACGACGAGAAACTGGGCCGCGTCCACTTCTGGGGCACCCTGGTCGGCACCTGGGGCACCTTCATCCCGATGCACTGGGTGGGGATGGACGGGATGCCGCGACGCGTCGCCGACTACGCGGCGCAGTTCGGCAACTGGAACCTGCTGATCAGCTGCTTTGCCTTCATGCTCGGCGCCATCCAGCTCGTCTTCGTCTACAACATGGTCGTCAGCTGGCGCTTCGGCCCGAAGGCTGACGGCAACCCCTGGCGCGCCAACTCGATCGAGTGGCAGGTCTCCTCGCCGCCGCCGATCTTCAACTTCGACGAGATTCCGCGCGTCGTCGGCGGTCCCTACGAGTACGGGATCCCGGGCGCCAAGCACGCGATCATGGCCGGCGAAGGCGCCGAGGTGCCCGCCGGCGAGAAAAGCGTGGTGGGCAGCTCCTCATGAGCGCAATGAGCGCTTCGCAGGCTGACGAGCGCAAGCCGCTGCTGGTCTTCCTCAACGAGGTGGCCGGTGGCCGCAAGCTGCTGCAGGCGGTGCGCGAGCGCCAGGACCAGATCGCCGGCGTCGTCGTCGCGGCGCCGCAGAACCATCCTTCGGTCGGCCAGCTGATCGACACCAGCGAGGTGCGCGAAGCCGCCCGCGCCCGGGTCGAGGTGACGATGGCGGTGTTGAGCGAGTTCGGAATCCCCTCCGTCGGCGAGGTGATGGACCCGGAGTCCTCGCTGGCGCTCGACGACGCCGTCCGCGCCCACCGGCCCGGCGAGGTCCTCCTCTCGTGCCTGGCCGACACCCGCTTCGGCTTCATGCGTCGCGATCTCGTCGAGTGGGCGCGCGAGCGGGTCGAGCCGGAGGTGACGCTTACCCACATCCCGGTCCGGATCGAGGACGACGCGATCCGCTGGGATCTCAACCACACCCTGGTCGTGGCGACCAAGACCGTCGCCGCCCCCGACCTGGTCAACCGGCTCAAGGAGCGCGCCAACATCCGCCCGCACCGCTTCACGATCATCTGTCCGCGGGCCGAGGACGTGAGCGAGGGCCAGGTCGTCCGCGACCTCGCCGCGACCCTGGCCGAGCTCTACCGCGCCGAGATCGACGCCACCGGCCAGCCGATGAGCCCGGACCCCTTCCACGCGGTCAAGAACGCCGTCGAGCACTACCGGATCGACGACATCCTCATCTCCACCTTCACCGGCGAGCGCTCGCGGTGGCTGGAGGAGGACCTGATCGGCCGGGTCCGAGAGATCACCGAGAAGTCCGTCGAGCACATCGAGGTGGGCCGGCCCGCGACCGCCGTGGCCGCGGCCGTCGCCGAGGGGGAGGCAGGCTGATGGAGAGCGCCACGGTCACCGTCGGTCACGGTCACGCCGATCACCATCACGGCCCGCCCGAGGCCAACCAGAGCTCCCGCATCGACCGCCAGACGCTGGGGATCCTCCTCTTCATCGTCTCCGAGGTGATGCTGTTCGGGGCCTTCTTCGCCTCCTACTTCTTCCTCCGCGTCGTCGTCGACCCGGCGAGCTGGCCGCCGGAACCGTTCGAACTGCCGAAGGCCGTGGCGGGCATGAACACGGCGATCCTGATCTCCTCCAGCTTCACCGTCCACTACGCGCTGGAGTCGATCCGCCGCGGCAACCGGACCGGCCTCAAGCTCGGCCTGGTGGCGACCTGGCTGCTCGGTGCGACCTTCCTCTTCATTCAGATCAACGAGTACGTGCACCTGGGCTTCAGCGCCCGCGACTTCAGCTTCGGGTCGATCTTCTACTGCCTCACCGGCCTCCACGGAGCCCACGTCTTCGTCGGCCTGATGCTGCTCTCCTTCGCGACGATTCGCGCCTTCCGCGGCCACTTCGGCCCGGCCGAGAAAGACCACCTCGGCGTCGAGGTACCGGGCATCTACTGGCACTTCGTAGACGTCATGTGGATCATCGTCTACGTGACCGTTTACATCCTCTGAGGCGGCTGCAAATCTGCGTCTGGGGGTGTCCTCGGTCGTTCGCCTTCGGGTCACGCACCGGAGTGCGCTCCCCTCGTCTCACTCCCTGCGTCCTACCCAGACTTGATTTTCGCCGCCTCAGGGCGGTGGTGTAGGGATGAAAATCAACGAGGCGGCGGTGTTCAAATGGGTGGTGATCGTCGGGGTTGCAGCGGCGGTGATCGTTGCGGTGACGTTGCTGACGCGGCCGCTGGTGGGGTCGTTGCTGGGGCTGGCGATCGTGATTGCCGGCGGGGTGTACGCCTATCGGTGGGCGCGGGAGAGATGGCGCTGAGTTGGCACAGAGAATTTTGCTTCTACGACAAAAAGTTGCATTTATCTCTGTAGGCTGGCAACATGCACGTCGCTGTGAGAGAGAGCTGGACTGATCAGCGCCTCGATGACCTCAATGAGAAGGTCGACAAGGGGTTTGCCGACGTCGACAAGCGCTTCGACAAGCTTGAAGATCGGTTTGAAGGCCTGCAGAAAGAAATGAACCTGCGCTTCGAGGGCCTGCAAAGGGTGCTGATCTATGCCCTGGTGGGAATGTTTGGCGCGGTGGTCAGCGTGCTTGTTGCCCTCATAGGCCTGATCCTCGCTCAGGGATAAGGCGCCGACCAATCTCCAACACCGCCAGCGTCAGCGCAATCGGGACGGTCGCCGGGGTCTGGTCAACCCAGAAGAAGAGCAGGTCCCAGGCGGGGCAGATGACGGCGGCTAGGGCGGCGCCTTGGAGCTGTAGGCGGCGGTCGCTTGCGAGCAGGGCGCCGAGGGTGGCGGCGACGAAGAGGTCGCCGAAGCCCATCACCGCCGAGCCGAAGGAGGCGAGCTGGAGGCGGGGGAGGTCGGCGGCCGGGGCGGCGGCGTTGAGAACCGTGTTCGGCTCCTGGAGGAGGTTCGAGAAGACCAGGTAGGTGTCGACCGCCGCCATCGCATAGATCCCCAGCTTCAGCCAGCGCGGCGGCACCACGCAGGCGACGAGCCAGCCGAGGGTGACGCAGGCGAGAGCGGAGAGGGAGAGGGCGGCGGCCTCGCCGCTCAGTGAGCCCTCGGCGGCCCAGGCGAGGGCGAAGAGCGGGATCGCGAGCAACGCCAGCCGGCTCCTCGCTCCGCGCAGCAGCCAACCGAGCGCGGCGGCGGCGAGTGGCGGTACCGCCACCAGGGCCAGATAGGTGAGGAAGCGGGCGCTGGCCGATTCGAGGGCGATCGCGGAGATCACGACGACGATCGAGAGCGGCAGGACCAGCGCCCACCACCTGCTCTGCAGCCGTCGCAGCAGCCGCGTCGCCGGAGCTTTGGGCGCGGCTACGAGGGCGGCCTGGACGAGGCTGAGGAGGCCGATCGAGAGCCAGAAGGGGAGCAAGCCTCAGGCGTGGCCGGCGGCGGCCGGGACCTGGCGGCCGGGGTCCCGCGGCTCGGCCGGTGAGGCTTCGCCACGGGGCTCGAGGCGGCCCGCTGAGGCGATCGTCCAGAGCATCGCCAGCCAGTTGCCGGTGGCGACGGCGACGTGGGCCCAGACGATGCCCGCCGGCAGTTCCAGCGCCCACTGGATTCCGCCGATCGCGCCCTGCAGGGCGAGGAGGCCGATCACCAGCGTCAGCGGCCGCAGCGCGCGCCGATCGGCCCCGGGGCGCCGCAATAGGAACCAGACCGCGATCGCCGCGACGCCGTAGATCGCGGCGATCGCGGCGTGACGCTGGACCACCCATTCCAGGGTTCCAGCGCCCTCGAAGTCGAAGCGGTGGACCAGCTGGCCTTCGTGTGCCCCGGCGTGAGGGCCCGAGGCGGTGGCGATCGTCCCCGCCAGGATCGTCAGCTGCCCCAGCGGGATCAGCGCCCGCACCGCCCAGACGCTGAACCGGTCTCCGGAGCGCCGGCGCTGCCACGGCTCGTAGCGCGAGCACCAAGCGAGCGCGAAGGCCGCGTCGAGCAGCATCATCGAGAGGATGAAGTGGGACATCACCAGTCCCGGCGCCAGGTGGTACTCGACCACCAGCGCCCCGAGGATCGCCTGGCCGATCACGCCGAGCGGCAGCAGCGCGCCGAAGAGGGCGAGGTGCCAGCGGTAGGGGCGGCGGAACCAGGCGAGGACGCTGGCGGCGATCACCGCGATGCCGACGAAGCCGGTGAGGAGCCGGTTCCCGTACTCGATCACGGCGTGGGATTCGAGCGGCGGCGTGTTGCCGCCGTAGCATTTCGGCCAGTCCGGGCAGCCGAGGCCGGAGCCCGTGAGCCGTACGCCCGCCCCGGTGAGGACGATCAGCGCGAGCGCCGCGAGGGCGACGAGGGTGACCTGCGCGTAGCGCTCGGGGGAGATCTCGAGGCGGCTTTTCAGGCGGTCCCGCATCTACCGGCAATGATGGCAGCGGCCGCCGGGCCGCATGCGTTCAGCCCTTGGATCCGCCGGAGCCGCCGCCGGCGTTTTCGAGCAGGTACTTGACCAGATCTTCGATTTCTTTCTGGGAAAGCATCTGTTCGTAGGTCTGCGGCATCACGTTCGGCGGGTACCCCTTGACGATTTCGGCGTTCGGGTCCTTGATCATTTCTTCGACCGCGGCCTGGCTTTCGCCCGGAAGGTGTTCGTCGAGATTGGGACCGGTGACGCCGCCCGCTTCCGCCGCGGCGAGGGTGTGGCAGGTACCGCAGCCGTTGCTGGCGAAGACCTGGGCGCCGGGGCCGCCCGGAACCTTGGGCGGGGCCGCGCCGGGCACGCCGGCCCATTCGCCGACGTAGGCGGCGACGTCGTCGAGGTCCTGGCCGGAGACGAGGTGAGCCGGCATCGAGACGGCGGGATTGCCGTTGTTCTCCCGTGGGTACTCGACCTGCGCTTTGACGACCCCTTCGATCGTGTCCGAGTCGTTCCCTTCTTCGCGGGCCGCGGCGAAGGCGTGGTCGAGGTTGGGGCCCACCGCCCCGGTGCTTCCGGCCTGCGCCAGGGTGTGGCATTCGCCGCATCTCTGGACGAAAAGGACGCGGCCCCGCTGCGGATCGGCATTGGTGGTCCCGCAGCCTGAGGCGACCGCCACGAGGGCGGCCAGGGCCAGGAGGGCGAGCAGCGGGATGATGAGTTTCGAAGCGCGAGCCATGGGGCGGGATGCGGGCGCAAGTCTATATGTCGACGCCCCTGGGAAGCGTGCCGTCAGGCGTGCTCGGTGGGATACTCTTGAGGCGATTCGCACTAACTTTGAAACCGCAGCGATGGGAGGTCGCAGATGCAGGTGAGGGACGGGATGTCGGAGATCACGCTGACCGTGGGCCCGTCCCACACGCTGCGCGAGGCGGCCGAGAAGATGGTCGAGAAAGGGACCGGCGCGGCGCTGGTGATCGACGCCGAGCTGCCGGCTCCCTCGATCGTCACCGAGCGCGACCTGCTGATCTCGGTCGCCCGCGGTCAGGACCCGGCGAGCGAGCGGGTCTGCGACCACATGAGCGAGGGCGTGCTCTCCGCCGCCCCCGACTGGAGCCTCGAGCGTGCCGCCGCCGAGATGTCCCGCCGCGGCGTCCGCCACCTCGTCGTCTTCGACGGCGGCGACCCGATCGGCGTCCTCTCGATGCGAGACATCGTCCGCTGCTGGACCTCGGACGGTGCTACCTCAGAAATGCAGCTGCCGGGCTAGGGCCGCGGCGGCTGGGAGATCGTTTCCACCGGCAAGGCCGCACCTCGCGTCTCTTGGCGACGCGGAAGCCGGTAATAGTCGCGGACGGAGCCGCGGACGATGCTGCGGAAGGCGAAGAGCAGGAAGATCGCGCCGACGACCGCCCAGATCAGCGGCTTGAAGATGAAGCCGCCGGCGAAGGTGCCGCAGATCAGCCCGACGGCGCCGACGGCGAAGAAGACAGGACCCCAGGAGGGGCGGGGCAGGTAGATCGTCTCGCCGGGCTCGGGGACGTGTCGGTGATCGGCCATCTCGTTACTGGGCGATGTAGAGGAAGGCGGCGACGAAGCTGAGGGCGAAGATCCCGGCGGCGATGCCCCCGGCAACCAGCCCGGCGCGCATCTGTCGGCGTGCGGTCTCGCGGTCCATGAGGGTGGATTTCTATCAGGCGGGGAGGAGGAGCCGCTGGCTCAGACGTTCGCTGCGATCGCCATCGAGAGGAACAGCAGGGCCAGGTAGGCCAACGAGAAGAGGTAGGTCTTCAGGGCCCAGCGGCGATCGCGGGCGCGGTAGAGGCGGGTCGCGAAGTAGATGAAGCCGGCGCCGAGCAGCATCGAGGGGACGACGTAGGCGACGCCGAGGCCGCCGGCGCAGAAGGGGAGCTGGGTGACCGCGTAGAGGAGGACGGTGTAGAGGAGGATCTGGCGGCGGGTCTCCTCCTCGCCGCGGACGACCGGCAGCATCGGGATCCCCGCCTTCGCGTACTCGTCCTTCATCAGCAGGGAGAGCGCCCAGAAGTGGGGCGGGGTCCAGAAGAAGACGATCGCGAACATGAAGAAGGCCATGCCGTCGAGGCCGCCGGTGACGGCCGCCCAGGCGACCAGGGGCGGCACCGCGCCGGCGGCGCCGCCGATGACGATGTTCTGCGGCGTCCGCCGCTTCAGCCAGAGCGTGTAGACGCCGACGTAGCCGAGGAAGCCGCTCAGGGAGAGCGTCGCCGCCAGCGGGTTCACGGTCAGCGACAGCAGCAGGAAGGAGGCGGTCGCGAGCGCGAGGCCGAAGACCGTCGCCGCGCGGGCCGAGACGCGGCCGGAGGCGACGGGGCGGTTGGCGGTGCGGGCCATCGTGCGGTCGATGTCGCGGTCGACGGCGTGGTTGATCGCTCCGGCGCCGCCGGCCGAGAGGGCGCCGCCGAGGCAGGTGAGGAGGATCAACTCCGGCGCGGGGTCCCCCGCCACGTACATCGTCGTCACCGTGGTGAAGAGCAGCAGCGACTGCACCTTCGGCTTGGTCAGCGTCAGGTAGTCGCGGACGACGGGGGGGAGGAGCGCGCGGGTGGCCGTCGTCGGGTTGGGCGCGGTCTGCGCGCCGGCACCGGTTTGCATGGGGCTCAGGCTACCGGCTGCGATTCGCGCGCCGCCGCCTGCTCGGAGCGGCGGGTGCGATTGCCGATCGCGATGCGGATGTCGCGCAGCGGCCGGGGGCTGCGGACGTCGGGCAGGACGTCGAAGTTGTGCGGCTCCGGCGGCGAGAGGGTGAACCACTCGAGCGTGTCGCCGGCCCAGGGGTCGTGGCCGGCCGCGGGGCCGTTGGCGCGGCTGAAGACCGCGTTGAGGATCGTCAGCAGGACCCCGGCGAAGAGGACGAAGACGCCGATCGAGGCGATCACGTTGTAGGCGGTGACGCCGCTGCCGGCGAAGTACTTGTAGGCGTCGACGACCTGGCCCTGCTCGGCGCCGGCGAAGAAGAGCGGCACGAAGCCCAGCAGCAGGCCGGCGAGAATCGTCCAGAAGGAGATCTTGGCGAGGGTCTCGCCCATCGTCCGGCCGGTCATCTTCGGGAACCAGTAGTGGAGCGCGGCGAAGCCGCCAAAGACGGCGCCGCCGATCAGCGCGAAATGGGTGGCCGCGGTGGAGTCGGTGGTGTTCTTCAGGTGCCAGGCGGCGGCGACCAGGGAGTGGCAGAGCTCGGAGGCGAGGCCGATTCCGATCGCGAAGATCGCGCCGATCGCGAACAGCAGGGGCGCCCGCATTCGCAGCGTGCCGCCGGCCAGGGTCGCGATCAGGTTGAAGAGGACGAGCCCGAAGGGGACGATCAGCGCCAGCGACATCAGCATCGCGAAGTACATCCAGCCGATCCCGATCGGGGCCGTGAGCATGTTCTGCATCCAGGCCAGGGTGCCGATCACCGCGATCGCCGCCAGGCAGGCCATGACGACGTTGCGGTTGAAGAGCGGTTTGCGCGAGAAGGTGGCGGCGATTTCGGCGATCGCGCCGAAGGCGAAGATCAGGATCAGCATGTAGGCGCCGGTGTAGAAGATCCAGCTCAGGTGCTGCCAGAGGAGCGGCGCCCCGCCGGAGCCGTCGGCGAAGAAGATGCCGTCGTAGTGGCGGTCGATCATCAGCATCGTCAGCGCCGCCAGCAGCACCGAACCGACTACGACCATCAGCCAGGAGCCGACGGCGGTGGCCCAGGCGAAGAGGGGAACGCGACGCCAGGCCATTCCGGGCGCCCGCATCGTTCTCAGCGTCGCGACCAGGTTGACCGAGAGCAGGACGAAGCCGAGCGTCGCCAGGCCGGTCGCCGTCGCCCAGGCGTCGACGCCGTTGTTGGAGAGGAAGGCGACCTCGTTGAGCGGCGCCAGCGGGTTGACGCCGGCCTCCGAGGGGGTGAAGAGGAAGGTCGCGTAGAGGACGGTCGCGCCGGCGACCCAAAGGGCCAGGCCGACCTGTCCGAGGCGCGGCAGCGCCGTCCCGCGGGCGCCGATCTGCAGCGGCGCCACGTAGTAGAAGAGGCCGAAGACGAGCGGCAGGGCGAAGAAGAAGATCGCGCTGGCGCCGTAGAGCGAGAGCATGCGGTTGAAGGCGACGGGGGAGAGGAAGGTGTTCTCCGGGACGAGCAGCTGGATCCGCATCAGCACCAGCTCGACCAGGGCGATGAAGAGGAAGCCGAGGGCGCCGGTGAGGAGGACCTGGCCGATCTCCTTGTGGTCGGCCGAGGTCGCCAGCTGCACCCAGCGGGGGCGGCCGGCGCTGTAGCCGTCGGCGACGAGCTCGGGACGCGGGCTGGGGCTCATGGGGTTTCTCCGTTTTCGATCAGGCCGACGACCCGTTCCTCGGCCGCGTCGATTTCTTCGCCCTGCTTTTCGACGAATTCTTCGTATTCCTTGGGGGAGACGACGTCCACCTCGGTCCGCATCGCCGCGTAGGCCTGGCCCGAGAGGGTGGCCGAGTCGCCGTCGTAGACGCCCGGTTCGTCGGCGATGAAGAGGACCTCGTTGGTCTTGCCGGGGACCGCGTCGGCCTTGCGGGCCAGTTCTTCGACGTTCCAGGTGTGGACGACGTCGGTGGAGACGACTTCGAGCTCGATCGCGGTGTCCTCGGGGACCACCAGCTTGTAGTAGGAGAAGGCGCCATTGGGGTAGTCGTAGCGCCACAGCCACTGTTGGCCGGTCGCTTTGATCTTCAGCGGTTCGCCCTTCAGCGAGGCGAGTCCGGCGTCGCCCGTGCTGGGCTGTTCCCGGGCCTTCTCGGTGAAGACGACGCCGAGGACGAAGAGGAGCGCGGCGAAGATCGTCAGGACCCCGGCGACCCGGAACTGCAGCCTGCGGCCGCTGCGCAGCTGGCGCGGCTCGGCGCCCCGCTCGCCGCGGTAGCGGCGGACGACGAACAGCAGCGCGCCGACGAGCGCGACGATCAAGATCGCGGCGGCGACGGTGCCGATCCAGAGCAGGGTGTCGATCTGGTCAGTGCCAGGGGAGTGGGACGCCAAAGCGCGGCCATTCTATTCAGGCGAGGCGGCGCCGCGGTTTCCCGTTCCGCCTCGCGGTCGCGGACCTATACTCGCCCACCTCATGAGGAGGCGCTCCCGGCCATCGAATGCGCTTCGCCTCGCGGTCCGCGCCGGTGGCGTCGGTGCGATCGCGGGCGCGGTTGCCGTCCCCCTGCTGCGCCGCCGGCTGCGGATTCCGGCCCCGGTCACGGTTGCCAGCCTCGCCGCCGCACCGCTGGCGCTGGCGGTCCTGCGGCCGCGATCGAAACGGCGCGACGTCGCCCTCTTCGCCCTGCAGATGTGGGCCTTCACCGTCGCCCACGAGCTTCCTTACGACGACCCCGAGCGCCTGCGGGCCCGCCTCCGCAGCCGCTACCCGATCCGTACCGACAAGCTGATCGGCGCCGGCCGCCTCCCAAATGCGCGCCTGCAGCGCGCCTTCGCGGGGATGCCGGGCGTCGGCGCCCTCGACAAGGCCCTCACCTGGACCCACTGGCTCTGGTTCTTCGAGCCCTACCTCTCGCTCGCCTTCATCCTCGTCCGCCACAACGAGCGCTTTCCCCGCTCCGCGCGCCAGATGGCGGCTACCTTCGACCTCGGCTGCGCCGTCTACTTCGCGGTCCCGACGGCGCCGCCGTGGTGGTCCTCCGAGCAGGGGCTGACCGGGGAAGAGGTGCGGCGGATCATGGTCGAGGTCGGGGAGTCGACCTGGGGTCGGGCCTGGGGGCGGATGTACGACGCCCTCGGCGGCAACCCCTGGGCGGCGATGCCCTCCCTGCACTTCGCCACCTCGCTGCAGGCGGCGCTCTCGCTCTCCGAAGCGGGCAAGGTCGAGGGCGCCCTCGGCTGGGGCTACGCCGGCACCCTCGGCTTCGCCCTCGTCTACCTCGGCGAGCACTACGTCACCGACCTGCTCGCCGGAGCCGCCCTGGTGGCGGCGGTGCGCAAGGGCGAGCCGCTGGCGGAACCCCTCATACGCAGGATAAACGGGGGGCTGCAGCATTTAGAGAGGATCGCCAACGGGTAATTTCCCAGACGTGTCTCCGGAAGACCCGGCGAACGGCGGCAACCGCTTCGCCGAAATGCCGATACTGACGACGCGACGGCTGATTCAGACCGTCGTCGCCGTCTTCCTGCTGCTCGGCGCGATCTACTTCCTCTTTCCGAAGCTGGTCGGGCTGGGCGACGCCCTCAGCCGCCTCGACGATGCCGATCCGGTCTGGATCGGGGTCGCGATCGGGTTCAACGTCCTCGCCTACGCGACCTACATCGCCCTCTTCAAGGCGGTGGTCGGGGGCGACGCCCTGCGGCTGACCTGGGGCGAGACCTACGAGATCAACATGGCCGGGGTCGCCGGCACCCTGCTCTTCTCGGCCGGCGGCGCCGGCGGCGTCGCCGTCACCTACTGGGCGCTGCGCAAAGCGGGGATGCGCCGGCGGGACGTCGCCCGGCGGATGGTCGCCTTCGTCTCCCTCCACTACATCTTCTACCCGATCGCCCTGATCGTCTTCGGCATCCTCCTGCGGACCGGGGTGATGAACGGCAAGGGCTCGGTCGAGCTGACGATCATCCCCGCCGGGATCGCCGGCGCGCTGCTGATCATCGGCGTCCTGGTGACGCTGATCCCGCCCGACGCCGAGCGGCGGCTGGCCCGCTTCGCCCACACCGAACGCTCGCGCCACTTCCTCGAGAACCTCGGCAAAGTCCCGGCGACCCTGGGCGAGGGGTTCCGCTTCGCCTTCAGCCTCTTCACCCACCCCTCGAAGGGCGGCCTCGCCGTCCTCGGCGCCGCCGGCTTCTGGGCGGCGAGCATCGGCGTCCTCTGGGCCTCCTTCCACGCCTTCGGCGTCCACGTCCCGCTCGCGGTCGTCGTCCAGGGCTTCTTCCTCGGCATGGTCGCCAACCTCTTCCCCCTGGCGCCGGCCGGGGTGGGGGCCGTCGACGCCGGCATGATCGGCGCCTTCGTCCTCTTCGGGATCCCCGAGGAGACCGTCTTCCCGGCGGTCCTGATCTTCCGCCTCGTCGCCTTCTGGATGCCGATCCCACCCGGCGTCTTCGCCTTCTTCCAGCTCCGCCACACCGTCCACCGCTGGGAAGAGGAGGGGCTCCCGATCGACCGTGGCGGCCGGGCCACCTCCGACCTGGAGCCGGGAGAGGGGCTGCTGGAAGGCGCCGGCCGGCTTGAATCCGGGCGCGACGAGGCGTACTATAAAAAGTAAAGTATTAGACTTCAGGCGGCAGATATGACTGAGCAGAAGAAGGTCGAGAACGTGATCATCGTCGGCGGCGGGCCCGCCGGCTACACGGCTGCGCTCTACACCGCCCGCGCCAACCTCGAGCCGCTGGTCTTCGAGGGCTTCCAGTGGGGCGGCCAGCTGCAGAACACGACCGAGGTCGAGAACTACCCCGGCTATCCCGAGGGGATCATGGGGCCGGAGATGATGGCCCAGTTCCGCGCCCAGGCCGAGCGCTTCGGGACCCGCTTCGTCACCGACGACGTCGACCGGGTCGAGCTTTCCGACGGCGGCGTCCAGAAGGTCTTCCTCGGCGACGAGGAGCACCGGGCGAAGACGGTGATCCTGGCGATGGGGGCAGAGCCGAAACGGCTCGGCGTGCCCGGCGAGATGGAGCTCGGCGGCCGCGGCGTCTCCACCTGCGGCGTCTGCGACGGCGCCTTCTTCAAGGACCAGAAGGTGATCGTGGTCGGCGGCGGCGACTCGGCGATGGAGGACTCGATCTTCATCTCCAAGTTCGCCAAGAGCCTGACGATCGTCAACCGCCGCGACGAGTTCCGCGCCTCGAAGATCATGTTCGAGCGGGCCCGCGACAAGGAGAACATCGACCTGAAGACGCCGTTCGTCCCCGAGGAGTTCCTCGCCGGCGAGAGCGGCAAGCTCGCGAAGGTCCGCCTCCGCAACGCCGAGACCGGCGAGCAGGAGGAGCTCGAGACCGACGGCGCCTTCGTCGCGATCGGGCACATCCCCAAGTCGGAGATTGTCCAGGGTCAGGTCGAGACCGACGAGGACGGCTACATCGTCACCGAGGGCGGCTCCACCCGCACCAACCTCGGCGGCGTCTTCGCCGTCGGCGACGTCGTCGACCACACCTACCGACAGGCCGTGACCGCGGCCGGCACCGGCTGCATGGGCGCCCTCGACGCCGAGCGCTACCTGCGCGACGCCGACGTCCCGGTCGAGGCCCACTGGATGCCCGGCGGCGAGCCGGCGGAGATCGCCACCGGCAGTGGCTGATTGCACCCACCTCGACTCGGTCAACTACCTCGACCTCCCGGACGGGGTCGAGGGTTGTGAGGAGTGCCTGGCGATGGGGATGCAGTGGGTCCACCTGCGGATGTGCCAGACCTGCGGCCACGTCGGCTGCTGCGACAACTCGATCGGCAAGCACGCCACCGCCCACCACCAGGACACCGGCCACCCGATCATCCGCTCGGCCGAGCCGGACGAAGACTGGAGCTGGTGCTATGTGGACGAGCTGATGATGCGCCTCAGCCCGGGCGCCGGCTCGTAGGCCGCGCCCTTCTCCGCTTGTAGCTGCTCGAGCAGGTCGGCGGCGCGGTCCGGTCCGATCAGCTTGGCGATTCCGATTGGGCCGAGCGGCCAGTTGAAGCCGAGCTTCATCGCCGTGTCCATGTCGGCCGGGGAGGCGACTTCCTCTTCGAGGGCGAAGGCGGCCTCGTTGGCGATCTGGGCGAAGAGGCGGGTGAGGACCTCCTCGGCGGCGGGGTCGATCTGGGTGAGCTGGGCGGGGTCGAGGGTCGGTGCTTGGACGTTTAGCTCGGGGTCCGGCTCGCGCGCGGCGCCCTCGCCGTACTCGTGGTAGCCGCGCCCGCTCTTGCGGCCGAGGCGGCCTTCGGCGACCAGCCGCTCCTGGATCGGGCTCGGGCGCCAGCGCTCGGGTTCGCCTCCCTGGGCGAAGAAGGAGTGGGCGATTTCGAGGTTGACGTCGAGCCCGATCAGGTCGAGCAGCTCGAAGGGGCCCATGCGGAAGCCGCCGCCGAGGCGGACGATGCGGTCGATGGTGGGAGCGTCGGCGACGCCGTCGCCGAGGATCCGCAGCGACTCCAGGGTGAAGGGCCGGGCGAGGCGGTTGGCGACGAAGCCGGGGCTGTCCTTGGCCCGGATCGGGGTCCGGCCCATGCGCTCGGCGACCTCGGTCGCCGCCGCCAGCGCCGCCTCGGAGGATCGCTCGGCGGCGACCACCTCGACCAGCTTCATCAGCGCCGGCGGGTTGAAGAAGTGCATGCCGACGACGCGCTCGGGCTGGGGCACGCCCTCGGCGATCTCGCTGACGCGCAGGGAGGAGGTGTTGCTGGCGAAGACCGGCTCCGGTCCCAGCGCCTCGGCCAGGCCGGTGAAGATCCGCCGCTTCAGCTCGAGCTTCTCCGGTGCCGCCTCGACCACCAGGCCGCATCCGGCCAGGCCCTCGGGCTCCGCCGCGGTCTCGACTCGGCCGGCCGCCGCCGCCGCCTGGTCGACGCTCCATCGGCCGCGCTCGGCGCCCTTGTCGAGGGCTTCCCGCAGGCCCGCCGCGCCGGCCTCGGCCAGCTCGACGGAGACGTCGTAGAGCACCGTCTCGTAGCCGCCGAGGGCGGCGACCTGGGCGATGCCGCGGCCCATCGTCCCGGCGCCGACGACGCCGACCCGGGAGACGCTCACCGGCCCTGGAAGCGGGGCTCGCGTTTCTCGAGGAAGGCGGTCATCCCCTCGACCCGGTCCTCGCTCGCCATCGCCTCCTCGAAGAGCGCCCGCTCCTCGCGAAGGCCCTCGGCGAGGCTCGTCTCCTGGGCCGCCAGCACCGCCCGTTTCCCCAGCCGCACCGCCAGCGGCGCTCGCTCGGCGACGATCCGCGCCAGCTCGATCGCCTCGGTCAGCCAGGCGCCCTTGCCGGCGACCCTGTTGACGAGGCCCCAGCGCTCGGCCGTCTTCGCGTCCCAGCGGCGGCCGGTGAGGACGTACTCCATCGCCCGCTGCTTGCCGATCGTCCGCGCCAGCCGCTGGCTGCCGCCGCCGCCGGGGATGATCCCGAGCGTGATCTCCGGCTGGCCGAAGCGGGTGCCCTCGTCGCAGACGATCATGTCGCAGGCCAGCGCCAGCTCGCAGCCGCCGCCGAAGGCGTAGCCGGAGACGGCGGCGATCGTCGGCGTCCCGATCGCGGTCAGGCGGGTCCAGAACTCGATCCCCTTCGGGTCGGGCGCGGCGTCGACCGGCCGCTCGGCCATCGCCCGGATGTCGGCGCCGGCGGCGAAGAACTCGTCGTGGCCGGCGAGGACGATGCAGCGCACCTCGGGGTCGGCGTCGAGCCGCTCCAGGCTCTCGGCGATCTCGGTCCGCATCTCCGGCGAGAGCGCGTTCCGCGCCTCGGGCCGGTTCAGCCGCAGCAGGGCGACGCGGAAGTCGTCGACGGAGACCTCGACGAGGCCGGCCACTCAGGACTCCTGCAGGGGGAGCATCGCGTTGATCCCGGTCGCGGCGCGGCCGATGATCAGCTTCTGGATCTGCGAGGTGCCCTCGTAGAGGGTGGTGACGCGGGCGTCGCGGAGGTAGCGCTCGACCGGGTAGTCGTCGACGTAGCCGGAGCCGCCGTGGACCTGAATCGCCAGGTTCGCGCACTCGACCGCGGCCTCGGTCGCGTAGAGCTTCGCCACCGAGGTCTCGGTCGCGTTCGGCTTCTTTTCGTCCTTCAGCAGGCCCGCGCGCAGGACCAGCATCCGGCTGGCGTCGCGCTTGAGGATCATCTCGGCGATCATCTCCTGGACCAGCTGGAAGCGGGCCAGGGGCACGCCGAACTGCTTGCGCTCCTTCGCGTATTCGACCGAGCTCTGCACGCAGCCTTCGCAGATGCCGACGCAGCCGGCGGCGACGCTGTAGCGGCCGTTTTCGAGCGCGCTCATCGCGACTTTGAAGCCGTCGCCGACCTCGCCCAGCATCGCGTCGGTGCCGACCTCGACCTCGTCGAGGGAGATTTCGGCGGTGTCGGAGGAGCGCAGGCCGAGCTTGCCGTGGATCTCCTGGGTGGTGAAGCCCGCGGAGTCGGTGGGGACGATGAAGGCGGCGAGGCCGCGGTGCTTCAGAGCCGGGTCGGTCTGGGCGAAGATCAGGGCGAAGTCGGAGACGTTGCCGAGGGAGATCCACATCTTCTGGCCGCTGATCGACCAGCCGTTCTCGGTCTTCCTGGCCCGGGTGCGGAGGTTGGCGGCGTCGGAGCCGGTGTCGGGCTCGGTCAGCCCGAAGCAGCCGAGCCCCTCGCCCGAGCAGAGCCGCGGCAGCCACTTCTTCTTCTGCTCCTCCGTGCCCCACTTCTCGATCGGACCGCCGACCAGCGAGGTGACGACCGAGACGACGGTGCGGGCGGAGGAGTCGGCGCGGCCGATTTCCTCGGCGATCAGCCCGTAGCTGACGTAGTCGAGACCGCGGCCGCCGTACTCTTCGGCCACCGGGGCGCCGAGGAAGCCGATCTCGCCGAGCTTGCGGGCCAGCTCGCGGTCGAAGCGGCCTTCGCGGTCGTTGTCGCGGACGTTGGGCAGGATCTCGCGCTCGGCGAATTCCCGCGCCGCCTCGCGGATCAGCTTCTGCTCGTCGCTCAACTGGAAGTCCATCTCAGAGCTCCCGCAGCTCTCTGCCCAGGGTCTCGGCAAAGGCATCCTGGGCTTCGCGGGTGCGCGGGCCGGGGGCACCGGGAAAGTCCTGGCCGTCGACCGAGGAGACGGCCTGGATCTCCCGCGTGGTCGAGGCGAGGAAGGCCTCGGCGGCGCCGTGCAGCTCGTCGACGTGCCAGCTTCCCTCCTCGACGTCGAGCGCCTTGACCAGCCGGTCGCGGGTGATCGACTCCAGCACCCCGTCGGTCAGCGCCGGGGTGCGCAGCTCGCCCTCGGCCGAGGCCCAGAAGACAGAGGAAGTCGGCGGCTCGAGCACGGTCCCGTCGGGGCGGACCAGGCAGGCCTCGTCGGCGCCGTGGGCTTTCGCCAGCCGCGTCGCCTGCATGTTCGCGGCGTAGGAGAGCGACTTGACGCCGTTGAGGATGACGGTCGGGCAGTAGGTGACGGTGGCGAGGCTGAGGGTCTCCGGATGGTCGGGGATCGGCTCGGTGGCGGCGACCCGCCGGCCGCCCCGGGTGACGATCAGCCGCAGCTGGCCCTCGACGGCGCCCGCTCGCTCCAGCAGGGCGTCGATCTCGGCTTCGAGGGCGCCGCGGTCGAAGCCGAGCTCGATCGCGGCGGTCGAGCGCTCCAGCCGGTCGAGGTGGTCGACCAGCGCGAAGGGCTTGCCCTGGTAGAGCCGGATCACCTCGAAGGCGCCGTCGCCGCGGTAGAGGCCGTCGTCCTTGAGGCCGATCGTCGCCTCGGCGGTGGCGCCGATCCTCCCGTCGACGCTCGCCAGCTCTTCGAAACTGGAAGTCACGCGGGCGAGGCTATCGAGTCAGCGGCGTCGTCAGCCGCGCTTGCTGTGGATGCGGCAGCCGGGCCCGCCTAGCCGGTCGCCGCCGAGGCAGTGGCGGGGGGCCCAGCGGACCAGGTAGTGGCTGTCCCAGGTGTTGGTCTGCTGGCGGCGGACGTAGAAGGGGGAGACGGTGCCGGCGTAGATGGTGCGATGGCTTATCCAGGCGATTTCGCAGCGGTAACGCGTGCGGCTGGCCTTCCGGCAGCTGCCGGAGATCTTGCTCAACGACCCGAAGCGATCGCCGAAGGCGTTGAAGAGGGTGTTGACCGCGAACTCCTCGGCAACGGACTTCTTCATCGACGGCAGCGGGGCCGCGAGAAACGGAGCCGCCGCGCCGCTTTCGGTCGCGGCGATCCATTCCGAAACCCAGGGGGAGACGTAGTCGATCCTGGTCAGCACGTTCGGCGCCTGCGGCGTGCAGAGGGGCCCGACGAGGCTGATCACGCCGAGCTCGACCGGGGTGCCGTCGGCGCGCTGGCCGATCGCCGGGCCGCCGCTGTCGCCGAAGCAGGTCCCGGATTTGTTCGACGGCGGGCTCAGTAGGCAGAGCTGGACCGCGGGGGAGAACTCTTTGTAGTAGCCGCGGGTCTTGGCCTGGCAGGTGGTCGGTTTCTGGATCGCCATCGTCGCCGAGCGCAGGTTCGCCGGCGCCTGCCGGTTCTGGGCCCGGGTCAGGCCCCAGCCGGCGACCGTCACCGCGGCGCCGCCTTCGTAGAGCGCGGCGTCCTCGGGCCCGGCGAGGGCGAGTGGCGGTGCGCTGGTCGGCCGGTCGAGGATCAGGATCGCGGCGTCGCCGTGGATCACGCCGGGGTCGAAGGAGGGGAAGACGTGGACGGCGCTGACGCCGAAGACGTTTTCGCCCTGCGCCTGCTTCGGGTTGGCGATGTTGGTCGCGACCGCGTATTCGCCCGGTTTCGTGAAGGCGCCCGTTTCGATCTCCTCGGCGCAGTGGGCGGCGGTGAGCACCACCCGCGGCGCCACCACGGTGCCGCTGCAGGCGAACCCGTGGTGTTCGTTGCCGGCCTCGATATAGGCGAGCGAGGGGAACTGCTCGATCGACGCCGGGCTGCCGCCGATGATCGAGGCGTGGGCGCCGTCCGAGGCCGAGGCGGCTGCGGGCAGCGTCAGGACCAGCGCCGCAATCGCGCCGCCGAGGATCGCCGGCAGTCGTCGCCCCCGCATCTGCATCCTCAACACCCTATTCGAGCGTTCAGACCGCTTCGTAGACGGTGGCCAGGCCCTGGCCGACGCCGACGCAGAGGGTGGCGATCCCGTACTTGCCGCCGCGGCGCTTCAGCTCGCGGACCAAGGTGCCGGTGAGGCGGGCGCCGGAGCAGCCGAGCGGATGGCCGAGGGCGATCGCGCCGCCGTTGACGTTGAGGCGCTCCTCGTCGATCCCAAGCTCGCGGGCGCTGGCGAGGACCTGGGAGGCGAAGGCCTCGTTCAGCTCGACGAGGTCGATCCGGTCGATCGCCAGGCCGGCGTTCTCCAGCGCCCGGGGCACCGCTTTGACCGGGCCGACCCCCATGAAAGCCGGGTCGACCCCGGCGACGCCGGTGGCGACGACCCGCGCCAGCGGCTCGGCGCCGATCTCCTCTGCGCCCTTCTCGGAGGCGACGAGCACGCAGGCGGCGCCGTCGTTGAGGGTCGAGGCGTTGCCGGCGGTGACGGTTCCGCCCTCGCGGAATACCGGCCGCAGCTTGGCCAGCGTCTCCAGTGAGGCGTCGGGCCGCGGCCCCTCGTCGGCCTCGACCAGGACCTTCTCGCGCCCCTGCGGGGCCTCGATCGGGACGATCTCCTCGGCCAGCCTGCCGGCCTCGGTCGCGGCGACCGCCCGCCGGTGGCTGCGCAGGGCGAAGGCGTCCTGGTCCTCGCGGCTGACGCCGTAGCGCTCGGCGACGTTCTCGCCGGTCTCGCCCATCGCCTCGGTGGAGACGCCGAGCTCGGCCATCCGCGGGTTGACCATCCGCCAGCCGAGGGTGGTGTCGTGCATCGTCTGCGGCCCGCGGGGGAGGCCGCGCTCGGGCTTCTCGACCACCCACGGCGCCCGGCTCATCGACTCGACCCCGCCGGCGAGGTAGAAGTCCCCCTCGCCGGCTTTGACCGCGCGGGCGGCGCTGTTGACCGCCTCGAGGCCGGAGGCGCAGAGGCGGTTGACGGTCGCCCCGGGGACGCTCTGCGGCAGCCCCGCCAAGAGCGCCGCCATCCGGGCGACGTCGCGGTTGTCCTCGCCGGACTGGTTGGCGGCGCCGAAGTAGACGTCGGCGATCCGCTCCGGGTCGACGCCGCTGCGCTCGACCACGGCGGCGATCGCGTGCGCGGCCATGTCGTCGGGGCGGACGCCGGACAGGGCGCCGCGGTAGGCGCCCATCGGCGTGCGCAGGGGTTCGATCAGGTAGGCCTCGGGCATCGGTTGGAACCGTATCCTTCTCGCGTGCTCTTCATTCTGGGGACCCTGGGAATCCTGGCTTTCATGGTCGGTGTGCTGCTGGTCGTCGGGCACTTCTACCCGGGCAGCTCCGCCGGTCTCGTCGACTGGGTTCCGACCCGCTCGCCCGAAGTCGAGGCCCAGAACGAGATCGACGACGTCCGCCAGATGCTGGAGGCGCAGAATGAGATGCGGCGGCGGCGCGGGGCGCCGGAGATGACCGAAGAGGACCTGGAGCGCGGGGTAGCCGAAGACGAGCGCCTGCGCCTGCGCGGCCGCGGCCCCTTCGAGGCGAGCTAGTGGCGCGGGCGCTGATCGTGGGCTGCGGCTGCCGCGGCCGGTTGGCGGCGAGCCAGTTGATCGCCGATGGTTGGGCGGTACGGGGGACGAGCCGCCGCGAGGAGGGGCTGGCGGCGATCGAGGCGGCGGGCATCGAGCCGGCGCTCGCTGATCCAAATCGGCCTCAGACGATCCTCGAGCTGGTCGGCGACGTCGCGGTTCTGCTGCTCCTGCTCGGCAATGCCAGCGGCAGCGGGGAAGAGCTGGCGGCGATCCATGGCCCGCGCCTGGAGCGGCTGATGGAACACCTGGTCGAAACCCCGGTGCGAGGGGTCGTATACGAGGGAACCGGCGGGGGCGGTCAGGTCGTCCGCGCGGCCGGGCGCACCTGGCGGATCCCGGTCCACGTACTCCTCGAGGAAGACTCGGCCGCATTCGCCGTGAAGGCGATCCTCTCTGGCCGGTGACTGCAAATAGCTAAACTCCGATAAGGATTTAGGTAAATGACGAGAAAGCGCGAGAGGAGCGGGGCAAATGGCTCTACAGCTCGGTGACGTAGCACCCGATTTCGAGGCCGATACCACCCAGGGCCGGATCCAGTTCCACGACTGGATCGAGGGTTCGTGGACGGTCCTGTTCTCCCACCCCAAGGACTTCACCCCGGTCTGCACGACCGAGCTCGGCTACATGGCGCGGATCGAGCCGGAGTTCGAGAAGCGCGGCGTCAAGATCGCCGGTCTCTCGATCGACCCGCTCGACAGGCACGAGGAGTGGGCGAACGACATCGAGGAGACGCAGGGCGCGAAGGTCGAGTACCCGATCATCAGCGACGCCGACCTCTCGATCGCGAAGGCCTATGGGATGCTCGCGGCCGACGTCTCCGGGGACGCCGGCGAGCGCACCCCGGCCGACAACCAGACGGTTCGCAATGTCTTCGTCATCGGCCCCGACAAGAAGATCAAGCTCATCCTCGTCTACCCGATGACCACCGGTCGCAACTTCGACGAGGTGCTGCGGGTGATCGACTCGCTGCAGCTGACCGAAAACCATAAAGTCGCGACGCCGGCCCAGTGGCAGCAGGGCGACGACGTGATCATCTCCGGCTCGGTCAAAGAGGACGAGGCGAAAGAGCTCTGGCCCGAGGGCTGGGAGTCGCCGAAGCCATACATCCGGATAGTTCCGCAGCCGGAGAAGTCCGCCAGCTAGTCGAGTCGCTCCAGCAAATCGGCCAGGATCCGGGCGGTGGCTCCCCAGATCAGCTGCCCTTCGACCTCGTAGGTCGGGGTGTGGATGGGAACGCCGCGCCGGACCAGGCGCCGCATCTCGTAGCCCTCGCGCAACAGCTCGAGCGAGAAGGTGAGGACGGTCTCGACCTCGGTCGGGTTCGGCCGCAGGTCCAGCTCGCCGGGGTGGGGGACATAGCCGACGAAGGGGTGGACGACGTAGTTGGTGACGAAGGTCTTGATCGCCGGCAGCGCCTCCCCCGCCTCGACCTGGGCGGGGTCGAGGCCGATCTCCTCCTCGGCCTCGCGCAGCGCCGTCGCCCGCAGGTCGGCGTCGCCCTCGTCGCGGCGGCCGCCGGGGAAGGAGATCTCGCCGGCGTGGCGCCGCAGGTCAGCGCGGCGCTCGGTGAAGACGAGACCGGGGTCGTCCGGCCAGCCGTAGAGGGGCAGGAGCACGGCCGCCTCTACCGAGCCGCCGATCAGATGATCACCTGGACGGTGCCGCCGTCCACGGACCAGGCGGCGCCGGCCACGTAGGAGGCGCGCTCGGAGCAGAGGAAGACGATCGTCGCGGCGATCTCCTCGGGCTGGGCGAGGCGGCCGATCGGGCGCTTGGAGCCGGCTTCGGCCAAAGCCTCCTTTCGGCTCTCGGCGCCGGAGATCTGCATCGACTGGTCGAGCAGGCCGCCGGGCTCCATCCACATCTCCGCCTCGACCGGGCCGGGGGCGACGGCGTTGACGAGGACGCCGGTCTTCGCGTAGCGGTCGGCGAAGAGGCGCGAGAGCGAGAGCTCGGCCGCCTTCGCGACCGAGTACTCCGCCATCGCCGCCGAGGGGCGCTTGCCCGCGGTCGAGCAGACGTTGACGACCCGGCCCCAGCCGCGCTCGGCCATCGGCGGGATCGCCGCCCGCATCGCCCGCAGCGGCGCCATCACGTTGAGCTCGTACTGGGCGCGCCAGTCCTCGTCGGGGACGTCGTCGAGGTCGCGCCACCTGGCGGCGCCGGCGTTGTTGACGAGGACGTCGAGGGAGCCGAAGCGCTCCTCGCAGGCGGCGACCATCCGCTCGCCCGCGTCCTCCGCGGTGACGTCGAGCGCGAGCGCGGCTGCAGCGCCCCTCGCCGGTTCCGCCGCCCGAGCCGCCTCCCCGGTCACGGCTGCCAGCCGCTCTTCGCCGCGGGCGACGAGCAGGACCTTCGCCCCCTCGGCGCAGAGCTGCAGGGCGGTCTCGCGGCCGATGCCGCTGCTCGCTCCGGTGACGACGCAGGCGCGTCCGGCCAGGCCGAGGTCCATCAGGCGGCCTCCAGCCGCTCGGTCACGTTGACATGGGCCTCGCCGGCGAGGACCTTGTGGACGGGGCATTTGCCGGCGACCACCAGCAGCCGGCGCCGCTGCTCCTCGTCCCGGGTCCCGGGCAGCTTCACCCCGACCTCGAAGCTCGCCGGCACCGGCCCCTCGTAGCCGATCTCGACGTCTACCTCGACCTTGCCGACGTCCCAGTCCTTGCGGGCGGCGTACATCTCGACCGTGATCGCGATGCAGCCGGCGAGGCTGGCGCCGAGCAGCTCGGTCGGGCGGGGGCCGCTGTCGGCGCCGCCGGCCTCCGCCGGCTCGTCGACCCGCAGGTCGTGCTTGCCGTCGAGCTCGACGTCGTGGGCGTAGCCCTCGACCCGGCGGGCGACGATCCGCACGTTCAGCCCTTGCCGCGGCCCTCGAACAGGGCGGGGTCGTCGACGTCGGCGAAGCGGGCCATCGCGTAGACGGCATCGGAGGCGCGGTTGACGAAGTGGATCACGGTCTCTCCCTCGATCTCGCCGGCTTCGTTCAGTTCGGAGATCCGGCGCTCGGCGCGGCGGACGACGGTGCGGGCGACGTCGAGCGCGGCGGAGAGCTGGTTGCCGCCCGGTATGACGAACTTCGGCGGCAGCTCGACCCGCGCCATGTAGCGGTCGATCAGCTCCTCCAGCTCGCCCACCATCCCCTCGGTGGTGCGGCTGACGCCGTCTTCGAGCCGCCCGGCCGCCTCCGGCGCGGTCGCCAGCTCGGCGCCGGCGACGAAGATGTCGTCCTGGAGGCGAAGGAGGTCGGCGGCCAGCTCGGCCTGCTCGGGCCCGCAGAGGGCGCGGGCCAGGCCGAGCTGCGAGCAGGCCTCGTCGAGGGTGCCGTAGGCGTCGGTGCGGCCGTGGTGCTTGGGGACGCGGCCGCCGTACCAGAGGGAGGTGGTCCCGTCGTCGCCCTTCTTGGTGTAGATCTTGACCACGTCAGCGCACCGGGTTGAAGGCGTACCCGGTCATCACCTTGGGGAAGAAGAAGGTCGACTTCGGCGGCATCACCGCGTCGGTGTTGCAGATGTCCTTCACCTGCTCGACCGGGACGCCCCGCTGGATGAAGGCGACGTCGTAGTCGCCCTCGTCGACCATCGCCAGGGCGGCGTCGACGCTCTTCGCGTATTCGAGGCCGTCGCGCTCGTCGATGTCGTGGTCGCTCATTCCCGTCAGGCCCTTCAGCACCAGCGTCTCGAGGATCGCCGAGTCGAGCCGGCGGTAGGCCTCGGGCTTGCCCTCCAGGCGGCGGTCGACCTCGCCGGGGTCCTTGAGCCGCAGCCGGAAGGCGCGCTTGTGGAAGGAGTCGTAGAGGCCGAAGACGCCGACGCCGTCCTCGCTCGCCGGATCGATCTCCTCGCGGGCGACCTCGGTGACGTCGAAGAGCTCGCGCAGCCCGTTGCCGAGCCGCTGCTGTCGCTCCGGGTTGTCGGCGAAGCCGGAGAGGAGGCGGTGGGTGGGGAAGACGAGGAGGCCGGGGTCGTCGAGCCCGGTCAGCGACATCAGCGTGTAGTCGTGCGGTCCCTCGCCGCCGACCTCGTCGCGGAAGGCGCGGGCGGTCTCGTAGCGGTGGTGGCCGTCGGCGATCAGCAGCTGGGCGGAGGCGAGGCACTCGCTCACCGCTGCGTGAACGGCGGGATCCTCGACCTTCCAGAGCCGGTTGACGGTGCCGTCTTCGTCGCGCGCTTCGCCCCAGGGCTGGTCCGGGAGCGCCGGCGCGACCAGCGGCCAGGCGTCCTCGGTGCTGAGGGAGAAGATGGAGGAGAGGTTGTAGCCGGTGGCGCGCGTCAGCTCGAGCCGGTCGAGCAGGGGGCCGGGGTGAGTGCGCTCGTGGGGGCGGACGGTGCCGCTCTCGTAGTCCTCGACCCGCACCCGGGCGAGGATCCCGTTGCGGCTGTAGCGGTTGCCGTCGGGGGCGACGTAGTCCTGGGTCAGCGCCCACAACGAGGGCTCCTCGTCCTGGATAAGGGCGCCGTCGGAGCGCCAGCTCTCGATCCGCGCCGCCGCCTCCGCATAGGGATCGCCGCTGGGATTGCTGTCCGGGTCGGCGGGGTCGAACGGTTTCGGCAGGTCGATCGCGACCGCGTTGTAGGGCGAGCGCTCCAGCAGCGCCCGGCGCTGCCCCGCGTCGATCACGTCATAGGGAGGCGCCGCGACGGCGTCCAGCGAGCCGACCTTCCCGAGGTCGTAGTGCAGCGCCCTGAAAGGAAGCACCTCCGCCATCGCCCCCAGAACCTACACTTGCCTCAGACGGGGTGTGGCGCAGCCTGGTAGCGCGCCGCCTTTGGGTGGCGGAGGTCCCCGGTTCGAATCCGGGCACCCCGATGCACGACGGTTGAGGAACGTCGACCGCCGGGTAGGGAAATGCGCAGACGTCCCCGGGTAAGGAGGTTGCAGATGGAGAGTTGGGATCTGAAGACGGTCGAGGTCGAGGCGCATCAGCCGCGGATCCTCGCTTCGGCTGACGACGCGCGGACGATCCTCTTGCACCTGCCGGCGGGGGAGGAGCTGCAGGAGCACGAGGTGCACGAGCGGGCGCGGGTGATCGTCGTCGAAGGCGAGGTCGACGTCGGCGCCGACGGCGGCTCCGACTCCGCCGGCGCCGGCCACCTCTTCGAATTCGAGCCCGGCGAGCGGCGGACCGTCGTCGCCCGCTCCGACGCACGACTGCTGATGGTCCTCTCACCCTGGCCCGGCGACGGCCACCCCGGTGCGATGACGCTGGAGGAGAAGGCCGAAGCGCGCGACAAAGCTGCCGAACACGCGGCGCAGTAGGCATCAGTAGTCAAGTTCTTCCCCGAACGAACCGAGAAGGTTCTAGATGGAAGAGCTATTCGGCAGCCAGGTGGACGATCCGACGGAGTCGCGCGAGCGGCGCCGGGTCGAGCGTGCCGTGTTCGAAACCGACCGCCAGCTGATCGAGGGCGATCTGACCTTGCCCCCGGCCGGCTACCAGAGCCGGTTCTCGGACTCGCTCAACCGCGGCGAGTTCGAATTCGTGCCGCTGACCAACGCAAAGGTCACCTCTCTGGCGGACGGGGGCGTGACCCAGGTCTCGTTCCTCGTCCTCTCCAAGCGCCAGATCCGCCTCGCCTACCCGGTCGAGCAGTAACTCCCGGTTCAGCTCCGGCGCGCCCGGCCGCGGCTCGCGTAGGAGCCGAGGTCGAAGAGGAAGGCGAGGATGACGATGAACCACTCGAAGCCGGCGACCCGGTTGGTGCTGGCCGACCACATCACCGCGTAGGCGAGCGTCGTCCAGGGCAGCAGGAAGAACCCGAGCAGGGGGACGAACCAGCTGTCGAAGGCGCGGCTCAACAGGTCGGAGAAGAGGAAGATCGCGAACAGCGCCAGCCGGGGCGAGAGGAAAGCGAGCAGGACCACCAAGCAGGCCATGCGCAGACGCTACCTTCTAGAGAGGCGGCCACCAGGAGAAACGGGCTCAGATGAACAGACTCGGAAAGCTGATGACGATGATGCACCCGGAGAAGACCAGGATGGTCAGCCGGGAGGAGGCGCTGCCGGGACGCAGCGAGCGCGCCTTCGAGGTGCCCGCCGCCCACGCGGTTCTCGGCACGCCGCTCGAGCCGCCCTTCCCGGAGGGGGTCGAGGTCGCCTACTTCGCGCTCGGCTGCTTCTGGGGCGCGGAGCGGTTGTTCTGGGAGCTGGACGGCGTCTACACGACGGCGGTCGGCTACATCGACGGGACGACGCCGAACCCCACCTACGAGGAGGTCTGCTCGGCGAAGACGGGGCACGCGGAGGCGGTGATGGTCGCCTTCGACCCGCGGCTGGTCTCCTACGCCGACCTGCTGAAGGTCTTCTTCGAGGAGCACGACCCGACCCAGGGGATGCGCCAGGGCAACGACGTCGGCACCCAGTACCGCTCGGGGATCTACTTCGTCGACGACGCCCAGAAGGCGACGGCGGAGATGGCGCGCGAGGCCTACGGGCGGTCCCTGCGCGAGGCCGGCCGGGAGGAGGTCACGACCGAGATCGAGCCCGCCGGGCCCTTCTACTACGCCGAGGACTACCACCAGCAGTACCTGCACAAGGTCCCCAACGGCTACTGCGGGCTGAAAGGCACCGGCGTCGCCTGCAGCATCCCGACCGCGGCGGTGCCCGGGGGGCGCGCCGAATAGCATCCGGGCCTCCGTGGCCCCCTCCTTCGGCTCCTACATCGCCGGCAGCCTCGCCCTGATCGGGATCGTCTCGGCGCTCGCCCTCGGCGGCTACTGGCTGCGGCGCTGGATCGTGCCCGAATTCAGCGGCGCCCTGGCCCGGCTCGCCGAGGCGACCCTGGCGGTGGCGATGCTCGTCGTCTGCCTCCAGGTCCTCGGTTCGCTCAGTGCCCTCTACTTCGGCTGGATCGTCGTCCTCTGCATCGGCGTCGGGCTCGGCGCCGCGGCGCTCGGACGCTCGAAAGCCGGCGGCCTCGGGCGCGAGGTGGCGGCGCCGCGGGTCGAGACCATCGCCCTGCTGATCGCCCTCGGGGTCGCCTCCTGGACCGTCGCCGAGTGGACCTTCCCCACCCAGTCGAGCCTCGACTTCGGCATGTTCGGCGGCGACACGACCTGGTACCACATGCCCTTCTCGGCGTTCATCGCCCAGGAACACTCGACGGTCCACCTCCACTACACCGACCCGCTGCGGCTGGCCGCCTGGTTCTACCCCGCCAGCACCGAGCTGATCAACGCTTCGACGATCGTCCTCTTCAAGAGCGACTGGCTGGCGCCGCTGCAGAACATGATCTGGCTGCCGATCGGGCTGCTGGCCGCCTGGTGCATGGGCCGCCCCTACAAGGTCGGGCCGGCGACGCTGGTCGCGGCGGCGATCGTCCTCGACTCCGGGGTGATGATCGAAACCCAGCCCGGCGAGGCGCGGAACGACATCATGGGCCTGGCCTTCCTGCTCGCCTTCGCCGCCTTCCTGATCAACGGCCATCAGCGACGGGCGCCCGCGGCCGGGGCGGTGCAGGACGCGCCGGAGCGCGACGCGCCGCTGCTCGACAAGGGGCCGCTGATAATGGCCGGGATCGCGGCCGGGCTCGCCGCCTCGGTGAAGACGACCTTCCTCGTGCCGGTGGTGGCGATCACGCTCGGCGTCATCGTCTTCAGCGGCCGGGGACGGCGCTGGACGACGGCCTGGGTGATGGGGCTGCCGATGCTGGTCGTCGGCGGCTACTGGTACCTGCGGGCGGCGATCAAGACCGGGGGCAATCCGATCCCGATCACCAAGTTCGGGCCGCTCAACCTGCCCAAGCCCGATCAGATGCCGCTCGACCCGCGGCCGCGCTTCTCGGTCTCCCACTACCTCACCGACCCGACCATCTACCGGCGCTGGTTCTTCCCCGAGCTCGACAACGCCCTCGGGCCGCTCTGGCCGCTGATCCTGATCCTCGCCGTAAGCGCCGCCGTCTACATCGCCTGGCGCTCGCGCAACAAGGTCCTGCGGGTGATCGCGGTCGCCTCGCTGCTGACCGCGGTGGTCTACCTCTTCACGCCGCTGACCGCCGCCGGGCAGGAGGGGTCGCCGACCGGGTTCTTCACCAACACCCGCTACCTGGTGCCGGGACTGGTCCTGGCGATGGCGATGCTGCCGCTGGCGCGGCCGATCCGGGCGCCCGACCGGCGGGCCTGGCAGACGCTGCTCTTCCTCACCGTCGTCTTCGCGATCACGGTGCTGACGACGCCGCGCTGGTTCACCTCCTACATCGTCGGCACGGTCTTCCTGACCCTGTGCCTGGTCTGGGCGCCGGCGGCGCTCTCGCTGGCGCGGACGCGCTGGAGCGTCAGCCGCGCCGCGGTCGCGGGCGGGGCGGTGGCGCTGCTGCTGCTGGCGGTGGTGCTGGGGCGCGCCCAGCAGGTCCAGTACGCCGACCAGCACTACGTCAACCCCGACCCGTTCCTCGGCGAAGGCGGCCCGAAGGAAGCCTACGTCTACACCCAGAAGCTGCACGACCAGCGGATCGGGATCATCGGCTCCAGCCAGATCATCTTCGGCCAGTACGGCTTCTACGGCAACGACGCGACCAACCGCGTCGAATACATCGGCGTCCACGGGCCGCACGGGTCGAACCGCCTGCCGACCACCTGCGAGCAGCTGCGCGCCCTGATCAACCAGGGCGACTATGACTATCTGGTGATGAGTCAGTACACCCAGGACACCGGCCCCTACAACTCCGGCGTCCCCAACCCCTACCAGTTCCCCGTCTTCGCCTGGGTCAAGAACGACCCGGCGGCGAAGCTCGTCGTCAAGGACACCAAAGCCTCACCGCAGCCCGATTACGTCTTCAAGGTCGAAGGCAAGCTCGACCCGAAGGCGTGCAAGCCGGAAAAGCGGCCGGAAATCGTCGGCGAAGAACCGATCGAATAGCTAGCGGGCCGCCGCGAGCGCGTGCTCGCGGATCAGCTCGGCGGAGCGCTGCGGCTGCTCCCACCAGAACATGTGGCCGACGTCCGCGAGCGGCTCGAAGCGCGCCCCCGGTAGCAGCGAGGCGATCTGCTCGCCGTTGGCGAAGGGGAGGACGCCGTCGGCGGTGCCATGGAGGATCAGCGTCGGGGCCGAGATCCCGCCGAGGCGGCCGCTGGTGTCGTGACCGAAGATCGCCTGCGCCTGCAGTTCGATCGTCGCTTTCCTCGCCGGCACCGAGATCGCCATCTCGTGGAAGCCCGCGTAGGCGTCCTCGTCGGCGCGGAAGGAGGGGGAGAGGTTGACTTCGTAGCTGGCCCGGATGGCCTTGTCCCGGTCGCCGGACATCATCCCGGCGGCCAGCTTCTCCACGTTCTCCCTCGGCATCAGCCTCGAACCGGGCCCGCCGCAATAGGTGCAGCCGAGCGTCAGCGAGCGCAGCCGTCCCGGCTCGGCCAGGGCCAGCTCCTGGGCGATCATCCCGCCCATCGAGATGCCGACCACGTGCGCGCTCCCGAGCTCCAGCTCCTCGAGCAGCCCCACCGTGTCCTCGGCCATCTCGACGATCGTGAACGGCCCCTCGACCGGCCCCGACAATCCGATCCCGCGATTGTCGAAGGCGACGACGTCGAAGCTCCCTTCCAGCGCCTCCCGGAACGGCTGCCCCCACGACACATGCGTCCCGCTCATCCCCTGGATCAGCAGCAGCGGCTCCCCCGAGCCTCCCCGCTCATAGTGGAACTCCCGCCCCCCGACCTCGACCTTCGCCATCGCCGGATCCTAAGCGAGCCGCCCAGCCACCGCCTAATCTTGACCCTCTGGCCCCCGTAGCTCAGCCGGATAGAGCATCGGACTTCTAATCCGACGGTCGCTGGTTCGAATCCAGCCGGGGGCGCTAGTGGAGCTAAGGGCTCCTACAGCAGGCCCCTGATCGCTTCGTTGAAGGCTCCGGGTTCTTCGAAGGTGAAGTGGTAGAGGGCTTGGGTTTCCCCGCCCGTCGGTCCGATCAAGAACGAGGGGGTGTTGTCCAGCCCTTTGAGCACGGTGGCAAAGGCGTCGGCTTCGAGTTTCTTGGCCCACCTCCAAGGGCTGCGGTCCTTCGCCCAGCGCCGCATGTCCATGCCCGTCTGTTCGGCGATTCCTTCGAGGAAGGCACCATCCGCATAGCGGGTGTGCTCCGGACGCTGCTCCCGATAGAAGAGATCGACATAGGTCCACATCCGGTCTTGCCGTCCGGCTGCGAGCGCTGCCGCCTGCTGGCTTCTGAATTCGGATGGGACCAGGGTGTCGGTCTTTGTTGAGCGGTAGAGGATGCGTAGTTTGCCCTCGCGCACCCAATGACGGATCAGGAAGGGAAGAGCCCCCAGCATCACCCGCCGGGAATCCGCGCACTGGAGATCGCCGAAGAACTGGAGCGTGACCGGTGCTTTAGGACTTCCGAGGGCCGATCCGTGCTGGGGGATGTCGGCAAGCAACGCCGTGGTGCGCCTGATCGCGCTCTTTTCCCCGGTTGAGAAGGCCTTGCTCTCGACCGCTGAGGTGCCATCGCCGGTCGTCATGACGACAGCAACGACAATCACCAGGGGGACAAGCACGAGAGGGAGATACCCCAGTTTTACGCTCTTCGGCCCTTGCATTCCAAAAAAGGTATGCGATAGTACCCAAATGGTCAAGGTTCTAAACTCATTCGACACAAGTTGACCGGATGACCCTCCGGGCCAGAGCAGTCCTCGTCTGCCTCCTGGCCCTCCTCGCCACGGCCGGCCTCGCATCCACCTACGCCCTCGCCTGCCCAATCGAACCGTACGTGCCCCCGACCGACACGTCAGGTCAGAGCAATCCGGCGAGTCCACCCGTCTCCCAGTCCCAATGCAGCCACGGAGCACCGGTGAATTGCGCCACGGGCAACCAGTCCGAGGAAGAGACCGATCTTGCTTTGAGTGGCCGTGGTCCCGGTCTCCACGTCACCCGTTCCTATAACTCCCAGGCCGCCGCCGAAGCCAAATCGAGCGGCGCCTGGGGCTATGGCTGGTCGGGCCCCTATAGCTCCCACCTGGAATTCAACGCGGAATCCGGCGCGGTAACGGTCGTCCAGGAAAACGGCGCCACCGCCGCCTTCAATCTCGAAGGCGGCAAATACGTCCCCGGAATTTGGATCCAGGCGACCCTGGTCAAAGAAGGCGAAAGCTACGTCTTTACGCTCCCGACCCAGGAAAAGCTTGATTTCAACTCGACGGGTCAACTGACCGAACAGAAGGACCGCAACGGCAACGCGATCACCTTCACCTACGAATCCGGCAAGCTGACCAAAGCCAAAGACAGTGCGGGCAGGGAACTGATCTTCGCCTACACCGGAAGCCAGGTGACGAGCGTCGAAGACCCCCTGGGCCGCAAAGTCAAATATGCCTACGAATCGAGCAACCTCACCTCGGTGACGCTCCCTGGGGAAGAAACCGCGCGCTGGAAATTCAAATACGACGCCTCCCACGAGCTGACCGAAATGACCGACGGGCGCGGCGGCGTAGTCAAAACCGAATACGACGAAAAACACCGGGTCAAAAAACAGACCGATCCCGCTGAACGGGTGATCAAATTCGAATACGGCGAATCAGGCGGCAGGAGGACGACGACGATCACCGAGCCGAACGGCTCGACGACCTTCGAGAAGTTCAACGAAGCCGGCGAGCCGCTTGAAGTGATCCGCGCCAAAGGCACCGGCCTCGAACGGAAAACGACCGACGAATACAACGAAGCCTATGAGGTCGTCAAAGCGACTGATGCCCTCGGCCACTCCACCACCTACGAATACAGCGAAGCTGGCGATCGCACGCTCGAAAAAGACGCCGAAGGCGACGAAGCCAAATGGACCTACAACGCCACCCACGACGTCGAAACCGAAACGACGCCGAAGGGCGAGAAAACGACCTACAAACGTGATTCCCACGGCAACGTCGAAGCAATAGAACGGCCTGCGCCAGGCGAAACGACGCAGAAATCCACTTTCAAACACACCTCGAACGGCGATCTGGAATCGGCAACCGACCCCCTCGGCCATGAAACCAAATTCGAATACGACACTTATGGGGATCTCAAAGCTCAAATTGACCCCGAAGGCGATAAGAGGACCTGGACCTACAACAAAGACGGCGAGCAAGAAACGGAAGTCAGCCCCCGCGGAAACGAAGAAAGCGCCAAAGCCTCCGAATTCGAAACGAAAACCGAACGCGACAACCAGGGCCGACCGAAAAAGATCACCGATCCACTGGGACACGAAACGAAATTCGCCTACGACAAAAACGGCAACGTTGAATCAACGACTGACGCCCTAGGCCATGTGACCAAATACACCTATGACGCTGATGACGAGCGGACCAAGGTCGAAGAGGCAAACGGCGACATCACCGAAGTCGCCTACGACAGCATGGGCGAAGTCAAAAGCCGCACGGATGGCAACAGCCACACGACGAAATACGAACGCGACGCGCTCGAGCAGCTGACCGAAACGATCGATCCGCTGGAACGCAAAACCAAGCGCGAATACGACGCAGCAGGCAACCTCAAAAAATCCGAAGACGCGCTGGGCCGCACGATCTCCTACAGCTACGACGCCGCCAACCGCCTCAAAGAAGTCAACTACTCCGAAGAAGCCACGCACGACGTCACCTTCAAATACGACAAAGACGGCAACGTCGTGGAAATGACCGACGGCACGGGAACGACGACGAAGGAATACGACCAGCTCGATCGGCTCACCGAAGTCAAAAACGGCGCCAAAGAAGTCGTCAAATACAAATACGACCTCGGCAATCAGCAGACCGAACTCACCTATCCGAACGGCAAAGCCGTCAAACGTGCTTTCGACAAAGCTGCTCGCGTGGAAAAGATCACCGACTGGCTCGGCTACGAAACGACGTTTTCCTACAACCGCGACTCGCAGGTTCAAGGGACGAGCTTCCCCGGAGAAACCTCCGACGCTTACACCTACAACAAAGCTGACCAGCTGACGGAAATCGCCAATTCAAAGAAAGGCGAACCTCGCGGCTCTCTCTCCTACACCCGGGACAAACTCGGGCAGATCGAAAAGGACCTCGAGCCTGGCCAGGAAGTCCCCGAATACAAATACGAATACGACTCAGCCAATCGCCTGACCAAAAGCAACAGCACCGTCCTCGAATACGACAAAGCCAATAATCCGACGAAAATCGGTTCGGTGACCTATACCTATGACAAAGCGGACGAGATCGCGACCGCCAGCAACGGGACCTTCGAATTCAACAAACTCGGCCAGCGCATCAAAGAAACGCCGACCGGCGGAACGGCCATCCCCTATGCCTACGACCAAGCCGGCAACCTGATCTCAACCAAAAGCGGCGGAGTCGAAAGCACGTTCAAATACGACGGAACGGGTCTGCTTTCCACCGAAACTGCCAATGCCTCGACCTATGCGCTTGCTTGGGACGTTTCTTCAGGGCTACCCCTCCTGTTGCGCTCGGGCGATGAATACTTCGTCTACGGCCCAGGTGGAATCCCTGTCGAGCAGATCCTCGCCAGCAAAGAAACAGCCACTTCTCTGCACCACGACCAACTGGGCTCGATTCGCGCTCTAACCAATGAAGTCGGGGAAATCACCGGCGCCTATGCGTATGGGCCGACCGGGGAAGTGTCAAGCCATATCGGAGAAGACAGCGCCTCGATGGGCTTCGCCGGGCAGTACCGTATGCACACGGGAAAGCAACTCATTTATATGAGGGCGCGCACCTATGACCCCGCGTCTGATCAATTTCTAGCCGTGGACCCGATCGTCGGGGTCACGGGTGAACCATACGCCTATGTGGCGGATGACCCTGTCAACCGAAGCGATGCATTAGGTCTCGCATCTGCGCTCGGCTGCGACCCCGTTGGCGACGAAAACGGAGGTCTCCCGGGCCAACAGTCCGGGTGGCGGGACTGGTTCTCGTCGGCATGGGGGGCGGTCACCCATGTGCTGCAAAGCGGCGTCGAGACGGTGAATAATGTTCTAGAGAATGTATTCAAGGGGGTCGCTGACACGATATATGAATCCTTCAATCGCACCTTGGCTCTAGGAAGGTCTCGCGCGGATGTGGTAGATGATGCATATGACTCGGCGGCCGGGGAGGGGCTGGCTTCCGCGCTCGATGCCTTCGGTCAAGACTGGTTGGCAGCTGCGACTCGGCTGAAAGGAGAGCTTGGGGATCGCATGCAGGTTTGGGATGCGGTCGAGCCCGATCTCCAAGCGGGCTGGGCATACCTGAAGGACGGGTTCATCAAAGGCGTGGTGAAGATCCCTGGCTGGATAGATGGGGGTTATGGTTTCCTTGAGGAGTACCCGGAGTGGTGGGAGTTCCAGGCGGCGTTCGGGGAGATGGAGGGACATTGACACCTGGATTGGGCCTGGGCCAGTGAGCGACCAAGGGCAGGTCTTATCGGTCCGAGGGGTTAGGTTCGTATGGTGTGTCGCCGGAGGCGTGACCAGTGTGCCCGGCTTCTTGAAGCTGACGGTACTTGGTCCCGAAAATGGTCCCCAACGCCAGCGAACTTAGCCGAACTCCTTGGACGCGATCGGCTCCATCAGACCAGAGTCGTCCTACCGTACACCTTCCGACTGAACTTCTAATCGGACGGTCGCTGGTTCGAATCTAGCCGGGGCGCTGCGTTCACGATTCAGGTCCAACTCGTTCGAAGCTTATGCATGTTCTGACTCCAGTATTCCCCGCGCCCACGTTGCTACTTCACTAACAACGATTACGGCAGCGCGTCGATTGAGCGGCTCCTCGTCGAGCAGGTCCTCATATCGCAGCGGCGCTGCGAACTCCGTGAACATCACGACCTTGGGCGTGTCGAGTGGGAAGGTGATGTCGGTGCCTTCAATGAGCTCGATGAGACGACGGAGATCATGCGTGTACTCGAAGTCGACTCCCTTTTCAGCGAGTACGGCCTTGAGCCACTTCTCGATCGCTTGCTGCGCATGGAAACCGAGGATGCTGTCTGCGATCTCGGGATTTCCCTCGAACTCACGCAGTGCTACGGCGTCCTCGGTCGCCTTCCGAGCAAGGATTGCCGCGAGCTGACTGGGCTCAAGCTCCGGCGATGACACGGCCATCCCGGAGGGCTTCGTGCATCAGCGTGCCGGGGACAGGTCCCCAGCGCTCCGCATGATCGGCACTGACCACGATCAGGTCGATTGGAACACCCATCGCCCCCAGCGCTTCGCGCAGTCGCACGAACTCAGCGCGCCGGCTCTTCAGCTGCGGCTCGACCACCAGCAGGTCCAGGTCAGACCCCGGCTCGGCCTCTCCTCGGGCATGGGAGCCAAAGAGAATGACCCGCGCATCGGGGGCAGCCTTAGATAGGCGACGGCCAGCCTCGGCGATCAACGTCTCATCGGACACGGGATCAAGGTAGCCGATGCTCGCGACGGCTTCCGAGTGGGCCTAGTGATTGGCTTGAAGCCCCGGCCTCTTACGCCTCGAAAACTTGGTCCCGAAATCGGTCCCCAACTCCAGCGAACTTAGCCAGACTCCTTGGACGTGATCGGCTCTCCCCCTGATCTCGGGCTGTGAATCTGCCGCTCACCGGTGAGGGGGCCCGTTCAGTCGGCGCGTCTGATGGGCCAGCCAGCCGCAGTCGCTGAAGTGCCCCTCCAAAAGGTGGGTTGGAGAGCGGCCATTACGCAGACGGCTGCGCCGCAGGAGGCGAGCGCGGCGAGGGCAGCGAACCAGGTCGAGGCGATTCCCGCTCCGGAATATCCCAAGCCCGAATCAGCGATCGCAATGACTACCTCGCTTGCGAAACCGATGACGTGGAAGAAGACATAGGCGCCCGCCGCCGCGGTGAGCAGGAGATCCCGACGCGCAAGGAAGCCGTTCGCCGACCCCTCTGCCTGAGCGGCGTCGAAGAAGGCGAACGCTGCAATTGCCCCAGCGACCGCGGCGGCCAGGAGGCTGGCGGTCCCCAGCTTGAGACCGGCGGTCAGGGTGCCGAGCCCGTTCTGGCCCGTATAGCCCTCCGAGCGAAGGACGCCAGCTATCAGGGCAATCAGGTTCGTCGCCATGAAGGCGATACCGGTCCAGCCTAGGAGGTAGTCGCGCCTCGTGCGGTCGCGCTGGGAAAAGGCGATCGCCGCGAGGGCTGCAGCGCTCACTAGAGCCACGGCGGCGACGACATCGAGCGCCCCTGCGATGCGGTGGGCGTGCGAGTGAGGTTCGGCGAAATCGACTCCGGTCGTGAACGCGACTGAGAGGAGCCCGAATCCGAAGGCGGCGGCGAGGAGCGCCGCGGCGTCCCGGAGATCCACGCGCCTTTCTCAGGCCGGGAAAAGAAGGCCTGGGCGGCGAAGAACGACGCCAGGCACAGCACGAGGAACTGAAGGATTGCCAGGCATTCGGCGATTACGAACCCTGCGATGTGCGGAGCGCTGAGAACGTCAGAGAGCCTGAAAGCATCCTCCACCGCGTGGAGGGCAAAGGCGCCGCCGAAGGCGAGCGCTGCCGACCCGAGCAGTCGATTGCGATCTTCCATCGGTTGCAGATGTATTGAGGCAACTGCACGCGCGCCTCGACCGCCGTCAGGCGCTCGCCGCCGGGGCAATCGACGAACTTACGCTCGACGTGGTCCCCGTCTTGCTTGGGTCTTCCCGAAGTATGTCCTTCGGCTATTTACGGATCTCAGCAAGAGTGGTATCCACCCCAGATGAATTCGTGCTCCATCCGACAGCGAGGCAAATTAGTTCAGTGGTTTCCCGGCACATCCCGTCCCAGAGTGCACTGAACGTCGCGCCCACGGGGTTGGGAGTCGATTCGAGCGACCACGTTTTCCCACTCCATTGCTCGGCCAGGGTGACGTTCTGGCCTTCGTCGACCCAGTCGCCGACGGCACTGCACGACGTCGATTCGGCATTTGCGCAGACAACTCCCTGGAGGACGCTTGCACCGGATCCAATGGGATTTGGGCTAGCCTGAAGAGACCACGCCGTGCCATTCCAGCGGACGATGAGCGTTTCCTGCAGGAAGCTCGAATTGTAGTAACCGCCGCCGGCCGTGCATATCACGACCGAACCCGTGCAGGTTACGTCCAGCAACACGCTTTCGGTTGCGCCTGCCGGTTCCGGAACAGTCTTCAGAGCCCACGTGCTTCCGTTCCACATCGCCGAAAGCGACCGACGTTCTCCGCTGCTGCTGGTGTATTGACCTACCGCCATGCAAAAGCTCGAGCCACGGCACCCGACGCTTTCGAATTCGCTCGATAGAGCTCCGGCAGGCAAAGGCACAGACTGCATCGACCACGAGGTGCCATTCCAGCGCTCCGCAACGGCGGTCGTGACGCCTTTGGTGATGGCATATCCGACAGCGGTACAGGCACTCGTTCCATTGGCGCAGGAGATTCCGTTCAGAACAGTGGCGGATGCTTCCGGGGCGTTGGCCGTTTTTTCAATCGTCCATGCCGTCCCGTTCCACAGCTCGGCCAGTGCAAAGGTTCCACCCGTCGTGGAGTAGGAGCCTGCCGCCATGCACCACGTGGTCGTTGAACACGCCACGGCATTCAGAGTGCTGCCGTTGGAGCCGAGGGGGGATTCGGGTGAAGATAACGCCCAGCTGCTTCCGTTCCAACGCTCGGCAAGCACTTTGTCGACCCCAGAGGTCGTGCTCTTTCCTACCGCCATACATAGACTCGTGCTCGACGGCTCGCAGCCGATGCCGTACAGGTAGCTGTGGTTTGCTCCCGCGGGATTCGGGGTGGTCTGGAGGCTCCAGGTGGCGGCATTGGCGCCGGGCGCGATGCTGGCGAAGATCAACGTGACTGCGATGATCAATCGATCGAAACGCTCCATACCAGCATCCTTCTCCTATGTCTCGACGGCAACGCTCCAGTCCTACCACCCCATGGAAAGAAAGGCAAAAATGGTCGAGTATTTAAGGTAATGCAGAGGTTGATGCGTCGAGCTCTATCTACTGACCGTCGCCGTCGCGCTCGTGTAGGCGGTCGAGGCGGCGGTGATGGTGTTGGTGAAGGCGCCGGTGGCGGGGGCGGTGTAGGTGAACTGGCTGGCGGTGACGGAGGGGCCGGATTCGGGGACGGCCAGGGGGGAGCCGGCGATGGCGCCGCCGGTGGAGGTGATGGTGACCGTCTTGGCGGCGCCGACGTTGGAGACGGTGTTGCCGACGCTGTCGGTGATCGCGACCTTGGATTTGACGGTGCCGGAGTTGCCCAAGGTCGTGATCGTGCAGGTGAACAGGCAGGGGGAGCCGATCGTGCCGGCGCTGCTGGTCGTTTCGACGAGGCCGAGGCGGGAGGCGGTGCCGACGGAGACGGTGAGGGCGAGGGAGGCGGCGGTGGAGATGCTGCCGTCGCCGGCGGTGAGCGCCGCCGCCCCGGCCTTGTTCAGTTTCGCGAAGCCGTTTTTCGAGGAGGCCGGGGTGGCGACGCCGGCGGTGAAGCTGAGTGCGGTCGCCGAACCGAAGTTGATTGCGCTGCCGGCGCTGTTGACGACCGTCGGCAGCGCGCCGCTGGGGCTGGCGGCGGCGCCCGCGAAGGTGATGTTCTTCGAGCCGGTGTAGCCCGTCGCGGTGTTGCCGTAGGCGTCCTGGGCGGTGGTGGTGAGGTTGAACCCGGTCGCGGCCACCGGGGTCGGGGTCGAGGAGGTGAGGACTAGTTTCGCCGCCGTGGCCGGCGCCACCGTCACCGTCACCGCGGTCGGCGTCGTGATCGTCCCCTCGGTGGCCTGGACGCTGGTCGAGCCGCTCTTGTAGAGTTTCATCGCGCCGTTTTTGGATTCGGCGGCTTTGGCGACGCCGGCGCTGAAGCTCAACGAGGTGGGGGCGCCGAAGGCGACGCCGGCGCCGGTCGAGTCGCTGACGGTGGGGGTGTTGCCGCCGGGGCTGGCGCCGGCGCCGGAGAAGACGAGGCTGTGGGAGCCGGTGTAGGACGTGGCGGTGTTGCCGTAGGTGTCCTGGGCGGTGGCGGTCAGTTCGTCGATCGCGCCCGCGGTCGGCGTCGCCGAGGCGGCCGAGAGGACGAATTTGCCGGCCGCGGCGGCGGCGACCGTGATCGTCGGCGGGCTCGGGGTGGTGATCGTGCCTTCGGTCGCGACGATGCTCGCCGAACCCGCCCCGTAGAGCTTCAGCACCCCGTTTTTGCTCGACGCGACGGTGGCGACGCCGCTGCTGAAGTTGATCGCCGTCGCCGCGCCGAATTCGATCGCGGTGCCGGAGCTGTCGGCGACGGTGGCCTTGGTCCCGCCGGGGGAAGCGCCGGCGCCGGAGAAGGTGAGCGAGTGGGAGCCGGTGTAGGTGGGGACGACGTTGCCCGCTTCGTCCTTGGCGCTGATCGTCAGGTTGCTCGAGCCGCCGGCGGTGATGGCGGTGGCGCTCGCCGAGACCGTGAACGCGACCGCCGCGCCCGCGGTGACTTTCGCCGTTTTGCCGGTGCTGGTCGCCTGCCAGGAGCGCCACAGCGCGGTCACTTCGTAGGTGTGTTCGCCGATCGGGACGGCGCCGTCGCTGCAGGTCGTGACCGACGTCGGCGCCGTCGAGCTGGGACAGTTGCCGCCCGGTTTGCCGCCGTCGCGGGTCACGTAGTAGGTGACGGTTCCTTCCCCCGGCGGCGTCATCGCGCTCCAGCTGAGGGTGACCGTGCCGCCCGCCCCGGGGGTGGCGGCTGCGATCGTCGGCGCCGTCAGCTTCGAGACCGCCGCGGTCGCGTTGCCGGTGCCGTTGGCGGTGAAGAAGGCGACGGCGCTGCCGACCAGGGCGAGCAAGACCGCTCCGAAGAGGCAGCCGGCGACGCCGCTGAAGCGGGCGCGCCTCATCCCCGCGCCTCACCGCTGAACTCGAGGCGGACCGACGTCCCCTGGCAGGCGTTCTGGTCGACCGGGAGTTCGCGCAGCGCCAGGGCCGGCGCGGTCACGGTCGCGGTGGGCAGCTCCGCCGAGCCGCCCGCCGGGACCGCGAGCGGCGCCGCCGGGCCGAGGCCCGCGGGAGTGACCGCGAAGTTGGAATCCCCGGCGCACCCCGCGGCCTCCGGAGCGACCGAGACGGTAAGGCCGGTGACTTCGATCGGCACCGGGTTCGGGTTGCCGATCCGGACCGGCAGCTGCTGCGGCGGCGCGCCCGGCATCAGCTCCTCGAGCGAGTCCGTCTGGGGGTCGATCGTGAACTCCTTCGGCTCGAGCTGAGACCAGCGGTAGTGAGCCGCGGGCCCCGGCAGGCCGCGGCGGTTGAGCGCCCGGACCGCGAAGGAGTGGTCGCTCGGCGAGAGGGCGCCGAGGAGGCGCGGGGAGGAGCAGGACCTCCACTCGCCGCCGTCGAGCCGGCACTGGAACTGGCGCCACCTGTCGGGCGCCGGAGCCGGCTGTGCCGGAGGCGCCTGGCCCTGCGGCTGCGGCCTGGGCACGACGTGGAAGCGGAACTGCCAGCCGCCGCCGACGGCGATCGCCGGTGGGACTTCGATCAAGCTGGGACGCGGCGGCTGCTGCCCGCGCCCGCGGGCTGGGTTGCCGCCCCCCTTGCCCTGCGGGCGACCGTGGTCGGGCCTGGTGGCCGCGTAGGCGACGCCGCCGAGGCAGGCGACGGCGGCGACCAGGGCAACGAGTGCCCTGGTCGCGCGGAAGCGCCCCATCTCGCGCCGCCCCGGCATCGGGTTGCCGCGGGCGGGCCTAGTTGCTGGAGAGAGCGAGGGTGAGTTCCGCGCCCTGGCAGGCGTTCTGGCTGACGCCCGTGTCGTTCATCGTCAGCGTGCCTTTCGGCGTCACCGCCTGCCCGTTGCCCGAGGGGAAGGTGGCGTTGACGGCCACGGCCGGCATCGAGAAGTCGGGGTTGCCGCCGCTGATCGTCGTGCTGCAGGTCGAGTGGCCGGCGTCGACCGTGATCCCGGTCAGGGTGATCGTCCCGACCCGCTGCGCGCCGGTCGACGGGTTGTCGACCGTGAAGGAGACCTGCGAGGAGGCCCCCGGGTAGAGGTTGCCGGAAACCGTCCCTTTCAGGGTGACGGCGGAGCTGGTGCCGACTTTGGCGGTGGCCGTGCCGGAGCCGGTGCTCGTGAAGTACGCGTAGGCCGCGGCGGCGACGGCGACGGTGGCGAGACCCGCGAGCGCGGCGAGCGCTCGTCTACGGGTGATGCGATGCATGGGCGATCTCCTTCCTGTGGGCGAGCGCTGGGACGCTCCGGATGACCTCGTCATCGACAATCTGTCCAATCTCCTTTAGGAGGGCGCCCTCGCTTCCGGACCCCGGCGAATATGGCCCGCGGCGGCTAGGAGCGCGCCCGGTCCGGCGGCGGCGTTGCGGCGCTACTGCCGACCGCCGGATCGCCGAAGATAACGGCGTGTCCATCGCTTGCCCCGGATCCCCCGCATGAATCTGGTGATGCCGGCCGAGCCGGCCTCGGTTCCGGTGCTGCGGCGGCGGGCGACGGAGTTCGCGCGCGAGCAGGGAGTGGGGGAGGAGCTGGCCGCCGACGTGGCCCTGGTGGTTTCCGAGGCGGTGACCAACGCCGTCAAGTACGCCGGAGCCGCCGGCGAGGCCGGCGTCGTCGAGCTCTCCGCCCGCCGCGGGGACGATTGGCTCGAGCTCCGCGTCCGCGACCGCGGCAAGGGCTTCGGCAAAGGGTCGGTCGACGGCCTCGGCCTCGGCCTCTCGATCATCGCCCGCCTCTCGGCCGACCTGCGGATCGTCCAGGAAGGCGAGGGGACCGAGGTGCGGATGCGGTTCCCGCTGCCGGCGGAGTAGCTAGCGGCGCTTCGAGTCGGGCAGCTTGAACAGGCCCTGGCTGGTGGAGACGTTGGTCCCCTCCTCGCCGGACTCGACCATCCGGGCGGCGCTGCGGGCCGCGATCTCGAGGATCTCCAGCCGCGCTCGTTCATGCGCTTCGAGGGCTTCTCCCATCCCCTCTTCGTCGAGCACGAGCAGCGTGCGGGTGAGGTGGAAGTTCTCGTCGGAGCCGACGATCCTGGCCCGGGCGGAAGCGACGAAGTCGTCGAGGATCCTCTGCATGAATTCGCAGACCAGGTCCTCGGCCACCAGCGGATCGAGCTCCTCCCACTCCTCGGTATCGATCAGATGCCGCTCGGTGGCGCGGTAGAAATGCTCTAGCGCCCCGCGCACCGGCCGGGTGCTGACCAGCTCCGCGCACTCGAACTCGACCAGCTGTTTCGTGTGGTAGCTGACGTTCGAAAGCTCCTCGTCGAGCTCGCGGGCCATTTCGGCCGGGCTCGCCGTCCGCTCGGTGAGCATGCGCAGGATCGACGCCCGCAACGGGTGGCTCATCGCTTTGATCCGGTTCTCGGTGGCTTTGCGGCGCTGGGTTTTGGTCGACATCGGCTTCTTCCTTATCGCGGGCTGATTACTGGCGAGGGCTTGATCGTAACCGCTGGCTGGACATTGTGTTCAAAAAGTCCCGCTTTTTGCTGAAAGTAAGCTCATTACTGGAATCAGATTCACCAATAATCCAGAGGCAACCTCAGATAGCCGAGTCCGGAGGGGGTGAAGAAGGATGGATCTCCACACCGAGCGCGTTATGCCCCTCGAGTCGATCGGGAAGGGCAACTAGCCACCACGGGGCCGGCCTCTAAGCGGAGGCCGGCCTTTCTCGCTTCTCAGAGGCCCGGCGGGTGCCGGGCGACGAAGCCGGCGGTCGAGACCGCGGCGAGGTGCCAGCGCGGTCCCGTCCCCTGTTCGTCGCCGACCGTGTCGAAGCGCAGGCCGGCGATCTCGACGAAGGCGTGGCCGGGGTTGGCGTAGACGGTGATCCACCTGCCGGGCCCGGGCGCACCCCAGTGCATGAGGTCGCCGGAGGTGAGCGGGCGCGGGATCAGGCCGCCGCCGAAGAGGGCGAAGCTGACGGCGCCGGAGCAGTCGTAGGAGTTGCTGTAGAAGGAGGCGTGGCCGCCGCCCCAGACGTAGGGGCGGCCGACGATCGTGTTGGCGGCGTCGATCGCCCCCGCGACCGCCGCCGGCGCGTCGGTCGGGGCGAGGGCGACGCCGGTGAGGAGGATCGCGCTCGAGCCCGAGCCGCCGCGGCGGTGGGCGAAGATCTGGTCGCGGCGCAGCGAGGAGGTGTGGGGCACGTGGGTCCCGTTGCTGCCGGCCGAGGCGGGCGGCAGCTTGGAGGGATCGGCGGCGATTTCTGCGGCGCTCGGCAGGCTCGCCTTCTTCGCCGCCGGGCGCGGTTCCGCGGAGTCGGTCCGTTCGACGCGCTGGCGGGCTTCCATCAGGGCGAGGCCGTCGCCGATCGTCGCCACCGCCCGGTTGCCGCCGCTGGCGCCGGCCAGCGCCACCACCACCTGCAGGACTGCCGCCGTCTGAAGCATCTCCATTGCAAGACTACGCAGGCGTGAAACTGCTCCTGATCCCGGTGGCGATTTTCGCCTTCGTGCTCTTCCTCCTCCTGCTCGGCGCGATCGGGCTCGCGATCTCCTTCGCGATCCTCTACGTCCTCAGCCGGGCCTGGCGCCTGGTCTCCGGCGGCCGCCGCCACAGCCACTGACTTCCGGCTACAGCTGCGTTTGCCGCTTCTCGCAACGGGAAAAAGTTCCTTAAGGGAAGAGGAAACGCGTGAGCGAGGAGAGGTGTGGGATGGCCCAGCAGACCAAATCCAAAAACAGTCGGAAACGGGCGCAGTCCAAAAAAGCCAGGAGCAAAAGCCCCCGGAAAGAAGTCCACCAGAGCACGGCGGGGAGCGGGCGCAACAAAAGCCCGACCCAGAAGAAGGACGAAAATGGCTCGGGTGACGGGCAGCGGCGGAGCGGGATCCGCAACCAGGGTTCCGACAAGACCCGGCCGGAGCAGATGTACGAGGACTACACGGTCATCGACCCGGGCGAAATCAGCGATACCGACGAGCCCGACGTCATCGTCGACGTCCCTGTGGTCAAGGTCGACGAGATCCACTTCGAGCTCGACGACCTCATGGCGCGGGTCTCCCTCCACGCCGAGGTCCTCGACCTGGTGAAGTTGAGCGTCGGCGTCCACGTCGAGCTGGGGAAGGTCGAACTAAACATCAAAGGGGTCGAAGCTCAGATGCTGATGCGGGCACGCCTCGACCACGTGACCGCGATCATCGACCGGGTCCTGACCACGCTCGACCGCAACCCGGACGTGCTGCAGACGATTGCGCACTCGCTCGAACCGGTCACCGAAGGCGCCGGGAAAGCGGTCGGCGAAGTCGGCGAAGGGGCGAATAAAGCGGTCGGGCAGATCGGCGAAGGCGCCGGCAGCGCGGTCGAAGACGTCGGCGAGGGCGCCGGGGGCGCCGTCAAAGACGTCGGCAAAGGAGCCGGCGGCGCCGTGGAAGACGTGGGCGAAGGAGCCGGCGGGGCGGTGGAAGACGTGGGCGGCGGCGCCGGGAAAGCGGTAGGCGAGGTCGGCGAAGGCGCCAACAAAGCCGTCGGGCAGGTCGGCGAAGGCGCGGGCCAGGCCGTCGGCGGGCTCGGCGAAGGGGCCGGGCAGGCGGTCGGCGGGCTCGGCCAGGGCGCTGGTGCGCTCGGCGGACTGGCGGGCCCGGGCGGCGGTGGAGGCGGAAACGGCGGCAACGGCGGCGGCAATGGAGGCGAAGGCGGAGCCGGCGGCGGCATCGCCAAACAGATCGCCAAGCTCGTCGCCAAAGAGATCGGCGCAGCCGCAGCCGACGAGGCCAAAGACCTCGGCCTCGCCGCCACTCACAAGGCGATGGAGCTGGGCGAAAAACGCCGCCAGCGGCGGGCCGCCAAGCACAACGCCACCGAGGCGGCGTTGCGCAAGGCCGAGGAGCACGGGGTCGACGTCGACGAGGTCGAGGGCACCGGCGCCGAAGGCCGCGTCACCGTCCATGACGTCGAGAAGGCGGCTGCCGCGTGAGCGGCGGCCGTCGTCCCGACCTCGACTTCTCCACCTCGGTCAAGGCCAGGGAGGTGACGTTCGGGAAGGTCCCGAAGAAGCGCAAGGTCGCCTACTACGGCGAGCCGGGCCACGAAACCGACGCGGAGGTCGAGCGGGAGAACATCCCAGAGGAGCCGGAGGCCGGGGTCGCCTATCGCGACGTCAAGGTCGACTGGAAGGTGGCGCAGTGGATCGTCCACCCGGCCGAAGGCGAGGACTTCGATGCCGAGGACGTGGCCCGCGAAGTGGGGCAGCGGCGACGACGCGAAGCGGAGGGAGCGGGACCGGAGTGAGGCTGCCGACCGCGCGTCCCGTACGCGCGGTCGCAGCCAATGTCCTCAGGGCCAGCCCGGCGCTAGCGCCTCGCGGTGAGCCCCTGTAGAACGACCTCTACCGGCGAGCGGTGCTTGCCGTTCCCGTCCGCCGACTCTCGAGCGCGCTGGAGCTCGGTGGCGAGCTCGCCAACCTGCGCGCTGAAGTTCCCTACCTCTTTGGCTGCCTTTGCCATGTCTTTACCGCTGACCTTGACTTTGGGCCTGCGGCTCATGGCCTTGCTGAGACCGCTCTTGCGGCCTTTCTTCGAGGCGGCGAGAGCCATCCCGCCCGCGGCCCCGGCGATCGCCGCCCCGCCGGCGACGAGCGGCACTTTCGCTTTGCTCGCGACTTTGCCTACGGTCTGACCGGCGCCGCCGACCGCGTTTTTTACCGCCTCGACGTTCGAGTGTTTGCTCGACGAGCCGTTCGAGCTGCTTTTGGCGCTGGCGCCGTTGCTCGAGCTGCGCGGCTTGCTCGCTTTGCTTTTGCTCGGTTTCGCTTTCGATTTCGCCGCTTTGGGTTTCGACGCCGATTTGGATTTCGATTTCGAGGCCGGTTTCGCGGTTTTCGAAGCCGACGATTTGCTGGATTTCGGTTTCGATTTCGTTTTCGGTTTCGAACTCGATTTGGGTTTGGTCTGAGCCATTTTCCTCTCTCCTCAGGGGTGTGTCCCTATTGGCTCAAGTACCCAATCCAATGCCTGCAAATCAGCATGAATGCGGCGTTGCCGCGCTTTTGACCACCTCGAAGGCGCTGCCGGGGATCCGCTTCAGCTGGTTCAGGTCCTCGTCGTCCCAGCGGCGGTCGCTGCTGCCGGAGAAGAACCAGTTGGAGCCGTTGTCGGCGACGATCAGCCCGTAGCGCTTCATCGCCAGGGCGATCGTCCTCGCGGCGCCGCGGAAGCGGCCGAGCCCGTAGCCGGCCTTGAGTCGCAGGCGCAGGCCCATCGGCGGGGCATTCGGGTCGGAGGTGTCGCCGGCGCAGTGGGAGGCGGGGTGGACCCAGGCCTCGCGGGTGCTCTCGAAGGTGACGCGGATCGCGTGGTCGAGGTGGCCGGCGGCGACCTCGTCGTAGCGGACGAGCCCGGGGAAGATCGGCAGCCCGGCGGCGTCGGCGGAGGTCCAGCCGTCGGGACGGCGGGCGGCGGAGCTGAGGTCCCAGCTCGTCCCCGAGTCGGCGTTCCAGTGCGGGCGCGGCTTGGCGACGTAGAAGGCGCGGTAGAGCTCGTAGAGCCGGCAGGCGGAGCGGTCGACGACGAGGACGTGGCGGTCGCCGTCGCTGCGGTTGCCGCCCTCGACCGGCGCTCCGGCCGGGACCGGGAACGGGCCGGGGTCGCTCTCCTCGCCGTAGGCGGTGTAGTGGATCGGCAACTTCGGCTGGCCGGCGCCGACCACGGAGTAGGGGAACCCGTAGGGACGCGGGGAGCCGAAGTCGGGATGGAGGCGATCGCCGCCGTGCGAGTCGATGTAGGAGATGTAGGAGTTCGAGCGCGGGTCGCGGGGCGCCTTCGAGACGTCCTGGTTCCAGGCGGCCTCGGTGGGGAGGGACGGCGCGCGCGGCGAGAGCGACGCGGGTGGGTCCGGGGAGACATGGCACGAGCCGAGGCCGGGGTAGGGGCCGACGGCCGAGGCGGTGGCGGCGAGGAGGACCGTGCCGACCAGTAGGGCGGCGAGCGCCACCACCGACAACCCGCGGATCCGATTTCTGCCACACCCCGCTGGGGTAAAGGTCGGCTGCGTCATTCAGTGGCCGAGGCTAGCCTGGCCGGCGATGACCCTGGACGAGCATCCGACCCTGCTGGTTGTCCAGCACGTGCCCTGGGAGGGGCCGCACCGGATCCTCGACGCCTGTCGCGACTTGCGGGTGAAGGTGGTCAAACCGCTCGCCGGCCAGGCGCTGCCGCCTCATGACGAAGTCGCCGGCGCCGTAATCATGGGCGGGCCGATGAACGCCGACGAAGTCGAGCGCTTCCCGGCGCTGACCGCGGAGCGCGAGTGGCTGTCCGCGGCGGTCGCGCGGGGGACGCCGGTGCTCGGCGTCTGCCTCGGTGCGCAGCTGCTGGCGCGGGCGCTGGGGGCCGAGGTGCGGCCCGGGAAGCGGGAGGTCGGGTTCGCTCCGGTCGAGATCGCCACGGCTGACGACCCGCTGCTGGGCGGGCTCGCCCCCGGCGCCGAGGTCCTGCACTGGCACGGCGACTGCTTCGACCTGCCCGACGGGGCCGAGCGGCTCGCATCCTCCGACCGCACCGCCTGCCAGGCCTTCCGCGCCGGCAACGCCTGGGGCGTCCTCTTCCATCCCGAGGCCGACTTCGCCCTGGTCGAGGCGTGGCTCGAGGAGCCGACGATGATCTCCGAAGCCCGCGCGGCGCTCGGCGACGACGGAGCCCACGCCCTGCCGGAGCGCGCCGCCGAGCTCGAGGCGGCGCTGGTCGAGCGCACCGCGCCGGGCTTCGAGGCCTTCGCTGAAATCGTCGCCGCCGGGTAGAGGAGGCGCGATGGACGTTTGCCTGATGGTCGAGGGCCAGGAGGACGTGACCTGGGAGGACTGGCAGGCGCTGGCGGCGGCCTGCGAAGAGCACGGGGTGGGGACGATGTTCCGCTCCGACCACTACCTCTCGGTCGACGACCGGCGCGAGCGCGGCTCGCTCGACGCCTGGGGGACGATCACGGCGCTGGGGGCGACGACCGAGAAGCTGCGGCTGGGGACGATGGTCTCGCCGGCGACCTTCCGCCACCCGGCGGTGCTGGCAAAGGCGGCGGTGACCGCCGACCACGTCTCCGGCGGCCGGGTCGAAGTCGGGATCGGCGCCGGCTGGTGGGAGCGCGAGCACGAGCTCTACGGCTTCGACCTGCCGGAGATCGGGCCGCGGATGGAGACGCTCGAAGAGCAGATGCAGGTCGTCCGCGGCCACTGGGCCGAGGGGCCGTTCCACTTCGACGGCAAGTACTACTCGGCGCGGGAGCTCGACGCCCTGCCGAAGCCGGTGCAGCGGCCGCTGCCGCTGATCCTCGGCGCCAAAGGCGGCCCGCGCAGCCTGCGGATCGGCGCCCGCTGGGCCGACGAGTACAACACGGTGATGTCGACGGCGGCGGAGGTCGCCGACCTGCGGCGGCGGCTCGACGAGGCCTGCGAGAAGGAGGGACGCGATCCGGCGACCCTGCCGCTCTCGATGATGACCGGCTGGCTGGTCGGCGCCGACCGCGAGGACCTGCTCGACCGCGCCTCCCGCCTCTCGGAGTGGAAAGGCGAGGGCGGCGACGGCGCGGCGTTCATCGCCGGCCTGCGCCCGAGCACGATCCTCGGCACGGTCGAGGAGGCGGTCGAGCAGCTGCGGGAGCTGGAGGCGGCCGGCCTGACCCGGATCATGGGCCAGCACCTTCTCCACCGCGACCTCGACGCGGTCGCGCTGATGGGGCGCGAGGTCGCGCCGCGCCTTTAACCCGGGTCGGCGGTGCCGTAGATCGCCCGCAGCCAGATGTCGACGAGGACGTCGAGGACCCGGTCCTCCTCGAGCGCGGGGGACTCGCCGGCGAAGGCCGCGTACTGGACCCGCTCGTTCATCTGCACGAGGGCAGTCGCCATCTCGCGGGCGGGAGGGCCGGGCGGCGCGGCGCCCTTGGCGCGCTCGGACTCGATCACCGCGGTGACGTCGGCGACCCAGCCCTCCATCACCTCGGCCCAGAGCTCGCGCGCTTCGGGATTGGTCATCCGCAGTTCGGCGGCGGCGAGGGTGACGGCCCGGCGGGCGCGGAAGGCGGCGTAGAGGTCTTCGAGGCCGCGGCGCAGGCCCGCCCGCGGCTCGCCCTGGGCCAGCGTCGCCAGCGCTTCCTCGCGGCTGCCGGCCGCGGCGGCGACGAGGCGGTCGACGATCGTCAGCACCACCGCGTCCTTCGAGGGGAAGTAGAAGTAGAAGCTGGGGCGGGAGATGCCGGCGCCTTTGGCGAGGTCGTCGACGGAGATCTCGCTGAGAGGGCGCTCCTCCAGCAGCCGCTCCGCCGTCTCCAGGATCGCCCGCTCCCGATCGTCGCCGCTGGCGCGAGCGGCGCGTCGCCCGCGGCCCTTGCCAGGCGCGACGACAGCGTCGGTCGCGGGTTTGGCCGTCGTCGGCATCTGCTCCACGATACATCCTGTCGAGAGAATCAACAAATCGTTGACCCACTCGACACGGTGTTGATACAGTTCTGCTCGTGAGCAAGCGCGTGATCATCACCGGCGCCGCCAGCGGCATCGGCGAGGCGACCGCGAAGGCGCTGCGCGAGCGCGGGGCGCAGGTCGTCGGCCTCGACCTCAAGGGCGAGGACGACCTGATCGTCTGCGACGTCACCGACCAGGCCTCGGTCGACACCGCCGTCGCCGCCGCGGTGGCGCGCCTCGGCGGCGGCCTCGACGCCCTCGTCAACTGCGCCGGCATCGGCCTGCCGCAGAGCGCGACCGAAAAGCCGGGCCCCGACGTCCTCCGCGTCCTCGACGTCAACCTGCTCGGCACCTGGCGGGTCACCGCCTCGGCCCTGCCGGCGCTGCGTACCTCGCACGGGCGCGTCGTCAACATCTCCTCCGGCCTCGCCCACCTCGCCGTCCCCTTCGCCACCGCCTACGGCGCCAGCAAGCGCGCCGTCGTCGGCTACTCCGAGCAGCTGCGCTCGGAGGTCGGCGACGAGGTCACCGTCACCACCGTCTACCCCGGCTACATCCGCACCCCCATCCACGACGCCAGCCAGAGCGCCGGCATCGGCCTCGAGGGGATGGTCCCGCCGGAGCCGTTGAGCGCCGCGGTCGAGACAATCGTCCGCGCCATCTACGGCAAGCCGGTCCGCGACCTCGCCACGACCAAGCGCGGCGCCCGCGCCTACGCCGCGATGCGGTTCGTCCCCAAAGGCCTGGTCGAGCGGGCGGTCCGGCGCCAGATGCGCACCGGCGCCAGGCGCGGCCTCTTCAAGTCCACCCCGATGACGAGCGACCTCCTCGCTCGCCTCGAACGCTAGTAGGAGGAGAATTCCCCCATGTCGACCGAGCGCGAGCACGTAAACGTCCTCATCGTCGGCGCCGGCCTTGCCGGCATCGGCGCCGCCGTCCACCTGCAGCGGAACTGCCCCGGGAAGAGCTACGCGATTCTCGAGGCGCGCGATTCGATCGGCGGGACCTGGGACCTCTTCCGCTACCCCGGCATCCGCTCGGACTCCGACATGTTCACCCTCGGCTACTCGTTCAAGCCCTGGCTCGGGGAAAAGTCGATCGCCGACGGGGAGTCGATCCTCGACTACATCAAGGAGACGGCGCAGGAGTATGGGGTGGAGGGGAAGATCCGCTTCCACCACAAGGTCCTCGCCGCCGAGTGGTCGAGCGCCGAGGCGCGCTGGACCGTCCGCGCCGAGCGCGACGGCGAGCCGGTCGAGCTGACCTGCGACTGGCTCTACGGCTGCACCGGCTACTACCGCTACGACGAGGGCTTCCTACCGAAGTTCGAGGGGACCGAGCGCTTCGAGGGGCGGATCGTCCACCCCCAGCACTGGCCCGAGGACCTCGACTACGAGGGCAAGCGCGTCGTCGTGATCGGCAGCGGCGCCACGGCGATGACGCTGGTGCCGGCCCTGGCCGAGCGGACGGCACAGGTGACGATGCTGCAGCGCTCGCCCACCTACGTCGTCTCCCGCCCGGCCGTCGACCCGCTCGCCCAGCGGCTGCGGCGCCTGCTGCCGGAAAAGCTCGCCTACGCGGCGGTGCGCTGGAAGAACGTCCTCGTCCTGCACGGCAGCTACACGCTCTTCCGGCGCTGGCCCAACTTCTCCAAGCGCATCCTTCGCAAACGCCTCGAACCGCTGCTGCCCGCCGGCTATGACATCGACACCCACTTCAAGCCGCGGTACGACCCCTGGGACGAGCGCCTCTGCGCCGTGCCGGACGCCGACCTCTTCAAGGCGATCCGCAAGGGCAAGGCCGAGATCGTCACCGACCGGATCGAGACCTTCACCGAGAAGGGGATCCGGCTGCAGTCGGGCAAGGAGCTGGAGGCCGACATCATCGTCACCGCCACCGGCCTCAACATGCTCGTCCTCGGCGGGATGCAGATCCTCGTCGACGGCAGGGAGAAACGGATGTCGGAGACCGTCGGCTACAAGGGGATGATGTTCAGCGGCATCCCCAACATGTGCCTGGCGCTCGGCTACACCAACGCCTCCTTCACCCTCAAGACCGACCTCGTCGCCGCCTACGTCTGCCGCCTGCTCGAGCACATGGACGCCCACGGCTACCGCGTCGCCACCCCCAGGGCTCCCGGCTCCTCGGTCGAGATCGAACCGATCATCGACCTCAAGTCCGGCTACGTCCTGCGCGCCCTCGACCAGCTCCCCAAACAGGCGGCAGCCCATCCCTGGCGCCTGCACCAGAACTACGCCCAGGACATCCGCCTCCTGCGCAAGGGCCCGCTCGACGACGAGATCGACTTTTCCCGCGGCGACGCCGCCTCTGCGGGGGAGGCGGACGAGGGTCGTACGGGCAAGTTCGCTTCGGTCGCCTGAGAAGCGATAATCCCCCGGGATGGGGGGCAAGCTGCGGATCTGCGTCGTTTCTGCCAGCCAGCAGAACGTGTTCTTCTCCGAGATCCTGGAAGCGTTCTCGGGGGTTCTCGCCGAGGCCGGGATCGCCGTCGAGGAGTCGGTCGACTGCTTCCCGCCTCCGGCCGACGACCTCGTTTACATGTTCGTCCCGCACGAGTACTACGCGCTGGTCGAAGAGCTCGCGCACCCGACCTCGGCGCAGCTGAAGCGCACGCTGGCGGTGTGCACCGAGCAGCCCCGGACCCCCTGGTTCGACCTCTCGGCCAGCGTCGCGGCCCGGGCGGGCGCCGTGCTGGACATCAACCGGTTGGGGGTGACCGAGCTGCGCGCCCGCGGCATCGCCGCCGAGCACCTGCCCCTCGGCTACGTGCCCGAATGGGACGCCTGGGGCGGGGACCTCGAGCGCGAGCGCTCGCTCGACGTCGTCTTCATGGGCGGCCACGCGGAGCGACGCGCCCACGCCCTCGCCCTGGCTGCGCCTTACCTAGAGGGGCGGAGGGCGGCGATCAAGCTGACCGAGATCGACCGGACGCACACCGGCGAGAAGGAGTCGTTCTGGGCCCGGGAGCGGAAGTGGAGGATGCTCGCCGACACGAAGGTCCTCTTCAACGTCCACCGCAGCCCGTTGCCCTACCTGGAGTGGCACCGGGTGGTGGGGGCGCAGCTGAACGGCTGCGTGATCGTCACCGAGCACTGCGTGGAGATCGAGCCGCTCGTCCCGGGCGAGCACTACATATCCGCCGGCTACTGGCAGCTGCCCGAAGTCCTCGGCGGGCTGCTGGAAGACCCGGAGCGAATGCGGCGGATCCGCCGCACCGCCTACGAGTTCCTGCGCGAGGAGATGCCGGTGTCCCAGACTCGCGAGCGCCTCCTGGGGGCGGTCGAACGGGCGGCGGAGCAGGTGCCGCAGAGCAACCTCCGAACGCCCGAGCCGGTGCCGCTGCCGGCGCCCCAGCCGGAGCCGAAACCGCCGTGGGAGGAGTACGCCGAGCACGTCGGCACCGCGCTGGCCGGGCGAATGGGGCTGAAGCACCTGATCGTGCGGGTCCACAACCTGGAGCGGCGCATGGAGGAGATGCTCGGCGGCGGAGGCGACGAGGAGCAGGTGGTGCGCTTCGGCCCGCAGGACACGGAGCCGCGGGTGAGCGTCCTCCTCACCGTCCACAACTACGCCGACTTCGTCGGCGACGCGATCCGCAGCGTCGCCCTCGGCAGCCTCGGCGAGGTCGAGGTCGTCGCCGTCGACGACGCTTCGAGCGACGGCTCGGTCGCCGCCGTCGAAGCCACCTGCGAGGAGCTTCCCTGGCTTTCGCTCACCCATGTGCGCCTCTCGCGCAACCGCGGCCTGCCGGCGGCGCGGAATCTCGCCGCGACCCATGCGAAGGCCGATTACCTGTTCATCCTCGACGCCGACAACGAAGTCATGAGCGCGGGACTGGAGCGCCTCGCCGCGGCCCTCGACGAGAGCCCCGAGGCGGCCTTTGCCTACGGGATCATCCAGTCGTTCGACGTCAACGGCCCGGTCGACCTGATGAACTGGCTTCCCTGGGATCCCGAGCGGTTGCGCCGGGGCAACTACATCGACGCGATGGCGATGCTGCGCCGCTCCGCGCTCGAGGCGGTCGGCGGCTACGCCACCGATCCCGCGCTCTACGGGTGGGAGGACTTCGCCCTCTGGGTGGCCCTGGCCGGCGCCGGCTACGACGGCGTCCACGTCCCCGACTTCGTCGGCCGCTACCGCAAGAGCCCGCATTCGATGATCGCCCTCGCCAACGTCGACAGCACCGCCGCCTGGGGAGCTCTGCTGCGCCGCCATCCGTACCTTGCCGCCGCCACGACCTGAATAGCCGTTAGATTGCGCCGCTCGATGCGACTACTCGACCTTCGTGCCTCCCTGATCATCGTCTGCCTTGCCCTGGCCCTGGGACTAACGGCCTGCGGCGGCGGCGAGACGACCGTGACCGTCACCGAAACCGTGGCTTCGAAGCCGCAAGGGGGCGGTGGGGGAGGAGACAAGGCGAACCCGGAAAGCGGCGGCGGGGGCAGCCCCGTGGCCGGCTACGTCGACAACGTCGCCACCGACGGCGAATCGATGATCCTCTCCGGCTGGGCCGGCTCGGCCGACCTGGCCGAACCGGCCACTCAGGTGACCGCATCGGTGGGGGGCAGGAAGCTGGCCGGCGTCGTTCCCACCATGAAGCGGGAAGACGTGGTCGAAGTCCTCGGCAAGCCCGGCCTCGAGGAAAGCGGGTTCGAACTGCGTCTGCCGCTCGGCGCGCTCGAATGCGGCGCGCCCGCCGCCGGCATCGAAGTCGTCGCCTCGCTCGACGGCAGGGAAGGGCCCCTGCTCTTCGGCGAAGGCATCAAGGGGCGGATCGCCGCCGAATGCTGAACCGGCCGGGATCGCTCTGATGCTCGATCGGAGCGAGCCGGTCGTCGGCTTCAAGCTGGAGCTGCTCGGGCAGGCGCTGCCGGGGTGTGAGAGCGCCGTCCTCTTCGGGGACATGTGGCGGGTCGACGGCGGCTACACGGTCGAGTGCGCCGAACACTGCGACCGGGTGCTGCTGATCGACAGCCTCGAGACCACCGCCTGGCAGCAGGAGCGGATCGCCGAGCCGAAGATCGACTTCCGCAAGGGCGACTTCTCGGACCCGCTGTTCATGGCGAGCGTGCGCGAGAGGTTCGACCTCGGCGTCGTCTTCGACATCCTCCTGCACCAGCCGGGGATGCTGGGGACCCTGTCGCTGATGCTGCGGCTGGTCGAGAAGCGGTTCTGCGTGGTGCAGCCGATGCTGGAGGAGCAGAAGCACCCCGGGACCCTCGTCTACCTCCCCGGCAACACGGCCGTCGAGGAGCTTTATCCGCTGGAGGCCGAAGCCTCCGACCACAAGGTCTTCGACGTCGACGAGGTCAACCACTCGCACTGGATCTGGGCGATGACGCCCTCCTTCCTGACGGCGGCGATCGCCGCCGAGGGGTTCGATCCGATCGCGACGCAGGAGCTCGGTCCGCTGCCGAATCCGCGCTGGAAGTGGTGGGGGGCGATTTACGAGCGCAAGCGGCCGCCCTCGGCAGGGCTCTGGACGAATCAACAAGTGACTCCGGGTCTCTACGCCGGGGAGTGGTAGATACTGCGGCGATTGGGTAATGAGGCAGGAGGCTTCTATGGGATCTCAGAACGGCAGCTCGCCGGCAAGCGCTGTCGCTCATCCTGAGCGCTTCGATCCGAGTGCATCGGCAGACACCCTGATGGACGCGGAGCATCGTGGCCGCTACTGGTGGGCGGGGGAGCTCCTCGGCGGCAAGACGGTGCTGGACGCCGGCTGTGGAACCGGCTACGGGCTGGAGATCCTGGCCGAAGCGGGAGCCGCTTCGCTCACGGGGATCGATGTCGACGGGGGCGCGGTCGCCGAGTCGAGAGCGCGCGGGGAGCGGTGCGGCGCCACCGTGCTCCAGGGAGACCTGCAGATCCTCGAGCTGGACGACGACAGCTTCGACGCCGCTGTCTGCTTCGAGACGATCGAGCACCTCGAATCGCCGCAGCGGGGCCTGGCCGAGCTGCGGCGCGTGGTTCGGCCCGGCGGGATGATCCTCGTCTCCTCTCCCAATCCCGACGTCTATCCGCCGGGGAACGAGCACCATCGACACGAGCTTCGCCCGGAGGAGCTGCTGGGGCTGGTGCAGGAGCACTTCGGCTGCGTGCAGATGTACCTCCAGCACGCCTGGCTCGCCTCGGCGATCGAGCCGGCCGAAAACGGCTCCAACGGGCACTCGAACGGGGCGGGCGCGTCTCCGGTCCCGGTGCGGCGGTCGGCGATCCAGCGGCCCCGGGGGACGACCTTCACGATCGTCGTCGGCTGCGACGAGGGGGCCCCGCGGCCGTCGGCCCTGGTCAGCATGGCCGACCCGTTCGAGGTGCGGTGGTGGCAGGAGCGGGTCGACCGGGCGGCGGCGCAAAACGGCGCCGCCCGGGCGGAGGAGACGCGAGCCCTGGAGGCGGAACGGCGGGCGGCCGAGGCCGAGGCTCGGGCGGCGTCGCTGGCCGAGCGCCTGGAGCAGGTGAACAAGTCGCTGATCGACGCCAACCAGGAGCTGGCGCAAATGCCCCTGCTGAAGCACCGGCTGGCGGAAATGCACGAGCTCAAGGCGTCTCTCGACACGCGGCTGGGGGAGGTCCTCGGTTCGCGCAGCTGGCAGGCGACGGGGTTCCTGCGGAAGGCCAGTCGCGCGCTGAAGCTGCAGCGGTAACCGCTTCGTGTTCCGCGAAAGCACGAGCCTCGAGAACCGTCTCGGCGGGCGGCGGCGGGCGCTCGTCCAGGTGCTGGGACTGGCGGCGCTCCTCGTCTTCGTCGCGGTCCTCGTCTACGGCGACCATGCCCGCAACGGAGGGTGGGTCGGCGACGCCTGGGTGACCCGCGCCTGGTATGCCCTCTACCCGCACGACAATTTCTTCTCCGCCGTCGGCCACTTCCTCGACCTCGAAAGCATGGCCTCGCGGCCCGCGAACGCCGTCTACCGGGTGGCGCTGAACGAGTGGTTCGGCGCCGACACCGGCGCCTGGTACGCGTGGCAGATCGCCTCCGGAGTCGGGATGTGCCTTGCCCTCTACGCCCTGATGCGGGAGCTGGGCGTGCGCTACCTCGACGCCGCCGCCGTCGTCACCCTGCTCGTCGTCTTCCCGGCGGCTTCCTCGCTGTGGCTGTGGTCCCCGATCGTCCATGCCTCGCTCTCGATCGCCCTCGGCGCGATCGGGTTCCTGCTGGCCCTGCGGGCGTTCCGGGCGGAAGGGCGGCGGCGGCTCGCCCTCCACGCCGCCTCGCTGCTCCTGTTCGCCCTCAGCCTCCTCCTCTACGAGGTCTGCCTGCCGTTCTTCTTAACCTCCTTCCTGGTCTATGCGCTGCGGTCGCCGCGACGGCAGGCGGCGGCCCGGTGGCTGGCCGACTGCGTGGTCCTGCTGCCGCTGGCGCTGACGGTCAGCGGGGCGAGCGAAGCCCGCGGCGAAGGGGTGGGGGGTGCGATCGACCATGCCTGGGCGATGGCCTCGGAGCTTCCGGAGCTCGTGTTCGGGACGCTGCTGCCGTTCGGCGGCGCGCGGGTCCTCGCCTTCGTCGCGCTGGTCGCCCTGTACGCGTGGGCGCTGCTGACGGTCAGGCGGCGAGCGCGGCCCGACCCGCTGCGCGGGCGGGTCGAGGCCCTGCTCGGGATCGCGGCGGCCGGCCTCCTCGTCGCCCTCCTCGGCTACCTGATCTACGTCCCCGGTCTCGACTACTACCGGCCGCTGGCGGCGGGGATCGCCGACCGCGTCAACGCGGTGCCGGCCCTCGGCTGGACCCTCTTCCTCTATGCCACCCTGGCGATCTTCGCCACGCTGGCGACCCAGAAGCTGCGGCGAGCCGCGCTCCTCGCCGCCCTCGGCACCGGCGCGCTCGCCGTCGCCCTCGGGCTCAGTTGGGTCTCGCCGATCGAAGACGAATCCCGCGCCTTCGTCGCCGCCTACGAGGAAGGCCAGAGGATGGTGGACCTGGTCGAAAGGGCGGTCCCGGACCCGCCGCCGGGCACCGCGATCTGGACCTTCGCCCAGCCCGTCGAGATCTCCCCCGGCGTTCCGGTCTTCGCCAACTCCTGGAACATGTCCGCCGCCGTCGCCCTCCGCTACCACCGCCACACGGTCCGCAGCTTCGTCGGCCTCCTCGGCACCCGCTTCCAGTGCACCGCCGAGGGCGTCGTCCCCGCCGGCCAGCCCGAATATCCGCCCCCGCCGCCCGGCCAGCTGGGCCGCTTCGGCTCCCGCTACGGCCGCACCTACTTCGTCGACACCGTCAACGGCCAGTTCGCCCCGGTCGACTCCCGCGCCCGCTGCCTCGAACTTCGCGAGGCCTTCCCCCGCGCCACCGAATTCCCCCCAGGCGCCTGAGCACCGAGCCGCCACTCCCCAGCCCCCGCCCGGCCCGCTAGATTGAAGCCGGCGAGGTGGCAGTAGCTCAGCTGGTAGAGCTCCGGCTTGTGGTGCCGGCGGTCGCGGGTTCGAGCCCCGTCTGCCACCCCTCTAGAGGTTGCTGCGAAAGGAACGAGCGGCCTCCGGCCGGGCGCACGGCTGGTTTGAAAAGCCCGTGCCGCGTGGTACAAGTACTGAATCTTTGGTAGGAACAAAATCTTGGATTGGCGGCGCTGGCAGGGGCGGCTCCGCTGGGCGGCGATCGGGGGGGCTCTGCTCGCGTTGCTGGCGATCCCGGCGCAGGCTGGCGCCGACCCCTCCTTCGAAGCCCGCGGGAGCGTCGAACAGGTCTATGCGACGGGCCTCCCGGCGGGCGCGCAGGTGGCTCTCTACGACAGCGCGGAACAGGTAGTCGCGACGCGGAGCGTCAACGAACTCGGCGGGGTTCTCTTCCGCAACGTCGCGCCGGGAGACGGCTACCGCGTCGGGCTCGCTTCGGCGGGCCCGGAATCGCCTCCGCTGCAGGTCCTGACGACCCAATCGGCACCCCCCAGCACGGCCCTCTATGACCAGTCGATCCCCGCGAGCGGGTACGGGTACCTGACCACGCGCGACGGCACCAAGCTGGCGATCGACGTGCATCCGCCGCAGGACGTGACGCACGCGCTGCCCGGCGTGGAACTGCCGCCGCTGCCGAGCGGCCCGACGCCGACCCTGATCGAGTACTCGGGCTACGGCTACGCGAACCCCGCCGGCCCCGAAAACGGGATCTCGATCCTCGCCAACCTGATGGGTTTCACGGTGGTCGACGTCAACATGCGCGGCACCGGCTGCTCCGGCGGCGCCTTCGACTTCTTCGAGCCGCTGCAGGGCCTCGACGGCTATGACGTGATCGAGACGATCTCCCGCCAGCCCTGGGCCCTGAACCACAAGGTCGGGATGATGGGCATCTCCTACGGCGGCATCAGCCAGCTCTTCACCGCCGCGACCGAGCCACCCAGCCTGGCGGCGATCTCGCCGATGTCGGTGATCGACAACACCCAGACGACCCTCTATCCGGGCGGCATCCTCAATACCGGGTTCGCGCTCGAATGGGCCAAAGAGCGGGTCCACGACGCCGAAGCCGCCTCTCCGACCAGCGGCCAGGAATGGGCCTACGAACGCATCCAGGAAGGCGACCAGACCTGCGCGGCCAACCAGGCCCTCCACCCCGAGGCTGTGGATCTGCTCCGGAAGATCGAAGAAAACGATCACTACAAGCCCGAAGTCGCCGATCCGCTGGCGCCGGTCACCTTCGTCGACAAGATCGACGTGCCGACCTTCATGGCCTGCCAGTGGACCGACGAGCAGACCGGCGGCCACTGCCCGACCCTGGCCAAGCGCTTCACCGGCACGAAACGGAAGTGGTTCACCTTCACCAACGGCACTCACGTCGACTCGCTGGACCCGGAGACCTTCAACCGCTGGTACGACTTCCTGCAGCTCTATGTCGCAAAACGGCCGCCGATCCTCGCTTCGTCGGCGATCCACGCAGCCGCGCCGCTGATCTACCAGGAAGCGATGGGCATACCCGGGGTCACGCTTCCCCCGGATCCGATTCAGCTGCTGCCGACCTATGGCTCGGCGCTGAACGCCTTCGAGAACCTGAAGCCGGTCCGGGTCCTCTTCGACAACGGCGCCGGCGGGGTCTCGCCTGGCCGCCCCTATCCCGGCTTCGAAAAGTCCTTCGACGGGCTCCCGGTACCGGGCACCGAAGCCAGGGCCTGGTACCTGTCGCCAGGCGGCAGCCTGAGCGGCGGTCCACCGGCCGGCTCGGGGGCCGACGAATTCACCTGGGACGCCGACGCTCTGCCGAGGACCGACTTCAGCGGCGACACCGCCGCCGGCGAAGGCGGCCTCTGGACGGCGGCGCCCAAATACGAATGGGCGCAGAGCCCACCGGGGAGCGCGGTCTCCTACCTCACCGCGCCGTTGAGCGCGAACACGACCGTGATCGGGGCCGGGGCGGTGAACGTCTGGGTCCGCTCCTCGACTCCCAACGTCGACCTCCAGGCGACGATCAGCGAGGTGAGGCCCGACGGCAAGGAGACCTTCGTCCAGAACGGCTGGGTGCGGGGGAACGAGCGCAAGCTCGACCTCGAAAAGAGCACCGCGCTCGAGCCGGTTTTGAGCCTGCGGGAAGCCGACGTCTCCCCGCTTCCGGCCGATCAGTTCGTGCCGGTCACGATCCCGCTCTACTACGAGGGCCACGCCTATCGGGCCGGCTCGCGGATCCGGGTGACGATCGCCGCCCCCAACGGCACCCAGCCGATCTGGTCCTTCGATCAAACCGAACCGGAAGGCAGCGCGCAGGTCGCGATCGCCTACGGGGGGGATACCCCCTCGAACGTTTTGCTGCCGGTCGTGCCCGGGGTGAGCGTGCCGACCGGCCTGCCTCCCTGCCCGGGTCTGCGGGGCGAGCCGTGCCGCGGGTATGAAGCGCTGGTGAATCAGCCGGCAACGCCCTGAGCGCCACGGGCTAGGGTGGGCCGTGATGGAGACGGTCCTGGTCAGCGGCGGGTCGGGGTTCCTCGGGGGGCGGTGCGTGGTCGAGCTGCTGCGGCGCGGCTATGCGGTGCGGACGACGGTGCGGGGCCTCGCCAAGGAGGAGGAAGTGCGGGCGCGGGTCGGGTCGGAGGTGGATGCCGGCGACCGGCTCGCGGTGCTGGAGGCGGACCTGCGGTCCGACGGCGGCTGGGCGGAGGCGGTCGCGGGCTGCGACTACGTCCTCCACGTCGCCTCTCCGTTCCCGGCGGCGCAGCCGAAGGATCCCGACGAGCTGATCGTGCCGGCGCGGGAGGGGACGCTGCGGGTGCTGCGGGCCGCCCTCGGTGCCGGCGTGCGGCGGGTGGTCGTCACCTCCTCGGTGGCGGCGGTGCGCGGCAGCGCCGGCTCCGCTCGGGCGCCGCTCACCGAGGCGGATTGGTCGGACCCCGACGACACCGCGCTCACCCCTTATGCCCGCTCGAAGACGAGCGCCGAGCTGGCCGCCTGGGACCTGGTGCGGGAGCGGGGGGAGGAGGAGCGGCTGGCGGTGGTCAACCCCGGCGCGATCCTCGGCCCGCTGTTCGGCGGCGAGCATTCCACCTCGCTGCAGATGGTCGAGCGGCTGCTGCAGGGGATGCCGGGGACGCCGCGGATCGGGTTCAGCGTCGTCGACGTGCGCGACGTCGCCGACCTGCACATCCTGGCGATGACCGCAGCCGAGGCCGGGGGCGAGCGCTACCTGGCGACGGCCCGCTTCCAGTGGATGGCCGACGTCGCCAGGGTCCTGCGCGAGCGCCTCGGGCCGGAGGCGGCGAAGGTGCCGAAGCGCTCGATCCCCGACTTCCTGGTGCGGGGGATGGCGCTGTTCGACCCCGCCGCGCGCTCGGTCGTCGGCCAGCTCGGCAAGCGGGTCGAGCTCTCCAGCGCGAAGGCGAGAGCGCTGGGCTGGGAGCCGCGTCCGGTCGAGGAGACGATCGCCGACTGCGGCAGGAGCCTGGCCGCATGAGGATGCGGGCGGCCGTGCTGGAGGAGTTCGGCGAGCCGCTGGCGGTGCAGGAGGTCGAGCTGGCCGAGCCGCGGGCCGGGGAGGTGCTGGTCCGGCTGCACGCCTGCGGTGTCTGCCACACCGACCTCTACACCGCCTCCGGCGCCGACCCCTCCGGCTACGTGCCGACCGTGCTCGGGCACGAGGGCGCCGGGGTGGTCGAGGCGGTCGGGCCCGACGTCGGCTCGCTGGCGCCGGGCGACCACGTCGTCACCCTCTTCTCGCCCCAGTGCCGCGAATGCGTCCACTGCCTGGACGAGCGCACCAACCTCTGCCTGGCGATCCGCGAGGAGCAGAACAAGGGGCACCTACCCGACGGGACGACGCGGATCTCCCGCGACGGGGAGGAGATCCGCAGCTTCATGGGCTGCTCGACCTTCGCCGAGTACACGGTGATGCCGGAGATCGCGCTGGCGAAGGTGAGCCCGGAGGCCCCGTTCGAGCACGCCTGCCTCTTCGCCTGCGGCCTCTCGACCGGGCTCGGCGCCGCGATCAACACCGCCGCCGTACAGCCCGGGAGCAGCTGCGCCGTCTTCGGCGCCGGCATGGTCGGCCTCGGCGCGGTCGCCGGCTGCCGCCTGCGGGGGGCCGAGCGGATCGTCTGCGTCGACCTCTCGCCGCAGCGGCTGGAGCTGGCCCGCGGCCAGGGCGCGACCGACCTGCTCGAGGGCGGGGAGGGGGCGGTCGAGCGAATCCTCGAGATGACCGGCGGCTTCGGCGCCGACTACACCTTCGAGGCGACCGGCAACGTCGCGGTGATGCGCCAGGCGGTCGAGGCGGCGCGGATGGGCTGGGGCCTCTGCACCGTCGCCGGCGTCGCCGGGCGGGGGGAGACCCTCGACGTCGTCCCGCGCCTGCTGATCACCGGCCGCCGCATCGCCGGCTCCTCCTTCGGCGGCGTCAAGGGCCGCGACCAGGTCCCGGTGCTCGTCGACCGCTACCTGGCCGGGGAGATCGACCTCGACCCGTTCGTCTCGCACCGGATCGGGCTCGACGAAGTCAACCGCGGCTTCGAGCTGATGGAGGCCCAGGACGGGATCCGCAGCGTCATCGAGCTCTCGTAGCGGGCCGCAGGCTTCGCGCTAGCGCAGCTCGTCGAGGCTCTTGACCTCGAGGTCGAAAGGCTCGTCCGCCGCGCGCCGCCGCCGGTAGGGGGAGACGGTGACGCGGTGGGTTTCGCCGCAGGGACAGGGGACCTCGATCGGGCTGGTGTCCGAGGAGGGATCGGTGTCGACTTTGAGGCGGCGGAGGGTGCCGGTGGTTTTGCAGCCGAAGGAGATCACCCAGCCGAAGTCCTGGGGCTCATTGCGTTTGCCGGCGCGGCGTGGTTGGGGCATGGGCGCATCCTTTCTGTTTCCGGCGGACGCTGCGGTCTAGCCGCTCGGCTGCTCCTCCCGACCGCGGCGGCTGAGGACCGCGGCGATGCCGACGAGCAGGTAGGCGATCGCCCCGACGAGGAGGGCGAACTTGCAGGTGGCGAAGACCGTGGCCAGAGAGGGGAATGGGGCACCGTGGCCCCCCACGGTGAGCAGGAGGCAGGCGTTCTCGAGGGCGTCGAAGGCGGCGGCGAGGGGGCCGAGCCAGACGGCGATTTCGCCGGCTGCGGCGAGCCGTCCGAGCCCGTGGCGGCGGCAGCGGTCGCGGACGGCGGCGCCGGCCAGCCCGAGGAAGCTGCCGTAGGCCAGCATGAACCCGTAGTCGATCCAGAGCTGTTCGCGGGCGGCGTCGCGGCCGTCCTCGCCCCATTCGGCGAGGATCTCGTCGGCCCGCTGCTGGCCGCCGCTCAACTCGAAGGGGACCATCCCCGGACCGTTGGCCTGCATGCGATTCTCCGTCGGCGACATCGCCCAAAGCAGCAGCAGGGTCGCGATGGCGGTGGCGGCCAGCGCCCATCCACGCATCGAGGGGTGGGTCATCGCGCAGGAGCCTCCCACGCTTCGGCCATCGCGATCCGTTCCATCGTCGTCGGGTGGTTGCCGTACAGGCCGTCGATCCAGAAGGGCGGGTCGGGGTCGCTGAGGCTCTTCGTCGCCAGCCGGCGGAAGGAGGCCTTGGCGGCGGTGGGTTCGCGGGTGGCTTCGAGGGCGGCCCAGTCGGCGGCGGCCTCTTCGCGGCGGAAGGCGGTGTTGAGGAGGGGGGCGGCGAGGAGCTGGGTGACGGCGAGGACGAGGATCGCGACCGGGATCGCCTCGGGCTGGGCGAGGCCGCCGCGGCGGCGGGTGAGGTAGGCGGTGAGGCCGAGGGCGGGGAGGAGGAAGAGGGCGAGCCAGCCGACGCGCTTGAGGACGTCGTCGTGGGCGACGTGGCCGATCTCGTGGGCGACTACGAAGCGGACCTCGGCCGGGCTGAAGTCGCCGTCGAGCAGCGTGTCCCAGAGGACGATGGTGGTGGTGGGCCCGAGCCCGACCGTCTCCGCGTTCGGCGCGTCGGTGAATTCGTGGACTTCCTGCACCCGCAGACGCGATTCGCCGGTCCCCTCGATCCGCTCCAGCGTCCGCGCTTCCTGCTCGAGGGCGGGCTTGTGCAGCGGCTCGGTGCCGGGGATCAGGTAGGGGCTGAGGAAGGCGGAGAGCAGCCCGAGCGCGACGAAGGCCGGCACCGCGGCCAGCCACCACCAGCGGCGCATCACCCCGGCCAGCCCCATCATGATCCCGATCCCGAGGCAGAGGAAGACGAAGGTCCCGCCGAGCCCGAGGAAGCCGAAGAGCAGGTGCCGGAGATAGCCCTCGTGGGAGACGTCGTGGCGCCGCTGCCACCAGAGCCCGAGCAGGTCGAAGGGGAGCTCCGCGAGCCAGACGACGGCGAAGCCGAGCATCGCCAGCAGCATCCCGGTGCCGACCCGGCCGGCGGCGGACTCGCGGACGAGGCGGGGGCCGTGCCAGGCGTAGAGGACGAGCACGGTGACGAGCGCGATCGAGCCGATCAGCCCGAGGAACCCGAGGAAGAGCTCGTAGTCGGCGCTGCGCTCGAGAAAGGAGTCGCTGAAGTAGCGGTGGGCGTCGAGCTGGGGGAGGTCGAGGGAGGGGAGATGAGTCGCGTTCCAGAGGGCGTACGCCGCCCAGGCCCAGAGCGCGGCGCCGACCGGCAGCGCGATCGTCGCCGGCCGCAGGCGCCTAGACATCGAGGGACGCGGGGACCGGGCGGGGGTCCGGGGCGGGGACCGGCAGGCCCGGGGGCCCTTCGTGGCAGGGACCGCTGTAGGGGTAGGAGTCGGTCAGCAGCAGGAAGTAGGCGTTGGCCTGGGTGCTGTAGCGGATGGCGTAGGCGCCGGCGTTCCGCAGGCCGAGCGGCATCCGCGCCGTGAACAGCCCCGCGAACCAGCCGAGGAAGGCGACGACCGCGAGCAGCTGGCCGAAGAGGGCGGTGAGGATCAGCGCCGGCAGGGCGAGGATGGCGCGGAAGAGGACGGTCCAGCGGTTCTGGCGCCGGCGCTCGGCGATGTGGATTTCGATCGGGTAGGTGCCGGAAGCGCCGACGAAGCCCGGAAACGGGTTGCCGACGAGGTAGAGGAAGGCGCTGACGTGCTGCTGGTAGCGCAGATAGCGGGAGAGGAACCGGTGCGCCCAGCCCGGCGAGGTGCCCATGGCGAGCGTCGCGAACCAGTTGACGATCGCGACCAGCAGCGCCAGCAGGCCCCAGAGCGCCAGCCAGACGAGGTGGGGGAAGGCGAGGGCGAGCCGGAAGAAGACGGTGAGGCGGCTGCGGCGCAGGTCGTCGGCGACCTCCAGCCGCACCGGGTCCGAGCGGGTCGGCAGGGGCCCGATCGCGGTCAGCGGGTCGCTGGAGGGGTAGCGGTCGGTCAGCAGCAGCAGGTAGGCCCAGGCCCGGGCGCCGTAGGAGAGCGCGTAGGCGGCCAGGTCCCGGAGGCCGCGCGGCATCCGGCCGCGGGCCATCGCGTAGAACCAGCCGAAGACCCCGACGACCACGAGGGCGCCGAAGAAGCGCGGGCTTTCGCTCGATTCGTTCAGCGCGTCGAGGAGGCTGCCCGAGCCGCCGAGAACCCCGACGATCAGCAGCGCCGGCACGGCGAGGACGAGGCGAAAGGCAACGGTCCAGCGGTTCTGGCGCGCCGGCGGCTCGATCTCGACGTCGACCGGATAGGCCCGGTCGTCGCTGAAGCCGGGGAACGGGTCGGCGGCGAGGTAGAGGTAGGCGTAGACGTGGGTCGTGTAGCGGACGTATTTGGCGAGGAACTCGTGCAGCGTGGCGGGGGACTTCCCTCGGATCAGGGTCGCCACCCAGTTGATGACGGCGACGAGGGCGGCGCCGATTCCCCAGATCCCGACCCAGATCAGGCACGGGAGGGCGATCAGGGCGCGGAAGAAGACCGTCGGCCGCCGCCGCTGCAGATCGTCGTTGAGGGCGAAGCGGACCATGTCGAGACGTTTCTATCGGCGTCGTCGGCCGGTTTTGTGAGTCGCGGGTCCGCAGCTATAGTCGAAAAATTCTGATCAACACCGCCGGGTGGCCGTCGGGAAGTGCGGCGTGGGCAAGGGCAGCGGTTCCAGCTACAGGAGGAACATCATGAAGTGGAGGCGCATCTCAGCCGTCCTTGCCGTCGCGGCGCTCTGTCTCGCGTTCGCCAGCTCCGCCATGGCGACCAAGTACGTCGCCCTCGGGGACTCGTACTCGTCGGGCACCGGCACCCGGACCTTCTACGAATCGACCTGCCAGCGGTCGGTGTACGCGTACCCTTACCTGCTGCACAACGCCCATCCCGAATGGACCTTCGTCGACGCCGCCTGCTCGGGGGCGAAGACGGGTGACCTGATCAACACCCAGGCGGCCAGCCTGACCAGCGACACCAACTGGGTCACCTACACGATCGGCGGCAACGACGCCGGCTTCTCGAGCGTGATCACCACCTGCGCGCAGCCCTCGTGGGCGTCGGACTGCGACGGGGCGATCAACACCGCCCAGTCCTACATCCAGAACACGCTGCCGGGCCGGCTCGACCTGGTCAACAACACGATCAAGTCGCACTCGCCGAGCGCGAAGGTGATCGTGCTCGACTACCCGAAGCTGTTCAACGGCGAAGACTGCAACGCGTTCACCTGGTTCAGCCCCAGCGAGGAGAGCCGGCTCAACCAGACGGCCGAAATGCTGCGGACGGTGGAGAGTGCCGCCGCCTCGCGAGCGGGGGCGAACTTCATCTTCCGCGACGTGATCCCGCCCTTCGTCGGCCACGCGGTCTGCGACGGGGGCGGCGGCTCCAGCACGGAGTGGATCAACGGCCTCTCCAACCCGACGAGCGAAAGCTACCACCCGAAGGTCACAGGTCATGCCGATGGCTATTACCCGGTGGTGAAAGGTGTGACGGGCTGATCTCGGAACATCCAAGGCTTCAAACCGGAACGTGCAAAAACCGCACGTTCCGGTCTTTCCGGCGACGGGTTGCAGTTCACTCTATGGAGCTGTGCGGCGAGGCCTACTTTGTTTCTGCGGGCCTTGTCGCCCCGCGAGCCCGAGCATCCAGTCATCGGAGAGACGCTGAGGTCCCTGCGGCTGCAGCTGGAGAAGACACAGGAACAGCTGGCGCTCGACGTGGAAATCAGCAACAGCGAGATCTCGCGGCTGGAGAAGGGGCGGCGGAACCCGAAGTGGGAGACGATGAAACGCCTGGCGAAGGGCCTCGAGGTTCCCCTGTGGCAGGTGGTCTGGCTGGCGGAACAGCTCGAAGCCGGCGCCACCTGGGACGAGGTCGACTGGCCGCCCCCCTCCATCTAGCCGGCGGACTTTGCACCGCTTCGCCTCCGCGGCGGCCTCCGACGGGTTGCAGACGCTGACGAGCGCAGTACCGTCCCTGCAAATGGAGCGGACCCGGGACGTACACAACATCGCCCTCGGCAACGCGGTTCGGCAGCTGCGGAAAGAGGCCCGGCTGACGCAGCAGGCCCTCGCCGATCGGGCCGAGATCCCCGCCGAGGAGCTGCGCCAGATCGAGATCGGCGGAATCGACGCCGACTGGGGCGCCGTGCGGCGCCTCGCCTACGCGCTGGACGTGGATCTGCCGGACGTATTCCGGCTGACCGAAGAGCTGCTCGACGATTGAAGGCCGTCACCTTCGACTTCTGGAACACGATCGCGACGGTGCCGCCGGGGTCGATGATCGAGGCACGGCGACGGGGGATCGCGGCGGCGCTGCGGAGCCACGACGTCGAGGTCGAGGCCGACCTGCTGCTCGGGGGCCTGCGCCAGGTCGGGCTGGACTGGGAGCGGGAGTGGGCCGAGGGCCGGCACCTGCCCCCGCACGAGGCGGCGGCGGCGCTGGTGCGCCACCTCGGGCTCGAGGGGGCGGCGCGGGAGATGGTGGCGGAGGCGTTCCTCGGGGCCGGCCGCGAGGTGCCGCTGGAATTCGCACCGGGGATCCACGCCTGCCTGGCGGAGCTGCGCGAGCGGGGGATCCGGCTCGGGATCGTCTGCGACGTCGGCTTCAGCGGCGGCGAGCTGCTGCGCGAGCTGCTCGGCGCCGAGGGCCTGCTCGGCCACTTCGACGGCTGGGGGTTCTCAGACGAGGTCGGCCACTACAAGCCCTCGCCGCGGATCTTCGAAGCGGCGCTGGCGGCGCTCGGGACGGAGCCGGGGCAGGCGATGCACGTCGGCGACCTGCGGCGCACCGACGTCGCCGGCGCCGCCGCGCTGGGCATGAGAACCGCCCGCTACCGGGGCATGAACCCGGAGGGCGACGAGGAAGACGGGACCGAGGCCGAGTTCGTCCTCGACAGCCACGCCGAGCTGCTCGGCGTCGTCGAGCGCCTCACCGCGTAGGCGCCGGCCCCCCCGGCGCCTCCTTGGCCGGCGGGCGGTTCAGCGGCTCTTCAGCAGGCGGCCGACCGCCTCCATCATCTCCTCGGTCTTCTCCTCGCGCTCCTTGGCGGTCTGCGCGCGGGCGACGCAGTGGCGCGTGTGTTCGTCGAGGAGGGCGAGGGCGACCCTGTCGATCGCGGCCTGGGCGGCGGAGATCTGGGTGAGGATGTCGATGCAGTAGCGCTCCTCCTCGACCATGCGTTCGATGCCGCCGATCTGGCCGCCGATGCGGCGCAGCCGGTTCTTGACCTTGTCCTTGTTCTCGATGTAGCCGGGGGGTTGGTTTTCCATCCTGGTAGGATACCCCTATGGGGTATAAAGGACAAGCTGGAGCGGTTCAGGAGCGCTTGGAGCTGCCGATCGAGGGGATGACCTGCGCCAGTTGCGCCGGCCGGGTCGAGAAGAGCCTCAACCGGCTCGCGGGCGTCGAGGCGACGGTCAACTTCGCGACCGAGCGGGCGTCGGTGGAGTTCGACCCGGCGCAGGCCGAGCCGGAGCAGCTCGTCGGCGCGGTGGAGAGCGTCGGTTACGCGGCTGCGCTGCCGGCGCCGCCCGGAGCGGAGCCGGAGGCGCGCGAGAGCGAGGCCGATTCGAGCGACGACCTGCGCCGGCGCCTGGTCTTCGCCGCCGCGCTCTCGCTGCCGGTATTGCTGATGGCGATGATCGAGCCGCTGCAGTTCCGCAACTGGCAGTGGCTCTCGCTGCAGCTGGCGACCCCGGTGGTGCTGTGGGCGGGCTGGCCCTTCCACGAGGCCGCCTGGCGGAACCTCCGCCACGGCGCCGCGACGATGGACACGCTGATCTCCCTCGGCACCCTCGCCGCCCTCGGCTGGTCGCTCTACGCGCTCTTCCTCGGCGACGCCGGGATGCCGGGGATGAAGATGCCCTTCGAGCTGGTCGCCGAGCGCGGCGCCGGCGCCGGCGAGATCTACCTCGAGGTCGCCGCGGTCGTCACCACCTTCATCCTCGCCGGCCGCTACTTCGAGGCGCGGGCGAAGCGGCGGGCCGGGGCGGCGCTGGAGGCGCTGCTCGACCTCGGCGCCAAGGAGGTGGCGCTGCTCGACGAGGACGACGGCGAGCGCCGGGTCCCGGTCGGGGAGCTGAAGGCCGGCGAGCGCTTCGTCGTGCGGCCGGGGGAGAAGGTGGCGACCGACGGGGTCGTCGAGAGCGGAAGCAGCGCGGTCGACCAGTCGCTCCTCACCGGCGAGTCGGCGCCGGTCGAGGTCGGGCCCGGCGACGAGCTCGTCGGCGCGACGGTCAACCTCGGCGGCCGCCTCGTCGTCCGCGCCACCCGTGTCGGCGAGGAGACGGCGCTGGCGCAGATCGCCCGCCTCGTCACGGCGGCGCAGTCGGGCAAGGCGCCGGTACAGCGCCTCGCCGACCGGGTCAGCGCCGTCTTCGTTCCGATCGTGATCGCGCTCGCCCTCGGCACCCTCGTCTTCTGGCTCCTCGACGGCGCCGGCGCTTCCTTCGCCTTCACCGCCGCCGTCGCGGTCCTGATCATCGCCTGTCCCTGCGCGCTCGGCCTGGCGACGCCGACGGCGCTGCTGGTTGGGACCGGCCGCGGCGCCCAGCTCGGGCTGCTGATCAGGGGACCGGAGGTGCTGGAGCAGACGCGGCGGATCGACACCGTCGTCCTCGACAAGACCGGGACCGTTACCAGCGGCGCGATGTCGGTGCTGGCGGTCCACGCCGCGCCGGGGGTCGACGAGGCCGAGGTGCTGCGCAACGCCGGCGCGGTCGAGGACGCCTCCGAGCACCCGATCGCCGCCGCGATCGCGGCGCGGGCGAAGGAGGAGTTCGTGCGGTTGCCGGCAGTCGAGGAGTTCGCGAGCGAGGCGGGCGTCGGAGTCCGGGGGGTTGTGCAAGGCCGCTTGGTCACCGTTGGCCGTCCCTCAGCGCGCAGTGGAGCGGAAGCGTTGGGGCAAACCGCGATCGCGGTCGGTTGGGACGACGAGGTGCGGGGGCTGATCGTCGTCGCCGACACCGTCAAGCCGACGAGCGCCGAGGCGATCGCGGCGCTGCGGGAGCTGGAGCTGCGGCCGGTGTTGCTGACCGGGGACAACGAGGCGACTGCGAAGGCCGTTGCCGCCGAGGTCGGGATCGATGAGGTGATCGCCGAAGTCCTGCCGGCCGAGAAGGCTGCGGTCGTCGAGCGCCTCCAGGCCGAGGGCCGCATCGTCGCGATGGTCGGCGACGGCGTCAACGACGCCCCGGCCCTGGCCCAGGCGGACCTCGGTCTCGCGATCGGCACCGGCGCCGACGTCGCGATCGAGGCCTCCGACGTCACCCTCGTCTCCGGCGACCCCCGCGCCGTCCCCGACGCGATCCGCCTCTCCCGCCGCACCCTGAAGACGATCAAGGGCAACCTCTTCTGGGCCTTCGCCTACAACGTCGCCGCCCTGCCCCTCGCCGCCGCCGGCTTCCTCAACCCCCTGATCGCCGGCGCCGCGATGGCCTTCTCCAGCGTCTTCGTGGTGACGAACTCGCTGCGCCTGCGCGCATTCGCTCCGCGCCGCTAGGGATCGATCTCAGGACCCGCCTTCGGTCGCCACTCCCGGCGCGCCCCGCTCGACCTCGATCCGCGGGAGGATCCGCTCCAGCCAGTCGGGGATCCACCAGTTGCGCTCGCCGAGCAGCTGCATCACCGCCGGCACCAGGACCATCCGCACCAGCGTCGCGTCGAGGAAGATCGCCGCGGCGAGGCCGACCCCGAAGAGCTTGAGGAAGACTTCGGGGGAGGCGACGAAGGCGAGGAAGACGACGACCATGATCGCCGCCGCCGCGGTGATCACCCGGGCCGTCTTCGCCAGCCCGTCGGCGACCGCGCGCCGGGTGTCGCCGTCCCGCAGGTACTCCTCGCGGATCCGCGAGATCAGGAAGACCTCGTAGTCCATCGAGAGGCCGAAGAGGATCGCGAACATCATCACCGGCATGAACGGGGCGATCGGGACTTCGTGGTCGATCCCGATCAGCTGGCCGACGGCGCCTCCCTGGGCGACCAGGGTCATGACGCCGTAGGCGGCGCTGACGGAGAGCAGGTTCATGATCCCCGCCTTCAAGGAGATGAAGGGCGAGTGGAAGGCGACCAGGAGCAGGAGGAAGGAGAGCCCGACGACGCCGGCGATGAACCACGGCATGCGGCCGGTGATGTAGGTGCTCTGGTCCTCGAGCGCGGCGTTGACGCCGCCGACCAGGACGGTGACCCCGGAGGCGCCGACCGCTTCGGGGATCACCGTGCCGCGCAGGCGGTCGACCAGTTCGGAGGTCGCCTCGTCCTGCGGGGAGGTGGTGGGGATGACGGTGAGGATCGCCGCGGCGCCGTCGTCGCTGAAGCGGGGCGGCGGCACGTAGGCGACACCTTCCTCCTGTCGCAGCTTCGTCGCGAGACCCTCGATCGTGGCCTTCGCGCCGGGGCCGGGCAGTTCGGCGGCGACCACCAGCGGCCCGTTGGCGCCGGGCCCGAAGCCCTCGCTGATCAGGTCGTAGGCCTGCCGGGTCATCGTGTCCGGCTGGTCGTTGCCGGCGTCGGGGAAGCCGAGCCGCATTCCCAGGGCGGGGGCGGCGAGGGCGAGCAGGATCGCCACCGCGACGATCGCCGCGGTCCAGGGATGCCGCTGCACGGTGTGGCTCCAGCGGGCGGCCGGGGATTCGCCGCCCTCCTTGGCGTCGAGGCTGCGGCCCAGGACCGGGATCCGCAGCCGGTCGACGTTCGGCCCCAGGTAGGCAAGCAGCGACGGCAGCAGGGTGATCGACGCCAGCATCACCACCAGGACGGCGAACGAGGCCGAGATCGCCACCCCGTACATGTAGGGAAGGCCGGTGAGGAAAAGCCCGAGGACGGCGATGACGACGGTGCAGCCGGCGATGATCACGCTGCGGCCGGCGGTGGTCACCGCCTCGACGACCGCGTCGTGGCGGTCCTTGCCCGCTTTGAGGGCGGAGCGGAAGCGGGTCAGGACCAGCAGCGCGTAGTCGATCCCGACGCCGATCCCGATCAGGCCGGAGACGGCGGTGGTCCAGTTGGGGACGTCGATCACGTTAGCGAGGAGGACGATCAGGCCGCCGGAGGAGATGCCGAGCCCGACGAGCGCGATGACCAGCGGCAGGCCGGCGGCGACCAGGGAGCCGAAGGCGATCAGCAGCACGATCGCCGCGCCGAGGAAGCCGAAGAACTCGGGGCTGGTCTGTTCCTGGGCGGTGTAGATCGGTTCGCCGCCGAGCTTGATCTTCAGGCCGCCGCCGCTGTTGGCTTCGGCGGCGTCGATCAGTTCTTCGCCCTGCTCCTTCTTCACCTGCCAGCCGGGAATGGTGAGCGGCAGGGTCGTCGTCGCGATCGTGCCGTCGCTGGAGACCCGGATCGCGTCCCGTTTCTCGACGTTCTCGATCGCTTCGGCCTGTTCGAAGAAGGCGTCCATCCGCCGGCGAGCCGGCCCGCTCGCGGCGCCCGCGGGGTCCTTCCAGACGACGTAGATTTCCTGGCCGGAGTAGCCGCCGAACTCGCGTTCGGTGAGGTCGCTGGCGGCCTTGGAGTCCGAGCCGGGGGTGTTGTAGTCGGCTTCGTACTCGCCCGCCAGCGCGGAGCCGAGGCCGATGATCGCGATCGCGGAGACGATCCAGAGCAGGACCATGGTCCCGCGGCGGCGGTAGGAGAAGTCGGCGAGGCTGGCGAGGCGGCGGGTCATCGGATCCCTCCCGTAAAGGTTCTGGGCGACTGGACTGGATGCGGGAACCGATTCATATCAGCGGCGTTGCGCGATGGCTCCGATCGGGTAGCTGTGAGGCACGGGAAAGGGGCCACGCAGGCGGAAGGGAGGATCGATCGTGGCGGGAGCAGCCGGTTTGCGTCGGATCGCCTTCGCCGGCCTGGCGATCTTGCTGGCCGGCGCCCTCTACTTCGCGCTGACCGGCTCACCCGACGCTGGACGGCCCGAATGCGGCGGCAAGAGGGCGACGATCGTCTCCAACGACCGCCGCATCCACGGCACCCGCGGGCCCGACGTGATCCTCGCCGCCGGCGGCCCGAACCTGATCTACGGCGGCCGCGGCGACGACACGGTCTGCGGCGGCGCCGGCCGCGACCGGATCGACGGCGGCCGCGGCAAGGACAGCCTCCACGGCAACAAGGGAGCGGACCTGGTCCTCGGCGGTCGCGGCTCCGACGAAGTGCGCGGTGGGGCCGGTCGCGACCGGGTCCGCGGCGAGAGCGGCAACGACGTCGTCAGCGGCGGTCTCGGCGCCCGCGACGACGTCGACGGCGGCATGGGGGACGACACGGTGCGCGGGGGGCGCGGGAGCTTCGACGAGATCGCCGGCGGGATCGGCCGCGACCGCATCGACGGCGGGCCGGGCGCGCACGACACCGCCTCCTACCGCAGCGCCGGCGGGCCGATCGAAGTCGACCTCCAAGACGGCCGCGTCAGAGGCGCCGAAAACGAGCGCCTGGTCGGGATCGAGGAGGTGATCGGCGCTCCGGGGAGCGAATGCTTCGACACCGCGCCGGCGGTCAGCCCCTGCGGCTCGAACAGCCTCGCGATCTCCGGCAGCGCCGGCCCCGACGACCTCGCCGTCGGTCTCCGGGACGGCAACGTCCTCGTCTCCGGCGGCTCCGGCCCCTCGCTCCAGGTCGGCGGCGCCCGCGTCGGCTCGATCCTCGTCTCGCTCGGCGCCGGCGACGACCGGATCGCGATCGAACGCTCGCTGCCGCGGGGGGTCGGGGTGACGATCGACGGCGGCGCCGGCAGCGACTGGCTGCGCGGCGGGCCCGGCGGCGACACGATCTACGCCGGCGACGACGGCGACCCCGACCGGCTCGAAGGCGGCGGCGGAAACGACGCCCTCTTCGGTGTCGACATCCTCCATCCCCGCCATAGCAGCGGCGCGGCGACGATGATCGGCGGCGCCGGCGACGACCTGATGATCGGCGGCCAGCCCTGCGAGGGCGACCTCTTCTCCGGCGGTCGCGGCAACAACGACAGCGCCTCCTTCGCCCGCGTCCGCAACGACGGCACCTACGTGCGGGCGAAGATCGGCGGCACGGTCGTCGACCCCGAGGTGGGCGGCTGCACGCCGGGGCGGATCGCCGCCGGGACCGAGAAGATCGAGGGCTCGCCCGGGCCCGACGTCCTGATCGGCGACGGCGGCGCCAACGTCCTGCTCGGCCGCGGCGGCTCCGACCGGCTCGACGGCCGCGGCGGCGAGGACCGCTGCATCGGCGGCCGCGGCCGCAACCGGGCCTCGCGCTGCGAGTACGTGCGCAACTGAGGTTGCAGGCGGGTTTCCCGGCCGCCGCGAGCCGATTCACCTGCCTACGGTTCAACCAGAGCCGGCGCCTCTGCCGGCTCTTCTCTTGCAGCTATGCCGAATCCGACCGCACATCCGCGCCGGCGCTGGCTCTCCTCGCTTCTGGCGATGACCCTCGCCCTGCTCGCGAGCTGCCTGCTGGCCGCGACCGCGCCGGCGAAGAGCAACTCCGACAAGCTGGAAGCGGTCGAAGCGAAGATCGGCAGGGCCGAAGAACGCGAAGGCGTCCTCAGCTCCGACATCGCCGCGATGGGCGACGAAATCTCCGCCCTCGAAGGCCAGGTGTCGGCCCTGCGCAACCAGGAGGCGGCGGCCGAAGAAGCGCTGGCCGCGAAGGAAGCCGAGCTGCGGCAGGCCGAAGCCGAGCTGAAGCAGGCGCTGGAACGGCTCGACACCCTGCGCGGGCGGCTGCGGCGGGCGCTGGCCAACCTGCGCGAGCGGCTGGTCGCCATCTACGCCTACGGGTCCACGGACCTGACCGAAGTCATCCTCAGCTCCGAGGACTACGGCGACATGGTCGCCCGCACCGCCTACTTCGACGCGATCAACGAAAGCGACGAGGCGCTGGCCGAGCGGGTGCGCTCGCTGCGCGACGAAGCGAAGAAGCTGGTGCGCCGGCGGAAGATCGCGAAGCTGACGATCGAGGACGCCCGCGACGCGATCGCCGGCAAGGAGCAGCGCCTGGAAGCGACCCGCTCGACCCTGGAGTCGCGCGAGGGGGCGCTGCTCTCGGCGCGCTCGCAGCGACGCGCGGCGCTGAAGGGCATCGAAGGCGACATCGACGAGCACGAGGAAATCGCCGCCGGCCTGCGGGCCCGGATTGCCCAGGAAATCTCCGCAGCGACCGGCGGCGTGCCGCTGCCGGCGGGGCCGCTGCCCTCGCCGAGCGCCGCCGGCTTGATCTGGCCGGTCGAAGGCACGGTCACCTCCGGCTTCGGCTATCGCTGGGGCCGGATGCACGAGGGGATCGACATCTCCGTCCCGGAAGGGACGCCGATCCGCGCCGCCGCCGACGGCACCGTGATCCTCGAGCAGTCCGAGTCCGAAAGCGGCGGCTACGGCAACTACACCTGCATCGACCACGGCGGCGGGCTCTCCACCTGCTACGCCCACCAGTCGAGCTTCGCCGCCTCCGTCGGCGACCGGGTCAGCCAGGGCGACGTGATCGGCTACAGCGGCGACACCGGCCACAGCACCGGCCCCCACCTCCACTTCGAGGTGCGGATCAACGGCACCCCGACCGACCCGCTGGGCTACCTCTAGGGCTGCAGGCGACGGTGCCGCCAGGTGCCGCCCGTCCTCACATAGAGGAGGCGACGGTGGAGGCGGTCGGGGCTGCCGTGCCAGAACTCGATCAGGTCGGGGTCGAGGCGGTAGCCGCCCCAGTGGGGCGGGCGGGTCAGCGGCCCGGCCTCTGCGGCGACCGCGGCCGCCTCGCGCCGTAGCTCTGCCGGCGCGCTCAGAGGCTCGCCCTGCCTGGAGGCGACCGCAGTCGCCTGCGCCGCCTGCGGCCGCTCTGCGAACAGCGCGTCCGACTCCGCCTCGCTCAACCTCCGCACCGGTCCCTCGATTGAGATCTGCTGCAGGGTCTCGCGCCAGTAAAGCGTGCCCGCCGCGCGGGGGTTGGCGGCGAGGTCGCGACCCTTGCGGCTCTCGTAGCTGCCGGCGAAGACGAGGAACGGAGTCGCCTGCTTGAGCAGGAGGATGCGGCTCGACGGCCGCCCCTCTGCGTCGGCGGTGGCCAGGGCCAGCGCCCGTGGCTCCCGCACGCGCCGTTCCTCCGCGAGCCGCAGCCAGCGCTCCAGCAGCGGCAGCGGGTCCTCGGGCGGGGCCTCGAGCTCGGGCAGCTCGAGCGTCGGGTCGCCGGAGAGCGTTTCGGGCGGCTCGGGCACGCCGCCATCCTTACAGGGGGCGACCGCCCGCCGGCTCAGAGGTTCAGCTCGAGCAGCCTGCGGAGGCGGTCGACGACCGGCGGCGCGTTGCGGACGCGGCAGCCGTGGCGGGCGAGGGCTTCGACTCCGTGGTGGTCGATGAACTCGAGCGCCTCGAGGTTGAGCGAGGCCGGCTCGCCCTCGCCGGCGGCGGCGTCGAGGATGCGCTCGAGCGCGTCGCTGGAGAAGAGGTCGACTTCGCCGCAGAGGACCAGCTCGCCGTCTTCGCCGAAGAGGTGGAAGGGCGGGGCCTTGGCGGCGGCATTGGCGGCAGGGTGGACCGCGGCCAGGTCGGCGAGCAGCTGCGGCGGCAGCGCGTCGCGGCGGTAGCCGCAGAGGGCAGAGACGGATCTGGGCGCGAGGACCCGGTCGGCGGCGCTCTCCCAGCGAAGATGGGCCGCCCAGGTCTGCGGGGCCGAGACGAGGTCGGTCACCTCCGCCGCGACCCGCAGCCCCTTGTAGCCCTCGGCGAGCGCGGCGTCGACGGCCGCCATGTAGGTGGCGATCTGAACCTCGGGGTCGACCGCCTCGCCGACTCGGTAAAGATCGCCGAGCTGGAACAGCTGCAGCATCCCGGAGTCGACCATCCTCTCGACGTCGCCGAGCGGCGCCAGGCACCGGCGCTGCTCCTCGATCGGCTCGGCGCCGACGTAGGCCAGCCGCTGCCCGTAGCGGAGCCCGTCGGCGAGGAAGTCGAGGGCGGCCGCGACGAACTCCTCCTGCCGCTCGAACCCCCAGCAGGCGTGGCCGTCGCTGCCGAGGCCGGCGGCCGAGTCGATGCACCCGTGCGCCCTCACCTGCTCACTATCTCACCGCCTTGGTTGTCTGGCTAGGGGCCGTCGCAACCGGGCGCCATGGGGGCGGGGTTGGCGAACCAGGGGCCGCGGCGATTGACACCCTGTGGGTTGTGAACGAGGCGAAGACGGCGATCCGGGCGGTCGTGAAGGGCGGGGTCTAGGGAGTGGGATTCCGCGAAGCGACGGTCGCCGAGGCGGACCGGCTCGGCGTCCTCGGCTGGGTCCGCAACGCCGAGGACGGGACGGTCGCGATCCACGCGGAGGGGCCGGAGCCGGCGGTGAAGCGGCTGGTCGCGTTCCTCGGGGACGGGCCGCCGCCGGCGCAGGTCGAGGCGGTCGACGTCGAGAAGGCCAAGGTCGAGGGCCACGAGCAGTTCGCCGTCCGCGGCGTCAGCGCCGGCGTCTTCGTCGTCCAGGAGCACTGGGCGACCGCGCACCACTTCGACCTGCGGCTCGAGGTCGGCGGCGTCATGCGCTCCTGGGCGGTGCCGAAGGAACCCTCGATGGACCCGGCGGTGAAGCGACTGGCGATCGAGGTCGGGGACCACTCGCTCGCCTACAACGACTTCGAGGGCGAGATCGACGGCGGCAAGGTCGCCATCTGGGATCGCGGCACCTACGAGCAGGGCGGCCGTGTGCCCTGGCCCGAGGCGCTGGAGCGCGGTCACGCCGTCTTCGTCCTCCACGGCGAGAAGCTCGAGGGCGGCTTCGCGCTGCAGCGGACGCGGGGCGGGGAGAAGCCGCAGTGGCTGCTGATCAAGCGGAAGGGCGAGGCCGCGCGCCTCTAGTCCGGCCCCTACTTCGGCTCAAGTCATTGGAAAAAGCCGCCGATGTACTCGCGGTGGACATATCGTCTACGTGGCCCGCGCGGTCGCGAAAAATCGCCTTTGCCTGTATCGGCCTGCTCGGAGGCCTGCTCGCGTTCTACGCGGCGGTGATCCTCTGGGAACTCGGCGACGCCCGGCTGCAGGACGCGGCCGGACGCTGGGTCTACGACGCCGTCGTCCTCGGCGCCGCGATCGCGGTTCTCTGGCGCGCCCTGGCCGCCCCCGCCGAGCGCAGGGCGTGGCTCGCGCTCGGCCTCGGGATGCTGCTCTGGGCGCTGGGTCAGACCTATTACTCGGTCGTCCTCTACTACGCCAGCCCGGCGCCGTTCCCCTCGCCCGCCGACCTGCTCTTCCTCGCCTTCTATCCGGCCAGCTTCCTCGCCCTGGTCTTCCTCCTCCGGGCCCGGATCGCGCATCTCGAGCCGCTCGCCTGGGTCGACGGGGTGATCGGGGCGCTCGCGGTCGCCGGGGTCGCCGCGGCGCTGGTCTTCCCACCGGTCCTCGAAGCGCTCGGCGGCAGCCCGCTCGGGGTCGCCGTCAGCCTCGCCTATCCGTGCATGGACGTCGTCCTGCTCGGCCTCCTCAGCGGCGCCTTCGCCGCCTCGCGCTGGCGGGCCGGGGGGACCTGGTTGCTGATCGCCGCCGCGCTGCTCCTCTTCGGCGCCTGCGACGTCGTCTACCTCTCCGTCGCCGGGCAGTCGACCACCGCGCTCAACCTCGCCAGCGTCGGCTGGCCGCTCGCCTTCCTCCTGCTGGCGGCCGCGTCCTGGCTGCCTGCCACCGGGTTCGACGCCGCGATCGCGCGGACCGACAAGCGCCGGATCGTCGTCCCGATCGCGATGGCGCTGGCCGGGGTCTCGCTGCTCGCGGCCGGCAGCTTCGTCCACATCGGCGCCGTCGCGGTCGCCCTCGGCGTCGCCTGCCTGCTTGCGGTCCTGGCCCGTCTCGTGATCACCTTCAACCTGAACATGCGGATGCTCGTCGCCAGCCAGGACGAGGCCGTCACCGACGCCCTCACCGGCCTCGCCAACCGGCGGGCGCTGATGGCCGACCTCGACCGCGCCGTCTCCGCCAGCCCGCCGGAGGCGATGGTCCTCGCCCTCTTCGACCTCGACGGCTTCAAGGCCTACAACGACGGCTTCGGCCACCCCGCCGGCGACGACCTCCTGCGCCGGCTCGGGACGCAGCTCGCCGAGGCGGTGGCGCCCGACGGCCGCGCCTACCGGCTCGGCGGCGACGAGTTCTGCATCCTCGCGGCGACCCGCAGGCTGCCGGCGGAAGCGATCTGCAACGTCGCCGAGGAAGCGCTGACGGAAAGCGGCCAGGGCTTCGAGGTCGGCGCCTCCTGGGGCAAGGTGCTGATCCCGGTCGAGGTGGTGACCGCGACCGACGCGCTGCGCCTCGCCGACAAGCGGATGTACTCGAAGAAGGGGATGCGGGCGGGCTCGGCGCAGAGCCAGACCCGGGGGGTGCTGCTGCGCGTCCTGCACGAGCGCGAGCCGGAGCTGGAGCGCCACCTCGACGGAGTCGGGCACCTGGCCTCCGCCTTCGGCCGCACCCTCGGCCTCGAGTCCGAGGAGCTCGACGTCCTCGTGCGGGCGGCCGAGCTGCACGACATCGGCAAGATCGCGATCCCCGACGAGATCCTCCACAAGCCGGCCTCCCTCTCCGACGAAGAGTGGGCGCTGATGCGCAAGCACACCCTGGTCGGCCAGCGCGTCCTCGACGCGGCCCCGGCGCTCGGCCCCGTCGCCGCCCTCGTCCGCTCGACCCACGAGCGCTGGGACGGCTCCGGCTACCCCGACGGCCTCTCCGGCCGCGACATCCCCCAGGGCTCCCGCGTCATCCTCATCTGCGACGCCTACAACGCGATGACCGAAGGCCGCCCCTACCGGCCGGCGATGAGCAGCGGGCAGGCGCTGGAGGAGCTTCGCGCCGGCGCCGGCACCCAGTTCGACCCCGACCTCGTCAAGTGCTTCGCCGAGAAGGTCGTGCCGGCCCTGGCTCAGAGCCGGTCCGCGGTGGCCGAGTCGGCCTCGCCGTCGAAGTAGCGGTCGAGGACGCGCTGGAAGACCGGCTGCTCGGGAGCGACGGCAGCGAACAGGGTCATCGACGAGCGCAGCTTTGTTGCGTCGATCCCGCCGAGGATCCCTTGCGCTGATCTGTCGCGGTGGGGGAGCAGGGCCTCGCTGCACTCGACCAGGCGCGACCCGAGGACCGGGTGCTCAAAGTAGGCGCGCGCCTCAGCGGCCGAGGCGATCGCGTAGGTGCGCGACATTGCGCTCTGGCCGAGCCCGGCCCGCTGCGGAAAGACAAACCACATCCAATGGCTGGCCTTATGGCCGGTGTGCAGCTCGGCAAGCGCCCGTTTGTAGGTGCCGCCTTCTTCTTGGGCGTCGATGAAGCGTTGGAGGTCGTAGGTGTCCATTGGTGGCGTGTCGCTTTTGTCCCCCTATAGGACTACAAAAGCGACACGCCATTACGGTGACAGGGTGGCGACGCTTGACGAGCTGGTGGTTTCGGATGCTCCCGAGGTATGGAGCGCTTGCGGGTTCACGGTCGAGGAAGGCGTCTGCGTCGCCGGCGATACCCGGATCCGCTTCGTGGAGGGGGAGGGGAAGCGGGGGATCGAGGGATGGTCGCTGCGCGGTCTTGACTCGCTGGACCTCGACGGGCTGCCTACGAGCCACAGCGATCAACCTACGCCGCCCGAAGTTCCCGCGCACCCCAACGGCGTCACCGGTCTCGACCACGTCGTCGCGATCAGCTCCGACCTCGACCGCACCGTCGCCGCTCTTGCGGCCGCCGGCCTCGACCTGCGGCGAATCCGTGAGGAGCCGACGCCGGCCGGAGCGCCGCGCCAGGCCTTCTTCCGCCTCGGCTCGGTGATCCTCGAGGTGGTCCAGGAGCCGCCGGAGGCGACCGAGCGCGCCGGAGGCGACCGCCCCGCCTTCTTCTGGGGCCTCGCCTTCGTCGCCCCGGACCTGGATCGGACCGTCGCCTTCCTCGGCGACCGCGCCAGCGAGACCCGCGCCGCCGTCCAGCCCGGCCGCCGCATCGCCACCCTCCGCAGGAGTGCCGGATTTTCCGTGCCTGTTGCGTTGATGACGCCGCCGTAGGGGGGAGACTCTTCGTCTCCGCATTCGTCGCCCTGTCGGTGGTGGCGTTGATCTCCCGGCGTCAATGGCTTACGCGGGTTGGGCCGGTCGAGGTATCCGAAGGTGTCCGATTTGGCTGCCGAAAGGCAACGCTTGAAGAGGAAGCTACAAAGAGCAAACGAGACGATTGCGAAGTTCGAAACCGCTGCTGCGGATACGCAGCAGGTGATAGACCGCAGGGGAGAAGATGACCGAGATCGCTGCCTCGAAAGAGGAAATAGAAGAGCTTCTGCGGAACAACCAGCGGGTGATCAAACTCGCTCGGGAAACCCGCGAAGACATCGACCGGACCCTTCGTGAATCTCGGGTGCGGACGGAGCGGATTTTGGCCAATCTCCGCCGCGCCGGTCTCCTGCGCGACTAGCATTCCTTCCATGGGAGAGTTTCGCTACGAGGGGCACCGGATCTCGTATGACGTCTACGGGTCGGGCAAACGGCTGATCGTCCTCGTCCACGGGCTGCTGATGAACCGGCACATGTTCGACCGCCTGGGGCCGGAGCTGGCGGAGCGGGGGAACCGGGTCGTCACCGTCGACATGCTCGGGCACGGGCGCTCGGACCGGCCGGAGGACCTGCGGCTCTACTCGATGCCGCTGTTCGCGCGGCAGCTGGTGGCGCTGCTCGACCACCTGGGCGAGGAGAGCGCGGTCGTCGGCGGCACTTCGCTGGGGGCCAACATCGCGCTCGAGCTGGCGGTGCACGACCCGGAGCGGGCGCGGGCGCTGTTCATCGAGATGCCGGTCCTCGACAACGCCCTCTCCGCCGTCGCCGGGTTCTTCACCCCGGTGCTGCTGGGGCTGAAGCTCGGCCGGCCAGTCTTCGAGGGCGTCTCGCTCCTCACCCGCGCGATCCCGCGCACCAACTACCTCCTCGACATCGGCCTCGACTGGGTCCGCCAGCGCCCGGGCCCCTCGCAGGCCGTGTTGGAGGGCCTGCTGCTGGGGGAGACGGCGCCGCACCGCGAGGAGCGGATGAAGATCGAGCAGCAGACGCTGGTCGTCGGCCACCCGCGCGACCCGCTGCACCCGTTCAGCGACTCCGGGATGCTGCTGGAGGAGCTGCCGAACGCGCGCCTGGTCGAAGCCAACTCGATCCTCGAGTGGCGCCTGGATCCAGCCCGGCTGAACGAGGAGCTGAACGACTTCCTCGAGGAAGTCTGGGCGCCGAAGCTGCGCGCCGTGGCGGCTGGCTGAGGCCGCTGTCAGACTAACTGGCCGGTGAGCCAGGTTTCCGGCGACAAGCGGGTGGAGCGGGAGGCGGAGTTCTCGACGATCTCCGGCCAGGAGATCGAGCCGCTCTACACCGAAGCCGACGCCGCGCCCGCCGCCGAGGAGCGAATCGGCGCCCCCGGCGCCTACCCGTTCACCCGCGGCCCGTACGAGTCGATGTACCGGGGGCGGCTCTGGACGATGCGCCAGTTCGCCGGCTTCGGCACGGTCGAGGAGACCAACGAGCGCTTCCACTACCTGCTCGACCACGGCCAGACCGGGCTCTCGACCGCCTTCGACATGCCGACCCTGATGGGCTACGACTCCGACCACGCCCGCAGCCTCGGCGAGGTCGGCCGCGAGGGGGTCGCCGTCGACACCCTCGCCGACATGGAGCGCCTCTTCGAGGGGATCCCGCTCGGCGGCGTCACCACCTCGATGACGATCAACGCCCCGGCGGCGAT
>JAICSS010000030.1 GCA_025936755.1 Solirubrobacterales bacterium | reverse complement strand
GTGGCCCCCCCCCCCCCCCCCCCCCACCCCTCCCCGCCGTCCAAATCACCGACAGCTTCGGCCGCGCCGGGCGCCTCGGCCAGGCCGAGGTCGCAATCGGCTGCGCCGGCCTCGCCCCGATCGACGACTGGCGCGGCCGCGCCGACGCCAACGGCCGCGAGCTCACAGCGACCGCGATCGCGATCGCCGACGAGGTCGCCGCCGCCGCCGACCTCGTCCGCGCCAAGGATTCCGGCGTCCCCGCGGCGATCGTCCGCGGCCTCGGGCGCTACGTGACGGCGGAGGACGGTCCCGGCGCCGCCGCCCTCCGCCGCCCCTCCAGCGAGGACTTGTTCCGCTAGTCGTCGTCCTTGCCGACGGCGTCCTTGACCTTGTCCGACGCCTTGTCGAGCCCGTCCTTGACGGCGCCGGAGGCCTTGTCGACCTTGCCTTCGCGCTTCAGCTCGTCATCGCCGGTGAGGCTCCCGGCGGCTTCCTTGACGCGGCCCTTGGCGTCGTCCTTGTTGCGGATCTCATCGCTCATGCATCCCTCCTTGGCTAGCTGACGCCCCTCAGCTACCCGAGGGAGCGAGACCGAGAACCCCCGGCCGGTCGGCCGCGTAGGTCTCGACGATCTCGTACAGCGTCGTCCGCTGCGCCGGTTCGCGCCCGGCCGCCCGGGCGGCGGCGATCAGCTGCTCGGGCTCGAGCCGCACCCCGTGCTGGGAGCCGGCCATGCGGGAGATGCTCTCCTCCATCAGGGTGCCGCCGAGGTCGTTGACCCCCCAGCGCAGCGCCTCGGTCGCCGCCTCCAGCCCCATCTTCACCCAGCTCGCCTGCAGGTTCGGGATCGACCGGCCCAGCGCCAGCCGGAAGGCGGCGGTGTGCTTGAGGTTCTCCTCCATCGAGATCTCCTCGATCCCGTGCGTCCGCCCCAGCATCGTGTTGAAGGGGATGAAGCTGAGGGGGACGAACTCGGTGATCCCGCCGGTCCGTTCCTGCAGCGCCCGCACGACCCGCATGTGCCGCGCCAGCTCCCGCGGCTCCTCGATGTGGCCGAACATCACCGTCGAGGTCGAGCGCAGCCCAGCGCGGTGAGAGGCTTCGATGATCTCCACCCAGCGACCGGCCGGCAGCTTGTTCGGCGAGATCCGCTGCCGGACCCCGTCGTCGAGCACCTCCGCCGCCGTCCCCGGGGTCGAGCCCAGCCCGCACTCGAGCAGGTACTCGAAGACCTCCAGCGGCTTCATCCCCGAGCGCTCGCAGGCCCAGTTGATCTCCATCGGCGAGTAGGCGTGGAGGTGCAGCTGCGGCGCCGTCTCCTTCGCCAGCCGCAACCATCGCCCGTACTCCTCGAGCGTCAGGTCGGGATGGATCCCGCCCTGCATGCACAGCTCCGTGGCGCCGAAGTCCACCGCCTCCTCCACCCGCGCCGCGAAGTCCTCCTCGCTGACTTCATAGGCATCGGGAGACCGCTTCCCCTGCCCAAACCCACAGAAGGCACAGCCGACGACGCAGACGTTGGTGAAGTTGATGTTGCGGTTGACGACGAACGTCACCGTGTCTCCCGCCAGCTCCGCCCGCAGCTCGTCGGCGGCAACCCGCATCTCCTCGATCACCTCGGGCCGCGTCTCGGCGAACAGAGCGGTCAGCTCGTCCTCGGAGAGCTCCAATCCCTCGCGACCCTTGGCGATCGCCCTCGTCGCCAACTCGGGAGCAATGACCTCTTCGGACCTCCGCCCGGACCCTCTCCGCGGGATGAACGACCAGTACTTCAGCTTGATCACGTCCAGGACCCCTTGCTCCATCCACTCCGGGTCCATGTACTGGGGGTAGACGCAGAGGCGCTCCGTCAAGGCGTACCCCCGCGGCGCCAGCTCCTTCCTGACCTGATGAGGGCTCGGGAAGGGCTCCTCCGGGCTGATGTGATCCCCGTTCGCGGACAGACCACCCAGATCCGTGGCTCCGGCCTCGACCAACTGAGGCCAGAACTCGCTCAGGTTCGGGGGCACCTGCACCCCGACATCGGGCATCAAGCTCTTGCACTCCGCAATCAGCCCCTCGATCTCTTCCAGGGAGACGGGATTCGCCCAGCCCGGCAGGGGTGATGGGGGTACCTCCTCCAGACGCTCAACATCGAGCCTTGGCGAGATGTGTCTGGAGGAGGTACCCCCGTCGCCCCCCCAGCGCTCCCGCGAAGCCTCATCCGCGATCTCCGCCACCTCCGCCCCGTAGTACCGCGGGTGCGGGACGAAGTTCTGGAGGATCACCTCCTGCAGGTGACCGTGACGGGCGTGGCTGGCCGCAAGCGCTTCGAGAGCATCGATGCGCTCCTCCGGCGTCTCGCCGATCCCGACGAGGATGCCCGAGGTAAACGGAATCTTCAGCTCCCCGGCGGCTTCGATCGTCGCCAGGCGAGCAGCCGGGTGCTTGGTTGGGCTGCCGGCGTGGACCGTCTCCATCAGCCGCTCGGAAGTGCTCTCCAGCATCAGGCCCTGAGAGGCGGTCACCTCGCGCAGTCGCGCCAGGTCCCGCTTGTCGAGGACCCCGATGTTGGTGTGCGGCAGCATCCCGCGCTCCAAAGCTCTTTCGCAGGCCCAGACGACGTAGCCGGTGAAGTCCTCGTGGCCCCAGCTCCTCAGCCGTTCGGCGACGACGGGGTGGACCTCAGGCCGCTCTCCCGTGAGCACCAGCAACTCCTTGGCGTTGCGTTTGACCGCCTCGTCGAGCTGCCGTTCGACCTCCTCCGGCGCGTGGACGTGCGCCTGGTGCGTCGCGAAGGCGCAGTACTTGCAGTAGCACTGGCAAGTCCGGCTCAGGGAGAGGGTGAAGTTGCGGGAGAAGGTAACCCGGCGCACAGCGCCAAGCTACTGCACCGCTCGCCCGGGCAAGGCCAAGGAAAAAGCGCCGCCCGGATGGGCGGCGCTTTTGGAAGCTGCTCCGGCTCTGGACCTAGCTGGCCGGTTTGTCGCTGGTCGGGGTGGCCCGTTTCGGGACCGGCGGCCGCACGTGCTCCGGCGGTTCGGTCGGGGGCAGGCCGCCCGGCTCGAGGACGAAGCGGTAGACCGCGGCGGCCAGCCCGGAGCCGACGATCGGGCCGAGCAGGTAAGGCCAGACACCGCCCCATTCGCTGCCGACGAGGGCGGGGCCGAACCAGCGGGCGGGGTTGAAGGAACCGCCGGTGAGCGGCCCGCCGACCATCACGATGAAGCCCAGGGTGGTGCCGATCGCCAGCGGCGCCCACTCCTTGAAGCTCTTCTCGGAGTAGACGGCGGTGAGGATGACGAGGACGAGGGCGAAGGTGCCGATCGCCTCGACGACCATGCCGGCGAAGTTGCCGGCGAGCAGGCCGCTGACGTGGGCGGCGCCGTAGTTGGTGGCGAGCCCCTCGTCATGCAGCAGCAGCTTGGTCAGGTAGGCGCCGGCGACGGCGCCGATCAGCTGGGCCAGCATGTAGATGACGCCGTCGAGCGGCTTGATCCTGCGGATCGCCAGCGCCGCGAGCGTGACGGCCGGGTTGAAGTGCCCGCCGCTGACCACGCCGAACATGACGATCAGGCCGAAGAGCAGGAAGGCATGGACGAGGCCGATGACAGCGAAGTCGGTCCCGAACTGCGCTTGGCCTCCGGTGGAGACGTACAGGACGACGACACTCGTGATGAAGAAGACCAGCAGCAGCGTGCCGATCAACTCAGCTAGATATGCAGCTAGACCTCTCTCCTGCACCATTTCCTCCTCGATTCCCGTGATCAGGTAAGCGGCGGCAGTCTACTCACATTCGTTGGATGAAATAGGTTCCCTGCTCGCATGAGAGGGACTGTCGCGCTGCTGGCGACCGTCCTCGCGCTCGTCGGCGTCGCCGGCTGCGGCGGGGACGGTGCGGAACCGGGCGTGCCGCAAGGCGCGACGCTCGTGCTCGATTTCGTCCCCAACGCGGTCCACAGCGGCATCTACGTCGCCAGCGCCAACGGCTACTACCGAGACCGCGGCGTCGACCTCGACGTGCGGGCCCCGGGCGAATCGACCGACGCGCCGAAGCTGCTCGGCGCCGGCAAGGTCGAGTTCGCGATCCTCGACATCCACGACCTCGGGATCGCCCGCGAGCGCGGCATCGACCTGGTCGGGGTGGCGCCGATCGTGCAGCGGCCGCTGGCGGCGGTGATCGCCCGCGCCGACGGTCCCGTCCGCCGCCCGCGGGAGATGGAGGGGCACCGGGTCGGCGTCACCGGCCTCCCCTCCGACGAAGCGGTGGTCGACTCCGAGGTCGAAGCCGACGGCGGCGACCCGACCGCGGTCGACGAGGTGACGATCGGGTTCAACGCGGTCGCCTCGCTGGCGGCGGGCAAGGTCGACGCCGCGACCGGCTTCTGGAACGCCGAGGGCGTGGCGCTGCGCGAACGGGGCGTCCCCATCCGCGTCTTCAAGGTCGACGACTTCGGCGCGCCTCCCTATCCCGAGCTGGTCCTGACGACCTCGCGGAAGACGCTCGAAAGCGACCCGCAGCTGGTCGAAGCGGTCGTCGAGGCCACCCGCCAGGGCTACGAGGTCGCCGAGGAGCACCCCGGGACCGCCCTCGAGGACCTCGTCAGCTCGAACCCCGAATTGGACAAGGCCGAACAGGCGGAGCAGCTGCGGGCGCTGCTGCCGGTCCTGCACCCGCGCCCGTTCGACCGGGCGGTCCTCCAGGAATGGGCCGACTGGGACCTCCGGCACGGCCTCCTGGAAAAGCCCCTAGACGTCGAGCAGGCGTTCAGCCAGAGCGGGTAGCTCGCGGGCCATCCGCGAGCGCGGCACGACCAGGTCGACCCCGGCCGCCTCGGCCGCTTCCTTGGTCTCGACGTCGACGTGGGAGTAGTAGCCGAGCACCGGCATCCCCAGCCCGACCAGGGCTTCGGGGTTCTCGACGTCGAGGTCGGCGACGATCAGGTCGACGCCGTCCCAGCCGGTCTCTTCCAGCGAGGGCGAGGAGACGACCTCGTGCCCGGCGGCGCCGAGGGTCTCCTGGACCTTGCTGCCGAGCATCAGGTCGCTGGCGATGCTGAGGACGCGCGCCACCGACCGGCCGCCTACAGGGACCGGCGCTGGCGGAACTCTTCGCGCACGCTCTCCGGCCGCCCCCACATCTGCACGACCTCGGAGCGGCCCTCGCGCACCTCGGCGACCCGCAGCTCCCCCCGCGTGCCGGCGGCGTCGAGATTCTCCAGCACGGCCTTGACGGTCTCCGCCGCGGCCGCGTGGCCGAAGCTGTGGGCGACCAGCAGCCGCCACTGCCAGCCCTCGCGGGGGTACTGGTAGACCTGCGCGTTGACCTGGCTCAACGCCACCGCGGTGTCGACGTACCGCGCTTCGTCCTCGATCCGGACGTCGACCTCGAGATCGGTCCAGTCGGGGGGCAGGGTGTCGAGGATGCGCTGGAAGTCGGTGGCCAGAGCCATCGCCGGAAGCCTAGCTGGCGCCCCGCCTAGCCGAAGAAGAGCTGGAGGATCAGGAAGGCGTTGAGGGCGATGATCAGGGTGGCGATGAGGGCGGCGAGGGCACTGAGCCAGCGGGGGTTGACGAGGTCTCCCATCACCTCGCGGTCGGCGGCGATCAGGAGCAGGGGCACGAGGGCGAAGGGGATGCCGAAGGAGAGGACGACCTGGCTGCCGACCAGGGCGTCGGTCGGGTCGAGGCCGATCGCGAGGACGAAGAGGGCGGGCGCCAGCGTGATCGCGCGGCGGGCGAAGAGGGGAATGCGACGGCGGATGAAGCCCTGCATCACCACCTGCCCCGCCATCGTCCCGACCGAGGAGGAGGCGAACCCCGAGGCGAGCAGGGCGATCCCGAAGACCATCGCGGCGTTGCCGGAGACCAGCGTCCCCAGGTTCGCGTAGGCGCCCTCGATCGAGTCGACGTCGGTGAGGCCGCCGGTGTGGAAGAGGGCGGCGGCGACGATCATCATCGAGAGGTTGACCAGCCCCGCCAGCGAGAGGGCGATGACGACGTCGACCTTCTCGAAGTTGAGGATCCGCCTCTTCTCCTCCTCGTTGCGGCCGACGATCCGCCGCTGGGTCAGCGCCGAGTGCAGGTAGACGACGTGCGGCATCACCGTCGCGCCGATGATCCCGGTGGCCAGGAGGATGCTCTCGGTGCCGGCGAAGCCGGGGACGAAGAGGTGTTTGGCGATTTCCCCGCCGTCGGGGGAGGCGTCGAAGAGCTCGTAGACGAAGGAGGCGACGACGACGCCGACGAGGACCGTGATCCCCGCCTCCAGCCGGCGGAAGCCCATCTGCTGCAGGCCGAGGATCGTGAAGGCGCCGATCCCGGCGACGATCCCCGCCGGGAAGAGCGGGATCCCGAAGAGGAGGTTGAGGCCGAGGGCGGCGCCGACCACCTCGGCGATGTCGGTCGCCATCGCCACCAGCTCGGCCTGCAGCCAGAGGCCGACCGAGGTGCGGCGCGAGAAGCGTTCGCGGCAGAGCTCGGCGAGGTTCTTCCCGGTCGCGATGCCCAGCTTCGCCGACTGGGTCTGGACCAGCATCGCGATCAGGTTGGCCGAGAGCACGACCCAGAGCAGCAGGTAGCCGAACTGGGCGCCGCCGGAGATGTTGGTGGCGAAGTTGCCGGGATCGATGTAGGCGACGGCGGCGACGAAGGCGGGGCCGAGGAAGGGCCAGACGCGGCGGACGCCGCGGCGGCGCCCGTCGAGCGAGTGGCGGGCGGCGCGGGCGACCGCGGCCTCGCCGGGGAGGACGTCCTCGACGTCGGCCTCGTGGGCGCGGACCTCCTCGTCGGCGACCGCCTGGCCCGGCGGAGGCGCTGGCTTCACCTCGCCCCCCAGGTCGGCGGCACCAGGTCGGGGCCGGGGATCGGGGTGCCGTGCGGGTCGTGCCGCGGTTCGCCCAGCTTCGCCGCGATCAGCTGCTCGAGCTCCTCGGAGATGTAGTGCTCCAGGACCTCCGCCTCCTCGTGGACGCGGTCCTCCGGCATCCCCAGCGCCTCGGAGAGGTAGGCCTCGATCAGGCGGTGGTGGCGGATCACCTCCAGCGCCACCTTCTCCCCCGCCGGGGTGAGGCTGACGCCGCGGTAGGGCACGTACTCGACCAGGCCGAGGTCGGCGAGCCGTTTCAGCATCGAGGTCGCGGTGGCGGGGGTCACGCCCAGGCGCTCGGCCACCTCGCCGTTCAGCACCGGGCCGTAGCGCTCCTGGGAGATCGCGTAGATCGTCTTCGCGTAGTCCTCGATCGCCTGTGAATTAGACACGTCTAAAAGAGTTTGACACGTCTAAAGGCGGATGCCTTCGCCCGAGCGATCCGCCTCCTAGACTTCGGGGCAGATGGCTGAGGCACCGACGGTGGAGATAGACGCTCAGTACCGGCAGCTGCGGGAGGAATGCGGGCTGGTCGAGCGGCCGGATCGCGGCCTGCTGATCGTCGGCGGCGCCGAAGCGGCCGAGTACCTGCAGGGGCAGCTGACCAACGACACCGAGGCGATCGAGCCGGGCCGGTGGGTCTACGCCGCCCTGCTCGACCGCAAGGGGCACATGCAGGCCGACATGAGGGTGCTGCGCCCGGGCGAGGGGCCGGAGCTGTGGCTGGACCTCGAGCCGGAGGGGCTGGCCGCCGCCGCCCGCCACCTGCAGATGTACAAGATCGGGCGCGAGGTGGAGGTCGTCGACGCGAGCGACGCGCACACGCTCCTCTCCCTGGCCGGGCCGCGGGCGACCGAGGTCGCGCGCTCGGCCGAGGCCGTCTCGCTCCACACCGACGCCGGCGTCGACCTGATCGTCCCCGTGGCCGAGCGCGACCGCGTGCGTGACGCCCTGCTCGCCGCCGGCGCGGTGGAGGTCTCGCCCGAGGCGGCGGAGATCCTGCGGATCGAGGCCGGCCGTCCCCGCTTCGGCGCCGAGATGGGAACGGAGACGATGCCGGCCGAGGCCGGGATCGTCGAGCAGGCGGTCAGCTTCACCAAGGGCTGCTACATCGGCCAGGAGACCGTCGCCCGCCTCCACTACAAGGGCAAGCCCAACCGGCACCTGCGGGGATTGCGCCTGAGCGCGCCGGCGCGTCCCGGGGAGGCGCTGCGCCTGGGCGAGAAGGAGGTGGGGACGCTCGGCAGCGCCGCCGTCTCCCCCGCCCTCGGCCCGGTCGGGCTGGCTATCCTGCGGCGCGAGGCCGAGCCCGGCGCCACCGTGGGCGTAGGTGAAGATGGCGTTACGGCTGAGGTGGTCGCCCTCCCCTTCGGTTAGATTCAGCCCCGATGGGCGCCGGAGGAGTGAGAGCGGCGGCGATTGCCGCCCTGGTCGGAGCGACCGCCCTGCTGCTCGGCTGCGGCGAATCTCGCCATGCCAACCAGCAGCGGCCGGCCGGCTCGACCCGGGTCAGCGTCACCGTCAACGCCAAAGAGGTGATCGTGCAGCCGGTCGAAATCGGCGCCCGGGCCGAATCGACCCAGGAGATCCCGCAGAACGTCGAACACCCCGCGCCGCCGATCAAGTCGACGAAGCCGCTCGACGTCACCTTCGTCGCCGCCAACCAGACCCCCACCGACATGAAGCTGAGGATCCGCGGCGCCAAGAAGGCGGAATCGGACACGATCTTCGCCCGCAGCCCCGGCAGCTTCCAGGTCAGCCTGCCGACCGGCTCCTACACCGTCACCGCCGTCGGCATGCCGGGAGCGCGCCCCGCCCACCTGACCGTCGGCAGGTACCGCACCTCTTCGCAGAACGACGTCCTCCTGCCCTAGCGGCGGCGACGAAGAAGCCGCTGCAAGCGGCGTTTCAGATCCGCGGTTGCGTCTGAGGCCGTCGTCAGCATCGCTGCCATGACCATCGTCCTCGCCATCGCCGTCGTCCTCCTCGCCGCCGGGCTGGTCTATGCCCTGCTGGCGCGGCAACCGGAGCCGGTCGAGCAGCCGGACCTCGCCCCGGCGATCCAGGAAGCGACCTCGCAGGTCGCCTCCCAGGTCGTCGCCGACCTGCTGCGGGTCAACGAGGAGTCGCGCAAGCTCGACGCCAAGACCGCCGAAGCCGCGCTGGAGAAGCGCCAGGCGGAGATCAAGGGCCTTACCGAGCGGATCGCCCGGGGGCAGGAGCGGATCGAGAAGCAGGTCCAGGCCCGCGGCGAGACCGACGTGCAGACGCGGGCGCTGCTCGAACAGATGGGGCAGACGATCGGCAACCTCAACAGCGAGACCGCCGGCCTGAAGAAGGCCCTGCGCCAGCCGCAGACCCGCGGCCAGTGGGGCGAGCTGCAGCTGCGTCGCTGCATCGAGATCGCCGGGATGACCGAGCACGTCGACTTCGAGCTGCAGGCGACGCTGCACACCGAAGAGGGGCGGCTGCGGCCCGACGCCCGCTTCCTGCTGCCCGAAGGCCGCAGCTTCGTCGCCGACTCGAAGGTGCCGCTCGACGCCTTCCTCGACGCCCAGGAGAGCGAGGTCGAATCGGAGCGCCGGGTCCACCTCGAGCGCCACGCGCGCCAGGCCCGCGAGCACGTCCGCAGCCTCAGCTCGAAGGATTACCAGGGCCAGTTCAACCCCGGCGAGACCCCCGACCTGGTGATCTGCTTCATCCCCAACGAGCCGGCCCTGCACGCCGCCTTCGCCGCCGACCCGGGGCTCTTCGACTACGCCCTGGAGCGCAACGTCCTCCTCGTCAGCCCGACCTCGCTGATCGGCCTGCTGCGGACGATGGAGCTGGGCTGGCGGCAGGAGCGGATGGTCGCCGAGGCGGCCGAGATCGCCGAGGCGGCGAAAACCCTGCACGGCCGCTTCGCCAAATTCCTCGGCGACTTCGACAAGATCGGCCGCGGCCTGCGCACCGCCACCGGCGCCTACGACACGGCGGTCGGCTCGATGGAACGGCGGCTGCTGCCGTCGCTGCGCAAGGTCGAGGGGCTCGGCGTCGCCCCGGGCAAGGAGATCGAGGCCCCCCAGCCGGTCGAGGCGACGGTGCGCGAGATCACCGCCCCGGAGCTCCATGAAGCTGATCCGGAGCTTCCCGGAGCCGAAGCCGCCTAGAGACGGCTGCCTCGGCGCTTAACTAGGATTCGGCTCCCCTTTTCATCAGCCGACCTTTGGAGGAGCCGAGTCTTGGCCGTTGACACCAGCACTGTTGCGAAGTTGGACGTGGAGCCCGGGACGCTGCCGGAGACGATGGCGGCGTGGGTTATTCGCCAGGAGCGCGAGGGCGAGCCGAAAGACGCCTTCCAGCTCGAGCAGATCGAGGTTCCCGAGCCCGGCGCCTTCGAGGTGATCGTGCGGGTGATGGCGGCCGGCGTCAACTTCAACAACGTCTGGGCCTCACTCGGCAAGCCGGTCTCGATCTTCGGTTACGGCGACCACCCCGAGTACGGACACCACATCGGCGGCTCCGACGCCTCCGGCGTCGTCTGGAAAGTCGGCGAGGGCGTCACCCGCTGGAAGGTCGGCGACGAGGTCGTGATCCACTGCAACCAGGCCTCCTACGAGGACGTCGAGGTGCACGGGCTCGACCCGATGGCGGCGCCGAGCCAGCGGATCTGGGGCTACGAGACCACCTGGGGCTCCTTCGCCCAGTTCACCAAGGTGCAGGCGCAGCAGCTGCTGCCGAAGCCGCGCAACCTCTCCTGGGTCGACTCCTCCTCCTACGGGCTCACCTACTTCACCGCCTACCGGATGCTGATGGACCAGTGCAAGCTGCAGGCCGGCCACAACGTCCTCATCTGGGGCGCGGCGGGCGGCCTCGGCGTCTTCGCCGTGCAGCTCTGCAAAGCCGCCGGGGCCAACGCGGTCGGCGTCGTCTCCTCCGACGAGAAGGGCGAGCTGATCAAGAAGCTCGGCGCCGTCGACTACGTCAACCGCAACGAGTTCCGCGAGATGATGCGGACCGACGACAACCTCACCGACCCCGCCGCCGACAAGGAGCGCTTCAAGGGCTCGCGGGCCTTCGCCAAGCGGGTCAAGGAGATCCTCGGCGACGCCCCCGACATCGTCTTCGAGCACGTCGGCCGGGCGACCTTCCCGACCTCGGTCTTCACCGTCAAGCCGTTCGGCAAGGTCGTGATCTGCGGCGCCACCTCCGGCTACCAGCTCGACTTCGACGTCCGCTACCTGTGGATGAAGCAGAAGCAGATCATCGGCTCCCACTTCGCCAACGCCTACGAGTGCATGCGGGCGAACCAGCTGATGGCCGAGGGCAAGGTGCGGCCGGTGCTGTCGGAAACGATGGGTTTCGAGGGCGTCCCCCACGCCCACCAGCTGATGCACGAAAACAAGCACCTCGGCAAGATCGCGATCCTCGTCGGCGCCGAGTCCGAGGACGAGGGCAAGTACGAGGACGGCCCCGGCGCGATCCGGGCCGAGGTCGGCGCATGAGCGCCGCGGGCAATCGAGTGGAAAGGCGAATCTGATGGCGGAGGTCTGCACCCTCGACTGGCACATCAACCCCTTCCGGGCCGACCGCTTCCTCGACCTCTGGGAACCCTCGGCGGCGAAGGCGCCGGCCTACGGGGCCAAGAGCTGGTCGCTGATCCGCTCGACCGACGATCCGCTCGCCTTCCGCCAGACGATGGTCTGGGAGAGCCGCGCGGACTTCGAACGCTACTGGTACTCGGATGAGATCGGGCAGGCCCGGGCGGCGATCATCGACCTCTACGACATCCCGCTGCTGCCCGCCTGGCACATCCTCGTCGCGGCGGAGTAGCCGCCGGGCGGCGCACCTCAGCAGCGTTCCAGCGGCGCCATCGTCAGGCCGGCGAGCTCGAGCTGCTCCCAGTAGTGCTCGGCCGGCTCCCGCGGGCCGGACCAGACGATCGCCTGGCCGCCGTTGTGGATCGTGTCGGCGATCCGGTAGCCGTGGTCGAGCGAGACGCCGGGGATCACCCGCGCCAGCGTCTGGGCGACGTGGTCGAAGGTGTTGTGGTTGTCGTTGCGGACGATCACCCGCCAGTCGCCCCCCAGGCCGGAGCCGGGGCCCGCGATCCGGGGGCGCTCGATCGTGCTCGTCGACATCGTCAGGAATTATGCCGCCGCCGAGGGGCTGCGGTGGCGGAGACGCGACGGCTAGAAGGGGCTCGGCACCCGGACGACGACGTCGTCGACGGAGGCGACGATGCCGTTGCCGTTCTTGATCGTGCCGACGACGACGGTCGAGTTGCGGCCGCTGAGGTCGCCGGCGCCGTCGTCCTTCGCTTCGGCGACGAGGGTCTTGCCGACATAGGCGAAGAGGCGGGCCTGGCCCTTGTCGGGACCGCTGGTGACGTTGACCGCGCGCAGCCGCAGCTTGTTCGCTTCGTTGATCCCCAGCACCGCTTTCTCGTTCTTGGCGATCGCCAGGTACTTCGAGGCCGCGCCGCCGACCTTGATCAGCTGCGCCTTCTGCTGGCGCGGGAAGACCAGCAGCTGGTACTTGAAGCCGTTGCCGGCGCGCAGCTCGAGGCCGAGGAAGGCCTTGCGCTGGAGGTTCGCCGGGGTGCCACTGAGGAGCCGCTCGCTGGCGGCGATCTCGAGGTCGCGGCCGAGCACCGGGGTGCGAAAGGCGCAGGCGGCGGTTTTCTTCCCCACCGTCACCCGCATCGCCCCGTTGACGCCGGCGCGGGCGCAGTTGCGGCCGGAGAGCTTGACCAGCTGGCTGCGCTGGGCGAGCGACTCCATGCTGTTGCGGTAGACGCCGATCATCGCCCCCCCGGCAACCGCGCAGGCGAGCGCCGCCACGGCAAGCGCGGCGAGGAAGGTGGCTGCAAATCGGCCCTTCATCGAGTCGCCAGCCTAAACACAGGCCAGGTCGAAAGATGCGGCCCGCCCCACCCTGAAATCCGGCGTTCGTCCTTTGTTAGCCACCTGATGAACAAAGGACGAACGCCGAATCCAAATATCATTCGCCTCATGAGCGACCACCGACTTCCCCAGCCCGACCGGCCGTGGGTGATGCGCACCTACGCCGGCCACTCCGACGCCCGCCGCTCGAACGAGCTCTACCGCAAGAACCTGGCCAAGGGCCAGACGGGGCTCTCGGTGGCCTTCGACCTGCCGACCCAGACCGGCTATGACCCCGACCACGTCCTCGCCCGCGGCGAGGTCGGCAAGGTCGGCGTCTCGGTCGCCCACAAGGGCGACATGCACCAGCTGCTCGACGGGATCCCGCTCGACGAGATGAACACCTCGATGACGATCAACGCCACCGCCGCCTGGCTGCTCGGCCTCTACGTCACCGTCGCCGAGGAGAACGGGGTCGACCGCTCGCAGCTGAAGGGGACGACGCAGAACGACATCATCAAGGAGTACCTCTCGCGCGGCACCTACGCCTTCCCGCCGGAGCCCTCGATGCGGCTGATCGCCGACATGGTCGCCTTCAGCGTCAACGAGGTGCCGAGCTGGAACCCGACCAACATCTGCAGCTACCACCTGCAGGAGGCCGGGGCGACGCCGGTGCAGGAGATCGCCTACGCGCTCTGCACCGGGATCGCCGTCCTCGACGAGGTGAAAGCCCGCGGCCAGGTCGCCGACGAGGACTTCCCCAAGGTCTTCGGCCGCATCTCCTTCTTCGTCAACGCCGGCATCAGGCTGGTCGAGGAGATCGCGAAGCTGCGGACGATGAGCGCGCTCTGGCAGCAGATCGGCCGCGAGCGCTACGGGGTCACCGACGAGAAGATGCTGCGCTTCCGCTACGGGGTGCAGGTCAACTCGCTGGGGCTGACCGAGGCGCAGCCGGAGAACAACATCCAGCGGATCGTGCTCGAGGCGCTGGCGGTGACCCTCTCCCGCGACGCCCGCGCGCGGGCGATCCAGCTGCCGGCCTGGAACGAGGCGATGGGCCTGCCGCGCCCCTGGGACCAGCAGTGGAGCCTGCGGATCCAGCAGGTGCTGGCGAACGAGACCGACCTGCTCGAGTACCCCGACATCTTCGAGGGCTCGGTCGTCATGGATGGCCTGGTCGAGGAGCTGACCGAGGGGGCGCGGGCGGAGATGGCCGTGGTCGAGGAGCACGGCGGCGCCGTCAAAGCCGTCCCCTACATGAAGGCGCGCCTGGTCGAGTCCCATCGCGAGCGCGTCGCGCGGATCGAGGCCGGCGAGCAGAAGGTGATCGGCCAGAACAGCTTCACCGAGACCGAGGACTCGCCGCTGACGGCGGGGGCCGACGGCGGCATCCTGACGCCGGACCCCGAGGTCGAGCGCGAACGGGTCGAGGCGCTGGAGCAGTGGAAGGCCGAGCGCGACGCCGACGCGGTGCGCGCGGCGCTCGAGGAGCTGGCGAAGGCAGCCGCGGACGACGGCGTCAACATCATGCCGGCGACGATCGCCGCCGCCAAAGCGGGCGTCACCACCGGCGAGTGGGCGCAGGCGATGCGCGACGTCTTCGGCCCCTACCGGGCGCCGACCGGCGTCGACGGGGCCTCGGCGCCGGGAGAGCGGGCGCAGATGGAGGAGATCCGCCGCCGCGTCGACGAGACCTCGGAGGAGATCGGCCACCGGATCAAGATCCTGGTCGGCAAGCCCGGCCTCGACGGGCACTCCAACGGCGCCGAGCAGGTGGCGCTGCGGGCCCGCGACGTCGGCATGGAGGTGATCTACCAGGGCATCCGCCTCACCCCCGAGGAGATCGCCGAGTCCGCCCTGCAGGAGGACGTCGACGTCGTCGGCCTCTCGATCCTCTCCGGCTCCCACCTGGAGCTGATCCCCGAGGTCGTGCGCCTGCTGCGGGACGAGGGCGTCGAGGTGCCGGTCGTCGTCGGCGGGATCATTCCGGTCGCCGACGCCGAGCGCCTGCGCGCGGCCGGCGTCGCCGGGGTCTACACGCCGAAGGACTTCGACGTCAACCGGATCATGGGCGAAATCGTCGAGCTCGTCGGCCAGCGCGCCGGCGCCGGCGCGGCCGCCTGAAGACGCAGCCGCCCTCCCCGCCAGCGCCGTCTGCCTGACGCCCAGCCGCCGCCCTCGCAACAATGGTGCGATGAGCGAGCTGAACGGGGAGCGGGCGGCCTGGCTGCGGTGCTACCGCTGCTGGTCCCAGAACCTCGAGATCCAGATCCACTACGACGCGATTCGGCGGGTCGACCCCGAGAACGGGGCGCTGGCCGACGGCGTCGACGAGGTGCAGGAATCGGTCGTCCAGTGCCTCGACTGCATGCACGACCAGCCCCACCTCAGCTTCGAAGGGGACCACGTGGTCCCGATCGGCGACCGCTGGGAACGGATGGTCGCGGGAACTCCCTGGGTCGCCTCCTGCACGGTGACCGTCGACCAGGACCGGGTCGAGAGCTGCTCCGGCCCGGAGGCGATCGAGTTCCTCACCTACGGCGCCTTCGGCGACGCCGGCGTGCGCGAGTTCTTCACCCACGTCCGCTTCCACAAGCACGACGACGAGCAGATCGTCATCCACCTCCTGGTCGAGCTCTACGCCCGCTCGGCCCAGGAGGCGACCGACGTGCTCGAGGAGGCGGCGCAGGGCCGGCTCGAGATCACCTCGCTCGCCGAGGAGTCACGCCCCCCGGCTCACGCTTCGGGCGAGGCGCATTAGAAATCCCTAGCAGCGGCTGTAGAGGCGCCAGGAGGGATTCTCGGTGAGGAGACGAGAGCCCGGCGGCGGCTGGGCGGAACCGTAGTGCAGCCGGGCCCCGGCGCTGGCAGGGATGAGGAAGTAGCCGCGATCCTCTCTCTCGCCTTCCCCTGAAAGCCGGAAGTCATCCGCGGCAAGGCCCAGCCAGAGACCGAGGCGGGGGACTGCCTGCACGCCCGGAACCGAGATCGGCCGACAGCCGGCATCGATGCGACCCGAGTCGGCCAGCTCCCGCAGGTCGCTCTCGATCTCCTTTTCTTCCCGCGCGACGTCCTTCACCTGGCGATGCCGCGCTCCTGCCGCGGGGCCGAGACGAGGAAGGCGAGCAGGAGAACCGCGGCGCCCACCTGCCAGCGGCGCCTCCAGACCGCCTGCTCGGGCTCCAGGAGCCGCCAGCCGAGCAGCGCCACCGCGCAGAAGACGCAGAGCAGCGCGCCCGCGAGCATCATGTAGCGCGAGATGATCGCCAGCCCGGCGCTGGCGAGGACCGCAAACGCCGCCGCCGCGAGGATCAAGCCGACGAGGGGGACGAGGGCGCGCCGGCGCAGGAAGGCGAAAGCCAGGCAGATCCCGGCGGCGGCCGCCAGCAGGCCCGCCTCGCCGGTCGTTTGGACGAGCTGGTGCGGCGAGTAGGTGAAGAGCTCCACCAGCCCCGTGTGACGTTCCAGGATCTGAACGGTGTCGCGGGTGGCGGTCAACGAATAGAGCGGTTCTGCGGTCGTGATCCAGTCGAACAGCGTCCAGAGGACCGGAGCGCAAGCGGCAAGGGCAACCCACGCCGCTACCTGCCAGCGGTCGGTCCCCGGCCTCCGTCGCAGCGCCCATCCCCTCCGTTCGGGATTCCGCTCGAGCAGGAGGTAGGCGAGATAGGCGAAGGAGAAGAGCCAGGCCTCCGGTCGCAGCAGGCCCGCTGGGACCAGGAACGCCAGCACCGGCCATCCCGCCCGCGGGCGGCGGGTCTCGACCAGCAGCCCCCCGAGCACGAGGGCGATGTACGGCAGGTCGACGAAGCCGCGCAGGTCGTTGCTGAGGAACGGCACGCGGGTGAGGACGAGCAGCGCCGCGACGACGCCGATCGGCCGGTCGAACCAGAGCGTCGCCAGCCGGTAGACGAGGTAGGCGATGACGGCAAGCGCGAGGTAGGCGAGCACGGTCGTCGCCGTCGCGGCACCGACCGCGCCGAGAGGCGAGACCACCACCCCCCAGAGGTCCGCCAGCGGGTGGGGCGTCGGCGTGCGGGGACCGTAGGCCGGTCCGCCGCCGTCAGCCAGTTCTCCGCCCCAGAGAAGCGCGTAGAGCGTGTCGTAGTTCGGTCCGCCGTCGGGGAAAAGCAGCCAGAGCCCGGCCGCCAGCGCGGCGATCCCCAGCAGCGGCTGGAACTTCCGGCCGGCGATTACTCGACGTTGTCGGCGGCGGGTTCCGGGGACTCGCCCGGGTTCCTCTTCGGGACCAGGACCAGGCGCTTGAACTCGGCGACGAGGACGCCGTCCTGGTTGAGGACGCGGGTGTGGACCTTGACGATGCCGCGGTCGGGCTTCGATTTCGAGGGCTTGACGTCGAGGACCTCGGTCTCGCAGAAGAGGGTGTCGCCGTGGAAGACCGGGTTCGGGTGGCTGAGCTCTTCGGTCGCCAGGTTGGCGATCGCCTTGCCCGAGACGTCGGAGACCGACATCCCCAGCGCCAGCGAGTAGACCAGCGGCCCGACGACCACGTTGCGGCCCTGCTGGGAGCCGCTGGCGTAGACGTCGTTGATGTGCAGCGGGTGGTGGTTCATCGTGATCAGGCAGAAGAGGTGGTCGTCGGCCTCGGTCACGGTCTTCGCCGGCCAGTGCTTGTAGACGGCGCCGACCTCGAACTCCTCGAGGTAGCGGCCGTAGCTGTGCGCGCCGGATGCCTCGCGCTCGGCCTGGTCGGTGGTCAGCTCGTACGTCTCGCTCATGCTTGGTCTTTCTCCTTCAGGTTTGCGGCGCGGGATGCTACCGGCCGCCCGGCGGCGGCAGCGGGCCCGTGCGGCGTCAGCCGGCGGCGTAGACGGCGACGTAGCGGCCGCCGGCGCGAGCGGCGACGGCGATCGCCCGGCGGCGCTTCAGCTTGCCCTTGACCAGCCACCCCTCGAGGCGGTAGGCGCGACCGCCCCTGCTCGCCCTGGCGGGCGCCCGCAGCGCCACCTTCGTGCCCGGGAGGACCCTGAGGGAGAAGGGCGCGCGGCGCTTCGACCTCCCCGCCTGCAGCTTGATCCCGGGCGGGCGGGAAGCGATCGCCAGTCGCACGGTGGGAACCACCGGCGGCAGTTGGACCAGGGGCGGAGTGATCAAGCCGGGTGGGGTTGACCCTCCACCGCCGCCTTCTCCTTCTTCTTCACCTCCTTCTTCCTCTTCGTAGTGGGCGACCAAGTCGACCGACTGTTTGCTCGTGAACTGATGCGAGGCGGCGCCGCCGTCCGACCAGCTCGAGAAGACGTAGGGCAAGCCATCAACCGTGGCCGCCGCGGGGGCAGAAACCGAGGCGGTGCCTCCGGCGATCAGTTTGAACGGCCCCGCTGCGGCGGGTTCGCCGTCAAAGGTGACCGGGATCCCGGGCGGGTCGGAGGCGAGGCCGACTTCGATCACCCGCGGGAAGCTCTGCAACGCCAGCGAACTGGTCGAGCGTTCGCGGTCGTCGGTTGCGGTGAGGATGAAGCTGAGGTGCGACGGGTACTCGTGCGGCGGCGCCGTCAGGGACCCGCTGGGGCCTTCGGGTTCGACGTAGGGGTGTTCGTGGCAACCGCCGCTCGGGCAGTGCTGGATCGAGATCCGCCACTTGTAGGTCAGGGGGCCGCCGTCGGGGTCGCTGGCGCTGCCGGCGTAGTCGATCGTGTCGCCGACCGCCCATTCGAGGTCGGGTGCCGGAGCTTCGATCGTCGGCACGGAGGGCGGCCCGAGATCGCCGGGGTAGAGCTGGACCGCGGTCTGGTCGGTGCGGCCGAATTCGTCTTTCACCCGCACCCTGGCGGTGACGTTGTCTTCGCTGGTGTAGGTCCATTCGGCGGTCGGCTGGTCGCTGCCGTCGTCGAATTCGCCGTCGCCGTCGAGGTCCCATTCGTAGCTGAAGTCGTCGCCCTCTTTGTCGGAGCTGGCGGAGGCGTCGAAGTGGACGGTGAATTCGCCCCCGACCAGCGGCCCGTCGACCTTGTCGGCTTCGAGCGCCGCTTTCGGCGGTTCGTTGGCGCCGAAGTAGCGGATCTGCTCGATGCTTTCGCTGTAGAAGTTGGGCGCGTAGAGGGCGCCGTCGGGGCCCTCTACGAGGTCGACCGGGGAGATTTTCCCGTCTTCGTCGCCGATCGCGAAGTTGGTGACGTCGGTCGGGTCGGGGCGCCCGTCGGCGCCGGCGCCCATCACCCAGATGCAGCCGCGGGCGGCGTCGGCCATGAACAGCGCCCCCTGGTATTCGGGCGGGAAGGCGGCGCTGGCCGGGACCCCGGCGGGGTTGTAGAAGGCAAGCCCGGAGTAGGCGGCGCCGGGGGAGGGGTCGCAGGCGTCGCCCGGAAAGAGGTAGCCGGCGGGGATGCCGTGCCCGTAGCCCCAGATCGAGGCGGTGACCAGGGAGGGGTTGTCGTAGAGCGCCTGGCAGAGCGGCGCATGCCCCTCTTCGGTCAGCGATTTCCAGGTGGTCATCACCTCGTTGGCGCCGCTGCCGCCCTCGTAGCAGGGCCAGCCGAAGTTCAGGGCCCCCTGTCCGGAGGCGGGGGGCGAGGTGACGCGGTCGAGCTCCTCCCACTTCGACTGCCCGACGTCGCCGACGTAGACTTCGTCGCTGCCGGGCCGGATTTCGAAGCGGAAGGGGTTGCGGAAGCCGAAGGCGAGGATGCGCCGGGCGCGGACGTCGCTGCTGCCGTAGAGCGGGTTGTCGGGCAGGGCTTCGCCGGTGGCGGGGTCGATGCGGATGATCGAGCCGCTGTAGTCGGTCTGGTCGCCGCCGGTGCGGACGTCCTGGGCGCGCAGCGAGCCGCCGGCGTTTTCGGGGTCTCCGCAGGGGTTGGAGAACTGGCCGTAGTCGGAGGCGGCGTAGTTCGCGCCCTCTCCGCCGCTGACCAGCAGCGCCCCGCTGGAGTCGAACTCGATGTCCCCCATCGAGTGGCTGTTGAACTGCTGGCACCAGCTCTGGACCAGCTCCTGCTGCGGCGGCTCGACGGCGCCGGCGGCGGCGACGCCGGTCGCCGGGTTGAGCGCGATGCGCACCACCCGCCCGCTGATCACGCAGTCGGTCCAGGGAGCTTCGTTGGCGCAGTTGTCGCCGCCGTCGCTGAACTCGGCATGCGGCGGCGTGGTGCTCCCCATCGCCTGGTCGTAGGCGTAGTCGAGGTAGATGAAGTTGTGGCCGCTTTCCCCGAATTCGGGGTCGAGCTTCATCCCCAGCAGGCCGCGGTCGCCGAAGGTGTGGACCTCGGTGGAGATGTCGACGGAGAGCGTCGGGGTAGTGTCTTCGACCGAGTCGAAGACCTTCACCCGTCCCAGCCACTCGCCGACGTACATCTTCCCGTCGGGGCCAAAGGCGAGCGTGGTCGGCCGCTTGAGGCCGTTGACGTAGCTCGGCGAAGGGGCTTCGCTGGCTTTCAGGATCGGCAGCTTCCGCGCCTGGAACCCGGCCGGCACCGTCTCCGCCCGCGCCGCGGGAACCGCGAGGAGTGCGAGCGCCAGCAGAGCCGTCGCCCAGCGAAGGCGTCTCCCCATGCCGCCTCTCGGCTGTTTCCCAACGAACAGAGTCGCACGATTATGCGGGAACTCCTGCGGATTGCCAAGTGTCCGAACGTCCTGCCCGAACGTCCAGGCGCTCCGCGGCTCCGAGCCGCTATCTAGACTGCCCGCGATGCAGATCGGGATCATCGGCTTGGGCTACGTCGGCCTGCCGCTCGCCGTCGCCTTCGCCGAAGCGGGCTGCGAGGTGGTCGGCCTCGACGTCGACGCCGGCAAGGTCGAGGCGCTGAACAACCACCGCAGCTACGTCGAGGACGTGCCGAGCTCGGCGCTGGAGCCGCTCGGCGCGCGGCTGCAGGCGACGGGCGACTACGCCGAGCTGGCCGGCTGCGACGCCGTCGTCCTCTGCGTCCCCACCCCCCTCAGCGACTCGCGCGAGCCCGACCTCACCTACCTGCTGGAGTCGGCGCAGGCGCTGGCGCAGGTGCTGCGCTCGGGCCAGCTGGTGGTGCTGGAGTCGACCACCTATCCCGGCACCACCCGCGACCGCCTGCTGCCGATCCTCGAGGCCTCCGGCCTCACCGCCGGCAGCGACTTCCACCTCGCCTTCTCGCCGGAGCGGATCGACCCCGGCCGCACCGACTACACGGTGAAGACGACCCCGAAGCTGGTCGGCGGCGTCACCGCGGCCTCGACCGAGCGGGCGCGCGAGCTCTACGAGCAGATCTGCGACACCGTCGTCGTCCTCTCCAGCCCCGAGGCGGCCGAGCTCTCGAAGCTGCTGGAGAACATCTTCCGCTCGGTCAACATCGCCCTCGTCAACGAGCTCTCCCAGCTCTGCGACCGGCTCGGGATCGACGTCTGGGAGGTGGTCGAGGCGGCGTCGACCAAGCCCTTCGGCTTCATGCGGTTCGACCCCGGCCCCGGGATGGGCGGCCACTGCCTGCCCGTCGACCCCTTCTACCTCGCCTTCCGCGCCCGCCAGCTCGACTTCTACCCCGAGTTCATCGAGCTGGCGGGGAAGGTGAACCAGGCCCAGCCGGGCTTCTGCGTGGAACGGATCGAGCGGGCGCTGAACGGGGTGCGCAAGCCGGTCAACGGCTCCCGCATCCTGGTCCTCGGCGTCAGCTACAAGGGCGGGGTCGGCGACGTCCGCGAATCGCCGGCCCTGAAGATCGTCGGTCGCCTCCAGGACCTCGGCGCCGAGGTCTCCTACCACGACTCCTTCGTCCCGGAGCTGCCCGGCCACGGCCTCGCCAGCGTCGAGCTCGAGGATGGCCTGCGGGGCGCAGACGTCGTCGCGATCGTCACCGCCCACCCCGACGTGGACTACGAGGCGGTGGTCGCCCAAGCGCCCCTCGTCATCGATTTCCGGGGCATCACCCGCACCATCGACGCGGACAACCTGATCCGGTTGTAGGCGCGGCCGGGGATCCCCGCGCGCGCCCTCGCTCAGTGGACTTTCCGCAGCCGGTTCCGTTCCTCTTGCTTTTCCACGACCTGGGCGATCAGCTTGACCACGTTCGAGTCGCCGTTGGCCTTGATGTGGCCGGTCTCGACCGCGCGGCGGTAGCTCTTCAGCGTCCCCTTCTCGGCCAGCTCGTTGAACTGGGGACGGTCGATCTCGACCAGCACCCGCTCGTCCTGGGCCAGGTCCTTGGTGATCTTCGGCCCCGGCAGCTCGACCCGGTAGAGCTGGATGTCGTGCCTGGCCTTCAGCTCGAGGCCGAACACCAGCTTGAGTTTCTGCAGGGCGGGGACTTCGGCCTGGAACCGCTCGACGGCGGTGCGGATCAGGTCCGAAGTCGAGGCCATCAGAAGCTCCGCTCGCTCAAATCTTGTGCCTCTGCAGGAGCTTCTTGCCGATCACCATGCGCTGGATCTCGCTCGTTCCCTCGCCGATCAGCAGCAGCGGCGCGTCGCGGTAGAGGCGCTCGATCTCGTACTCCTTCGAGTAGCCGTAGCCGCCGTGGATGCGGAAGCTTTCTTCGACGCAGTACTTGCCGGTCTCCGAGGCCAGGAGCTTGGCCATCCCGGCCTCGAGGTCGGAGCGCTCGCCGGCGTCCTTCATCCGCGCCGCTTTGCGGGTGACGAGTCGGGCCGCCTCGAGCTTGGTCGCCATGTCGGCGAGCTTGAACTGGATCGCCTGGTGGGCGGCGATCGGCTTGCCGAAGGTCTTCCGTTCCTGGCTGTAGCGGAGGCCCAGCTCCAGCGCGCGCTGGCCGATGCCGACGCCGCGGGCGGCGACGTTGACGCGGCCGACCTCGAGCGCGTCCATCATCTGGATGAAGCCCTGGCCGACGCCGGCCTCCTCGCCGCCGAGCACGCGCTCGGGCGGGCACTTGTAGCCGTCGTAGACGAGCTCGGTCGACTCGACGCCCTTGTAGCCCATCTTCTTGATCTTGGGCGGCACGTCGAGGCCCTTGAACTCGCCCTCGCCGGTTTCCTTCCAGGCCTCCTTCTCGGTGATGAAGCAGGTCATCCCCTTGTAAGGCGGATCGGCCTGGGTGTCGGTCTTCATCAGCACGAAGACGACGCTGGAGCCGAGGCCGTTGGTGACCCACATCTTCTGCCCGTTCAGCTCCCAGGCGCCGTCATCGCCCTTCTTGGCGGTGGCCTTGATGCCCTGAACGTCGGAGCCGACCTCGGGCTCGGAGAGCGAGAAGGCGGCGCGGATCTCGCCGGTCGCCATCTTCGGCAGGAAGTACTCCTTCTGCTCGTCGGTGCCGAACTTCATCAGCAGGTAGGAGCCGATGAAGTGGGTGTTGACGACGCCGGAGATCGAGATCCAGCCGCGCGAGAGCTCTTCGACGATCATCGCGTAGGTCGTCAGGTCGAGCCCCATGCCGCCGTACTCCTCCGGGATCGTCACCCCGAAGAGGCCCAGCTCCTTCATCTGCTCGACGATCGGCTCCGGGAAGGAGTCCTCGTGGTCGTAATGCTCGGCGTTGGGGATGATCTGCTCGTCGGCGAACTGGCGGACCATTTCGATGATCGCTTCCTGCTCGTCGGTCATTTCGCGGTAAGCGGCGGTGTCTACGGCCATTGCTCCTGCTTCGGTCGGGATGGTCGGGATGAAGTTTTGGGCTAGCGCGGCGCCGCGCTAGCGGCGGCGCTCTGGAGAGCCAAGGATATAGACGCGGGGTCGAGGCCGGGATCGACCGCCCGCAGCGGCGCCGCCGCCTTCAGCAGCATCTCCTCGTACTCGCGCTCGGGGTCGGAGCCGAGGACGATCGCGCCGCCGGCGCCGACCGAGGCGCGGCCGCCGGCGAGGACGATGGTGCGGATCGCGACCGCGAGGTCGGCGGCGCCGCCGAGGCCGAGCCAGCCGATCGCGCCCGAGTAGGGGCCGCGGGCGCTGCCCTCGAGCCCGTCGAGGATCTCGGTCGTGCGCCGCTTCGGCGCGCCTGTCATCGAGCCGGGCGGAAAGCAGGAGCGGACGGCGTCGAGGGCGGTGACCTCGGGACGCAGCCGGCCCCGCACCGAGGAAACGAGCTGGTGGACGGTCTCGTAGGTCTCGACCGCCATCATCTCCGGCACCTCGACAGAGCCGACCTCGCAGGCGGCGCCGAGGTCGTTGCGCAGGAGGTCGACGATCATCAGGTTCTCGGCCCGGTTCTTCTCGTCGGCGGCGAGGGCGGCGGCGAGGCGCGCGTCCTCCTCGGGAGTGGCGCCGCGGCGGCTCGTGCCCTTGATCGGGCGGGCTTCGGCTTGGCCGTCGCGGCCGACGCGGAGGAAGCGCTCGGGGGATGAACTCAGAACCGCCAGGTCCCCGCATCGGAGATATGAGGCGAACGGGGCAGGGTTAGCGCGGCGAAGAGCGCGGTAGAGGTCGAGGGGGTCGACGTCGAGGTCGAGCTGGACCTGGTTGGTGAGGCAGATCTCGTAGCTGTCCCCTTCGAGGAGGTGGTCGAGGGAGGTCTCGATGTCCTCCAGGTACTGCTCGCGACTGCGGGCAAGCGAGAGCGTGCTGGGAGAGGAATCGGGAGGAGGTCCTACTTGCAAGTGGGGACCTCCTCCCGATTCCTCCCCCGCACCCAGCGCGGTTAGGCGACGAGCCGTGGCGTCGAGCCAAGCTTCTGCCGCCTCCTCTTCGCCGAGCTCGTGGAGGCAGAGCAGGTAGATCGATTCTTCGGCGTGGTCGAAGACGACGAGGCGGTCGCTGAAGATCAACGCGGCGTCGGGGTGCTCGGAGGCATGGGGAGAGTCGAAGCCGCACTCGCCCTTGAGCTCGTAGCCAAGGTAGCCGACGAAGCCGCAGTCGAACTCGAAGGGGAGATCGGGGAGCCCAGTAGGGCGCAGCGCGTCGAGACGGCGCTGGAGGCGATCGAGCAACGGCTCCCCCACCCCCGCTTCGTGCGTGATCACTTCCGCGAGGGGCCCACTCGCGTCGCCCATGAACGAGAAGCGCCCCCGAGTCCCACCGCGGCTGCTGTCGAGCCAAAACGCGCGCTCGCTCTCGCCGTAGAGGGATACGAACGCGGCCTCAGGATCCGGAAGCGCGTCGAGCTTTCGGACGCTCACCTTGGTCGAAGATTCCAGTGTCGCTTTTGTACGGCTATGCCTTACAAAAGCGACACCCGGCCGCCCCGAGAAGGACGTGAGTTCTCGGAAGTTCGAGAGCAACCGTCTCCCGTGCTCGGTGGCGATCGACTCGGGGTGGAACTGGACGGCGTATTGGGAGCGGGTGCGGTGTTCGAGGGCCATGGGGATGCCGTCGGCGGTGGCTGTCTCGCGCAGCGTTGGGGGCAGCGGGCGGGCCAGGGCGAGCGAGTGGTAGCGGGTGGCCTGGAACGGGCTGGGGATGCCGGCGAAGAGGGCCGTGCCGTCGTGCTCGATCGAGGCGACGCGGCCGTGCATCGGCTCCCGGGCGCGCTCCACGCGTCCTCCCTCCACCCAGCCGATCCCCTGGAGGCCGAGGCAGACGCCGAGCAGCGGGCGCTCGCAGCGGCGGATGGCATCGGCGCAGACGCCGAAGTCGGCGGCGCGCTGGGGGCGGCCCGGGCCGGGTGAGATGACGACGTTGTCGAAGTCGAGCCGCTCCAGCTCGGCCCAGCTCATCTCGTCGTTGCGGACGACGAGAGGATCGCGGCCGTTCACCTCCGCCAGCAGCTGGAAGAGGTTGTAGGTGAAGGAGTCGTAGTTGTCGATCAGCAGCGTCAGCATCCGCCGAGGGGCCGGGTGTCGCCTTTTGCCGCCATTCGGACGCATAAAGCGACACGCCGCGGCCCCGGAGGGCAAGATATCCCGCCAATGGCGGATCGATGGCAGCCCGACCGCTCCCGCGGCGTCTTCGAGACGCTGCTGGCGGTCGGCGGCGAACCGGTCGAGCTGGGCGCTCACCTGTCGCGGCTCGCCCGCACCCTGAGGGCGGTCTACGCGCAGGACCTGCCGCCGCAAGCCGGGGAAGAACTGCGGGACGTGGCGAAGGACATCCCCCTCGGCCGCCTCCGCCTCACCTTCGTCCCCGGCGCAGACGGCCTCCGGCACGACCTGATCGCCGGGAAGGTCGTGCCGGAGGCCGTCTTCCCGTCCCAAGGCGTCAGCCTGCGCTCCCACCCCGTCCCCGGCGGTCATGGCAGCCACAAGTGGGTCGACCGGCGCGGCATGGAACATCCCGACGGCGGTCCCGGCCAGCTGATCCGCGACGGCGACGAGCTGCTCGAGGCGGGCTGGGCCAACCTCTTCGCCGTCCGCGAAGAGACCCTCTGGACACCCCCCGCCGACGGCCGCATCCTCCCCGGCATCGCCCGCTCCGCCCTGCTCGAGATCGCGGCCGAGGAAGGCATCCCCGCCTCCGAGAGCCCACTCCGCGCCCAAGACCTCTACAAAGCCGAAGAGGTCTTCCTCACCAACTCCGTCCGCGGCATCGAGCCAGCGACTTCCCTCGACGGCACCGAACTACCAGGCTGCGGCCCCCTCAGCCGTCGCCTCGAGGCCGCCCTCCGCCGACGCTGGCGCCTACCTGAGGCGCCCCGAGCCTTCTCAAACGCCCAGAAAGCCGGTCGGCCCGCTCACTGAAGCGCCGGAACCGATCCTCGAACCGAGGCGGCTGCCCTTCGACGCTACTGCCGGGGGGTGGCGCGGATTTGGGGGACCGCCCCCCGCCAGTTGCGGGGGGCGGTGGAACCAAATCGGCGACAGGACCCGCCGGCCCCGCAGCCTCTTGGGCGGCCGCCTCAGCCGCATCCGCAGCCCGTTTCGCTTCCCGCGCCGCCTCGATCGCCATCTCGCCGACCTCGCGCACCCCCTCTTCGGAGGCCCGCGCGATCACCAGCGCCTCGTCGATCCGCGCTTCCAGCTCGGCGATCGTCGGCACCGCCGCGCGCGGCACGATCCAGTCCTCGGTGTTGTCCCGCTGCGTCGCCTCGATAAGTGAGCAATTTACGGTCGCCGCAGGCGGCAAAATCCGCGCCCTCGACTAGATTTAGCCGCCCCGAACTTCGAACACCACCCGAGGAGCACGTTGAGACACCCCAGAGACTTCTTCCTGCCGCAGGCGATCGGCGCCCCGGAGCCGCTCCGCGAGATCCCGGTCAAGCCCTCGCGGATGATCCACTTCCTCGACTTCTCGAACGAGAAGATGGTCGCCAAGGCCGGCGCCATCGCCGAGAAAACCGACATCCTCCTCGGCAACCTCGAGGACGCGGTCCCGGTCGACCGCAAGGAGGCGGCCCGGGCCGGCCTGATCCAGGCGGCGAAGGAGAACGACTTCGGCCAGACCTCGCTCTGGACCCGCGTCAACGCCCTGGAGAGCCCCTGGGTCCTCGACGACTTCACCCAGCTGGTGGGCGAGATCGGCGAGCAGCTGGAGACGATCATGGTGCCGAAGGTCGAGGGCGCGCGCGACATCCACTACGTCGACCGCCTGCTCGCCCAGCTGGAGGCGAAGGCCGGGCTCTCGCGGCCGATCCTCGTCCACGCGATCCTCGAGACCCCGCAGGGCGTGGTCAACCTCGAGGAGATCGCCAACGCCAGCCCCCGCATGCAGGGGATGAGCTTCGGCCCGGCCGACCTGGCGGCGGCGCGGCGGATGAAGACCACCCGCGTCGGCGGCGGCCACCCCGGCTACCGCGTGATGGAGGACCCGGACGACCCGGAGAACCCCGAGGCCGACCGCGTCTCAGCCCAGCAGGACCTCTGGCACTACTCGATCGCCCGCATGGTCGATGCCTGCACCGCGGTGGGTGCGCTGCCCTTCTACGGCCCGTACGGTGACATCAAGGACGTCGAGGGCTG
>JAICSS010000014.1 GCA_025936755.1 Solirubrobacterales bacterium | reverse complement strand
CGGCGTTCGTCCTTTGTTCGTCGTGAGCGGAACAAAGGACGAACGCCGACTAGGTTTCGCGTGTGCGGGTCATCGCAGGAGAGCTGAAGGGGCAACGCCTGGTCGCGCCCAGAGGGTGGAAGGTCCGCCCGACCTCCGACCGCGTCCGCGAGGCGATCTTCTCCGCCCTCGGCGACCGGGTCGAGGGCGCGACCGTCCTCGACCTCTACTGCGGCACCGGCGCCCTGGGGATCGAGGCGCTCTCGCGCGGCGCCGAGCGCGCCGTCCTCGTCGACCGCGACACCCGTCCCGCCCTCGGCAACGTCCAGCGCCTCGGCCTCGGCGACCGCGCCGAGCTGGTCCGCGGCGACGCCGGCCGCTGGCTGAGGGAGGTTTCACCTGCCTCGTTTGCGGGGAAATTCGACCTCGTCTTCGTGGACGCCCCGTATAAACTCGCCGACCGCGTGGCCCAGGACCTCAACACCCACCTTCCAACCCTGCTGGCCGAGGGGGGCCGAGCGGTGGTCGAGAGCGGCGCCCGCCGGCCGCTGCGGATCGACGCGCTCGAGCCGCTGCGCCAGCGCCGCTACGGCGCCGCCGACGTCGCCATCTACGCCGAGGTCGCCGAATGAGCGAGCAGAGCGGGACGGTCGTCTGTCCGGGTTCCTACGACCCGGTCACCAACGGCCACATCGACATCATCACCCGCACCTCGAACGTCTTCGAGCGCGTCGTCGTCGGCGTCGTCAACAACCCCGTCCGCAAGGCGAAGACGCTCTTCGCCGCCGAGGAGCGGAAGGCGTTCATCGAGGAGGCGACCGCCGAGCTGCCCAACGTCGAGGTGCAGATCTTCGCCAACCTCCTGGTCGAGTTCGCCCGCGACAACGAGGCGAAGGCGATCGTCAAGGGGCTGCGGGCGATCTCCGACTTCGAGTACGAGTTCGAGATGGCGCAGCTGAACCGCAAGCTCGACCCGGGGATCGAGAGCATCTACGTGATCGCCTCCCCCCACTACAGCTTCCTCTCGTCCACCGGGGTGAAGGAGATGGCCACCTTCGGGGGCGACGTCTCCGACCTCGTACCGCCCGCCGTCGCGACCGCGCTGGGAGAACGCCTCGGCGACAGGTAGGCTGTCTGCCACCAGTCCGTCCACTTGGGCGTCGCCTTGCAAAAAACGGCTCTTTGAACCGCTTCCTCACCAAAACCCCCGCATACACGTAGGCTTACGACCCTCCCATGGACGTCCTGGTCCTCATAGACAAGCTCGATGACGTAGTTCACAACGCCCGTCCGGTCCCCCTGACGGATCAGGTTCGCGTGGACCGCGAGGAGATCTACGACCTCCTCGACCAGATGCGCGCGACGATCCCCGAGGAGATCAAGCAGGCGCGGTGGATCGTCAAGGAGCGCCAGGAGATGCTGGCCGAGGCCAAACGCGAGGCGGAGCGGATCGTCCGCGAGGCCCGCGAGCAGCAGGCCCGCCTGATCTCCGACGAGGAGGTCACCAAGCAGGCCGAGCGCGCCGCCGACGAGATCGTCGAGGACGCCCGCAACCGCGAGCGCGAAATCCGCCTCGGCGCCGAGGACTACGCCGACGAGATCCTCAACACCCTCGAAGTGAACCTGCAGAAGTTCCTCGCCGCCGTTCAGCGCGGCCGCGACCGGCTCGCCGGCCGCGAGGAGGAACAGCAGCCCGAGCTCGACCAGCAGCCTTAACGGTCTGGGGACGAGATCTGCGCGGCCCGGATGAGGCCGAGTGACGCTGCGCGCTACGGCCTCTCTCCGAGATCACCGCGGTGCCGCTACTCGAGCTTCAGGTCCTTGAGGGCCGACCAGCGCGGGTCGGCCGCCTCCTCGTGCTCGTGCGGGTTGTCGTTGAGGGACTCGCCGCAGACGGGGCAGAGGCCGGCGCAGTCGGGGCGGCAGAGGATGCGGGTCGGCAGGGCGAGGATGGTGGCGTCGTGGGCCCAGCGGCCGATGTCGAGCTCGTCGTCGGAGACGTAGGGGCTGCGCAGTTCGGGATCGTCGGTCCCGGCCTGGTCGACCTCGCGCGCCTCGACGTCAAGGTCGAGCGCTCCCGGTTCGAGGCACCGCATGCACGGCCCCTCGAGGTGAACCGGGAACTCCAGCCGGAAGGCGAAGCCGTTGCTGGGGCGGGAGACCTCGAGCCGCACGGTCGGCGCCCAGGGCTCGGGCTTGTAGGTCTGGCCGGCCAGCTCGAAGGGTTCGAGCGCGACCGGGACCTCGAGCCTCTTACCTTCGCCGTGGTTCAGCGAGAGCCGGGATAGGTCGATGATCGTCTGCGGCGCCTGTGACATGCTCCCGACGAGGTTACGAGATGGGCAGATTCCACTGGAAACCCGACACCTACTCGGAGCTGATCCGCTCCGAGGTCCCGCGCTACGACGAGCTGCAGGAGCAGGCGATCGCCGCGATCCCGTTCCCGCCCGAGCGGGTGCTGGAGCTGGGGATGGGGACCGGGGAAACCACCCGCCGCCTGATCGAGGCCTATCCCGACAGCTGGGTGATCGGCCTCGACGCCAGCGCCGACATGGTCTTCCGGGCGCGCGAGAACTACGACGACGTGCAGCTGGCGCGGATCGAGGACCCGCTTCCCGAAGGGCCCTGGGACCTGGTGATCGGCGTCCTCTCGATCCATCACCTGCGCGCCGGGCAGAAGCAGAACCTCTTCCGCCAGGTGCGCGAACAGGCCCGCTCGTTCGTGATCGGCGACGTCGTCAAGGCCGACGCCGAGGTCGCCCCGATCGATCCCTCCTACGACTTCCCGGAGACCGCCGCCGACCTCGCCGAGTGGTGCGGGGGAGAGGTGACCTGGGAGGCCGACGACCTCGCCGTGGTGCGGGCGACGTACTGAAGGCCTGCACCCGCTAGCATTCCGCGACTCATGGCCGTCCCCAAGAAGAGAACTTCGAGCGCGCGGCGCGACAAGCGGCGGGCGCAGCACAAGGCTGGGAAGCCGAACCTGAACAGCTGCCCGCGCTGCCACAGCCCGCGGCTGCCGCATCGCGTCTGCCCGACCTGCGGCACCTACGCCGGTCGCGAGGTCGTCGCCCAGCGGATCGCCGACCCCTCGGCGCCCCACACCCACGAGTAGCCGTGGCGCGGGACCGCGCGGTGACCGTGGCCCTCGACGGCTACGGGACCGAGCAGGGCTTCGGGGTGCTCGCGCAGGGCGCGCGGCTGGCCGCCGCCGACGGCATCGGCGTTCGCGTCTTCGGGCCGCGGCGCGCGCTCGGGCTCGACGGCGTCGATGGAATCGAAGTCGTCGAGACGGCGGAGCGCATCGGCAACGAGGAGGACCCGGTCGCGGCGGTCCGCGCCAAGAAGGAGGCCTCGGTCGTCCGCGCCGCCGGCGACGTCGCCGCAGGGAGCTCGGCCGCCCTGGTCAGCTGCGGCTCGACCGGGGCGACGATGGCCGCCGCCACCTTCGGCCTGCGCCGCCTCAAGGGCGTGCAGCGCCCGGCGCTCGCGGCGCAGGTGCCGGTCCCCGGCAAACCGGTGCTCTTCCTCGACGTCGGCGCCAACGTCGAGGTCCGCGCCCAGCACCTGGTCCAGTTCGCCTTCCTCGGCGCCGCCTTCAGCGCCGCCGTGCTCGAGGTCGAGGATCCATCGGTCGGCCTGCTCACGGTCGGCGAGGAGTCCGGCAAGGGGCGCGAGGAGGTTGTCGAGGCGCACCGCCTGCTCGCCGCCGCCCCCGGGATCCGCTTCGCGGGCAACGTCGAGGGCCGTGACCTGCCCGCCGCCAGGGTCGACGTCGTCGTCACCGACGGCTTCACCGGCAACGTCTCCCTGAAGCTCCTGGAGGGGACCGCGAAGACCGTCGCCGCCGCGGTCGGCGACGCCGCCCGCTCCAACCCCGTCGCCGCGGTCGGCGGCCTGCTGCTGAGGCCCGCCCTCGACGGGCTGCGGCGAGAGCTCCACCCCGACACCACCGGCGGCGCGATCCTGCTCGGCCTGCGGGGGATCGCCGTCGTCGGCCACGGCAGCTCCGGCGCCGAGGGGATCGCCAACGCCGTCGGCCTCGCCGCCCGCTGCGCCGAGGTCGATGCGGTCGGCCGCACCGCCGCGCTCCTGGCCGAGGGCGGCGCCGGCCGCGGCGCCCTTGCGGCCGGCGGCGACGCCTGACCACCGTGATAAACAACTCCGGTAGATGAACCGCGACGAGGTATTGACCCTGGTCCGCGAGCACCTCGCCGAGGAGCTCGAAGTCCCGCTCGAGCGGGTCGAGGAGGGAACCCGCTTCAAGGAGGACCTCGACGCCGACTCGCTCGACCTCTACGAGCTGGTGATGGAGCTGGAGGACCGCTACGGGGTCGCCGTCTCCGAGCAGCAGGCGGCCCAGATCAAGACCGTCGGCGACGCGGTCGGGTTCGTGCTGGAGCAGGCGCCAGCCTGAGCCGGTGGCGCCGGACCCCGACTCTCCCGTCGCGGCGCTGGCAGCCCTGGTCGAAGAGCTGCCCGAGGACCTCCGCAGGCAGGCGCTGACCCACTCCTCCTGGACCGAGCGCCGGGTCGACTCCTTCGAGCGGCTCGCCTTCCTCGGCGACAGCGTCCTCGGCCTCGCCGTCGCCACCCGGGTCTACGAGAGCTTCGAGAAGCTGGCGGCCGGCGGCCTGACCAAGGTCCACAACCAGGCGGTCAGCGGCGTCTCCTGCGCCGAGGTGGGGACGGCGCTGGGGGTGCCGGAGATGCTGCGGGCCAACGAGCCCGAGGGGGTGGTGGCGGCGATCCCGGCCGAGGTCCTGCTCGACGGCGGCCGGCCGCTGCCGGAGGCGACCGAGGCCCTGATCGGCGCCTGCTACGTCGCCTTCGGCTTCGAGCGGACCGCGGCGGCGGTGGCCGAGGCGTTCGAGCCGCGGATCGAGCTCGCCTCCGAGACCCGGATCGATTTCAAGTCCGCTTTGCAGGAGCTTTTGGCCCAGCGCGGAGCGCGCGTAACCTACGAGGTGACCGCGGCGACGGGCCCCCCGCACCGGCGAACCTTCGAGGTGGCCGCGATCGTCGGCTCCGAGCGGGTCGGGACGGGGAAAGGGCGGAGCAAGAAGGCGGCCGAGCAGCTTGCCGCCGAGGAGGCATTGGCGCATCTTGGGGGTTAATCCAGCGGCAGTCGCGTCCGGGCAGACCGGGAGCATCTGGGCGATGCGAGGTGCCCGCGCATGTACCTGAGGTCGATCTCGATGAAGGGCTTCAAGTCCTTCCCCGAGCGCACGACGCTGGAGTTCTCCCCGGGCGTCAGCGTCATCGTCGGCCCCAACGGCTCGGGCAAGAGCAACATCACCGACGCCGTCCTCTGGGCGCTCGGCGAGCAGAGCCCGGGGGCGATCCGCGGCGCCTCGATGCAGGACGTGATCTCCGCCGGCGGCAAGGGGATCGCCCAGCGCAGGGCGGCCGAGGTCGAGGTGACGATCGACAACTCCGACGGCCGCGCCGCCACCGAGTTCTCCGAGATCGCGGTCGAGCGCCGGCTCGACCGCTCCGGCGACAGCGGCTACCGCCTGAACGGCGCCCGCTGCCGCCTCGCCGACGTCACCGACGTCCTCTCCGACACCAACCTCGGCCGCGAGATGCACTCGGTGATCAGCCAGGGGCGGGTCGAGACGATCGTCCACTCGAAGCCGCGCGAGCGGCGGCTCCTGGTCGAGGAGGCGGCCGGCCTCGGCAAGCACCGCAAGCGCCGGCGCCGGGCCGAGCTGAAGCTGCGCTCGGCGCGCGACAACCTCGACCGCGCCCTCGACGTCGAGCGCGAGGCGCGGGCGCGGCTGCGGCCGCTGAAGCGGCAGGCGCAGGCGGCCGAGCTGGGGGCGCGGATCGAGCGCGACGAGCTGGGCCTGCGGGCGCAGCTGGTCTCCGAGGAACTGCGCTTCGGCGCCGACCGGGCGGCGGCGGCGGAGAAGGCGGCGGCGAAGGCGCGCGGCGTCCGCGACGAGCTCGAGGAGCGGCTGGCCGAGGTGGCGAAACGCCGCGCCGCGGCGGAGGAGCGCTTCGCCGCCCGCGACCGCGAGCGCACCCAGGCCTGGGGGCTGCTGACGAAGCTGCGCGGCGAGCAGGAGCGGGTCGCGGTACGTGTCAACAGCCTCGCGAGCCGCGAGACGGAGCTGGAGGCGGGGCTGGAGCGGCTGCGGACCGAGCTGGGGCCGCTGACGCTGGACGTGGGGTCGGGCGCGGCGCCCGGCGAACGGGCGCGGAAGCTGGAAGAGGAGCTGGGGGAGATCGACGCCGGCCTGCGGACCGCGAACGACGGACTTGGAGTCGCCCGTTCCGCGGACGCCGCCGAGGCGGCGCGCGAGGCGGCTCTCGGCGACGTCCGCGCCGGCGCCGAGCGCGCCTCCCGCCACGCCCGCCGCGCCGAGGGCCTGCTCGGCGAACGCGCGCGCGAGGCCTTGCGCGCCCGCGTCGCCGCCGGCGAGGAGCTGCTCGACGACGTCCGCGGCGCCCGCGCCGCCGCCGAGGCCGCCGGGACCGCGATCCGCGAGCGGGTCGGAGCGATCGAGCGCAAGGTCGTCGGCGGCCAGGACGACGGCGACGAGATCGCCGAGGAGCTGCGCGCCTGCTCCCAGCGGGAGTTCGAGCTGCAGGGGCAGATGAAGGAGACCTCCGAGGAGCTGACCCGGGCCGAGGTCGAGGCCGCCCACCTCGGCGACCGCCGGGCCGAGGCCGAGCGCGAGCTGGGGGCGATCGCCGAGCGGCTGGGGGAGGAGATCCCGCCCGCCGAGGAGGCCCTGACCGACGAGGCCCGGGCCGAGATCGACCGGCGGCTGCAGAGGCTGGAGCGGCGGCGGGCGCAGATCGGGCCGGTCAACCCGCTGGCCGAGCAGGAATACGACGAGGCCCGCGAGCACGTCGAGAGCCTGCAGGTCCAGCGCGAGGACATCGAGAGATCGATGCGGGAGCTGGAGTCGCTGATCCGCGACATCGACGACGAGATCGAGCGCGCCTTCGAGCAGACCTTCGACGCCACCGCGAAGAACTTCGAGGAGATGGTCGAGCACCTCTTCCCCGGCGGGCGGGGGCGCCTGCGGCGGGTCAGCCTGCGGCCGGTCCGCGACGACGAACGGCCCGCCGGCGAGCAGGAGGCTCCGACCGACGCCGAGCCCGAGCTCGAGGAGGAAGAAGAGGAGCGCGACGAGCTCGGGGTCGAGATCGAGGTCACCCCCGCCGGCAAGTCGACGCGGAAGCTGCAGCTGCTCTCCGGCGGCGAGAAGTCCCTGGTCGCGCTGGCCTTCGTCTTCGCCGTCTTCCTCGCCCGGCCGTGCCCCTTCTACATCCTCGACGAGGTCGAGGCCGCTCTCGACGACGCCAACATCGACCGCTTCCTGCAGCTGATCCGCCGCTTCTCCGACCGCGCCCAGTTCGTCATCGTCACCCACCAGAAACGGACGATGGACGCCGCCGACGTCCTCTACGGCGTCAGCATGGGCGGCGACGGCGTCACCAAGGTCGTCTCGCGGAAGCTGCCGCGCGAAGTCGCCGAGGACGAAGAGGACGAGGGCGAAGCCCCGGGCCTCTCCGCCGTCGCCTAGCGCTCGCTACCTTTCCTCGCCATGGCTACGAGCTGGCAGGAGATCGTCGACCTCGGGTCGCGCAGCCCGAGCGCGGTGGCCACCGCCGAGGCGGAGGCGCCTGAGGAGAGGAGAGGGGTCTTCAAGCGGCTGCGCGAGAGCCTCTCGAAAAGCCGCCAGGCGCTGACCGAGGAGATCTCCTCCAGCCTCTTCGACCGGATCGACGGCGAGACCTGGGAGCTGCTGGAGGAGGCGCTGATCCTCGCCGACGTCGGGGCGCCGACGACGGCCGCCGTGGTCGAGCGCTTGGAGCACGAGGTCGAGTCCGGCGCGGTCCCGGCCGACGGGGTCGCCGTTCGCGACCGCCTGATCGAGATCCTCGCCGAGGTCGCGGGCACCGCGAGGGCCCCGATCGACCTCAGCGCCGAGCCGGCGATTCTGATGATGGTCGGGGTCAACGGCACCGGCAAGACGACGACGATCGGCAAGATCGCCTGGCATTTGAGCCGGGAGATGGGCCTGAGCGTGGTCATGGCCGCCGCCGACACCTACCGCGCCGCCGCCGCCGAGCAGCTCGAAACCTGGGCCGAGCGCGCCGGCGCCGAGCTGGTCCGCGGCGAAGAGGGGGCCGACCCCGGCGCCGTCGCCTACGACGCGATCAACGCCGCCCGCGCCCGCGGCGCCGACGTCGTCATCGTCGACACCGCCGGCCGCCTCCACACCCAGAGCAACCTGATGGAGGAGCTGGCGAAGGTGCGGCGGGTGATCCAGAAGCAGATCCCAGAGGCCCCGCACGAGACCCTGATCTCGATCGACGCCACCACCGGCCAGAACGGCCTCCGCCAGGCCAAGGTCTTCTCCGAGGCGGTCGAGGTCGACGGCGTCGTCCTCACCAAGCTCGACGGCACCGCCCGCGGCGGCATCGCCCTCGCGATCGCCTCCGACCTCGGCATCCCGGTGAAGCTGATCGGCGTCGGGGAGACGCTCGAGGACCTGCGGCCCTTCGACCCGAGCGACTACGCGAACGCGCTGCTGGCCGAGTAGCCCCTCTAAGCTGCTCGGACATGTTCGACCAGCTCTCCGAGCGGCTCCAGTCGACCCTCTCCGAGGTCCGCTCGCGCGGGAAGCTGAACGAGTCCGACGTCGACGCGGCGATGCGGGAGATCCGCCTCGCCCTGCTCGAGGCGGACGTCAACTTCAAAGTCGTCAAAGCCTTCACGAAGACGCTGAAGGAGCGCTGCCTCGGCTCCGAGGTGCTGGAGAGCCTCGATCCCGGCCAGCAGGTGGTGAAGATCGTCAACGAGGAGCTGGCCTCGCTGATGGGCGGCACCGGCTCGGAGCTGGCGATGGCCTCCAGCGGCCCGACCGTGATCCTGATGGCCGGCCTCCAGGGCTCCGGCAAGACGACCGCCTGCGCCAAGCTCGCCCAGTTCTTCGGCAAGCAGGGCAAGGACGTCGCCCTCGCCGCCTGCGACGTCTACCGCCCCGCCGCCGTCGAGCAGCTGGTGACGATGGGGGGCCGCGCCGGCGCCCACGTCTACGAGCGTGGCACCGAGGCCGACCCCGTCGACATCGCCTCCTGGGCCCTCGGGGAAGCCCGCGCCGAGCGCCGCGACGTGCTGATCGTCGACACCGCCGGCCGCCTCCACGTCGACCGCGACCTGATGGCCGAGCTGGCGCAGATCCGCAAGCAGACCCGCCCGCACGACGTCCTCCTCGTCGTCGACGCGATGACCGGCCAGGACGCCGTCGGGGTCGCCGAATCCTTCGCCGAGGTGGCCGAGTTCGACGGGGTCGTGATGACCAAGCTCGACGGCGACGCCCGCGGCGGCGCCGCGCTCTCGGTCAAAGCGGTCACCGGCAAGCCGATCCTCTTCGCCTCGACCGGCGAGAAGATCGAGGACTTCGACAAGTTCCACCCCGACCGCATGGCGCAGCGGATCCTCGGCATGGGCGACGTCCTCAGCCTGATCGAGAAAGCCGAGCAGCAGGTCGACGAGGACGAAGCCGAAGCGCTGCAGGAGAAAATGCGGCGCGACCAGTTCACCCTCGACGACTTCCTCAAGCAGATGAAACAGGTCCGCAAAATGGGGCCGTTGAGCGGGATCATCGGGATGCTGCCGGGGATGGGGGCGATGAAGCAGTTGAAGGACGCCGACGTCGACGAGCGGGAGCTCGACCGCGTCCAGGCGATCATCCTCTCGATGACGCCGCAGGAGCGGGCCAACCCGGGGATGATCAACGGCTCCCGCCGCAAACGGATCGCCAACGGCTCCGGGACCAAGGTGCAGAACGTCAACGCGCTGGTCAAGCAGTTCGACCAGATGCGGGTGTTGATGAAATCGATGGCCAACGGGCGGATGCCGACGCCGCAGCAGATGGCCCAGCTGGCGGGCGGGAACCAGCGCGGACCGCGCCCGAAGGCGCGTAGACGCTAATCTGCCCGACCCTATGGCAGTCCGAATCAGACTTAGACGCGTGGGTTCGAAGAAGAACCCGATCTGGCGCATCGTCGTCGCCGACAAACGCTCTCCGCGCGACGGGCGGACGATCGAGACGATCGGCCAGTACAACCCGCAGACCGAGCCCTCGACGATCAACATTGACGAGGAGCGCGCGAAGCACTGGCTCGAGCACGGCGCCCAGCCGTCGGAGACGGTGGCGACCCTGCTGCGGACCAAGGGCATCAAAGCCACCGGCAGCTAGCCGGATCCGGCCGATGACCGAGCTGCTCGAGTTTCTCGTCAAGGCCCTCGTCGAGGACCCGGAGGCGGTCACGGTCGAGGAGCTGGAGGAGGACGGCGACCTCGTCTACGAGATCAGCGTCGCCGAGGGCGACCTCGGCCGGGTGATCGGCAAGGGCGGGCGGATCGCCAACGCGATCCGGACGATCGCCAAGGCGGCCGCGGTGCGGATCGACCGCCGCGTCATCGTCGACATCCTGGATTGAAGCTCGACGTCTTCACCCTCTTTCCCGAGGCCTTCGACTGGTTCCAGGGCCAGCGCTCGGTTCAGAACGCGATCCGCGAAGGCAACGAGCTCAACCTCTTCGACTACCGCGACACCACGCCGCTGACGGCGGGCCAGGTCGACGACTCGCCCTACGGCGGCGGCGCCGGGATGGTGCTGCGGGTCGACGTCGTCGACGCGGCCCTTCGGGCCGCCTACGGCGAGGGACCGCGGCCGCGGATCGTCCTCCTCTCGCCGACCGGGCCGCTGCTCGACGACCCGATCGCCGACGAGCTGGCCGCCGAGCCCCACGTCGCCCTCCTCTGCGGCCGCTACGAGGGTTTCGACGACCGCGTCCACCGCCACCTCGCCGACGAGGAGCTCTCGATCGGCCGCTACGTGTTGGCGGGCGGCGAGCTGCCGGCGATGGTCGTCGCCGACGTCCTCATGCGCAAGCTCCCCGGCGCCCTCGGCCACGAGGACTCGGCCGTCGAGGAGTCCTTCAGCCACGCCCTCGAGGGCATGCCCGAGTACCCCCACTTCACCCGCCCGCCGAGCTACCGCGGCTGGGAGGTCCCCGAGATCCTGCTCTCCGGCGACCACGGAAAGGTGCGGGAGTGGAGGCTGGAACAGAGCAGGTTGCGAGCCGAGCAGTTCGAAAAGGACGCGGAATAGCTACCATTCCGCGACCGCGCGGTTCCCACCCTTGGGTCCCGGCGGTTTTTTCTCGCAGCAAATCCTCAGCAACACACATCACATGAGCTCCGTAATCGACAGCATCGAGCGCGCCCAGCTGAAGAAGGGCCTGCCCAAATTCGACCCTGGTGACCGTGTCCGCGTCCACTTCCAGGTGATCGAGGGCAACCGCAAGCGGACCCAGGTCTTCGAGGGCGTCGTCCTCAAGCGCCAGGGCTCGGGCGTGCGCGAGACCTTCACGGTGCGCAAGCAGTCCTTCGGCGTCGGCGTCGAGCGGACGTTCCCGCTGCACTCGCCGAAGATCGAGAAGCTCGAGGTGGCGGCGCGCGGCGACGTGCGCCGGGCGAAGCTCTACTACCTGCGCGGCCGCATCGGCAAGGCCGCGCGCGTCGCCGAGCGGCGCTGGGGGATCGACGACGACGTCGTCGCGGTCGCCGGCGCGGCCGATGGCGAGTCCACCGCGGTCGACGCCGACGGCGTCAGCCAGGAGGAGGTCGTCCCGGTCGAGACCGCGCAGGCGGCTGAGGCGCCAGCCGAGGAGGCACCGGAGGCTGAGGCCGAGACGGCGCCGGAGACCGACACCGGCAGCGAGGGACAGAACGAAGGTGCCGAGCCGCAGCCGGAGGGCGAGGCCCAGCACGAGGCCGAGCCGGCAGCGGAGGCTGAGACGGCGGCGGAGACGGACGCGGAAGCGCCCGAGGCGGGGGAGACCGAGGACACTGCAGCGCCTGAGGACGCCGAGGACGAGGCGCCGTCGGAGGACGGCGACTCCGACGAGGACTCGGCAGCCTGACCCCCAGGATCCCGAAGCCGGAATCCAAAGCTGGCGGCCTGATCGAGCTGGTCGTCATCATCGTGCTCGCGCTCGGGCTGGCGCTGGCGATCCAGGCCTGGATCGTGAAGCCCTACCAGATCCCCTCGGGCTCGATGGAACCGACCCTGGACGTCGGCCAGCGGGTGCTGGTCAACCGCTTCCTCTACCACTTCAAGGACCCGAAGATCGGCGACATCGTCGTCTTCCATCCGCCCGAGGGCGCCGAAGGCGGGCCGGGCGAACAGTGCGGCGTCAACCGCAACCAGACCGAACCCTGCCCGACCGCGACCGAAAAGGAGGCGAGCGACAACTTCATCAAGCGGATCGTCGCCGGCCCCGGCGACAAGATCTCGGTCAGGGAAGGGCATCCCGTCGTCAACGGCAAGATGGTCAGCGACGAGCCCTACATCAACCCCTGCCTTTCCTGCAATTTGCCGAAAGCGATCACGGTTCCACCCGGTCACTACTTCATGATGGGGGACAACCGTGGGGCCAGCGACGACAGCCGCGAATGGGGCCCGATCCCCCGAGCCTGGATCATCGGAGAGGCCTTTGCCACCTACTGGCCCCCGAACCGCATCGGCGGGCTCTAAGGGCTCGCAGCCGAAGACCCACCGGCGCCGGCTCGCCCGCAGCCGCCGCCTGTTCGCCTTCGACCGCGGGTTGCAGAGCCGTTTCGTCGCCGGCACCGACGAGGCCGGGCGCGGGTGCCTGGCAGGGCCGCTGGTCGCCGCCGCGGTCCTGATCGACTACGAGCGCCTCTCGCACTCGGACCGCCGCGCCCTCAGCGGCCTGCACGACTCCAAGCAGATGACCGAGCAGCGGCGGCTGGAGATGTTCCCGTGCGTGCTGCGGGCGGCCGAGCGGGTCAGCGTCGTGGTTCGCTCCGCCGCGGGGATCGACCGCCGCGGCCTGCACGTGACCAACATCGAAGCGCTCTCGCTGGCGCTGGAGCGGCTGGCGCCGGGCGAGGAGGCGATCTGCCTCGTCGACGGCTTCCGGTTGCCGCGCTGCGCGGTGCCGCACCGGCGAGTGGTCAAGGGGGACGCGACGAGCGCCGCGATCGCCGCCGCCTCGGTCGTCGCAAAGGTGACCCGCGACCGCTACATGCGAGCGGTCGCGCCGAGGCACCCGGGCTGGGGCTTCGAGGAACACGTCGGCTACTCGACCCCGGAGCACCGCCAGGCGATCGAGGAAATCGGGATCTCGCCGCTGCACCGGCGGTCGTTCCAGTCGGTTGCCTACTCCCAGCTAGAGCTGTCCTGACCGGCGCATATCGGCGTCCTCGGTCGCTCGCGTGCAGAGCACGCCACGCTTCCTGCGTCCTTGATCTGCTCGATCAGGACGGCGTTAGAACGCACCCTTGACGTAGTCGACGTCGACGGCGCGGCCGTGGCGGTCGAGGGTGACGCCGACGGCGTCGAAGCGGATCTCGGCATAGGGCGCCTGGCCGGGCCGTTCGGACATCCAGGCGGTGGCGAGGCGGCGGACGCGGCGCTGCTTGCGGGCGTCGATCGCGAGGATCGGCTTCTCGGGGCCGAAAGAGGTCCCCTCGCGTGCGCTCTTCACCTCGACGAAGACCAGGGTGGAGCCGTCGCGGGCGACGACGTCGAGCTCGCCATAGCGGGTGCGGGCGTTGCGCTCGACGATCTCCCAGCCGCGGGCGGCGAGGCGGCGGGCGACGAGGTCCTCGGCGATCTCGCCGGTGCGGCGGCGGCGGTCGGTCATGGAGGGATAAGGGCCCGGGGGTGACGAACTCTCCCCACCTCCGACACGAACATTTTGCTTTTTGCGCACCACGCGTGAATCGATGCCTCCTAGCGTGGCTGCCGTGCTCGCCACCGCTCGCACCTTCACCCTCGACGGCATCTCCGCTCGCCCGGTCCGGGTCGAGGTCGACGTCCACCGCGGGCTGCCGAACTTCACCATCGTCGGCCTGCCCGACGCCGCCGTTCGCGAGGCGCGGGAGCGGGTGCGGGCGGCGCTGGTCAACTGCGGCTTCGAGTTCCCGCTGCGCCGGATCGTCGTCAACCTGGCGCCTGCGAGCCTGCGCAAGGCGGGGCCGGGCATGGACCTGGCGATTGCCGCGGCGTTGTTGAGCGCCTCGGGGGAGCTGGAGTGGGAGAGGCTGGTGCGGGTGGCATTGGCCGGCGAGCTTGCGCTGGACGGCTCGCTGCGACCGGTGCAGGGGGCGCTGGCGATAGCCGAGGCGGCGCGGGAGAGCGGGGCGGAGGCGATCTTGCTGCCGGCGGAGAACGGGGCGGAGGCGGCGCTGGCGGAGGGGATCGAGGTGATTCCGGTCGAGGCGCTGGGGCAGCTGACGGCGCTGGTCGCGGGCGCGTGGGACCCGCCGCGGCCCGAGCCGATGCCGCTCCGGCTCGATCCTCCGCCGGGCGCGCCGGACCTGGCCGATTTGCGCGGCCAGCCCCACCTGCGCCACGCGCTGGAGGTGGCGGCGGCAGGGGGTCACAGCCTGCTCATGGTCGGACCGCCGGGGGCCGGCAAGTCGCTTTCCGCCAGCCGCCTGCCGTCGATTCTGCCGCCGCTTGCCGTGGGCGACGCGCTGGAGGTGGCGCGGATCGCCAGCGCCTGCGGCAGGCTCGACTCGCTCCCGGGCGGGAGGCCGTTCCGGGCGCCGCACCACACGGTCAGCGCCGCCGGCCTCGTCGGCGGCGGCAGCCCGCCGCGGGCAGGCGAGGTGACCATTGCCCATCGGGGTGTGCTTTTTCTCGACGAGCTCTGCGAGTTCAGGCGGGACGCCCTGGAGGCGCTGCGGGCGCCGCTGGAGACGGGGGAGGTCGCGATCGCCCGGGTCGGCGGCCAGCGCGTCCTTCCCTGCCGTTTCATGCTGGTGGCGGCCGCCAACCCCTGCCCCTGCGGGCGCGGCGAAACCGACCCCGACTGCGCCTGCTCGCCGTACGAGGTCCAGCGCTACCAGGGCAAGTTGAGCGGGGCGCTGGCCGACCGGATCGACATCCTCGCCGCGGTGCGGCAGCCCAGCGCCGCTGAGATCGGCGGTCCGCCGGGGGAGGCTTCGGCGGCGGTGCGGGAGCGGGTCCGCGCGGCGCGGGAGCGCCAGGAGCAGCGCCTCGGCAGCGGGCGCTGCAACGCGGAGATGACCCCGGCGGAGGCGCGAGCGTGCCCGCTGGGCGAAAGCGCGGCGACGCTGCTCGCCGACCTCTACGCCCGCCAGCGTCTCAGCGGCCGCGCCCACGACCGGGCGCTGCGGCTGGCGCAGACCCTCACCGACCTGGCGGGGCTCGCCGAGATCGGCGAGGAGCAGATGGCGCAGGCCCTGCAGATGCGGAGGCGGGAGCATGCTTGAGCCGCGCGCCTGCCTCGAGTGCCTGCGGCGGTCCTGGCTGCTGGCGGACCTCGGTCCATACGTCGAGCGGATCGCGACCGGCGAGGCCGGCTCCCGCTCGCCGGAACTGCTGCGTCTCTCCAGCGAGGAGCTGGTCGAGGTCGCGGCCCCGAAGGCGGCGCGGCAGCTGCTGGCACGGAATGCCGCGCTGGCCGAGGAAAGGCTGAACGAAGAGCTGTCGATGGCCGGGTGCTGGGCCTGCTGCCGCCACGGCGACCTCTACCCGCGCTCGCTGCGGGACGCCGCCGATGCTCCCTGGGCGCTGGTCGGCCGCGGAAATACGGAGCTGCTCGAGGGGCTGGAGCCGTTCGAAACGGTGACGATCGTCGGCGCCCGCCGCGCCACCTCCTACGGCCGCGAGATCGCCCGCGAGCTGGGGCGTGAGCTGGCCGCCGCGGGGATGACCGTCGTCAGCGGCCTCGCCTTCGGGATCGACGGCTGCGCCCACCGCGGCGCCCTCGACGCCGGCCGCACCGTCGCCGTCCTCGGCTGCGGCCCCGACGTCGCCTACCCGGCCAGCCACCGCACCCTCTGGCGCCGCGTCTGCGAAGTCGGCCTGGCGATCTCCGAGCTGCCGCCCGGGGCCACCCCCTGGCGCTGGACGTTTCCAGCCCGCAACCGGATCATGGCCGCCCTCGCCGGCATGACCGTCGTCGTCGAGGCCGCCACACGCTCCGGATCCCTCATAACCATGGACCTGGCCGCCGACCTCGGCCGCGACCTCGGCGCCGTCCCCGGCCCCGTCACCTCCCCGGGCCTCCGCCGGCCCCAACGCCCTCATCGCCAGCGGCGCCCACGTCATCCGCGACGCCCAGGACGTCCTCGACGCCATGCTCGGTCCCGGCCGGCGGCCTGTCGACCGCAGCGGTCCGGCGCTGGACCCTCAGCTCGGGACCGCTCTCGCCGCGGTCGAGGCAGGCAACCGCACCTGCGACGCGATTGCCTCCGCAACCGGTCTGCCGGCGGTCGCCGCCGCCGCAGCGCTCGCCCGGCTCGAGCTCCTCGGCTACCTCACCTGCTCGAGCGTCGGGACCTACTCGCGGACGCTGCTCAGGGGTCCGGCGCGCTGACGGGGCGGAGATCCGGGCGCCGCCGCGAGCGGGCGCCGCACCCGAGCTTCGCATCTGCGCTGGCTTGTAGGTTTCGCCGATGCCCGTCGCCGTCGACCTCTTTGCCGGTGCCGGGGGCTTCTCCCTTGGCGCAGAGTACGCCGGCTACGACGTGGCGCAGGCAGTCGAGATCGATGCCTGGGCCTGCGAAACGCTGACTCGGAACCATCCGGAGACGGCCGTGCATCAGGCCGATCTTCGAGAGCTGTCGGACGAGTGGGTGATGCGGCGGCTGGAGCGGTCTCCGGATCTGCTCATCGGCGGGCCTCCCTGCCAGGGCTTCTCCCACGCCGGCCCCTCGCGGAAGGACCCGAAGGACCCTCGCAACAGCCTCTTCAGGGAGTTCGTCCGGGTGGCCCGGCTGCTGGAGCCGAAGCTCTTGGTCATGGAGAACGTGCCTGGCATTCTTCGGGCGAAGACCAGCGACGGGGACTCGGTGGCCGAGATCGTCGAAGACGAGTTACGTGGCCTCGGTTACGAGGTCCGCCGCTACGTGCTGGAGGCAGAGCGCTTCGGGATTCCGCAGAGCAGGCGAAGGGTCTTCTTCGTCGGCGCCGAGAAGCTCGACCTGCCGGAGGAGATCGCCGCCACCCACGGCGAGGACCCGGGGCCCTCGACGGGGCTGGACCCCGTATTGACCGTTCGCGACGCGATCTCGGATCTTCCCCTCGTCGACGTCGGGCACCGCGCCGATTCCGTCGAATACGTGGGCCCGCCGGAGAACCCTTTCCAGGAGCAGATGCGCGAGGGGGCCTCTCCCGAGTTGTTCAACCACGTGCCGATGCGGCATTCGGCGAGGACCGTGCAGCGATTCAGGGAGATCGGCCCCGGCCAGTCTCAAAGCCATGTGACCGACGAGGCCCTGGCCCCCCGCCGGCGGGTCCGCCCGCCCGGCTCTTCGGCCGGCACCTATGACCAGAACAACCGCCGCATGCACTGGGATCGTCCGTGCCACACCCTTGCCGCCAGCTTCTACGCGAACTTCGTGCACCCCGAGCTCCATCGCAACTTCACGGCTCGCGAGGGCGCCAGGATCCAGACCTTTCCCGACCGCTATGTCTTCGCGGGCAAGCCGACCGTGGTGAGCGCCAAGCTGCTGAGTCGGGAGGGGCGGCACGCCGAGCAGCACCTGTGTCAGTACAACCAGATCGGCAACGCCGTCCCGCCGCTCCTCGGGCAGGCCCTGCTGGAGGCGGTCTCAGGCGCAGGGTCCGAGAGCTTCGACTTGGCGCAGGGTTCGCTTGCCTAAGATCCTCGACGTCGAGTGCGTCCTCGACGCACGCCACCCGCACGGGTCCAACATCTGCAAGAAGCTCAAGGACGCCACCACTCATGCGGGGGTGATCGAAGACGTCGCCAAGAGCTACCTCCAATGGCGGTCGGCAGCCGAGGGGCTGGAAATAGATCCCGACGACGAGAGGGCCTATGTCGAGGCTCAGACCGCCCTCTACTCGGCGCACAGGGACCTGCTGGACGAGGACCGCGTCGACGTGTTCGACAGCCGCGGGGCATTGCAGCCCTCGGCACTCGAGGAGTTCTGCGGGTTTCTCTTCGCGCCGCTTCTCGCCCGGTACGAAGGCGAGATAGCCATCGGTCATCACCTCGTCTACCAGAGCCTCTACTTCACGGCGAAGAACTTCGAGGAGTTCAGCAAGATGCCCACTCCTCAGTACCCGACGGGGAACCTGGACTTCGTCATCGGCAAGGAGATCGAGAGCGAGCTGACCGCCGAGTCGCGGTCGCAGGGACAGAAGATCGTCGTGCCGGCGGTCGCCGTCGAGTGCAAGACCTACCTCGACCGGCCGAGGTACATAGAGTCGGAAATCCTTGCCGCGAACATCAAGCGCGGATTCCCGCGCTGCCTCTACATCGTCGTATCCGAGTACCTGAAGCTGAACCTGAACCAGGTGAACGTGTTCGGGTCCCAGATCGATCGCGCCTACGTCTGGCGCCGGGCCCGGAACATCGATCGCAAGACCCGGCGGCGCGATGGCATTCCGCTCGAGCCGCTCCACGTGCCCGCGGTCCTGGATTTCTTCCAGGCCGTCCGGGAGCACCTGGAGCAGGACTGGGCGGCGCCGGAGGAATGGGACAGCAGCGGGATCCTGAAGTAGGGGGCCCGTCGCGGTCGAAGGAACCGCCTCATTAGGCTGCCGGCAGTGGATTCCGGGCACCTCCGATCGGTCCTCTCCATCGCCGGCTCCGATTCTGGCGGCGGCGCGGGCATCCAGGCGGACCTGAAGGCTTTCGCGCGGGTCGGGGTGCACGGGATGACCGCGATCACCGCGATCACGGCGCAGAACACGGTCGGGGTCGAGGCGGTGGAGGCGATCTCGCCGCGGGTGATCGTCGCGCAGGTGAAGGCGGTGGCCGAGGACATCGGCGTCGACGCGGTGAAGATCGGGATGCTGGGGACGGCGGAGACCGCGGCGGCCGTGACGGCGGCGCTCGCTCACGTCGGGGAGGCGCCGGTGGTGATCGACCCGGTGATGGTTTCCGAGAGCGGCGCGGTGCTGCTCGACGAGGACGCGCGGGCGGCGCTGGTCGAGCGGTTGCTGCCGCTGACCTCGGTGGCCACGCCGAACATCCCCGAGGCGCGGGTGCTGACCGGGCTGGGGGAGGGGGCGAGCCAGGAGGAGCTGGCGCGGGCGGTGCTGGCGCTCGGCCCCAGGGCGGTGGTCGTCACCGGCGGCCACAGCGAGGGGCTGGTCGACCTCTTCTTCGACGGGGGCCGGGTGGCCGAGATCACCGGCGAGCGCCATCCCGACGGGGCGGCGCACGGGTCCGGCTGCACCCACTCCTCGGCGCTGGCCGCTTATCTGGCGCGTGGCTCCGAGCCGCTGGAGGCGGCTCGGAGGGCTCGCGAGATCGCCTCCGAGGCCGTCGGCGCCGGGCTCCGCGGGATCGGCAAAGGGCCCGGCCCGGTCAACGCGCTCGGGCTGCGATGACCAGTTTGGCCAGCCCGGGCTCCGAACCGGGGCGGTCGCGGCAGCTGCCCCCTCAGTAGATTTTCCTGCCATGAGCACCAACGGCGACACCGCGACCGAGCTGCCCCGTCCCCGCTCGGCGACCGTCTTCGACGGTCCCGACCGCGCCCACTCGCGCGCCTACATGAAGGGGATCGGGTTCGACGACGACGCTCTGAGCCGGCCGACGATCGGGATCGCCAACACCTGGACCGAGGCGATGCCGTGCAACTTCCACCTGCGGGCGCTGGCCGAGCACGTCAAAGAGGGGGTGCGAGCCGCCGGCGGGACGCCGATGGAGTTCAACACCGTCGCCGTCTCCGACGGGGTGACGATGGGCACCCAGGGGATGAAGGCCTCGCTGGTCAGCCGCGAGGTGATCGCCGACTCGATCGAGCTGATGGCCCGCGGGTACCAGTTCGACGCGATCGTCGCCCTCTGCGCCTGCGACAAGACGATCCCGGGCTGCGCGATGGCGCTGGCCCGGCTCGACGTGCCCTCGGTGCTGCTCTACGGCGGCTCGATCGCCCCCGGCCACTGGCACGGCCGCGACGTCACCATCCTCGACATCTTCGAGGCGATCGGCGCCCACAACGCCGGCGACATGAGCGACGAGGAATTGCATGAGCTGGAGGGCGTCGCCAGCCCCGGCGCCGGCGCCTGCGGCGGCCAGTTCACCGCCAACACGATGGCCTGCGCTTTCGAGGCGCTGGGGATCAGCGCCGGCGGCTCGGCGATGGTCCCGGCCGAAGACGACGACAAGCAGACGGTGGCGGAGAAGGTCGGCGAGCTGGTGATCAACGTGCTGGTCGACGACCTGCGGCCGAGCAGGATCATCACCCGCGATTCGCTGGAGAACGCGATCGCCTGCATCTGCGCCTCGGGCGGCTCCACCAACGCGGTCCTGCACATGATCGCCCTCGCCCACGAGCTCGGGATCGAGCTGACGATGGACGACTTCGAGCGGATCTCGCGGCAGACGCCGCTCTTCGCCGACCTCAAGCCGGGCGGTCGCTTCGTCGCCACCGATCTCTACGCCGCCGGCGGCGTGCCGGTGATCCTCAAGCGGCTGGCCAAAGCCGGGATCCTGCACGGCGAGGCGATCACCGTCACCGGCAGGACGATCGGCGAGGAGGCCGCCGCCGCGACCGAGGCGCCGGACCAGGAGGTCGTGCGCCAGGTCGAGAACCCGCTCAAGCCCGAAGGCGGCCTCGCGATCCTCCGCGGCAACCTCGCCCCGGAAGGCTCCGTGGTCAAGGTCGCCGGCACCGAGCGCCGGCAGCAGACCGGACCCGCCCGCGTCTTCGAGTCCGAAGAGGACTGCTTCCGCGCCGTCAAGGACCAGCAGATCAACCCCGGCGACGTCGTCGTCATCCGCAACGAGGGCCCGGTCGGCGGCCCGGGAATGCGGGAGATGCTGCAGGTGACCGCGGCGATCGTCGGCGAGGGGCTGGGCGAGAGCGTGGCAATGGTCACCGACGGCCGCTTCTCCGGCGCCACCCGCGGCCTGATGATCGGCCACGTCGCCCCCGAGGCGGCGAAGGGCGGCCCGATCGCGGCGATCCGCGAGGGCGACGAGATCACCGTCGACATCGACAACCGCAACCTCAGCGTCGCCCTCTCCGAGGAGGAGATCGCCAAGCGCGTCGAGGAATACGAGCAGCCCGAGCCGCTCTACACCCGCGGCGTCATGGCCAAGTACGCCGCGACGGTCTCCTCGGCCTCCAAGGGCGCGATCACCTGAGCCGCGTTCGCTGAGTTCTGGGCGCTATGGCGCCCTTTAATCAGCGAGGGCTAGCCGACCGCGGTGTCCTGCGCCGCGCGCAACGGCTGCGAGGACTTGATGAATTCTTCGAGCAGAGGGTTGAACCGCTGCGGGCGCTCGAGCATCGGCAGGTGGCCGGTGCGCTCGAAGATCTCCAGCCGCGACCTCGGGATCAGGCGGTGGTACCCGAGCGCACCCTCGACCGGGACGATCTGGTCGTTCAGGCCCCAGACCACCATCGTCGGGATCTCGATTTCCGGCAGCCGCTCGCGGGTGTCGTAGCCCCAGATCTTCGTCAGGGCCTCGGTGAAGGCCGGCGCCTGCAGCCCCGGGCGCACCTGCTCGGCCAGCAGCTCCGGCCGCAGTTTGTTGGGATTGCGGAAGAGGCGGCCGAAGGCGATCTTGCGGCCCCGCGGCGTCGTCCAGTAGACGCGCCGGTCGCCGCTCAACATCGGGATCGCCGCTTTGAAGATGCGGGCGGCGGCGTCGAACGTGCGTCCCTGCCACTCGGCGAAGCTGATTCCGGCGGCGGAGATGAGGACGAGGCGGTCGAAGCGCTCGGGCTCCTCGATCACCGCCTCGGTGCCGATGAAGCCGCCCATCGAGTTGCCGACCAGCGCCGCGGCGCGGTCGATCCCCAGTCGCTCGCAGAAGTCGTGCACAAGCCGGCCGTAGTTGGCCATCGAGATCTCCCAGGAAGGCATCGGGCTGTCGCCGAAGCCCGGCAGGTCGATCGCGATCGCCCGGTGCGTGCGGCCGAAGTAGGGGAGGTTCTCGAGCCAGTTGCGCCAGCAGCCGGCGATCCCGTGGATGAAGACGATCGGCTCGCCCTCGCCGATCTCGGCGTAGTTGACTTGCGGCGCCCCCGGCAGGTCGACCCGGTGCAGGCGCTGCCGCCAGTCGATCTTCAGCCACTCGGGATCCGGATTCCCGTAGTCGCCGCCGGGGAAGGCGGGCGGCGGTTGGCGCTCCGGCTCAGGCATAGCCCATCCTTTCCAGGACCGGGATCTCGCGGATCTGCGGCGGTTGCAGGTGATCCCAGAGGATCCCGCGCGGCCGGTCGTACTGGCGGTCGATCTCGATCACCGCCCGCGGCGTCGCGATCAGGTCGCAGGGAAGGTCGTGGTCGGTGACCATCAGGTGCTGGCGGAGGATCTGGATCGGGTGGACGGTGGTGGCGACTGTGGTGTGGGCGTCGATCTTGCCGGCGTCGGTGAGGATCCCGTACTCGAGGTCGTGGTAGCCGCCGCCTTTGCCGACCCGGGCGCCGCTGAGGTTGACCGCGACCGAGCCGCAGAGGACGAAGTCGATCTCCGGCAGGTCGTCGAGGGCGACCACGCGGCCGTGCTTGAGCGCGCCCTTGATCGTCGCCGCCTCTTTCATCGCCGCCTTCGAGAGCCGCTTCGGCTCCAGCACGCGGAAGGGGTGGGGGTCGCGCAGCCGCGGCACCGCCATGATCATCGTCTTGCCCTCTTCGAGGGCGATCCGCCGCGCGTGCGTCTGCGGCGAGTCCGGGTTGGCCTTGATCACCCGCGCCCGCTTCCAGAGCCGGTGCCCGGCCAGCTTCTCGGCCGCCAGCTTGGCGCCGGCGAAGTTCGGGATCCGCCCCTCGGCCCCGGGGAAGCGGGAGACGCCCTCCCGTTCCATCGCCTTCCAGACCTCGGCCCGGACCTCGTCCTTCGTGCGCATCGGCGAAAGATATCCGCCGGGGCTGCCGATAAGTCCGGGGGACATGCGAAATTGCAGGGAAGAGTGCCCGGCGGGCCGAACCTGCCCAATGCCTAGACTTTTACGAACCGGCAAATCGACGTAGCAAGGGTTACCCAGTCCAGATGCGAACGAAGACTTCGATAGCGGCGCTGATCGCCGCTCTCCTGCTGGTTCTCGTAGCCGGCGGCGCCTACGCCTACGACAGCTCCCAGAAGGACCAGATCGCCGACGGGGTGACGATCGGCGGCGTCGACGTCAGCGGCCTGAACGAAGAAGAGGCCGCGGCGAAGGTCCGCCGCAAGTTGCTGGCGTCGCTGCAGCACTCGCTGAAGGTCCGCTTCGACGGCGATACCTGGAGGCTCTCCGGCAAGAAGCTGAAGATCCGCGCCGGCGTCGACGCGGCGGTAGAGGAGGCGGTCGAAGACAGCCGCCAGGGGGGCCTGCCCGGGCGCCTGGTCCGCTACGTCAGCGGCGGCGAAGTCGACGAAAGCATCACCCCGCAGGTCGCCTACTCGGTGCCGGCGGTGAACCGCTTCGTCCGCCACGTCGCCGACGAGGTCAACCGGGAACCGAAGAACGCCGACGTCGAACCGAGCGGCGACTCGCTCGAAGTCGTCGCCGGCGAACCCGGGCGGAAGCTGCGCGACAACCTGCTCGAGAAAGACCTGAAGGCGGCGGTCCTCAACGCCAACGCCCCCCACACGATCAAGGCCCGCGTCCACTCGGTCGCGCCGGAAATCACCAAGCGGGAAGTCGCGGCCGAGTACCCGTCCTACCTCACGCTCGACCGCTCGACCTTCACCCTGCGGCTCTGGAAGCACCTGAAGCTGGCCAAGACCTACACCGTCGCCGTCGGCATGGAAGGGCTGGAAACGCCGGAAGGCCTGTACGCGATCCAGGAAAAGGAAGAAAACCCGGTCTGGCACGTGCCGAACTCCGCCTGGGCCGGCTCCCTCGCCGGGCAGACGATCCCGCCCGGCCCCTCGAACCCGATCAAGGCCCGCTGGATGGGCATCTTCGAAGGCGCCGGCATCCACGGCACCGAAGAGACCTACTCGCTCGGCCACGCCGCCTCCCACGGCTGCATCCGGATGGCGATTCCCGACGTCGAAGAACTGTACGACGAAGTAGAAGTAGGCACGCCGATATTCATCGGTTAGCGCCGTTGCGAAAGGACGCGGCGGCATCGGGGCGAATCAAGCTCCGATGAACTGGGAGGAAGCACTCGCCGCATACGACCGCGACCTGCGTGCTCGCGGCTCGGCCGAGCGCACGCGCCGCGCCTACGGCGTCGACCTCGGCGGCTTTGCCGAGTGGGCGGGGGAGCAGGGGCTCGGGCCCGGGGGCATCCGCCATCGCGACGTGCGCCGCTACGGCGCCGGGCTTTCCAACGCCGGCGCGGCGCCGGCGACGGTCGCCCGCAAGCTGGCGGCGATCCGCGGCCTCTATGGGTACCTCGTCCGCACCGAAAAGGCCGGCGCCAACCCGGCCGAGCTCGTCTCCAGCCCGAAGCGGGCCGAGAAGCTGCCCCAGGTCCTCACCACCGAGCAGATGCGCTCCCTGCTGGAGCGGATCCCGGCGAGGACGCCGCTGGAGCTGCGCGACCGGGCGATGCTGGAGCTCGCCTACTCCTGCGGCCTGCGCTGCGAGGAGATCGTCAACCTCGACGAGGATTCGCTCGACTTCGAGACCGAGCAGCTGCGGGTCCTCGGCAAGGGCAACAAGGAGCGGCTGCTGCCGGTGGGGGAGCCGGCGCAGCGGGCGTTGCGGCGCTACCTCGAGAAGGGCCGCCGCGCCCTCGCCGTCGACCCGCGCGAGCGGGCGCTCTTCCTCTCCAAGAGCGGCCGCCGCCTCTCCAACTCCGACGTCACTCGCCGCCTCGGCCTCTGGACCCGCGAAGCCGCCCTCGCCGCCGGGGTGTCGCCACATTCACTTAGACATTCCTTCGCAACGCATTTGCTCGAGGGCGGCGCCGATCTGCGTACGATTCAGGAGTTACTAGGTCACGCATCGATCTCGACCACCCAGGTCTACACCCGAGTCGACGCCGCCCGCCTGCGTGACACTTACGCTGCAAGCCATCCCCGCGCATGAGCCAAATCCCCGCAAACGACCGTAGGATTGCCTAGTGGAAACGGGCGTGAAAGAGGTAGAGCTCCGCGACCTGTGGCGACGCTACAAGGAGGAGGGGGACGACGGCGCCCGCGAGCGCCTCGTTGTCGCCTACTCGCCGATGGTCAAGTTCGTCGCCGGCCGTCTCGGCGCCGGCCTGCCCTCCCACGTCGAAGACGCCGACCTGATCTCCTACGGGCTCGTCGGCCTGATCGGCGCGATCCAGCGCTTCGAGCCGGAGCGGGGGATCAAATTCGAGACCTTCGCGATGACCCGCATCCGCGGCGCGATCATCGACGAACTGCGCTCGCTCGACTGGGTGCCGCGCTCGGTCCGCTCGCGCGCCCGCGAAATCGAAACCGCGCAGGCGAAGCTCGAGCACGAGCTGCAGCGGGCGCCGACCGAGGCCGAGCTCGCCTCCAAGCTGAACCTGACCGAGGAAGAACTCCAGAGCGCGCTGCTGGAGATCGCCAACTCCTCCGTCTACGCGCTGGACGAGCTCTGGACGGTCTCCGACTCCTCCGGCGACCAGGTCTCGCTGCTCGACACGATCGCCGACGACAGCGCCGCCGATCCACAGGAGGCGCTCGCCTCGACCGAGGTCAAGGACCTGCTGACCGAGGCGATCGGCTCGCTGCCCGAGCGCGAGCAGCTCGTCGTCGCCCTCTACTACTACGAGAACCTCACCCTGCGCGAGATCGGCGAGGTCCTCGGCGTCACCGAGTCGCGGGTCTCGCAGCTGCACACCAAGGCCGTGATGCGGCTCAAATCGCACCTGCAGCAGGGGTGATGGGAGCTACCTGCTCGATCTGCGGCCGGACGATCCTCGCCGGCGAGCGCGTCCACGGCTTCGTCGAGGGTCGCGAGGAGAAGTCCGTCTGCGAGCTATGCGTCGCCCGCGCCGAGCGGCTCGGCTGGCGGCCCGGGGGAGAGCCCGAGCCCGAGCCGGAGGGGCGCGGCCACGAGGGCCGTCTGCGCCGGCTCTTTTACCGCCGCGACCGGCGTCCGGGCGTCCCGGCGCCTGTCCTCGGACCCGCTCCCGCTCCGGCTCCGGCTCGGCCGCGGCGTCCCGTCGCGCCGCCGGTCGACGAGCTCGGCTTCACCCCCTTCGAGCGCGCGGTCGCCCGCTTCAACTCCAGCGAGGCCGGCCGGACCGTCGCCGGCCTCACCCGCACCCTCGGCGTCCCGCGCGCCTCGGTCGGGGCCTCGGCCGGCGCGCCCGACGAGGTCCGGATCACGGTCGCCTGGGAGCTCTCCTGGTACCAGTGGCGCGTCGACATCGCCGACGAGTTGAGCCCGGTCGCCGAGCTCGACAAGGGCGGCGAGGTCGACCAGCTCGACGCCGCGGCGCGGCAGTGGAACGCCGGCGTCGACGAGGACGGCAGGCTGCACCTGGCCGGGGAGCGGGCGCCGAGCCGGTGAGCCGGTTCACGGTCAACGTCGACGGCGGCGCCCGCGGCAACCCGGGCCCGGCGGCGATCGGAGTCGTCCTCCGCGGCGGGGGCGAGGTGCTGGAGGAAGTGGGGGAGACGATCGGCGAGGCGACCAACAACGTCGCCGAGTACCGGGCGCTGCTGCGGGGGATCGAGCTGGCCGCCGAGCACGGCGCCAGCGAGCTGGACCTGGTCGGCGACTCGGAGCTGGTGGTGCGGCAGGTGGAAGGCCGCTACAAGGTGAAAAACGCCGGGATGAAGGAACTGCACGAAGAGGTGAAGCGGGCGCTGCGGGAGTTCGACTCCTGGTCGATTCGCCACGTGCGCCGGGCCGAGAACGCCGACGCCGACCGCCTCGTCAACCAGGCCCTGGACGGAGCGCTCGATGGTTGAGCCGATCGATCCCGGCGTTGACGTCGGCCACGTCCACCTCAAGGTCGCCGACGTCGATCGGGCGCTGGGGTTCTACTGCGGCATTCTCGGGTTCGAGCTGATGCAGCGCTGGGGCGTCGACGCGGCCTTCATCTCCGCCGGCGGATACCACCACCACATCGGCCTCAACTCCTGGAGCTCCAAAGGCGGCTCGCCGCCGCCGCCCGGCGCCACCGGCCTCTTCCACACGGCGATCCGCTACCCCACCCGCCGCGCGCTCGCCGACGCCCTGCGCCGCATCAGCGAGGCGGGCTGGCCGCTCGAAGGCGCCTCCGACCACGGCGTCAGCGAGGCCCTCTACCTCGCCGACCCCGACCGCAACGGCGTCGAGCTCTACTGGGATCGTCCCCGCGACCGGTGGCCGATGGCCCCCGACGGCAAGGGCGTCGAGATGGGCACCGCTCCGCTCGACCTCGACGACCTGATCGCAGAGCTGCGCGACTGACCCGGCCCGAAAGGGACCGGCGCGACGCGGGGAGGAAACCTCAGGGCAACCGTGGCCAGGGAACGACGGTGCCGTAATGATGATTTTCATCCTCCCGCGTCGCGCCGGCGGGGAATGGATCTTGTGGGATGGCGGCAAGATACCCAATAATCGGTAGGAGAAACAGAAACGCTCCCATCCGCACTCGAATTCTTGTCGCACTGGCAACCTCAGCCAGGGGCATCGATCCAGCGCGTGATTAGCCCACCCCGAACCTCGTGGTAGGCCGGCGCCGCCGGCGGCGGGTCGTCCCTCAGGCACTCGATTACCTGCTGTGGCCCGTGCAGATGCTCCTCGACGGCCGTCGTCCAGTGGACTTGGGGATCGAGCAGCCGTTCCAGTCGCTCCCAATCCTGTCGCTCGATCACCGAGAGCACGTTTCCCACCGCTGGAACCTGCTCCGCCACGAGCTGATCGTAAACGTGCCTGAAAGCACGATCGCGGCCGGCCGTCCTCCGACCGCGGGCGGCCCTATTGTGGCGCGCCCTTGTACGACGCCTCTCAGCACCTGGCTGCGGACGCAGCGCGCGCTCGCCCGCTTCCCGATTGGCCGGAGGACCGACCCCTTCGTTCCTGGCAGAAGGAGGCGACCGCGGCGGTGCGGGCTCACTCGGGCGCCAGCTTCCTGGCCTCGGCGACGCCGGCGGCGGGCAAGACCACCTTCGGCCTCCACATCGCCCACCGGATGTTGAGCGCCGGCTTCGTCTCACGCGTCGTCGTCGCCGGTCCCACCACCCACATCTGCCGCCAGTGGGCTGCGGACGCGGGCCGTTACGGGATCGACCTGGAGCCGAACAGGCCGAACTCCGACGGGCCGGAGCCGGCCGACTTCCACGGCGTCGCCGTCACCTACCAGACGATCGCGGCCGGGCCGGAGACCCACCGGCGGGCCGCCGCCCGGCGGCCGACCCTGCTGATCGCCGACGAGCCCCACCACATGGGCGACCAGGCCGCCTGGGGCCTGCGGACCCGCAGCGCCTTCGACGGCGCCCGCTTCCGGCTGCTCCTCTCGGGCACGCCCTTCCGCTCCGACAACTCGGCCATTCCCTGGGTCGCCTATGACGACGAGGGCCTCAGCCGGGCCGATTACGTCTACGGATATCCGCAGGCGCTGGTCGACCGGGTGTGCCGCCCGATCGCCTTCCTGCCCTACGACGGCGAGATGGAGTGGCTCTCGGACGGGCGGCTGCGCAGCGCCGACTTCGATCTCCTCCTGCCGGCGGCGGAGTCGGCCCGGCGGCTGCGCACGGCGCTCGAGCCCGAAGGCGAGTGGATGGGCGAGGTGCTGCGCGACGCCGATGCCAGGTTGAGCGAGGTGCGCGCCGGCGGGCACCCCGACGCGGGCGGCCTGGTCATCGCCTCCGACCAGGAGCACGCGCGGGCGATCGCGGCGCGGCTCGGGCCGATCTCGGGAGAGAGGCCCGAGCTGGTGATGAGCGACGAGCCCGACGCCAGCCGCCGCATCGCCGGCTTCGCCTCCTCCGGCCGGCGCTGGCTGGTCTCGGTCCTGATGGTCTCCGAGGGCGTCGACATCCCCCGGCTGCGGGTCGGCGTCTACGCGACGGCGGCCCGGACCGAGCTCTTCTTCCGCCAGGTGGTCGGCCGCTTCATCCGCGCCACCCCGCGGCCGCGCCGGCAGATGAGCTTTCTCCTGATGCCGGCCGACCCGCGGCTGAAGGCGCTCGCCCACGAGATCGAGCTGGAGCGCCGCCACGCGCTCGACCTCTCGCCGGGCGCCGAGGAGGAAGAGGGCGAAGAGATGGCCGAGCCGGAGCGGGGCGAGCCGGGAGAGGGCTTTGCCGCCCTCAGCTCAGGCGGTGCCGAGCTGGACGAAGCGATCATGAGCGAAACGACCCTCCAGCTCTTCCCCACCGATGATCCCAAGCCGCAGAAGGCGACCGCCGCCGCGAAAGCCAAAGCCTCTCCAGGGCGGCTCGAGCCCGAGCGGGAGTCCGCCTACGCGACCCGAGAGCGACTGCGCGCCGAGCGCAACCGCCTCGTCGCCGACGTCTCCCGTCGCACCGGCAAGTCCCACCGGGAGATCCAGGCCCGCATCAACCGCGCCACCAGGGCGCCCTCGGTCTCCCGCGCCACCATCGGCCAGCTCGAGCGCGGCAACGAGATGCTGCGCCGCGAACTCTGGAGGTAAAGCAGAAGCGGTAGAGCTTATGCGCCCTATGAGGTCATAACCTCTACCGCGGTTGGAGAACGACCCGGCCAGGGAAAAGCCCCGCCGGAGCGGGGCTTCGTGCGAAGCGGCTGAAGGGATTCGAACCCTCGACCTTCTGCATGGCAAGCAGACGCTCTAGCCAGCTGAGCTACAGCCGCATCGGGGGCATTCTAGCTGTGGCGGCGGGGGCGGCGCGCTAGCCTGGGCGGGGAGGGAGAAGATGCTTTTCCGCCAGATCATCCACGAGGACCTGGGCTGCGCCTCCTACTTCGTCGCCGATCGCGAATCGGGGACGGCGGTGGTGGTCGATCCCCAGTGGGACACCGACCCCTACCGGCGGCTGGCGGGGCTGCACGGGGTGCGGATCGGGCACGTGCTCGAGACCCACAACCACGCCGACCACGTCTCCGGTCACGGGCGGCTCTGCCGCAGCACCGGGGCGACGGTCCACGTGCACAGGCTGGCCGCGGCCGAGTACCCGCACGAGCCGTTCGGCGACGGCTGGAAGCTGGAGCTGGGCGATCTGGTGGTCGAGGCGATCCACACGCCCGGCCACCGGCCCGAGCACACCTGCTTCCTCCTCAGCGACGCGGGGCGCGACGGGGCGCCCTGGGCGCTCCTGACCGGCGACTCGCTCTTCATCGGCGACGTCGCCCGGCCGGATCTCGCGGTCGAGCCGCGGGAGGGCGCCGCCGACATGTTCCGCTCCCTGCACCAGCGGCTGCTGTCGCTGCCCGACGAGGTCGAGGTCTGGCCCGCGCACCTCGGCGGCTCGCTCTGCGGCGGCTCCGGGCTCGACCTCAAGTCCTCCTCGACGATCGGCTTCGAGCGCCGCCACAACCGCGCCCTGCTGATCGCTGGCGAGGCCGAGTTCGTCGAGGAGCAGGTGGGCTCGCTCGGCGACAAACCGCCGAACGTCGAGCGCATCGTCGGCCTCAACCGCGGCCCGCTGGTCGAGGACTTCGGGACGCCGGCGCCGCTCAGTCCCTACGAGGTCGAGGAGCTGGTCGAGGAGGGCGCCGTCGTCATCGACGGGCGCACGAACGACCAGTTCGACGAGGCCCACATCGAGGGCGCCCTCAGCGCCTCCTCCTACGACACCGGCTTCGCGACCAAGGTCTCCCGCGTCGCGCCCGCGGGCAGCGACATCGTCGTCGTCGCCGCTTCCGACGGGGACGAGCGCCACGCGGCGCAGCTGCTGGCCTCGGTCGGCCTCGCGGTCCGCGGCTACCTCGAGGGCGGGATGACCGCCTGGCGCACCGAGGAGCGGCCCGTCCACCGGATCGAGCTGATCGACCCCGACGAGCTCGCCCGCCGCGTCGACGGCGACGGCGGCCCGCTCGTCCTCGACGTCCGCAACGCCTCCGAGTACGCCGGCGAGCACATCCCCGGCTCCCTCCACATCCCCTACGGCGACCTCGCCGGCCGCCTCGACGAGCTCCCCCGCGACCGCCCGATCGCGACGATCTGCCGCGGCGGCAAGCGCAGCGGGCTCGCCGCCTCGATCCTCCAGCGCGCCGGCTTCGAGGTCACCCACGTCGGCAAGGGCGTCGGGGTGTGGCGAGACGGCGGACACCCGGTGCAGAGCGGCGCTCCGGCGCCCGCCTCGACCTATTAGCCGCCGGCCGGCGGCGCCGGCCGGCTCGCCTGCGCCCGCAGGTGCCGGTCGACGATCTCCGCAACCACCGGCGCCGAGTCGCCGGAGACCATCCCCACGTGGGGTCCCGGCACGCGCTCGATCTCGATCGTCCCCGCGGTGACCCGCCGCCAGACCGGGAGCGGGTCGGCGAAGAGGTGGAAGCGGCGGACGGTGGGGAGGAAGTAGGTCATCGAGCCGCGGTAGGGGCGGGGGCGGTAGGCGGCGGCGAGCTCGAGGAAGTGGGCGGCGAGGCGCTGGTGCTGGGGCGAGGCGCCTTCCATCCAGGTCGCCTCCGATTCGGCCAGGGCGGCATCGCGGTGGAAGTGGGAGAAGCCGCGGCGCAGGAGGCTGGGGATCACCCGCAGCCCGGCTCGGGCGGCGGCGCCGGGACTGCGCAGGGCGGCTCGGGCGAAGTGGAAGGGGAGGGCGAGGCGGTGGCCGAGGCGGCGGACCGGCGTGTGGGCTTCGGCACTGAGCTCGGCGTCGACGATCCCCAGCCAGCCGATCTCCTCGCCCTGCTCGCTCAACAGCCGCGCGATCTCGAAGGCGAGCAGGCCGCCGAAGGAGTGGCCGGCGACGCGGTAGGGGCCCTGCGGCTGCAGGCCGCGGATCACCTCGGCGTAGCTCGCCGCCATCTCCTCGACGCTGCGCTGCGGCTCTTCGCCCCGCAGCCCGCGCGCCCGCAGCCCGTAGACGGGGACGTCGCTTTCCATCGCCACCGCGATCTGCCGCATCCCCAGCACGTCCCCCCAGATCGAGTGGACGAGGAAGAGCGGCGGGCCGCCGCCGCCGGAGCGCATCGGCACCAGCGGGTCGAAGTGCTTGCCGGGCTCGTCGACCACGGCGGCCAGCTCGGCCACGGTCGGCGCCTCGATCAGGACCGAGAGCGGCAGGTCGACGCCCAGCCGGTCGCGGATCGCGGTGAAGACCCGGACCGCCTGCAGCGAGGTGCCGCCGAGGGCGAAGAAGTCGTCGTCCTCGCCGAGGCCCCGGACGCCGAGGACCGCTTCCCAGATCGCCCGCATCTTCTCGACGGTGCCGCCGGCGCCGGTCAGCGAGATGGCCTCGCGCTCCGCCAGCTCCGCCTCGACCCCGGCCACCGCTCGCTCGATCCGCCCCAGCGAGCCCGGGTTCGCCAGCGCCTTCCGGTTCGCCGCCGCGCGCCCCTCGACCGCGTCCCGCCCGGCCCGCTCGGAGCGCTTGCCGCTGTGGGTCACCGGCAGCTCCTCGACCGCGACCACCAGCTCGGGCACGTGCAGGGCGGTCGTCTGCTCCCCGATCTCCCTGCGGATCCGCAGCGTCAGGCCGGTGTCGAGCCGGGCTCCCTCGCGGAGGACGACGAGGAGGACGAGACGGGCGCCGCCGTCCCGGCGCTGTTCGACCGCCATCGCCTCCCGCACCTCCGGGACCTCGGTCAGCGCCTGGTAGATCTCGCTGGGGCCGATGCGGACGCCCTGGATGTTGAGCACCCCGTCGGAGCGGCCGTGGATTCGCGCCTGGCCGTCGACGTCGAACTCGATCAGGTCGCCGTGCGTCCACACCCCCTCGTTGGCGGCGAAATAGGCGTCGTGGAAGCGGCTGCCGTCCTCGTCGCCGAGCAGTCCGAGCGGCCGCGAGGGGAAGGGGTTGCGGCAGACGAGCTCGCCCACGCCCGTGTCCGACGGCGTCGACTCGGTCGCAAGGGCCTGCACGTCGAGGCCGAGGCTGCGGCATTGAAGCATCCCGCGGCGAACCGGCAGCTCCGGGTGGCCGAGGAGGAAGCAGCCGATGATGTCGGTCCCGCCCGAGATCGACTGCAGCTTCACCGGGCCGACCTCGGCGGCTACCCAGTCGAACTGCCAGTCGCGCAGGACCGAGCCGGTGGAGAGGACCGAGCGCAGCGCCCGCGGCGGGTCCTCGCGGCGCGGCGAGTAGCCGCTGTCCTGGCAGAGCTGCAGGTAGGGAGGGCTGGTGCCGAAGACCGTCGCCTCCTCCTCGGCGACGATCCTCCACAGCGTCTCCGGGCCGGCGAGGGGGCCGTCGTAGACGACGACGCGGGCGCCGCAGGCGAGCGCCGAGAGCTGCCAGTTCCACATCATCCAGGCGGCGCTGGTCTGGAAGAAGAGGGTGTCCGCGGGGCGCAGGTCGCCGTGCAGGCGGTGCTCCTTCAGGTGCTCGAGCAGGGTTCCGCCGGCGCCGTGGACGATGCACTTCGGTGCCCCGGTGGTGCCGGAGGTGAAGAGGATGAAGAGCGGGTGGTTGAAGGGGAACCGCTCCCAGCCGCCTGGCAGAGGTGCGGGCGGGGGAGAGGCGAGCAGGTCGGAGATCCGGTGGAGGGGGACGCCGACGGTGTCGGGGGCGGTGGCGTCGTCGAGCGCGATCACCGCCTCCAGCGACGGCAGCGAGGCGACGACCTCGCCGAGGGCGTCGCCGCGAGTGGTGGCGAAGAGCAGCTTCGGCGAGAGCTGCTGGAAGCGGCTGAGGATTGCCGGTGCCCCCATCTCCGGAGCGGCGCTGGAAAAGGTGGCGCCGAGGGTGGCGGCCGCGAGAGCGGCGACGATCGCCTCCGGGTCGTTGGCGGCGATCGCCGCCACGCGGTCGCCGCTGCCGATCCCGAGCGCGCGCAGGTGCGCGGCGAGGCGCCGGACCCGCTCGCGCAGCTCGCGCCGGGTCAGCTCCTCGCGGCCGCCGTCGCCGTGGCGGGCGAGGAGGGCGATCCGCTCGTCGTCCTCGGGCGTTCGCGGCTCGAGCAGGTTCTCGGCGTAGTTCAGCTCCAGGTTCGGGAAGAAGGCGGCGGTCTCGAGGGCGTCGCCCTCGCAGACCGGGTCGGCGCTTCCGGAGCGGAGCGGATCCGCCCACTCGAGGAAGAGGCGCCAGAACTCGCGGAAGCTCTCGACCGAGAAGGCGTGGAGCTCCTGGGGCGTCGCCAAGGCCCTGCCGGAGCGCTCTTCGCATAGCTCGGCGAACTCCCGTATCTGCGTTATCTCCGAATTTGCGGGGACCCCGGTGCCGCTACGCATATCTGGTTCTTTGACTTTGGCCTGACATTTGTAAACGGGCGGCGTTGAAGTCCTGCACGTGCAACGGGCGTCGTGGTCGCTGACTGGTCGTCTGCGGCGCCCGTTGCACGTGCTGCAACAGGACCGCAAGCCTGAGAGAATTGCGCAGATGGAGTCTTCGCGCCCCTTCGACGTCGTTCTCTTCGGGGCGACCGGCTTCACCGGCGGGCTCACGGCCGGCTACCTCGCCGCCCACGGGCCGGCCGAGATGCGCTGGGCGCTCGTCGGCCGCAACCGCGCCAAGCTGGAGGCGGTGAAGGAGCGGCTGGCGGCGTCGTCGCCGGAAGCGCCGGCCCCCGAGCTGATCGAGGCCGATGCGGCCGACCGCGAGGCGCTGCGCGGGGTGGCCGAGGCCACCCGGGTCGTGATCACCACGGTCGGTCCCTACGCCCTCTACGGCGAGCCGCTGGCGGCGGCCTGCGCGGCCGCCGGAACCGACTACTGCGACCTCACCGGCGAGCCCGAGTTCGTCGACCGGGTCTGGGTCGAGCACCAGGCCGAGGCAGAGCGCAGCGGCGCCCGCCTCGTCCACTGCTGCGGCTTCGACTCGATCCCGCACGACCTCGGCGCCTACTTCACCGTCAAGCAGCTGCCCGAGGGCGTGCCCCTGACCGTCAACGGCTACGTCCGCAGCAACGCCAGCTTCTCCGGCGGCACCTACCACTCGGCGATCAACGGCTTCGGCCGGGCCCGGCAGACGTTGAGCGCGGCAAAGGAACGGCGCGCGGCCGAGCCCCGCCCGGCCGGCCGCGAGGTCCACTCGGCGCCGGCGCGGGTCCGCCGCGAGGAGTGGCTCGGAGGCTGGTCGGTGCCGCTGCCGACGATCGACGGCGCGATCGTCCGCCGCTCCGCCGCCGCGCTCGATCGCTATGGGCCGAACTTCACCTACGGCCACAACATGGTCGCCAGGCACCTGACCACGGTAGGCGCCATCGCCGCCGGGGTCGGGACCGGGTTCGCGCTCGCGCAGCTGCCGCCGACCCGGAAGCTGCTGCTGAAGATGAAAGCGCCCGGGGAGGGACCGAGCGCGGAGAAACGCGAGAAGAGCTGGTTCAAGATCGTCTTCGTCGGCGAGGGCGGCGGCAGGCGGGTGGTCACCGAGGTCAAGGGCGGCGACCCCGGCTACAGCGAGACCTCGAAGATGCTCGCCGAGGCCGGCCTCTGCCTCGCCTTCGACGACCTTCCCGCCAAGTCCGGCCAGCTCACCACCGCCGCGGCGATGGGCGATCCCCTGCTCGAGCGAGTGCAGAAGGCCGGGATCGAGTTCCGCGTTGTCGAAACCTCGGAGACGGGGTAAGGAGCGGCCATGGACGATCGACAGGTACTCGAGCGCATCGACGAGCTGGTCCAGGAAGAGGAGGACCTCCTCCACCGCCACGAGGGCGAGGGCCTCGGCGACGACGAGCACGCCCGCCTCGAAGAGCTGAAGGTCCAGCTCGACAAGGCCTGGGACTACCTGCGCCAGCGCCGCGCCCTCCGCCGCGCCGGCGACGACCCCGACGAGGCCAGCATCCGCGACGGCGGCACCGTCGAGGACTACGAGCAGTAACCGCCCTCCGCCCGGCCGCTCACGACGACCCGGCCGCCGCTACCCTTCAACGGCTTCCCGGCGCCTTGGCGGAGTGGCTACGCAGCGGCCTGCAAAGCCGTTTACACCAGTTCGATTCTGGTAGGCGCCTCTCCTAGAAGACGCGCCGGAACAGGTAGATCGCCAGCAGGATGAGGATGATGATGATCAGGATCGTGACGATGCTCATTGTTCTCCTCCGGGTCAGGAATCGGGTTCCGCAGCATCTTCCCCCGCAGGGCTGACGGTCAAACTTCACGATCTCCCCGCAGCAGCTCGTGCGGCATAAGTGAGCGCGGGCTGGGTAGATCCGCGGGCAAGTGCGAGCGGCCGGTTCACACGACGACTTCGAGACCCAGTACTGGCTGCGGACCGCGGCGGCCGGGAGCTGGGTGACGATCCTGATGTCGCTGGCGGGGTTCGCCTATCTGGCCTTCTTCGCGGCGGCCGAGCACCGGGCCGGGCTGGGGCTGATGCTGGGGGTGCTCGCGGTCTCGGGGCTGCTGGCGCAGTTCGTCGTGCCCTGGCGGCGGATCGTCGCCTCCTCGTGGCGTGAGCGCGCCTTCCTCTGCTGGGGGCTCCTCACGGTGGCGATGATCTGGGTGCTGGCGATGGTCGACGGCGGCTCCGAAAGCCCGCTCCGGGTCGCGCTCTTCCTGCCGCTGGTCTTCGCTTCCCTCTCCTTCCCGGTCCGCTATGTCGTCGCCACCGGGCTCGCCGCCCTCGTCGCCTTCCTCGCCCTGGCGGCGGCGGGCGGCGTCAGCGGCGGCTACGTCCTCGTCTACGGCTCGGTCCTCGCCGGCACCGCGGTGATGGCGCTGTGGCAGGCGAAGAACCACGACAGCTGGCGCCGGGAGCTGGCCCGCAGCTCGACGATCGACCCGCTGACGCAGCTGCTCAACCGGCGCGGCTTCGCGATGGCCTCCGAGCGCGCCTTCACCGCGCTCGCCCGCTACGGCCGGCCGGTGACCCTGGCGGTGATCGACCTCGACCACCTCAAGGCCTACAACGACGAGAACGGCCACCAGGCCGGCGACGAGCTGCTCTGCTGGGTGGGGGAGCGGCTCGCGGCCTCGGTCCGCGCCGGCGACTCGGTCGCCCGCCTCGGCGGCGACGAGTTCGCGGTGCTGCTGCCGGACACCTCGCCCGCGGCGGCGAAGCCCGTCCTCGACCGCCTCTCCGGGGCGCTGGCCGAGCGGGCGCCCCACTGTCTCGGCATCGCCACCGCTCCCGGCGAGGGGGCGAGCTTCGACCATCTTTATCGCACCGCCGACAGCGCTCTCTACCAGCAGAAGCTGGTCCGGCCGCCGGGGGTGGGGCCGCCCGCGCCTTGAGTCCGAATAGGTACGTGCGTAGCCTTAGCGAGGTGACTGAGAAGTCGGCGGGGGCTGATAACTCAACGGGGCAGGGGGCGGACCGCGGCGCGGCGCGTCTCTCGCGCCTCTACCTGGATGCGCTGCGAGCCGCCGACGGTCCCGGGGCCTACCGCGTCGCCGCGGGAGCCTTGCGAGAGGGGATGACCATGCCCGCGCTCTACCAGCAGGTGGTTGCGCCGGCGATGCACCGCATCGGGGCGCTCTGGGAGCGAGGCGCGATCACCGTCGCCGACGAGCACCTGGCGACGGCCCTGACGAACCGGGTCCTGACGGCGCTGCGACCGACGCCCGGCGACGCGGCCGCGCCAAGGGTAGGCCGGGCGCTGCTCGCCGCGGTGGAAGGGGAGCAGCACGCCCTCGGGCTGCGGATGGCCGCCGACATCCTCGAAGACGCCGGCTACGAGGCCGTCTACCTCGGGGCTGACGTCCCGACCGATGCCCTCCTGCGGGCGGTCGAGTCTTTATCCCCCGACCTGGTCGCCCTGGCGGCGACGATGCCGACGCTGGCGCCGCGGCTCGAGGCCGTCGCCGCCGAGCTCAGGCAGGCTCGCCCGGGGCTCGGGCTGCTGATCGGCGGCGAGGCGGCGTCCCCCCGAATCGACGGGGGGACGCTGGTCCAGAGCTTCGAGGCGCTGCCCGAACGGCTGCTCGGCCCTCAGGTGTGATTCGGGCCGTCGTCGGCGCCACCGCCACCGCCGTTTTCCCCGCCGCCGCGCGGCTCAACGTGCTTGGCGACTAGGAGACCTTGGCGAAACTATTGGCGATTCCCTTGCGCTGCATTGTTGACGGACTCTAGGTTCGCCGGGTCCTAACAACAAGTGCCCCCGCACCGCGCTAACGGCCGGGGGCGTGACACCAGGAGGTAAGTCCTGATGCACGACCAGCCTAAGGCAGGTTCCAACGCCGCCGAGGATCGTCAGATCGAAGAAGCGATCCTGCTCCACGTCATCGAGGCCCAGCCCGCCACGCTGCGCCTCTCAGACCTGATCCGCGAATTGGGAGGCGATGACTTCCAGAAGCGCGACGGGATCGAAAGAGCCGTCCGCGACCTGACCCAGTTCGGCTTGCTTTTCCGCTGCGAGGGAGCGGTGCTGCCGACCCGCTGCGCCCTCCGCGCCTACGAGCTATTCAACGCCTGACCCCGAGCGCGCGACAGCGCGCAGGCGAGCTTCGTCAACACCGTCAGGTCGGCGTGCAGTCGAACGCGATCCAAGCCACGGACCCGTAGGGGCTTCAACCCCCACTGATTCTTCAAGCGGCCGAACTCGCGCTCGACTGCCGCCCGCTTGCGGTAACCCGCCTTGAACCGCTTGGTCTCTCGGGGGATCAACGGATGCAGCCGGTCGGCGGCAACCCACGTTGAGGCGGGCTTGCACTCCCCGGTGGGGCAGCGCCACTTCGTCGCCCCCCGCTTGCGGTCAGACCCGGCGAAGGTCCAGACCCCGTGTTGGCATTCCGGCGGGCGATGGTCGCCACGCTTCACGTCCGGCGTCTGGCGCAGCGGGATCAGCGGCAGGCAATCGCGCTCGGCGCATTGCTCGTAGACCGGGCGCTGGTCGTAGCCCTTGTCCATCGCCGCCGTTGCCGCCATGCAGCCGCGGCGCTGCGCCGTGTCGATCAGGTCGGCGGCGAACCGGGTTTCGTTGGCCTTCGCAGTCTCGACCGACCATGCGACGGGGAGGTCGGTGGCGGTGCAGACCGCAGCATGGAGGCGATAGCCGAAGAACCCGCCGCCGCGTCGGGTCGAGACCGCCGAGCGGTGGCCCCACGAAGCATCGGGATCGGTGTGCCAGTTGCGTTCGACCTCGCTGTCCTTGGAGACGAAGCGCTGGCCGTTCGCGTAGGCGGGCATGTCGCTCGCGTCGATGGCGAGGTCGCGTCCGTAGGTCGGCAGCTTCGCTTTCAGCCCTTCGACAACCGAGTCGATGCAACGCTCGACCGACCCGGAGTTCTCTCGCAGCTTGGCGGCGAAGCGATAGGCCGACCACTTCGACGGCGGGTTTCCCTCGCAGCCAAGGACGCGCTGGAGCCTCCAGTGCTCGGCCACCAGGGCGACGACCTTCGTCCACGTCGGCAGCGCGTAGATCGACTTCACCAGCGCCAGCCCGACCATCGTCCGAACCGGGAAGCCGGGACGCCCGGTCCAGCGGGTCGCCTCAAGCTCGCGGATCAGCCGCCCAATCTCCGGGGAGTCGAGCAGAACTGCAAGTTGGCCGGTACCGCCAGCGGTACCATCGGGAACTGCCACGCGAGTTGCACCTCGTTTGGCCTGACCCCCGGAAGCTCCAACTTCGCGGGGGTCGCTTTTGTAGGAATCTGATGCGGAATCTACCGCCTGAATCGGACGGCAAACCGCATCAGAAAGCCAAAAATTGCCTTTCTCGCACCCCAGTTTTCGGCATTTCTCCGGTGCAGGGCTCCTCGATTAAACGCCGAATATGGCGACAACTCGTTAACCGCCGACACGGCGAGACGAATAAGGTTGAAAGGCCCCCACCCGGATTCGAACCGGGACATGGCGCTTCGAAAGGGCGCTGCTCTGTGGCCTGTGGGCCGTTTTTCCATTGAGCTATGGGGGCGTGAAAAGGGCGGGAAGCGGAGCGGGCAAACGCTCCGCCCCCGCCGTTGGGATGGCGGGCCGGGGTCTCTGTCAAGCGGAAGCCCGGCCCGCACTCTCACCTCCTGGACATCACCAACTCCTTTTGTCGTCGCGCCCGACTATCCGGTCGCGGGCAAGATTCGGAAGACGTTGCGGCCCAGAACGAAAAAAGCGCCCGACGGGGCGCTTTCAGGAAGGGGCTATCGCTGCTGCCAGAGCAGCATTCCGCGAAGCAAGTGTTCGACGGGATTACGGCACGTGGCGGAAAGACTGGGAGCATTTGAGTTCTCGTGAGTAGGTGATCGTCATTTCAGCTTCACTCACTTCCTGATGGCTGGGTGGCGGTACTGCGGCAACACCGACCGAGGTCGGCTGGCAGATGGTCTACAGCAAGGGTCGGATGCCTTCAGACGCAGAACGACCCCCGGTTGCCATCGGGGGTCGTCCCTCACCGCTATTCAGTTGTTCAGCACGCCATCAGCGAACTCAACGCAAGGGGCAGGGTTACATTGAGACCGGACGGAATGTGTCCACACTGCATTTGGCTCTGCAAGCGAGATTCCGCCGCTTGTGTCACGAGCAAAGTGGCCTGTAAGCCCTTGTAGCCCGTGGGGTGTAGCACGCGGGCCGACCCCAAAGCGCTCAAAAGCGCTCGCAGTCCCGACAGAGACCGGACGCCCCTCAGGAGCGGCACGTTCTCAACGATAAATCGCTGGGGTAGAACCAGCCCGAACCGGAGGTATCCATGAAATCACCGACCCTGCGAACCCGCATGGCTATTGAGCCTGCGAGTTTCGCCAATCCCTCCTAGGCCGCCGTCGGTGCGCCGGGCTTCGACCTCGATCCGCATCCCCTTGTGGAGGGCCCCGAACCCGGCGATCCGCTCGAAGCGGGTCGTGCCGTTGACCTCGATCCGGATCCGGTTGCCGCTCTGGGTGGTGAGGCGGAAGCTGTGGTCGTCGGAGCTCTTGGAGGCGACGGTGCCGTCGATGTGGCGCAGCGCCGCCTGGGCCGGTAGCGCGAGCACGCCCACGGCCAGCGCCACGGCCAGCGCCGTCGTCGCGAGTAGGGCCAATCGTCTGCTGTTCATCCTTCCCTGCCTTTCGGAGTGGGTCGTCACCGGCATACGAACGCCCGGTTCTCCGGGTTCAGACCGGTTATTCCCTGCTCTCCCGGGTACTCGGGGTCTGTCGACCAGTCGCAGTGCATCCGCAAGACCAGGGAACTGAGGAGGAAGAGATGGCCGAGAGGACCGGAGAACGAACGCTCACGGATCGCGACGGCGACGGCGTCCGCGACCGCGGCGAGATCCGCGAAAGGCGCGAAGGCGCGGCCGGCCCGGCCGTCGTCCGCGAGCGCCAGCGCGACGAATACGGGGGCTTCAACCTCGGGGCCGCCTTCTTCGGCTGGCTGGTCGCCGTCGGAGTCGCGGTTCTGCTGACGGCGCTGTTGAGCGCGGCCGGCGCGGCGATCGGGCTGACCGAACTGAGCGAAGGGGAAGCGAAGTCCAACGCCGAGACGATCAGCATCGTCGGCGGCATCCTCCTCATCGTCGTGCTCGCGATCAGCTACTACGCCGGCGGCTACGTGGCCGGGCGGATGTCGCGCTTCGACGGCGGCCGCCAGGGCCTCGGCGTCTGGCTGTTCGGGCTGCTGGCGACGGTGGCGCTGGCGATCCTCGGCGCCATCGCCGGCTCCGAATACAACCTGTTCTCGCAGCTCAACCTGCCGCGGATCCCGATCGACGAAGGCTCGCTCGCGGGCGGGGCGGCGATCGCGCTCGTCCTCGTCCTCCTGGCGACGCTGCTGGCGGCGATCTCCGGCGGCAAGGTGGGGGAGCGCTACCACCGCAAGGTCGACCGCGCCGGCTTCGAACCGCGGGAGGGCGAAAGCCGGCGGACGGCGGCCGCTTAGGCCGGCCGCTGCCAGTTCGGCCGCAGGTAGGCCTCTTCGAAGCCCGCCTTGAGGATGTTGCGATAGCTCGCCGACGGCCGGTCCGGAACCCGCTCTCCCGTCTCGACGAAGAGGGTCCGGCAACCGGCCGCGGCGGCGTCGCCGATGCGGCGGCGCAGGAGGGCGGTCTGGCAGCCGCGTCCCCGGGCCGCCTCGAGGGTGGCGCCGATCCCGAGCTCGGCGATCCCGTCCTCGATCACCATCGCCCCGCAGGCCTGGGCTTCGCCGTCGATCCTGGCGACGTAGCAGCGCCAGCCCTCGCGGCCGGGCAGGTGGGCGAAGAACTCGGCGCCCCAGGCCGGCATGCCGAAGCCGAGGGCGGCGATCGTCCCGAACGGCTCCTCGTCGGGCGACCCCAGCTCCACCACCTCGATTCCGTCGGGGGCGGGGAAGCGGGGCGGGTGCGGGTCGCGGACGAACTTCATCCAGGCGTAGGCGTCCCCGAAGCCATTGGCCTGCAGCCAGTCCTCGGCCGCGCCGGAGCCGGGGAGGCCGGGGGAAAGGGGGACGTAGGGACGGGCGCCGCGCTCCTCGGCCCACGAAACCGCCGCGGCGAGCTCGCCGGTGGAGGCCTCGCCCGCTCCCAGCAGCAGGTTCATCATCCCGACCTGGCCGAGGTCGCGGACGACGCCGGCCTGGATCGCCCCGAAGTCCCGCCGCTCGATCCCGTGCTCCCGCGCCACCTCGGCCGGGACCGAGTCCCAGATGTCCCCCCAGAACCGGCGCTCGACCCGGTCGAGCTCGACCGGGTCGTAGCTCGCCCCGTCGCTGGTGGTGCGGATCGGCATCGGTGGCAGCATAGGCTGCGGCGATGAACGAGGCCCGAGGCGCCGGCGCGGTCCCCGACGACCAGGTGATCGTCCTCTTCGGCGCGACCGGCGACCTGGCGAAGCGCAAGCTCCTGCCGGGGATGTTCCACCTGGCGCAGGTGGGGCTGATGCCGGAGCGGTTCCGGATCCTCGGCGCCGCCCGCAAGCCGCTCGGCGACGAGGAGTTCCGGGCGCTGGCGCGGGACTCGATCTTCGGCTCCGACCGCAAGCCCGAGGACCCCGAGGCCTGGGAGCGGTTCAGCGGGTCGCTCCGCTTCGCCGGGGTGGGGGAGGGGCTCGGCGACCTCCAACGGCAGATCGACGCCGCACGCGAGGAGCTGGGGGGAGGGCCCGAGCTGCTCTTCTACCTCTCGCTGCCGCCGCAGGCCGCCGCCGGCACCGTCGACGGCCTGCGGGAGATGGGCCTCGAGCCCGGCGCCCGCGTCATCACCGAGAAGCCCTTCGGCACCGACCTCGGATCGGCCCGCGAGCTGAACCGCCGCCTGCACGCCTCCTTCGCCGAGCACTGCATCTTCCGCATCGACCACTACCTCGGCCGGGAGGCGGTGCAGAACCTGCTGGCGCTGCGCTTCGCCAACGGGATGTTCGAGCCGGTCTGGAACCGCAACCACATCGACCACGTCCAGATCGACGTCCCGGAGACGCTCTCGATCGAGATGCGCGGCTCCTTCTACGAGGAAACCGGCGCCTTCCGCGACATGGTCGTCACCCACCTCTTCCAGGTCCTCGGCTTCGTCGCGATGGAGCCGCCGGTCTCGCTGGAGCCGAGACCGCTGGGGATCGAGCGCGAGAAGGTCTTCGAAGCGATGCCGGCCCTGCGCCCGGAGGACGTCGTCCGCGGCCAGTACGAGGGCTACCGCGACGAGGACGGCGTCGCCGCGGGCTCCGACACCGAGACCTTCGTCGCCATCAAGGCCTTCGTTGACAACTGGCGCTGGGAGGGGGTGCCGTTCTACCTGCGCTCCGGCAAGCGGCTGGGGGAGAGCCGGCACCTGCTGACGATCGCCTTCAAGCGGCCGCCGCGGCGGATGTTCCCGCTCGACTGCGACCAGATCGCCGAGTCCTTCGGCCACGACCACCTCACCTTCGAGCTCGGCGACCCCGGCAGCATCTCCGCCTCCTTCCTCGCCAAGGTGCCGGGGCCGCGGATCCAGCTCGGCGAGGCCCACATGCGCTTCAGCTACGCCGAGACCTTCGGCGGCCCCGAAGCCGCCCTCGATCCCTACGAGCGGCTGATCCACGACGTCATGCTCGGCGACCGCACCCTCTTCACCAGCTCCGAGGCGATCGAGCGCCTCTGGGAGATCTCCCAGCCCGTGCTCGGGACCCCGCCGCCGGCGATCCCCTACGCCTCCGGCTCCTGGGGCCCGCCGGAGATCGACCGGCTGATCGCCCCGCGCCGCTGGCACCTGCCCAACGACCACGTCTAGCTCCGGAACGGAAAAGGGCCCCAAATGGGGCCCTTTGTCTCCGAAGGACGTACCTCCAGAAAGTCCCTGACCCCCTGGCTCGTCGGTCCTCAAGCTTTTGAAGTTCTCTCCCTAAACACCGAAGGTCCAGGAAGGTTGCACCCCTTGCATCGACCGTTGCAAGCATTCCTTTAGCCACCACCCGTCTTTCTCCTGCCCATTGCTAGATTCCGGGCTCCCGGGCGTTTAGCTCAGTTGGGAGAGCGCCAGCTCGACAAGCTGGAGGTCACTGGTTCGAGCCCAGTAACGCCCATCGTCGGGGTCGGGCCTTTAGGCAAACGTAAAGAAGAAGTGAAAACGTAGGGGCGGTGGACTCGTCCCTGCTGCACACGCTCAACGACTTCCTCTTTCGCCACGACGCCGTCGAGGACCCCCTCCTCTTCTACGTGAGCATCTCCGAGGCGCTGTTCGCGGCGACGCTCGCGATCGTCTTCCTGGCGGCTCGCGGACCCGCGCTCGCGGCCTGGCGGCGCGCCGCGGTCGCCGCCGTCCTCAGCGCCGGCCTCGGGCTGGCGGTGGCCAAGGTGATCTCCGAACTGGTGGACCGGGCGCGGCCCTTCGTCGCCGACCCCCACGGGGTCCACCTCTTCTCCAGCCACGCCGCCGACCCCGGCTTCCCCAGCGACCACGCCACCGCGGCCTTCGCGATCGCCGTCGCGATCCTCCTGCGCAAGCGGGGCTGGGGGATCGCGATGCTCGTGGCCGCGGCGGTCCTCTCGGTCGGCCGCGTCGCCCTCGGGGTCCACTACCCCTCTGACGTCATCTGCGGAGCCGCCCTCGGCAGCGCTGCGGCGCTGGCCCTGTGGGCGGAGCCGCTGCGCAGGAGGGTCGACCTCCTTGCCGACTGGGCCGGCGGTTACTGGGACCGCGCCGTCGCCCGGGGCGCCCGCGGGCTCGCCGAGCTCCGGCGCTAGCGGTCCCAGCCGGGCAAATCCGCCCTCGGCCTCAGGTCAGGGCCGGCAGCTTCACCTCGGTGAGGCGGATGCTGTTGCCGGAGGGGTCGCGGAAGCCGCAGTCGATCCCGTAGGGGCGCTCTTCCGGGGTCTCGGTGAACTCGACGCCGCGGGACTTGAGCTGCTCGTACTCGGCGCGGCAGTCGTCGGTGGTGAGGAAGACGGTGCCGGCGAAGCCCTTGGCCATCAGGGTCTCGACCTGCCGGGTGGTGTCCTCGTCCATCATCGGCGGGCCGGGGATCGCCATCAGGACGACGGCGACGTCCTCCTGGCCGGGAGGGCTCACCGTCAGCCAGCGGAAGTCGCCCATCTCCGGCAGGGTGACGTCGGCGCGGACCTCGAAGCCGAGCTTCCCGGTATAGAAGGCGAGCGCCTCCTCCTGGTCGTGAACCCACAGCTGTGCGTTTGCGATCTTCATCGTTTCCTCCTGGTCGAAATCGGCATGGGAGCGATGCTAGGTCCGGGCCGGCGGCCTGTCTTCTCGAAACGTGCGGTGTTGGGGGCGGGCGTAGGCGCGGACGATGCAGGCGGGAACGCGGGCGTGGGCGGAGGCCGGCGGGGCGGCGTCCCGGTACTCGGTCGGCGTCTGTCCGTACGTGCGCTTGAAGCTGGTGGTGAAGGAGCCGACGCCCTGCAGCCCGACCTCGAGGCAGATCTCGGCCACCGAGTGGTCGGTGTTGCGGAGCAGCGCCGCTGCCCGCTCCAGGCGCCTGGTCATCAGGTAGACGTAGGGGGACTCGCCGAAGGTGCGGCGGAACTCGCGGCTGAAGTGCGCCTTCGAGAGCCCCGCGGCCGCGGCCATGTCCTCGACCGCGATCGGCTCCGCGTAGCGCGCGTCGGCCAGGTCCCTGGCCTTGAGCAGATGCCGAGCGGGAGGTACGAAGGCCACCGTCGCAGTCTAGGCTCGCGGGTCTCGTGATCGGGACCTACGCAGCGGTGCTGGCGGTCTGTGTCTCGTCGCTGGCGATCGGGCAGGCGGCGATCGGGCTCTGCGGTGGCCGGGGCTGGTCGTGGCTGGCGCCGGCGGTCGGCCTGGCGCTGCTCTGCGCGGTCTGCTGGGGGACGGTGCGGCTGCCGGGCGGCGGAGCGGTCTCGGCGGTCGTCGTCCTGGTGCTGACGATCGCTTCGGTTGCGTGGCGTGTCGCTTTGCTCCCGCACGGGGGGGAGGAAAGCGACACCTCTCCGAAACAGGCGCTCCGCATCGGCTGGCCGGTGGCTCTCGGCGCTCTCCTCGCCGCCTCGCTCCCGTTCGCGGTCGAAGGCCATTTCGGGATCCTCGGCACCAGCTTCAACCCCGACATGTCCCAACACCTGCTGGCGGCCGACCGGCTCGCCGAAGGCCACTCCTCGCAGCTGCTGAACCAGGGCTATCCCCTGGGGCCGCACTCGATCGTCGTCGCCCTGAGCAAGGGCCTCGGCGTCGGTCTCGTCCAGGGTTTCAGCGGCCTCACTGTCGCGGTCGCCGTCCTCGCCTCCCTCACCGCCCTCGCCGCCTTCCGCGACCTCCCGGCGATCCCCCGCACCGCCGGCGCCCTCCTGGTCGCCTTCACCTATGTAGTCGCCTCCTACTTCGCCCAAGGCGCCTTCAAGGAGACGATGCAGGCGCTATTCCTCTTGGCTTTCGTCTTGGCGCTGCGCGAGTCCCAACGAGACTGGGCGGGCCTGCAACTGCGCTTCGTCCCAGCAGCCCTCATCGCAGTAGGCGCCGTCTACACCTACAGCTTCCCGAGCCTCGTCTGGCTCGGTCCCGTCGCCGTCTTGTTCCTAATCCTCACTGCTGCGGGTGGCACGGTAGGGGGGACCATGTCTGAGGAAGCTTCAGCTACCGGAAGACATGGGTGGTCCCCTGCCGTGACAGGACCCGCAGCCCGAGCGCTCGGGCTCGCCGCTGTTGTCTTCGCCGTCCTGGTTCTCCCCGAGCTAGGCCGCATGCTCGACTTCCACAGCTTCGAGACCTTCGACCCCAACGGCCCCGGCCTCGGCAACCTCTTCGGCCAGATCTCCCCCTTCGAGACCCTCGGCATCTGGCCCTCCGGCGACTTCCGCCTCGCCCCCGGAGACGGGGCGGTGCCGGCCGCCGGCTACCACCTCGGCATCGCCTTCGCGCTCGCGCTCTTCCTCTACGGCCTCGTCCAGCTCTGGCGCCGCCGCGAGACCGCGATCCTCGCCGGCCTCGCCGCCGCCGCCCTCGCCTACGCCGCCGGCCGCCTCGGCGGCACCCCCTACACGGCCGCGAAGGCGATCGAGATCGCCTCGCCGCTCGTCGCGCTGACGATCCTCCTGCCGCTGCTCGCGCCGACGGGGCGCGAGAGTCAACCCATGGTTGACAAAGGCGCCCCGCGGCGGCTTGCGAGGCCCCTGGTGGCCGTGCTCTTCGTCCTCGCAGCGGGCGCCTGCTCCCTCCTCGCCCTCGCCAACGCCCCCGTCGGGCCGTCCTCCTACTCCTCGAAGTTGAGCGAGTATCGCCAGGTGGTGGGGGAAGGGCCGACCGTTGTCTTCGCCTCGCCCCACTTCCTCGAAGAGGAACACGGCGAACCCTTCCTTGCCTGGGAACTGCGTGGGGGGAGGGTCTGCATCCGCTCGACCGAGGACATTAGGGCCGTGCCGGGGGTTCGCTTTGTAATCGCCGATACCGACGGCGGGTGGGTGCTGCAGCGCACGCCGGCACACCACCTCGGCAAGAGCCCGTGCCCGCTGGTCGCCGAACGGCAGGCGCGACAGGGGCCGGCGCGCTAGCGGCGTTGGTGGATTCGTGTCCACCGAGGGAAGCCCGACCACTAGTCGGCTTCCCCGTACCATTGCCCGCCATGGAGGCCGCGACCGAGAAGACCACCTTCACCCTGCCCGACGGCAAGCCTCTGGAGCTGCCGGCGGGGGCGACGGGCGCCGACGCGGCGGCCGCGATCGGCCCCGGGCTCGCCAAGGCGGCGCTGGCGATCAAGATCGATGGCGACCTCCGCGACCTCTCCGCGCCGCTGCCCGAGGGCGGGGGTGAGGTCGCGATCCTCACCGACCGCGACGCCGATGCCCTGGAGCTGATCCGCCACGACGCCGCCCACGTGATGGCCGAGGCGGTGATGGACCTCTACCCGGGCACGAAGGTGACGATCGGGCCGCCGATCGAGTCCGGCTTCTACTACGACTTCGAGTTCCCGCCGGGGACGAAGATCACCGAGGAGGAGCTGCCGAAGATCGAGGCAGCGATGCGGGACCACATCGGCGCCGACGAGGAGTTCACCCGCCGCGAGGTCCCCGTCGCCGAGGCGATCGAGATCTTCCGCTCCCAGGACCAGGGCTTCAAGGTCGAGCTGATCGAGGACCTGGTCCGCGACGAGGGCGTCGAGACCGTCTCGCTCTACCGCAACGGTCCCTTCGAGGACCTCTGCCGCGGCCCCCACGGCCCTTCGACCGGCCGCATCAAGGCGATCAAGTTGAGCTCGGTCGCCGGCGCCTACTGGCGCGGCGACGAGCAGCGCGAGAGCCTCACCCGCATCTACGGCACCGCCTTCTTCTCGAAGAAGGACCTGGAGGAGCACCTGGAGCGCCTCGAGCAGGCCAGGGAACGCGACCACCGCCGCCTCGGGCCCCAGCTCGGCCTCTTCATGCTGCGCAAGGAGGCGCCGGGGATGCCGTTCTGGCTGCCGAACGGGACGACGATGCTGCGGACGATCGAGACAGAGGTCCGCGACCAGCTGCGCAAGCGCGGCTACCAGGAGATCGCCACCCCGCAGGTGATGGACGAGAGCCTCTGGCACCGCTCCGGCCACTGGGACAACTACAAGGACGACATGTACTTCATGGAGGACGACGACCGCCGCTACGCGCTGCGGCCGATGAACTGCCCCGGCGCCTGCCTCGTCTACTCCGCCGACCGCCACTCCTACCGGGAGCTGCCGCTGCGGCTGGCCGAGTTCGGCCGCGTCTCCCGCAACGAGCGCGAGGGCGTCCTGCACGGCCTGCTCCGCGTCCGCGCCTTCACCCAGGACGACGCCCACGTCTACTGCACCGAGGAGCAGATCGGCGAGGAGGTCGCCTCGATCTGCGAGGCGATCGACGAGCTCTACGGCCGCTTCGGCTTCACCGACGTCCACGTCGAGCTCTCGACCCGGCCGGAGAAGTCGATGGGGAGCGAGGAGCAGTGGACCAAGGCGGAGGCGGCGCTGGCCGAGGCGCTCGACAGCCAGGGCCGCGAGTACACGCTCAACCCCGGCGACGGCGCTTTCTACGGACCGAAGATCGACTTCCACATCACCGACGCGCTCGGCCGCTCCTGGCAATGCGGCACCTGCCAGCTCGACTTCCAGATGCCCGAGCGCTTCGAGCTCTACTACACCGGCGCCGACGACGCCGCCCACCGGCCGGTGATGATCCACCGCGCCCTGCTCGGCTCGATGGAGCGCTTCGCCGGGATCCTGATCGAGCACTACGCCGGCCGCTTCCCGACCTGGCTGGCGCCGGTGCAGGCGATCGTCCTGCCGATCTCCGACCGCCACAACGACTACGGCCGCCGCGCCTTCGCCGAGCTGCGCGAACTCGGCGTCCGCGTCGCCCTCGACGACCGCTCCGAGTCGGTCGGGAAGAAGATCCGCGACGCCTCGACGATCGGCCTCTATCCCTACATGCTGGTGGTCGGCGACCGCGAGGAGGAGAACGGCGCCGTCGCCGTCCGCTCCCGTTCCGACGGCGACCTGGGGGAGATGTCGCTGGCCGAGTTCGGCGCCCGGGTCGAGGCCGAGACGGCGGAGCGCTAGCCGACCGGGTTCACGAACGGGCCTTCTGTCTCTATACTGCGCCGAACTTGATCGCTGGCACGAACAAAAACCGCCGCCGCTGAACGCCCCGTGCCTGCCTACCGTCTCGTCCTCTTGAAGTCCCGCCTCCGATAGTGCCGGTCCCGCGCAGGTTCGATCGGCGCCCGCCAGAGCGCGACACCACCCGGATCAACGAGCGGATCCGGGTCCCGCAGGTGCGCCTGATCGGCGCCGACGGGGAGCAGCTGGGGATCGTCGACATCAACGACGCCCTCAAGCGCGCCCAGGAGGCCGAACTGGACCTGGTCGAGGTCGCCCCCGGCTCGAAGCCGCCGGTGACCCGCCTGCTCGACTACTCGAAGTACAAGTACGAGCAGGAGCAGAAGCAGAAGCAGGCGCGCAAGCACCAGCAGCAGGTCAACATCCGCGAAATCAAGCTGCGGCCGAAGATCGCGACCCACGACTACGAGACCAAGAAGGGCCACGTCGAACGCTTCCTCAAGCACCGCGACAAGGTCAAGGTGACGATCATGTTCCGCGGCCGCGAGCAGGCCCACCCCGAGCGCGGCCGCGACCTCCTGCAGAAGCTCTTCGAGGACCTCGACGGCCTCGCCACGATCGAGTCGGCGCCGCTGCAGGAAGGGCGCAACATGAGCATGCTGCTCGGCCCCAGCAAAGAGGTCGACAAGCTTCTCGGCGCCGAGGAGGCCGACGACGCCGCGGCCGCTGCCGACGACACCGCCGCTGTCGACACCGCGGCTGTCGACGCGGCCGCTGTCGACGACGCCGCGGCCGACGCTAGCTGAGGATCGCCTCGGCGATCCGCTGCGCGGCGCGGCCGTCCCAGAGCGGCGGCGGTCCCGGCGGGGCCTGACGCCCCTCGGCGAGCAGGCCGGGGATGCGGGCGATCGCCGCGGGGTCCAGGCCCAGCAGGGTGTTGGTGCCGGAGGTGACGGTGACCGGCCGCTCGGTGTTGTCGCGGAGCGTGAAGCAGGGGACGCCGAGGTAGGTCGTCTCCTCCTGGATCCCGCCGGAGTCGGTGAGGACGGCGCGGGCGTCGGCGATCAGGGAGACGAAGTCGAGGTAGCCGAGCGGGTCGGTGAGGAGGAGGCCCGGGTGGTCGGGCTCGAGCCCCTCCATCATCTTGCGGGTGCGCGGGTGGACCGGGAAGACGACCGGGATCTCGCGCGCCAGGGCGGCGAGCCGGGCGACGGTCTCGCCCAGCAGCGGCCCGTCGACCAGGGCGGGGCGATGGAGGGTGACCAGGAGGTAGGAGCCGGGCTCGGCGCCGAGGCGCGCCGCCGAGCCGGCGGCGCGGAAGCGGTCTTCCAGCGCCACCAGGGTGTCGATCATCGTGTTGCCGACCATGTGCATCCGCTCCTCGGGGATGCCTTCGCCGCGCAGGTTCGTCACCGCCTCGGGGCTGTGGAGGAAGAGCCACTCGGAGAAGCGGTCGGCGACGATCCGGTTCACCTCCTCGGGCATCGTCAGGTCGAAGCTGCGCAGGCCGGACTCGATGTGGGCGACCGGGATCCCCATCTTCACCGCCGTCAGCGCCGCCGCCAGGGTGGAGTTGACGTCGCCGGGGACCATCACCAGGTCCGGCCGCTCGTCGGCCAGCACCGGCTCCAGCCGCTCCATCGTCCGCGCCGTCTGCGCCGCGTGGCTGCCGGACCCGACCTCGAGCATGTAGTCGGGCGCCGGCACCCCCAGCTCCTCGAGGAAGACCTCGGACATCAGGCGGTCGTAGTGCTGCCCGGTGTGGACGATCGCGTGGCGGCCCTCGGGGTGGCGCTCGCGCAGGGCGCCGATCACCGGCGCGGTCTTGACGAAATTCGGTCGCGTTCCGACGACGTAGAGGATCCGCATCGCGGCGCCAGCGTACTCGTGAGCCAGGCGTCTGCTTCAATAGCGGACCCGATGCCGAAGATGAAAACCCATTCGGGCGCCAAGAAGCGCTTCAAGAAGACCGCCAGCGGCAAGCTGCGCGGCCGTCGCGCCTACTCCAGCCACATCCTGGAGAAAAAGTCGCCGAAGCGGAAGCGGAAGATGGCGAAACCGGTCGATATCGCGCCCAGCGACCAGAGGAAAGTGCGGACCCTGCTCGGAGGCGGCAAGTGAGCCGCGTCAAGCGTTCCGTTCACGCGCGCAAGAAGCGCCGCAAGGTGCTGAAGGAAGCGAAGGGCTACTTCGGCCGCAAGCACTCCTCCTACCGTTTCGCCAAAGAGCAGGTGCAGCGGTCGGGGATGTACGCCTACCGCGACCGGCGCAACAAAAAGCGGACCTTCCGCCGTCTCTGGATCACCCGCATCAACGCCGCCGCGCGGCTCGAGGGCATGAGCTACTCGGAACTGATGCACGGACTGGGCAAAGCCGAGGTCGAGGTCAACCGCAAGATGCTGGCCGATATCGCCGTGCACGACCGCGACGCCTTCCGCCGATTCGTCGAGCTAGCCCGGGAGGGTGCGGCCGCCTGAGGTCGCACCGACATTCCTTTCTCCCGGGCGGGCCGTTTATCGGCCCGCTTTTTCGTTCCAGGAGAAGAAACCGCCGAGAAGAAGAACCGACCACCATCAGAACCAGATGATCGAGAGCCCCCACAACGAGAAGCTGAAGCTGGTCCGCAAGCTGCGCGACCGCAGGCACCGCGAGGGCGAGGCCGCGTTCGTCACCGAGGGCGAGGACCTGCTCGAGGCGGGGTTGGCGTCGGGCGCGCAGCCGAGGTTCGTCCTCGTCGCCGCGGACTCGAGCCTCGAAGGCGAGGAGGTCGAGCCGGCGCTCCTGGCCGACGTCTCGTCCCTCGGCTCCGGCACGCGCGTGATCGCGGTTTGGCCCCTGCGGTGGGCGCAGCGGCCTGAGGCGCCGTCCTTCTACCTCCACGGCGTCGGCGATCCCGGAAACGTCGGCACGATCGTTCGGACCGCGGACGCCCTCGTCGGCACCTCGGTCGTCCTCGGCCCCGGCTGCGCCGACCCCTTCTCGCCGAAGGCGGTACGCGCCAGCATGGGGTCGATCTTCTCCTCGCCGCCCGTGCAAGCTGGTCTCGACGCGACGCCAGAGCCGCGTGTCGCTTTAGTCGCGCACGGGGGGGAAGAAGTCGACACGCTCGCCGGCGCCGCGACGGTCTGCCTCGGCGCGGAGCGTGAGGGGCTGCCCGACGCGGTCCTCGCCCGGTGCGAGCGCAAGGTCACGATCCCGCTGCGGCCCGGCGGCGCCGAGTCCCTCAACGTCGCCGCGGCGGCTGCGATCGCCGCCCAGCGGCTATCTTCGCTCGCCATGCGGGAGGTGGAGGCGGATGCTTGAGCGGATTGAGGCGATCAGGGCCGAGGCGGCCGGCGCGGTCGAGGGCGCCGGCGGCTCCGCCGAGCTGGAGGAGCTGCGGGTCCGCTACCTCGGCCGCAAAGCCGAGCTGACGAGCGTCCTGCGCGGGATCGCCGAGCTGCCCCAGGAGGAACGGGGGCCGGTCGGCGGCGCCGCCAACCGCGCCCGCACGGAGCTGGAAGCGCTGCTGGAGGCAAGCGCCGAGCGGCTCGGCGCCTCCGAGCTGGAGTCCCAGCTGGTCACCGACCGCGTCGACGTCACCCTGCCCGGGGCGCCGCCGCGGCCGGTCGGCCACCCGCACCTGATCGCCCGCACCACGCGGCTGATCGAGGACACGATGGTCGGCCTCGGCTACCACGTCGCCGAAGGGCCGGAGATCGAGCACGACTACTACAACTTCACGGCCCTGAACCATCCCCCCGGCCACCCGGCGCGGATGCTCCAGGACACCTTCTACGTGCAGTCGCACCCCGACGTGCTGCTGCGCACCCACACCTCGCCGATGCAGGTGCGCTCGATGGAGGCGAAGCCGCCGCCGATCTTCGTCGTCGTCCCGGGCAAGGTCTACCGGCGCGACTCCGACGCCACCCACAGCCCGATGTTCCACCAGGTCGAGGGGCTGGCGATCGCCGCCGGCCTCACCCTCGCCGACCTGCAGGGGACGCTGCTGGCGATGTGCCGGGCGCTCTTCGGCGGCGACCGCGAGCTGCGCCTGCGGCCGCACTTCTTCCCCTTCACCGAGCCCAGCGTCGAGGTCGACGTCTCCTGCTTCCAGTGCGGCGGCAGCGGCGAGCTGGAGGGCGGCGAGCGCTGCAACCTCTGCAAGGGCCAGGGCTGGATCGAGATCCTCGGCGCCGGCATGGTCGACCCCAACGTCCTCGGCTTCGTCGAACCGCACGGGTACGACCCCGAGCAGGTCCAGGGCTTCGCCTTCGGGATCGGGGTCGAGCGGGTGGCGATGCTGCGCCACGGCGTCCCCGACCTGCGACGCTTCTTCGACAACGACGTGCGGATGCTGGAGCAGTTCTCATGAGGGTCCCGTACAGCTGGCTGCGCGAGTACTGCGACCCGGGAATGGAGCCGGCGGCGCTGGCCGACCGCCTGGTGATGACCGGGACCGAGGTCGAGCGGATCGAGACCGTGGGGCCGCCCTCGGCCGAGGGCTTCGTCGTCGGCAAGGTCGTCGCCTGCGAGAAGCACCCGAAGGCCGACCGGCTCAGTGCCTGCACCGTCGACACCGGCGACGGCGAGCGCCCGATCGTCTGCGGCGCCCCCAACGTCGCCGCCGGGCAGACGGTGGCGGTGGCGCTGCCCGGGGCGACGATGCCGAACGGGATGAAGCTGCGCAAGGCGAAGCTGCGGGGCCTGCCTTCCGAAGGGATGATCCTCGCCGCCGACGAGCTCGAGGTCGGCGAGGACCACGACGGGATCATGGTGCTGGACGACCAGCTCGCCGCCGGAACGCCGCTGGGAGAGGTGATGCCGCTGGGCGAGGCGGTCCTGGAGATCGAGGTGACGCCGAACCGCAGCGACTGCTTCGGCGTCCACGGCGTCGCCCGCGAGGTCCACGCGATCAGCGGCGCGCCGCTGGCCGACGACCCCTGGGCCGAGGACGCGCCGGCCGATGGCGACGGCGAGGCATCCGACTACGCCTCGGTCGCCGTCGAGGTCCCCGAGCTCTGCCCGCGCTTCACCGCCCGCGTCTTCACCGACGTGGAGATCGGTCCCTCGCCGCTCTGGCTGCAGGCGCGGCTCGCCGCCGCCGGCCAGCGGCCGATCAACAACGTCGTCGACATCACCAACTACGTGATGCTGCTGACGGCGCAGCCGCTGCACGCCTTCGACCTCGACGAGGTTCCCGGCGGCGAGCTGATCGTGCGCACCGCCGGCGCGGGGGAGAAGATGACCACCCTCGACGGCGTCGAGCGCAGCTTCGACGCCGAGACCGTCCTCGTCTGCGACCGCAACGGCCCCTCCGGAATCGCCGGGATCATGGGCGGCCAGGTCTCCGAGGTCTCCGCGAAGACGACCCGGGTCCTGCTCGAGGTCGCCTGCTGGAACGGCACCAACATCCTTCGCACCTCGCGGATGCTGGGGCTGCGCTCGGAGGCCTCGGCCCGCTTCGAGAAGCAGCTGCACCCGGAGCTGTGCCTGCGGGCGCAGCGGATCGCCTCGCGGCTCCTGGTCGAGCTCTGCGGCGCGAGGATGGTGCCCGGCACGATCGACGTCGCCGCCGAGGCGCCGGAGCCGCGGCGGCTCACCCTGCGCGCGGCGCGCGTCGGGGGCCTGCTGGGGATGACGATCTCCCAGGACGAGCAGAGGACCTACCTGGAGCGGCTCGGCTTCGCGGCCGAGCCCGAGGGCGAGGACCTGCGGGTGACGGTCCCGCCCGACCGCCACTACGACGTCGCCCGCGAGGTCGACCTGATCGAGGAGGTGGCGCGGGTCCACGGGATCGACGAGCACCTGCCGACGACGCTGCCCGCGACCGGCGAGGCCGTCGGCGGCCTCAGCCGCGAGCAGCGCCTGCGCCGCCGGGCCGAGGACGGCCTCCGCGACCTCGGCTTCGACCAGGTCGTCGGCTGGAGCTTCACCGACCCCGGGGAGGCAGAGCGGCTGCGGATTCCCGCCGGGGACGCGCGGGCAACCCCGGTCCTGCTCGCCAACCCGCTCTCGGAGGAGCAGTCGGCGATGCGGACGACCCTGCTCGGCTCCCTCCTCGACATCGCCGCCCGCAACGTCGCCCGCGGCGCCGGCGACCTGTCCCTCTTCGAATCGGCCCGCGTCTACCTCGACGGAGAAGGCGAGTTCGCCGGCGATCGACCTTCGCCGGTTGCCGAGCCGCACCGGTTGGCGGCGATCGGGGTCGGCTCTCTTTCGCAACGCTCGTGGCGCGGCGGCGGCGAGGCCGCGGACTTCTTCGCCCTGAAGGGAATCGTCGAAGCGCTGGCACGCGGGCTGGGGGCGGAGGTTGCGTTCTCACCAGCCGAGGAGCCGTTCCTGCACCCGGGCCGCTCGGCGGCGGTCGCGGTCGCCGGCGCGCCTATCGGCTGGCTCGGCGAGGTGCACCCGCTCGTCTGCAGGGCCTGGGACCTCGACGCGGCCGCCGCCTTCGAGCTCGACCTGGCGCCGCTGGCCGCCGCCGCCACTCTCGGCGAGGAGACCTACGAGGACGTCACCACCTTCCCCGCCGTCTACCAGGACCTGGCCGTGGTCGTGCCGGCGGCGAAGCCGGCGAGCGCGGTTCGCGAGGCGATCCTCGGCGCCGGCGGCGACCTCCTCCAGGCTGCCGAGGTCTTCGACCTCTACGAAGGCGAGCAGGTGGGGGAGGGAAACAAGAGCCTGGCGCTGAACCTCGAGTTCCGCGCCCCCGACCGTACCCTCACCGACGAGGAGGTCGCCGGCCTGCGGGATCGGATCAAGGCGAAGCTGGACGAGATCGGGGGGACGCTGCGTGAATAAGCGCGTCCTCGTCGCCGGGGCCTCCGGCTTCACCGGCGCCCTCGCGGCGCAGATCGTCCACGACCACCCGAGCCTGGACCTGGTCGCCGCGACCTCGCGCAGCGACGCCGGCAAGCGGCTCTGCGATCTCTACCCGCGCTACCGGGCGCCGATCGAGCTGACCGAGCTCGACCTCGACGACCTGCCCGAGGTCGACGCGGCGATCGTCGCCTATCCCCACGGGGCGGCCGCCCCGACCGACGCCGCCCTGCGGGAGCGGGGGATCCTCGTCGTCGACCTCTCCGCCGACTTCCGGCTGCGCGACCCGGAGACCTACGAGCGCTGGTACGGCGAGCACGGCGCGCCCGACCTCTTCGGCACCGGCGTCTACGGGCTGACCGAGCTCTATCGCGAGCAGCTGCGGGAGGCGACCCTGGTCGCCACGCCCGGCTGCTACCCGACCGCGAGCGTATTGGCGCTGGCGCCCCTGGCCGAGCGGGGGCTGCTCTCGGAGGTCTTCGTCGCGGCGATGCAGGGCACCTCCGGCTACGGCCGCGCCAGCGACGACCTCGTCCACTTCTCGAACATGACCGAGAACGCCTTCCCCTACAAGACCGAGGGCCATCGCCACCGGCCCGAGATCGAGCAGGAGCTGGCCGCGCTCGGCAGCCCGGCCCCGGTCACCTTCGTCCCCCACCTGCTGCCGCTCGACCAGGGGGAGCTGGCGACCTGCTTCGCGACGCTCTCCGAAGCGACTTCGAAGGAGGCGATCCGCGACCTCTACGAGCGGCGCTACGCCGAGGAGCCCTTCGTCCACGTCCTCGACGGCCCGCCGAACCTGCGCGCCGTGCGCGACACCAACGAGTGCCACGTCTACGTCACCGTCGAGGAGCGGGGGCGGGTGACGGCCTTCGCGGCGATCGACAACATCTGGAAGGGCGCCTCCGGCCAGGGCGTGCAGAACCTCAACCTGATGCTGGGGCTCCAGGAGACGGAGGGGCTGAAATGAAGGCGCCGGAAGCGGACGCGAAGCGGAGCATTCCGGCGAGTGACGGTTTCTTCCGGTCGCGCTGGGTCGACGCGCCCGACGGCGTCGAGGAGCTCGACCCCGCGCAGCTCGCCCCCGGCTTCCGCGCCGGCGGCGCCCACTGCGGGCTCAAGGGCGGCGGCCGCACCGACGTCGGCCTGCTCGCCTGCGACGCCGAGGAGGTCGCTTCGGCCCTGCTGTTGACGCGCAACGCCTCGGCCGCGGCGCCGATCCGGGTCTGCCGCGAGCGCTGCGACGCCGGCGGGATCCGCGCCGTCGTCGTCAACAGCGGCAACGCCAACGCCGAGACCGGCGCCCAGGGATACGCCGACGCGCTGGCGATGTCCGCCGTCGCCGCCGAAGAGCTTGGCCTGGAACAGCCGCAGGTAGCCGTCGCCGAGACCGGGACGATCGGGGTGCCGCTGCCGGTCGACGCCGTCCTCGCCGGCATCGCCGAGGCCGCGGAGACGCTCGCCGCCGACGGCGGCACCGCCTTCTCCGACGCGATCCTCACCACCGACCGCTGGCCAAAGCGCTGCACCCTGCGCGCCGGCGGCGTGACGCTTTCCGCCCAGGCGAAGGGGGCGGGGATGATCGAGCCGAACATGGCGACGATGCTCTGCTTCGTCCAGACCGACGCCGTCGTCCCCGACGCCGACGCGCGCCTGCGCGCCGCCGTCGAGGGCTCCTTCAACCGAATCACCGTCGACGGCCAGATGAGCACCAACGACACGGTCCTGCTGCAGTCCTCCGGCAAAGCCGGCCAGCCGCTGCCCGAGGGCCTGCTGGAGGCGGTGCTGATGCAGCTGGCGATCGAGATCGTCCGCGACGGCGAGGGCGCCGCCCGCACCGCCCGGATCGAGGTCACCGAGGCCGCCACCGAGGCCGAGGCCGAGCGCGTCGCCCGGGCGATCGCCAACTCGCCGCTGGTCAAAACGGCGCTGTTCGGCCGCGACCCCAACTGGGGCCGGATCGCCCAGGCCGCCGGCGCCGCCCTGGCCGGCGAGGACCTGGAGGAGCTCGGCGCCGAGAACATCGACGCCGCCGAGCTCGGCGGCGAGGTGGAGGAGGCCGAGATCGGCCTGCGGCTCGGCCGCGGCGGGCACCGGGCCCACGTCTGGTTCTCCGACCTCGGCTACGACTACGTCAAGCTGAACGCGGAATACACGACGTGAGCGCCGCCACCAACATGAATCGCCCCGAAAACACCCGCTACGACAGCGGCAGCGTCGCCACCCTGCTGGAGGCGCTCCCCTACATCCGCGAGTTCCACGGCCGCACGATCGTGATCAAGTACGGCGGCGCGGCGATGCTCGAGGACGAGCTGCGCGACGCCTTCGCCACCGACGTCGTCCTGCTCAAGTACGTCGGCCTCAACCCGGTGATCGTCCACGGCGGCGGCCCGGAGATCACCCGCTACATGGAGAAGCTCGACCTGCCGGTCCGCTTCCACGAGGGCCTGCGGGTCTCCGACGCCGAGACCGTCGAGGTGGCGCAGATGGTCCTCGCCGGGAAGCTGAACTCCGAAATCGTCCAGCGGCTGAACCGGCACGGCCAGGCCGCCGTCGGTCTCTCCGGCGAGGACGGGAACCTGTTCGAGGTCTCGCCGGTGGCGAACGCCGAGCAGGTCGGTTTCGTCGGCTCGATCGATCGGGTGGACGTCGACGTCCTGCAGCACATCGCCGCCGACTACATCCCGGTGATCGCCTCCTCGGCCTCCGACCGCGGCGGCCAGTCCTACAACGTCAACGCCGACGAGGCGGCGGGCAAGGTCGCCGCCGCGATCGGCGCCCACAAGGCGGTCTTCCTCACCGACGTCGAAGGCTGGTTCGAGGATCCCGCCGACGAGGGCTCGCTGATCTCACGCGCCACCGTCGAGGAGGTCGACGCGAGGCTGGCGAGCCTGGAGGGGGGGATGCGGCCGAAGCTGCAGGCCTGCGCCGACGCGATCCGCGGCGGCGCCCAGTCCGCCCACATCATCGACGGCCGGATCCCGCACAGCCTCCTGCTGGAGCTCTTCACCGACGCGGGCATCGGCACGATGGTGACTCCTTGACCGACGCCACGCGCGAGATCGGGTTCGAGCAGGCGCGGGCGCTCGAGGAGCGCTACCTGATGCGGACCTACAGGCGGGCGCCGGTGGACTTCGTCCGCGGCGAGGGGGCGCTGCTCTGGGACGCCGAGGGCAAGCGCTATCTCGACTTCCTCACCGGGATCTCGGTCTGCTCGGTCGGGCACTGCCACCCCGACGTGGTCGAGGCCGTCAACGAGCAGTCCCAGCGGCTGATGCACGTCTCCAACCTCTTCTACACCGAGCCGATGGCGCGGCTGGCCGAGCGGCTGTCGGAGTCGAGCCTCGGCGGCCGCGTCTTCTTCTCCAACTCCGGCACCGAGGCGAACGAGTGCGCGATCAAGATCGCCCGCAAGCACGCCCACGCGCGGGGCGTGAGCGCGCCGGAGATCGTCAGCTTCGAGAGCGACTTCCACGGCCGCACCTACGGCGCCCTGGCGGCGACCCCGGCCCTGGCGGCGAACGAGGCCCTGGGACCGATGCTGGCCGGCTTCCGCGCGGTGCCCCGCAACGACGCGGGGGCGCTGCGCGAGGCGGTCGGCGAGGGCACCGCCGCGGTCCTGATCGAGCCGATCCAGGGCGAGTCCGGCGTCTTCCCGATCTCCGACGAGGCGCTGCTGGCGGCGCGGCAGGCCTGCGACGAGGCGGGGGCGCTCTTGATCTTCGACGAGATCCAGACCGGGGTCGGCCGCACCGGCTCGCTCTGGGCTTACGAGCAGACGCCCGTCCGCCCGGACGTGATCACCAGCGCCAAGGCGCTCGGCGGCGGCTATCCGATCGGCGCCTGCGTCACCGGGCCGGCCGCGGCGGAGGTGCTGGCGCCCGGCGACCACGGCTCGACCTTCGCCGGCGGCCCCGTCGCCACCGCCGCCGCGATCGCCGTCCTCGACGTCGTCGACGACCCGGTCCTGCTGCGCCGCGTGCGCGAGCTCGGCGCCTACCTCCGCGAGAAGCTGGAAGCGCTCGCGGGCGTCACGGAGACCCGTGGCCGCGGCCTGATGGTCGGCGTCGGCCTCGAGGAGGGAATCGACGCCGCCGCCGTCGGCGCCGACCTGCTCGGGCGCGGCCTCGTCGTCAACGCGCCGAGGCCCGACTCGCTGCGCCTGCTGCCGCCGCTGGTGATCGATTCCGACCACGTCGACCACGCGGTTGGCCTGATCGAGGAATCCCTTCTAGCCTTCCGCGGGCGATGAGCCGCGGCGGCAAGCCCACCGACATCTCGAAGAGACAGCGCTCCCAAAAAGCGCTCCGCGCCGACACCGCCGAACGGCTCGAGGCGATCGTCGAGGCGGCCGAGCGCGCCGCCGAGAGCGTGATCGACGACGCCGAAACGCAGGCGCGCCGCTACCTGGCGCAGGCGCGGGCGGAGGCCGAGCGGATGAACGAGGGGCGGGCCGGCGAGCTCGGCGACCTGATCGAGACCCTGCTCGGCCAGGCGATCTCCCTGCGGCAGGAGGCCGAGCGGCTGCAGGTGACGCTGGAAGCGGCGAGGGAGCGGATCGAGCCGGGGGAGCCGCCCGAGCCGGACGAACCGCGCGAGCCGGGGGGACCCGAGGAGACGCCGCGCCTGCGGGCGGTCCCGGTCGAGGGGGGCCCGCCGCCCGATCCCCCCGGGCGATCCCCCGACGCCCCCGGCGCCCGGCTCCTCGCCACCCAGATGGCGGTTTCCGGCAGCAGCAGAGAGGAGATCGCCGAGCGGCTTCGAAACGGGTTCGAGATCGAGGACGCCGATGCGATCCTCGACGCCATTCTCGGACCGGAGGAGCGGTAGACGATGCACGAGGACCCGACTCGCCTGATGGGACCGGAAGACCGTGGGCCCGGCGGGCCCGGCGGCGACCGCCCCCGCGGCAACATGCGTCTCCTCGTCGCCGCCCTCGTCGCGGTGATCGTCGGCCTGCTGATCGCGGTGATCGTGATCGCCGGCAACGACGGCGGCGGCGAAACCTCGACCGTGCCGGCGCTCGAATCCTCGACCACGACCGAAAGCTCGACCACCACGACGACGGAATCGACGACGCCCGAAGAGGAAGAAGAACCGTCGCTCGAAGAAGACGAAGAAGCTCCGGAAGAAGAAGCCGAAGAAGAAGCGCCCGCCGAAGAACCCGAAGAAGGCGAAGAAGGCGGCTCCGGAGGAGTGGAAGTCCCCTAGAAGTCCTCTTCGCGGGCGGCGTGCGAGACTTCCCGCCCCGTGAGCGCCGATCAACCTCATTTCCAGCCGACCGCCACCTACGAGGCGGATCCGGCCAGCGTCGACCGGGTCCTCCTGCTCTACTCGGGCGGGCTCGACACCAGCGTGATGCTGAAGTGGATCCAGGACCACTACGAAGCCGAGGTGGTCTGCCTCACGGTCAACCTCGGCCAGCCGGGCGAGGACTACGGGGTGATCGAGGCGAAGGCGAAGCAGCTGGGCGCGGTCGAGTGCCACGTGGTCGACGCCCGCGAGCGCTTCGCCGCCGAGTTCGTCGCCCCGGCGATCAAGGCCAATGCCGTCTACGGCAACGGCTACCCGCTCTTCACCGCCCTCGGCCGGCCGCTGATCGCCCAGCTCGCGGTCGAGTACGCGCGCCGGAGCGACTGCGACACGATCGCCCACGGCTGCACCGGCAAGGGCAACGACCAGGTCCGGATCGAGGCCACGGTCGCCACCCTGGCGCCGGAGCTGAAGACGATCGCCCCGGTCCGCTCCTGGGAGATGGGCCGCGAGGAGGAGATCGCCTACGCCCGCGAAAACGGGATCCCGGTCAAGGGCGGGACCGAGGTCGCGCCCTACTCGATCGACGACAACCTCTGGGGCCGCTCCTCGGAGGGCCGCTGGATCGAGGACCTCGACCACGCGCCCGAGGACGACGTCTTCCAGCTGGTGACGCGCCCCGAGGAGGCGCCCGACGAGGCGGAGACGGTGACGGTCGGCTTCGAGGCCGGCGTCCCGGTCTCGCTGAACGGCGAGCGCCTGGGCCTGGTCGAGCTGCTGGAAAGGGCGGCCGAGATCGGCTGCCGCCACGGGGTCGGCATCGTCGACCACATCGAGGACCGGATCGTCGGCCTCAAGGTGCGCGACATCTACGAGGTGCCGGCGGCGGCGATCGTCCTCACCGCCCACGAGGAGCTGGAGCGGCTGGTCGGGACGATCCACCAGAACCAGTTCAAGCCCGCGCTCGACCAGAAGTGGGGCTACCTCGTCTACGCCGGCCTCTGGTGGGAGCCGCTGCGCTCGGACCTCGACGCCTACATGAATGCGGTCAGCGCCCAGGTCAGCGGCGAGATCGGCCTCCGTCTCTTCAAGGGCAGCGTCCGCGTCGTCACCCGCTCCTCGGCCAACGCCGTCTACGACGCCGAGCTGGCGACCTTCTCGGAGTCCGGCGGCCTCTTCGACCAGAACGCCTCGCCCGGCTTCATCGAGATCTGGTCGCTGCAGTCGCGGATGGCGCACCGCCTGCGCCAGCGGGGGGAGAGCTGATGTACAACCGCATCGGCAGGGTCACGCTCAAGTTCGCCATCGGCTACCTGCGCCGCCGCTACCGGCGCGAGTCGCGGATCGCGCTCGGGGCGCTCGGCGTCGCCGTCGTCGCGGCCGTCGCCTACCTGGCGACGCGCGAAGCCCCAGAAGGCTGATTCGCAACTTCGCTTGCGGGTTATCGTCGACTTGCAGGGATTTCGGGGTCGCCTCGGTAGCCTCGCCGCTCTGTGCGGCCGTTCGAAGTCCGAAAAGATCTGCTGAAGATCTGCGCCGCGGCGTGCCTCTGCGCGCTGCTGGCGATCCTCGCAGCCACCGCCGGCAGGGCCAGCGCGACCGAAGCCGGGCAGCTGGAAGCGAAGCTCGCCTCCGCCCGCGACGACGCCGGCTCGCTCGCCTCGCAGCTGCAGGCGACGACGGCCGAGCTGGCGAGCGCCGAAGCCGAAGCGAAGGAAGCGGCCGCCGAAGAGGAAGAACTGACCGCGCTGCTGGCCGAAGGCCGCGCGCACGCCGCCGAGCTGGCTCGAAAGCTGGAGCTGACCCAGCACCGGCTGGCGATCGAGAAGGCGCGGCTGCGGCGCTCCCGGCGCGTGCTCGCGGGGCGGCTCGTCGCGATCTACGAGAGCGGCATGCCGAGCACCGCCGACCTCGTCCTCGGCGCCGGCGACTACGAGGACCTCGTCACCCAGAGCGACTACCTGCGGGCGATCTCCGAAGCCGACAGCGCCCTCGCCGACCGGGTCGCCGAGGTGCGGGCGGCGGTGCACCGGCAGGTGCTGGCCGTCGCCGACCTGAAGGCGGAGGCGATCGCCTACGACGAACGGCTCGAAGCCGCCCGCGAGGAAATCGCCGCGGTCCGCGAAGCCGCCCAGGCCGCGGCCGCCCGCCTGCAGTCGCTCGACGCCAGCCGCGAAGCCTCGCTGGCGACGCTGAAATCCGACATCTCCTCCTGGGTGGGCCAGCTGCAGGAAGCGCGCCTGGCCGAATCGGAAGCCGAAGCCGAAGAAGAGGTCGGCCGCTGGCTCGGCGGCCCCTACTCGATCCCGACCTACATCGTGATGTGCGAGTCGGGCGGCAACTACAGCGCTCTCAACCCCTCCAGCGGGGCCGGCGGCGCCTACCAGATCCTGCCCTCGACCTGGGACCTCTACGGCGGCCAGGGCGAACCGCAGAACGCGCCGAAGGCCGAACAGGACCGGATCGCCGCCGAAATCTGGGCCGACTCCGGCCCCAGCGCCTGGGTCTGCGGCTAGCCTCGCGCTCCGACCGCGGAGCTTCCGCGAAAACCGCCGGCACGAGTGTCGCGTAAGTCGCGCAAAAGGGGACGAAACCCAGCCGTTACATCTGCCCGGATTGGCATCATCGAAGACCTCGATGAGCGCCGGGTCCGCCGTACACCTCCATGCCCACAGCGAGTACTCGCTGCTCGACGGCGCCTGCAAGATCGACGCGATGGCGGCACGGGCCGCCGAGCTCGACCAGCCGGCCCTCGGCCTCACCGACCACGGCGTCATGAACGGCGCCGTCGACCTCTACAAGGCCTGCAAGAAGCAGGGAATCAAGCCGATCGCCGGGCTCGAGGCCTACCTCGTCGACGATCGCAGGGCGATCAGGGAGCAGACGCGCTACGAGCGCAACCACCTGACCCTGCTGGCCGAGACGAACGAGGGCTTCGCCAACCTGGTCAAGCTCACCTCCGCCGGCTTCCTCGAAGGCTTCTCCCGCGGCAAGGCCAACGTCGACATGGAGCTGCTCTCCCAGCACGCCGAGGGCGTCATCGTCCTCACCGGCTGCCTGCAGTCCCGCTTCTGCCGCCGCCTCGTCGAAGAGCGCGAGGACGACGCCCGCGCCCACCTCGACGACCTGATCCAGGCCTTCGGCCCCGAGCAGGTCTACTTCGAGGTGCAGAAGAACGGAATCCCCGAGCAGGACAAGGCCAACGAGGGGATCGTCCGCTTCGCCCGCGAGCTGGGGCGGCCGCTGGTCGGGACCGCCGACGTCCATTACCTGCGGCGCGAGGACTTCGACAACCACGCGGCGCTGCTCTGCGTGCAGACGAAGTCGACCCTGCAGATGCCGAAGATGAGCTTCGACACGAACGAGTTCTACATCAAGGACTCGCGGGAAATGGCCGACTCCTTCGCCGAGTGGCCGGAGGCGGTGCCGACGACGCTGGAGATCGCCGAGCGCTGCGAGATCGAGATCGAGCTCGGCAAGCTGCTGCTGCCGCGCTACCCGACCGAGAACGGCGAGGAGCCGGGGGCGATGCTGCGGCGGATCGCGATGGACGGCCTCCGCGCCCGCTACGGCGAGCCGCCGCCGGCCGAGGCGGTCGAGCGGCTCGAGTTCGAGCTCGGGGTGATCGAGGAGATGGGGTTCGAGTCCTACTTCCTGATCGTCTGGGATTTCGTCAGCTACGCGAAGCAGAATGGGATCGCCGTCGGCCCGGGGCGCGGTTCGGCCGCCGGCTCGATCGTCTCCTACTGCCTCAAGATCACTGACCTCGACCCGCTCGAGAACGAATTGATGTTCGAGCGCTTCCTCAACCCCGGCCGCAAATCGATGCCGGACATCGACATCGACTTCTCGGTCCGCGGCCGCGAGCGGATGATCCGCTACGTCGGCGAGAAATACGGCCGCGAGTCGGTCGCCCAGATCATCACCTTCGGCAAGATGGCGCCGCGCGCCGCGACCCGCGACGCCGCCCGCGTGCTCGGCTTCGACTACGCCACCGGCGACCGCCTGGCGAAGCAGATCCCGGAGCCGATCATGGGCCGCAGCCCCTCCTTCGAGGAATGCCTGAAGGCCGGGCAGGAGCTGAAACGGACCTACGACTCCGAACCCGACGCGAAGAAGATCATCGACGTCGCCCAGGGCCTGGAAGGGATCATCCGCAACAACTCGATCCACGCCGCCGCCGTCGTCATCGCCGACCGGCCGCTGCACGAGATCGTCCCCCTGCAGCTGGCCGAGGACAAGAGCGCCCCCGCCGCCGCCAACGGCAACGGTTCCGGCAAGCCCGAGCGCCAGTACAAGATCGTCACCCAGTACTCGATGGGCCCGATCGAGGAGATCGGGCTGCTGAAGATGGACTTCCTCGGGCTGCGCAACCTCGACGTGATCGAGGACGCGATCGACATCATCGAGCGCTCCCGCGGCGAGCGGATCGACATGGAGCAGATCCCGGTCGACGACGCCAAGACCTACGAGATGCTGGCCGGCGGCGACTCGACCGGCGTCTTCCAGTTCGAGTCGGAGGGGATGCGCGACGCCCTGCGCAGGGTGAAGCCCACCGAGTTCGCCGACATCGTCGCCCTCGGCGCTCTCTACCGGCCCGGGGCGATGGCCTACATCCCCACCTACGCCAAGGGCAAGAAAGACCCCTCGACGGTCCGCTACCCGGACCCGCGGATGGAAGCGATCACCAAGGAGACCCACGGCTGCGTCATCTACCAGGAGCAGCTGATGCAGATCGCCCGCCAGATGGCCGGCTTCTCCGGCGCCGAGGCGGACGACCTGCGCAAGGCGATCGGGAAGAAGAAGCGCGACCTGATGGCGACGATGAAGGACAAGTTCATGGAGGGCCTGGCGAAGTCCGGCACCGACGCCAAGGTCGCCCAGGACCTCTGGAAGCTGAACGAAGCCGCCGCCGACTACTCGTTCAACAAGTCCCACGCCGCCTGTTACGGGCTGATCTCCTACCGCACCGCCTACCTCAAGGCCAACTACCCGGCCGAGTACATGGCGGCGGTGATCTCCTCGGTGATGAACACCAAAGACAAGGTGCCCTTCTTCGTCAACCGCTGCGCGGAGATGGGGATCGACGTGCTGCCGCCCGACGT
>JAICSS010000008.1 GCA_025936755.1 Solirubrobacterales bacterium | reverse complement strand
GATGGAGGCGGGGCTGCGCAACCGGGTCGAGATCTGGGCCGACGGCGGCTACCGGACCGGCCACGACATCGTCAAATTGCACTGCCTCGGCGCCAACCGCGTCGGCTTCGGCACCCTGGCGATGGTCAGCCTCGGCTGCACGATCTGCCGCGGCTGCCAGCTCGACACCTGCCACGTCGGGATCGCGACCCAGATCGAGACCCCAGAAGAAGCGGAGGCCCACGGGCTGAAGAAGTTCACCCCGCAGGAGGTCGACCGCGCCGCCGAGAGCTGCGCCCGCTTCTTCTCCTCGATGGGCGAGGAGGTCAAGCAGGTCGTCGCCTCGCTCGGCTACGAGCGCGCCCAGGACCTGGTCGGCCGCTACGACCTGCTGGAGCAGGTCGCGGCGAAGGACACGATCGACCTGACGCCGCTGATCGAACCGCTGGAGGAGCACCTCGACCTCGAACCGCTCGACCTGCCGGTGGCCGATGAGGCCGAGGCGCGGGCCGAAGCCGGCCTGGTGATGGCGCGGCCGATCCGGATGGAGGCGAAGCAGGCCTCGAGCCAGATCGCCGCCCTGGCGCCGGAAGTCTGCGCCGGCAACACCGTCAGCAGCCGTTTCCCGCGCGCGACCGACGCCAACGACCGCGTGCTCGGGACCGAGCTGGCGGGGGCGATCGCCCGCAACCGGATCTTCGACGGCGGCCGGGCGGGGAGCGACGAGGACGTCCTCGCGAACCTCGAGTTCGACGGCGGCTCGGTCGCCGGCCAGGGGCTGGGGGCGTTCAACTCCTACGGCGTCAACATCCGCGTCGAGGGCGGCGCCCAGGACGGCGTCGGCAAGACGATGCTGGGCGGGACGATCTCGATCCTCAAGGGCAAGGGGGCGCGCGGAAAGCGCCTCAACGGGTCGGTCGGCAAGTCCTTCGCCTACGGCGCCCAGCGCGGCAAGCTCTACGTCCAGGGCAGCGCCGACTCGCGCTTCTGCATCCGCCTCTCCGGTGCCGACGTGGTGCTGGCGGGGGAGCCCGAGCAGGACATCGACGACGCTCGCGGCACCGTCGCCAACCGCGCCAACGCCAAGGGCTTCGCCTTCGAGTACATGACCTCAGGGCGCGCCGTCGTCCTCGGCGACATCGGCCCCTGGGCCTGCGCCGGCATGACCGGCGGCCGCGTCTACGTCCGCCACAACGCCTTCGGCATCGACCGCGCCGCGATCGAGCGCCGCCTCGGCCGGGGCGCCAAAGTCGAACTCAAGGACCTCGACAACGAGGCCCTCTTCGATCTCGACGACCTCCTCAACGGCTACGCATCGGAGCTCCGCGCCACCGGCCAGGACGACGAGGCCCAGCGGGTCCTCGACCTCGCCGCCGACGCCACGAGCAACTTCCTGATGATCGTGCCGCTGAAGGTCCAGGCGGACCCGAGCATCTCGACCGAGTGAATCAGAGGGCCGGAGGAGGGGTCTTCCCCTCCAGCCGGTCCGCTATCCCTCGCACCTCACCGAGGAGGCCGCCGAGCATGCGCTCGGTGTCGGTGTGGATGCGCCATTCGGTCATCCGGCGCTCGGCGTCGATGCCGTCGAGGCGTTTCTCGAGCGCGGCGGTGCGGTCCTCGAGGCGGCCGACGCGGCGGTCGGTGCGCTTTTGGGATTTGCGGATGCGGGTTTTGACGTAGCGGCGGATGTCCTCCTGCATCGTCTCGAGCTCGCGGCGGATGTCGCTGTTGAGGGGGGCGTTCTGCTCGTCGAGCATCTGCTCGACGCCGCGGCGGACGCGCTCGATCTCGGCGTGGAGCTCGGCCCGGGCGCGCTCGGCCGAGGCCGAGATCGACTCCTCGCCCGAGGGGCGATCGGGATCCTCTGGAAAGTCGGTCACCAAGCCGCATCGTAGGAGCGGGGGTGGCCGGAAAAGAGGACCGCTCGACGAGACCGCAGAAAGGGCTCCTGGAGAACCCTTTCTGCGGTCTCGCCTCAGACCTGCAGGAGGTAGAGGCGGTGGCGGCCGATCGTCAGCTCGTCTTCGGGGTTGAGGACGGCGACGTCGACCTTGCGGCCGTTGAGGAGGATGCCGTTGAGGCTGCGGTCGTCGAGGACGCGCGGGCGCTGGCCCTCCTCGCTGCAGATCATCGCGTGGCGGCGGGAGACGCTGGGATCGTCGAGGCAGAGCTCTGCCGTGCTGCAGCGGCCGATCCTGGTCCAGCCCTCGCCGAGGGCGAAGGTGGCGATCTCGCCCCGCTCGCGCATCGCCAGGTGGTACCCGGGCGCACGCAGCCGCTCTCGCGCCTGCTCGAGCCATCCGGGCGGCTCATGCTCGGCGGCGACGGCGAATTCGACGGTGGGAGAGCCGTGCTCCTGCAGCGAGGAGAAGATCGAGTCGCGGCGGAAGCGGGAGGCGCCGCAGCGCGCGCAGGCGGGCAGCGGATCGGTCTCGCGGAGCGCTACCTGGGTGCCGCAGACGAGGCAGAAATACGTCCCCTCGCCGGGCATCGAGCCGGTGAGCGGGGCCTCGCCGACTGGAGTGTCGCTGGCGCTGTTGAAGATGGGGTGCTCTCCTTCCTGGACGTTAGTTCGATACTAGACCGGCCCCTGGTGAAAATCACTCAAACTTGTCAATCTGGTCCCTAGTAGGGCTGACATCTAGAATCCCCGCCCCGGTGGGCCCCGTCAGCGCTGAAATCGAGATCGACGCCCCCCGCGAGCAGGTCTTCGCGGCGCTCGTCGACCTCGCCGCCCGTCCCTCCTTTACCGACCACTTCCTCGTCGACTTCCACCTCACCCGGATCGACGGCAGCGGCGTCGGCGCCGGGGCGCGGTTCCGGGTCGAGGCGCCGCTGCGCAAGGTCTGGATGGACACCGCGATCGTCGCCGTCGAGGAGCCGTTCCGGGTCGTCGAGGAAGGGCGCGGCGGGCGCGGCAACCGGATTCCCAACCACACCGTCTGGGAGCTGACCGAGGGCGCCGGCGGCCTCACCGCGGTCCGGGTCTCCCACTGGACCGAGCCGCGGCCCGGCGACCGCCTGCTGGAGCTGTCGAGCGCCGGTTCCGTCTGGCAGGGGCGCGGCTGGCGCCAGGCGCTGAGGCGCCTGCGCGAGAACCTCGAGTCCGACCGGCCGGCCTCCGAGCGCATCGCCGTCGCCGGCGGCAACCGGTACGCGACGGGCATCCCGTAAAGCGCTGCGCATATATAGACTCCGCGCCGCCGATGTCCCCGCACCGCCGCCCCCTGCTGCCGCTGCTCGCGCTCCTGGCGCTGCTCGTCCTCGCCGTCGGCGTCTCCGCCTGCGGCTACGAGAGCGACTCGAAGTCGGTCTCCGAGGGAGAGTCGGTGCAGCTCGGCGAGCTGAAGTACAACGTCACCTTCTCCCGCTACCTCAACCCGAACGACTCCGAGGACGAGGCCTACCTCGTCGGGCAGAAAGAAGCGCCGAAAGGCGAAACCTACTTCGGCGTCTTCTTCGAAGTCCAGAACGAAAGCGACGAACCGCAGGTGCTGCCCTCGACGCTGAAGATCACCGACGCGGACGAACGGGAATACGAAGTGCTGGAAAGCGAAAGCATCTTCGCCCTCCCGTTCGACGGAGAAGTCGAAGCCGAAGAACAGATCCCGCGCCTCGACACCGCCGCCCAGCTGGGCCCGATCGAGGGCTCGGTGGCGATCTTCCTGCTGCCCGAAGAAGCCTCGGAGAACCGGCCGCTCACCCTCCACATCCCCGGCGAAGGGGATGAAGAGGGCGCCGAAGTGAAGCTCGACCTCTAGCCGATCCGCTCAGAGCCCGGCCGAGAGGATTTCCGCGGCGATCGGCGCCGCGACTTCCCCGCCCGCCGCTTCGGCTTCGATCAGCAGCACCCCGACCGCCAGCCGCGGCTTCTGCGCCGGCGCGAAGGCGGTGAACCAGGCGTCCTTGATCTGGACCGGGTTGTCGGAGTTCTCTTCGCCGGGCTTGGGGCCGAGCTCGGCGGTGCCGGTCTTGCCGGCGACCTGGGCCTCGGGGATCGCCCCGGCGGTCCCGGTGCCTTCGGTGACGACGCCGATCATCAGTTCGGTCAGCTCTGCGGCGGTCTTCTCCGACATCACCTGCGTCGATTCGGCGTCGGGGCGCAGCTTCGGGTTGAGGACGAGCGAGTTCGGCAGGCGGACGCCGTCGTTGGCGATCGTCTGCGAGACGCTCGCCATCTCCAGCGGCGTCGCCAGCACTTCGCCCTGGCCGATCGCCGAGACGCCGAGGTCGATTTCTTCGCCGATTTCGGTCGGGATCGTCGATTCTTCGGGATCGACTTCGGCGACGATCCGGGGCGCGTAGAGCGTCAGCGGCGAGTTGAAGCCGAAAGCTTCGGCGGTCCCGACCAGCTTGTCGTTGCCGACCGCCGGGCCGAGCGGCGCGAAGACGGCGTTGCAGGACTCGGCGAAGGATTCGCGGAAGGTGCCGCCGCAGTACTCGCCGTTGGCGTTGTTGAGGAAGCGGCCGCCGACGTTGACCCCGTTGGTGATTTCGAATTCGTCGTCGAGGCTGACCTTGCCCGCTTCCAGGGCGGCGGTGGTGGTGACGACCTTGAAGGTCGAGCCCGGCGGCTGGGGAGCGGAGAAGGCCTGGCCGGCGAGCGCCCGGACGTCGCCTTTGCGGGCGTCGAGCACGGCGACGCCGCCGGAGCGCCCGGCCAGCGCCGAGACCGCGACTTCCTGCAGCCCGGGGTCGATCGTCGTCTTCACCGCCGCGCCCGCCTGCGGCTTCGACTTGGCGAGGGTGCGGACGGCGGAGCCGTCGGCGGCGACCGCCAGCAGCGAACCGCCGGGCTTGCCGGCGAGGCGGTCGTTGAAGGCGCGCTCGATGCCGCTGATCCCGACCGGCGTTTCCGGCGGGAAGCCGTGGCGGGCGAGGCGCGGCAGGTCTTCTTCGGAGGCTTCGCCGACTTCGCCGGTGACGTCGATCGCGGCGCTGCCGAGGGGGTGTTCGCGTTCTTCCGCCGGCCCTGCGGCGAGAACGGTGCCGTCGCGGGCGAGGATCGGCGCCCGTTCGGCCAGTTCGACGTCGGCGGCCAGTTCCTCGCCGCTGCGCAGGCCGGGGAAGACGAGGCTTTCGTTCCAGGCGATCCCGCCGTCGGTGTAGGGGAGGTCGAGCTCGGCTTCGACGGTTCCGAAGGCGACCGTCGCGACCGTCATCCCGACCGGGACGACCTTGCCCTCGCCGCCGTCTTCGGCGTCGCCTGCGCTGCCGGCGTCGAACCCGCGCGCCGTCGCCACCTGTTCGGCGTCGCGGTAGGCGCTTTCGAATTCCTGCCGGTCCACCCGCGCCCGCGAGGCCTGGTTCAGCTGCGCGTACATCGCTTTGAAGTTCTTCGCCTCCCAGGCCTTGGCGAAGCGCTCGGCGGCTTCCTTTTCGGGCGATCCGCCGGAGCCGGTGGCGATGCCGACGATGAACGCGACGAGCGCGATGGCGGCGAGCGGCAGGGTCCTGGTGAGGAGGCGGCGACGGCGCTCCGCCTCGGTCGGGATCGAGGGCACCGCCGAAAGGTAAAGGAGGCTCTCCCGGCATGCTTCTATTCCCGGGTGACCGTTTTGGATTGGGCGATCCTCGCATTCACCCTCGCGCTCGCGCTTTGGGGCTACCGGCAGGGCCTGATCGTCGGCGCCCTCACCCTCCTCGGCTTCGGCCTCGGCGCCTTCGCCGGCAGCCGGGTCGCCCCGCTGCTGCTGGCGAAGGGCTCGCACTCGCCCTACGCGCCGCTCTGCGCGGCCCTGGGGGCGCTGCTGGTCGGGGCGCTGATGGCGGTGACCGTGGAGAGCTTCGCCCTCGGGCTGCGGGAAAGGATCGTCCGCCGCCCCTTCCTCAACGCTGCCGACGGCGCCGGCGGCGCCGCCCTGATCGCCTCCGTCGCCCTCGGCCTCGCCTGGGTCTTCGGCGCCGTCCTCCTCCACGCCCCCTCGACCGCGCGGCTGCGGGCCGACATCCAGCAGTCGCTGATCCTGCGCAGCCTCAACGACGTGCTGCCGCCGAGCGGCCCGCTCCTGAACGCGCTCGACCGCGTCGACCCGGCGCCGACGGTGCTCGGGCCGGCCGCCCCGGTCGCCGCCCCGAACGCGAAGATCGCCTCCGACGGCGACGTCCTCCACGCCGGCGACTCGGTGGTCCGCGTCCTCAGCACCGCCTGCGGGCTGGGGATCGAGGGCTCGGGCTGGGCGGTCAAACCCGAAATCGTCGTCACCAATGCCCACGTCGTCGCCGGCTCCGACGACACCACGGTCACCACCCAGGACGGGGTCGAGCTGGACGCGGTCCCGATCTATTACGAGCCGCGGCAGGACCTGGCGCTGCTGCGGGTGGGGGCGCCGCTGCCGCCGCTGCCGATCAGCTCGCGGCGCAGGGAGGGGGAGGACGGCGCGGTGCTCGGCTATCCGGAAAACGGCCCGTACTCGCTCTCGCCGGCGCGGATCGGCGAGACCCGGGCGACGATCAGCGAGGACTCCTACGGCAACGGGCCGGTCGAGCGGACGATCGTGGCGATGAGCGGTTCGGTGCGCAGCGGCAACTCGGGCGGGCCGCTGGTCGACCCGCGCGGGAACGTCGTCGGGACGATCTTCGCCGCCACCACCAGCGGCCCCCGCGGCGGCTTCGCGATCCCGGCCGAGCAGGTGCGCCAGGCGCTGCGCGATACCTCCGAAGGGGTGAGCACCGGGCCCTGCACTGGCTGACCCGGCAGGCCCGTCACTTACGTTCAGTAAGGTCGGAAGCCATGGAACGGGTCAGCCCGGCCGAGGTCCAGGGAGAGACGAAGGGGGCGGTCTGCCCCCACTTCCACCATGCGATCGAGCTGATCGGCAAGCGCTGGACCGGCGCCATCGTCTGCGCCCTGACCGAGCGCCCGATGCGCTACGGGGAGCTCGGCAAGGCGATTCCCGGCCTCTCCGACCGCCTGCTCTCGCAGCGGCTGCGCGAGCTGGAGGAAGAGGGCCTGGTCGAGCGCCAGGTCGAAGCGGGGACCCCCGTGCGGGTCACCTACTCGCTGACCGAGGCGGGCCAGCAGCTGGACCCGGTGTTGAGCGAGCTGAAGGCCTGGGCGCGTAGATGGAAGAAAACCGGATAGCGCCGCAGGCACCGGCGGCGCCGAACCTGCCGGGGCCCTTCGCGGTCGGCGTCTACGCCCGCAAGCTGCAGGCGTGGATGCGCGAGCGGGCGCGGGTGCAGCTGATCGGCGAGGTGACCGGGGTCGGGCGCAGCAAGGTCCAGGCCTACTTCGAGCTGCGCGACGGCGAGGGGGCGGTGCCCTGCGCGATCTGGCTCAACGACCTCGAAAAGGCGGGGCTGGACGGGGCGAGCCTGCGCGACGGGGCAGAAGTGGTGATCGCCGGCGGGCTCGACTACTACCCCGGGGGCGGCCAGGCCTCCCCCAATTTCTGCTTCCGGGCCACGCACGTGCGGCTGGCCGGCGAAGGCGACCTGATCGCACGGCTGGAGGCCCTGCGCAAGCAGATGCGGGCCGAGGGGCTGTTCGAGCTGCAGAAGCAGCTGCACCGGCCGGCCCTGCCGAAGGCGATCGGGGTCGTCACCGCCGAACGCGGCGCGGCGCGGCGGGACCTCCTCGCCGGGCTCGAGCGGCGCGGCTGGGGCGGCTCGCTCGTCTGGGGGTTCGCGCCGGTGCAGGACCGCCACGCGGCGCCGGCGATCGGGCGGGCGCTGCAGGACCTGGCGGCGCGGCCCGAGGTCGAGGCGATCGTCGTCACCCGCGGCGGCGGCAGCCTCGCCGACCTCTGGGCCTTCTGCGACGAGACGCTCTGCCGCACCGTGGCGATGCTGCGGGTGCCGGTGATCAGCGCCGTCGGCCACGAGCGCGACAGCACCCTGATCGACGACGTCGCCGCGGTCGCCTGCTCGACTCCCACCCACGCCGCCGAGGCGGCGGTGCCGCTCGACTGCCGGGCGGCTCGCGAGAGCCTCGAGCGCTGCGCGCTGGCGCTGCGGCGGGCGGGGGAGGGGGCGGTCGAGACGCGGTCGCGCCACCTCGGCGCGCTGGCGCGGGGGCCGGCGAGGGCGCTGCAGCGCGAGCGCGGCAAGCTGAACCAGAGGATCCGCGAGATCCGCGCCGCCTCCGAACGCGGTCTGGCCGACCGCGCGAGCTCGCAGAAGAGGATCGGGACGCTGGTGCTGGAGCGGGCGCGGCGCCGGGCCGCCGGCGCCGACATGGAGAAACGGCGCGACGCCCTGCACCGCGCCGCCGTCGCCCTGCGCGCCCACGAGCCCGAGCGCACCCTCGAGCGCGGCTACGCCCTGGTCGAGGGGGAAGGGGGCGAGCCGCTGACGAGCGCCGTCGAGGCCGGCGCCGCGGAGCGCATTAGCCTTCGCTTCAGCGATGGACGAGTCCGAGCCAAACCAGAGCAGCGCGACGAGGCCTGACTCCTACGAGGCCGCGGTCGAGCGGCTGGAGGAGATCATCGACCGGCTCGACTCCGGCCAGGCCGGCCTGCGCGAGACCCTCGACCTCTGCAAGGAGGGCAAGGAGCTGGTCACCTACTGCGCCGGCGAGCTCGACGAGGTCGGCGAGGGCTTGAAGGAGCTGCGGCTCGACGACCTGGCGACCAAGCTGGACACGGCCTCAGAGGTCGGCTGAGGCCGGACCTGAGCAGAGCCCTCTGAGGGCGGGGCAGCCGCGGCAGAGGGACCAGTCGCGTCGCTCGGTTGGTGCGACCGGGAACTCGCCGCGGCTGATCTGGGCGATCGCCTCCTCCAGGCCTTGCCGGGCGGTTGCCATCTCGGCAGCGCCGAGGGTGGAGAGCGCGGGCTCGTCCGGGCGCTCGAGGAAGACGTAGGCGACCTCGACCTCGGCAGCGCCGAGCGCCTCGGCAACCGCAAGCGCGTAGATCGATCGCTGCACCTCGTAGTGGCCGGCGCGCTCGGCCGGGGCGGCGCCGCCGAGGCGGTCGGTCTTGTAGTCGGCCACGAGCGGCGGCGCCCCCTCGCGCTCGACGAGCAGGTCGATCGAGCCGCGCAGGACGGTGTCGCCGACGCCGAGCAGCAGCGGCACCTCGGCCCGCACCCTCGTGGCTTCCTCGCCGATCCGCTGCCGCAGCGGCGAATCCAGCCACCGGCGCACGGGCTCCAGCAGCTCCTCCGCGAGTCCGTGAGAACTGTCGTATATCGACGGCTTTTGCGGACTCGCGGTGAGCCCGGCGGCCGTGGCGTGCCGCAGCGCCAGCTCTCCGCTCGGCTCCGCCCACTCGTTCGCCTGGCTCCACTCCAGCAGCGCGTGCACCGCCGCTCCGCGCGCCGTGCCCTCCTCGCGCTCGCTGGGCTGGTTCGTTCCCACCACGGGGGAAGAACTGCGCTCGCTCGACGGGAGGCCCAGCACACGCTCCAGGTAGAAGCGGTAGGGGCACTCCTCGTACGCCGAGATCGCGGTGTAGGAGAGGGGGCGGCTGGGGACGATCGGGGGGCGGCGCTCGACCAGGGGCGGCGGTCCGTTGCCGATCGCCCGCGCGGCGGCGGCCTCGCGGCGCAGCAGCCGCAGCTCGGCGGCGCGCTCGGGAGAGGGGAGGTTGACGCGCACGGCGATCTCCGAAGGCTCGAACTCGGCCTCCAGGCCGGGGCGGGGCGCGGGGGGCGCCACCGGGACGGTCGAGTCGGCGTCGCGGGGGACACCTAGCGCGTCGACCAGCCGCTCGACCACCGGCGTGCTCGGCTTCGCCTCCTTGCCCGCCTCGGGCTTGACGACGCCGCTGAGGATCAGCTGCCGCTTGGCGCGGGTGGCGGCGACGTGGAAGAGGCGCAGCCCCTCCTCGGCGTCGCGCTCCTTCGCCTCCTCGCAGAGGGCGCCGTGGTCGAAGAGGTTGATCGAGGCGGCGCCGAGACGGCGCAGCTGCAGGCCGACCCGCGGTTGCTCCTCGCGGCCGACCGTCAGCAGCGGCGCCCTGCCGCCGGCGAGGAGGCTGCGGGCGAGGTCGGGGACGGCGACGACCCCGAACTCGAGCCCCTTGGCGTTGTGGACGGTCATGATCCGCACCCCGTCGTGACCCTCGGCGGCGGTCGCGGCCTGGGCCTCGGCGCTCTCGGCGCGCGCCGCGAGGAAGTCGAGGAAGCCGCGCAGGTCGCGCCCCTCGCGCGCCTCGAACTCGGTCGCCAGCCGGGCCATCTTGCGGACGTTGGCGAAGCGCGCCTCGCCCGCCGGCCGCGAGAGCACCGCCAGGTCGTATCCGGTCTCCGTCACCGCCGCCTCGATCAGCGCCGGCAGCGCCAGGCGCGGGGCGCGCCCGCGCAAGGAGGCGATCCGGGCGACGAAGGCGCCGAGCAGCCCCAGCTCGCCCGCCGGGATCCCCTGCAGCCGCTCCGGCTCGGCCAGCTCCGAGTCGCCCGCCCCGGCCGCCGCCTCGACCGCCGGCCAGACGTGGCGCCGCTTGCCCGCCGCCGCGCGCAGCAGCCAGAGCGTGTCCGGGGCGACGCCGCAGGCGGGGGAGGCGAGGGCGCCGAAGAGGGCGTGGTCGTCGAGCGGGTTGGCGACCACCGCCAGCAGCGAACAGACGTCGGCGACCTGCTGCTGGGACCAGTAGCCGCGGCCGCCGACCACATAGGGCCGCAGGCCGGCGCGTTCGAGCGAGTCCTCGTAGGCGTCGAGGTGGGTGAAGGCCCGCAAGAGCACCACCATCTCCCCACGCGGGACTCCCGCGTCGGCGAGCTCGCGCAGGCGCCTGGCGACGAACCGCGCCTCGGCGAGGCAGTTGAGCGGGGTGGCGCCGTCGATCGCCGGCTCCAGCTCGATCCCCTCCTCGTCCCAGTCGTCGCGGGCGGTCAGCAGCAGCTCGACCGCCGGTTCGGCAGCTGGTTTCGAACCAGCGGCCTCTCGCGTGTGAAGCGAGCGCTCATTCGGCTCGCTTCCGACCCGCAGCGGCGTGTAGGCCGCGCCCAGCAGCGCCTCGCCGAAGAGGTTGACGGCGCCGACCACCTCGGGGCGGGAGCGGAAGTTGCCGCTGAGGCGCATCAGCTCGGCGTCGGCGCGGCGGTCGATCTCCTCGCGGCGACGGCGGAAGACGTCGAGGTCGGCGTGGCGGAAGCCGTAGATGGACTGCAGCTCGTCGCCGACCACGACCAGCTCGGTCTTCGGCCCCCGCAGCGCCTCGATCAGCCGCAATTGCAACCGGTTGGTGTCCTGGAACTCGTCGACGAGGATCTGGCGGAAGCGGGCGCGGTAGTGCTCGCCGATCTCCGCCCGCTCCAGCAGCCTGGCGGCGAGGATCTGCAGGTCCTCGAAGTCGATCCCCGCCCGCCGTTCCTTCGCCGCCTCGAAGCGGACCGAGAACAGCTCCAGCAGCTCGGCCAGGTGGCGGTAGGCGACGGCGCCCTCGCCGGCCTCGGCGACGCGGGAGATCGCGGCGTCGATCGCATCCCTGTAGGGGGCGATCGCCTTCGCCCTGCTGCTGGTCGCGAGGCGGCGCAGCTCCTCGAGGCCGGGCGATGGGCCGGGCGCCGTGAGGACTCCCAGCGCCCGCTCCAGCGGCTCCCTTTTCGCGTCGCCGTCCTTCAGCTCCTCCAGGCACTCCCGCGCCGCCGCGGCCGCTCGCTCGAGCGCCGCGTCCGGGTCGGAGGGGGGCGGCTCGGGCAACTTCGGATCGGCGATGCCGCGGCTGCGCAGCTCGGCGTGGAGGCCGGCGACCATCCCGCGCAGGCCCTCGACGTCGTATGCGGCGACGGTCTCCTCGCGGGCCGGGTCGCCCTCGGCGAGGAACTCGGCCAAGGCGTCGTCGAATGCCTCTCGTGCGGCGCGGGCCGTCTCCGGCGCGTCGAGGACGCGGAAGCCGGGGTCGACGCCGGCGGCGACCGGGTGGGCGGCGAGGACGCGGTTGCAGAAGCCGTGGATCGTCGTCACCCAGGCGCCGCCGATCCCGGCCAGGACCGTCGCCGCCCGCTCCGACCCGCGCTCCGCCCGCCGGCCCAGCTCGATCCGGATCCGCTGCCGCAGCTCGGCCGCGGCCTTGTCGGTGAAGGTGAAGGCGAGGACGGCGTCGGGGGAGAGGCCGCTGTCGCAGACGAGCCGGCAGTAGCGGTCGACCATCACCCCGGTCTTGCCGGTCCCGGCGCCGGCCTCGAGCAGCACGTCGGCGCCGCGGACGCCGATCGCCGCCGCCTGCTCCGGGGTTGGCTGGCGCGCTGGCGCCGCGCTCGCCTGCCCGGCGCTCACCGCTGGTCCCCTTCGTCGTCTTCCTCGTAGCGGGGCGAGCGGTCGCGGCGGCAGATCGAGGCGAACGTGCAATAGGGGGGGCAGACGTCGTGGCCCCGCAAGCCTGGTCGCGGGCCGGGGTCGCGGCGGATCTCGCCGCTGCGCATGCGGGCGACGATCGCGCCGGCCCGCCGGCGCGAGCCCTCCAGCAGCTCCCCCAGCCCCTCCGGGTCGACGACGTCGCCGGGGTAGAGGTTGTAGCCGCCGAGGTCCTCGGCGGCCTCGCTGGAGACGACGCCGCGGGGGCGCCGGGCGGAGGTCCCGCGCAGCGGGTGGTAGAGGGCCCCGACCGGCTGCGCGCCCCAGTGCTCGGCGACCGCCAGCAGGTAGAGCGGCAGCTGCAGCTTCGCCCGCTCCTCGAACTTCTCGCGCGGGGTCACCTGGCCGGCGAGCTTGTAGTCGACGACGAGGGCGCGGCCGTCGCCGGCGCGGTCGACGCGGTCGACGGCGCCGTGCAGGCCCCAGCCGCCGAGGTCGAGGACCGGCCGCTCGGCGTCGGGGTGCTCGCCGAAGCGCGCCTCCAGCAGCCAGGGCTCGAAGCCGCCGGTCTCGCGCTCGGCCTCTTCGGCGAGGAAGCGCTCCAGCAGCCGCTCGACCCGCCGCGCCATCGCCCGCTCCGCCGGGTGCGTCCCCAACTCCCGCTCGGCGACGACCCCCTCCACCAGCTCTCGCCCGCGCTCGCTCCAGGCGTCGAGGCTGCCGGGCCGCGGCAGCGGGTCGCCCCCCGGCCGCTCGCGGTAGAGGCGGTCGAGCGCCTCGTGCATCAGCCCGCCCTGGACGAGCGGGTCGGGGACGGGGTCGAGCAGCTGCGGGTCGAGCTCGTGGCCGGCGAACCAGCGGTAGGAGCAGAGGTCGAACTCCTCCAGGGTGGTGCCGCCGTAGGCGGCGACCGCCGCCAGCGACTCCAGCGCCGCCGGGTTACTCAGCGGGCCGGGAGCGCGGGAGGCTGCCTCGGCCCGCCGCGCCGCGCTCACCCGCGCGACCACGCGCGCCGCCGTCTCGCCCCCGGCCTCGGCTTCGCGCAGCAGCGCCGCCAGGTCGGCGGCCGGGCCGTGGGCGGCGAGCGCCCGCGCCAGCTCGTCCTCCGAGGACGCCTCGGCCAGCGGCGCCACCACCTGCGCGAGCTCTCGGGTGACGGTGATCTCCTCCTCGGCCAGGTCGGGACCGCCCTTCTCCGGTGCCGGCGCCAGCAGCGCCCGCACGTCGTCGAGCAGCGGCGAGCGCGCCGTCGCGGCGCCGTCCTCGTCGCTGTCGCGGTAGGAGAGGACGAGGCTGCGGCGGGGGAGGGCCAGGCAGGCGTGAAAGAGGTAGCGCTCCTCGGCCTCGCTGTCGCGGCGGGGGTCGAGCCCGAGCGTTTCCCGCTGCGAGTCGGAGAGGAAGGGGTCGGCGCCGCGGTCGCGGCGGGGGAACTCGCCGTCCTGCAGGGAACCGACGAGGACGTGGTCGAAGCGGGCGGCGCGGAGGCGGTAGGGGCTGGCGATGCGGACCCGTCCCTCGACCGGTCCCGACCAGGCGCGGAAGTCGAGCTCCGCGATCGTCCCGGCCAGCTCCGCCGGCCGCGGCGCCAGGTCGCCGAGCTCGGCGAGATCGGTCAGGGCCGCGGCGATCGCCCCCGCGGCGCGCAGCTCGAGGCCGTCGCCGCGCGGCAGGCGCGGCCCGTCCTCCTCGTCGCGCAGCGGCCGCGCCGCCATCGTCGCCGCCAGCGCCCCGACCTCCGCCGCCAGCGCCGCCGGCGAACGCTCGGCCGCCTCGCGCAGGCGCAGCAGGTCCCGCGGCGGCTCGCCCTCCTCGCCCTGCCAGAGCAGCAGCGCCGTCTCGGCGTCGCGGACGCGGCGGCGGCGGATCCGGCGCTCGAACCAGTCGACGCGGCGGTGCGAGAAGCCCGACGGCCCGCGCAGGTAGCGGAGGAGGTCGGCGGCGCGGCGGTCGCCGAACTCGCATTCCAGCAGGGCGAGGAGAGCGCCGCCGACGCCGGTCCGCGCCACTGGCACCTCGGCCTCCAGGGCGGTGGCGAGGTTGTTCGCCTCCAGGGCGGCGGCGATCTCCGGGCCGCGGCGCGAGGGGTCCCGAAGGGCGACCGCGATCTGGTCGTGGGGCGCTCCGTCCCGCACGAGGCGGGAGACGTGGGCGGCGATCGCCTCCGCCTCGGCCCGGGTCCCGGCCGAGCGCAGCAGCGTCAGGCTGCCGTCGGCTTCGGCCCGCGCCGGTCGCTTCTGCCCGAAGGAGAGCGTCAGGTGGAAGAGCAGCGGGCTGGCCGTATTGCCCGGGTTGGGCTCGAGCGCGATCTCCTCGCCGGCGCCGATCCGCTCCCGGAGGCGCCCGAGGAACCGGCCGCGCGCCGCCAGCGCCGGGTGCCCCTCTTCATAAGGGAGCGCCACGGTCACCTCGGCCCGCTCCGCCAGGGTCGCGACCAGGTCGAGCTGGTTCTCGGTCAGGTCGTCGAACCCGTAGAGGAGGACCGGCCGCCCCGACCAGACGGCGCCGTCGCGGCGCAGCTGGGCGATCGCCTCGCGGGCGATGCCGTGGGCGTCGGTGCGCACGGTCCGCTGCCGCACCTGCTCGTAGCTGCCGTAGAGGGCGGCGAGGTCGCCGAGGTAGGCGGAGCCCTCGAGGGTGGCCGCGCCGGCCTCGACCTCCTCCGGCTCGACCCCGGCCGCCTGCAGCTCGTCGAAGAGCCGCTCGAGGGCGGCGGCGAAGCGGGGCCGGCCGGCGGAGCGGCGCAGCGGCCGCAGGCGCTGGCGGCTCGCCTCGGTGGCGACGGCGATCGCGCGCAGGCGCTGGGCGGGGGAGAGCTCGGCTCCCGGCGGCGCCCCGGCGGCGGTGGCGACAGTGCGAAAGAGCGCCCCGAAGGTCATCGCCGCGCCGCCCAGGAGGGCCCCGTCGCCACACAGCTCCCGCTCGAAGTCGAAGACGTCGTCGGCGGTGGGGAGGACGAGGACCGGATCGCGGTCGAGCGCGGCTCGGAAGCTGCGCAGGATCTCGCCGCGCTTGCCCGAGTTGGGGGGTCCGTAGATCAGTTTCAGGGGCACGCACCCGAGCCTAGGGACGGGTCCGGCGTCGGCCTGCGGGGTCTCTCCGCGACCCCGCAAAATGGGGGGATAGCGGGCATCTTTTGGCGTCGTCGGCCGCCTCTACCTTTCTCGGCAGCCGATGTCCCTCTGCTTCGTAGACCCAGCCGACGCCATCCGGGCCATTGCCGACTCCGTCGGCCGTGAGGCTCGCCGCCAGCTCCTCGGGGAGGCGGTGCGCGCCTGGGTGGACGAGATCCCCGAGTCCGAGCTCGAAGTCCACTACGCGAAGGCGATCTCAGAGCTCGACGAGCACGACCTCTCGATGCTCGCCGCCTGGCACGGCTCCCTCGAGGCCGGCCAGCCAGTCCCCAACCGCGACTTCCTCATGGCCGCCTTCAGCTCCCTCGGCGAGAACCGCCGCGAGGCCCTCAAGCTCGCCGCCGGCTTCCGCGGCGAGGAGGCCGTCGACTCGGGCGTCACCGAGGAGGACGCCCTCGAGCTGGTCCTCGGGCTCCTCGGCCCACCCCGCCTGATGGAGCTCGCCGCCGAGGCGCTCGAGCTGTACGTGTGGGACCGCGCCGGCAGCGACAACTGACTCCACGTAGCCGTGGCCGGCGGGCGGCCACCCCTCGCTGGCGTCTTGAACCGCCGCGCCTTGTAAGCGCAAGTCCGCTTCTGTACGTTCCCGGGAACGCGCCCGGTTGCGAAAAAAGGCCCTCAGCCCTCGCCTCTGCCGCCACGTCTCAGATCTAGACAGTTTGTCTAGTAACTATCTTCCGAGCAACGCGCTCTTGACATGAGCCTTTTGGCTTCTTAGCATGCCTGCTTTGGCCAAAGTGGAGCGAGGGTTCGGGGAAACTAGACAGAATGTCCAGTAACGTCTCTAGAGTAGCTGTGCGAGGCCCCAGACGTCAACCCCGCGACACCTCGGGGACGAGCGCCGCAAGGAGCCCAGCTCGGCAGATCCGGGAACGCGAGCGGCCCGAACCTTCGACTGTCTGGCAAACACTCGGGATCACCTTTTTCAGCTTTGCCTTCGCGGCTGGCCTCGGGGCGCTTACCGTCGCCGGGAAGGTTGCTGTTCGCCCCGTCGAGCTTGCAATCGCAGCCGCCGGCCTGCTCTTGGCCGCCTGCCTCTGTTTCGCCGCACATCGCGACGTCAATCGCGGTCGCAGGAGCAGATGGGTCGAAGTCGAAGAACTGTCCTCGCCGGAGACGGAAGGATTGAGGAGCCGTCCGGCTGGTTAATCTCGTTTCGTGGAGGTCCCGCCGCAAGCGATAGTGATTTTCGGCGCCACCGGCGACCTGGCGCGGCGGAAGCTGCTGCCGGGGTTGCTGCGGCTGTTCCAGGCGGGGCTGATGCCGGAGTTCCGGGTGATCGGGGTCTCGATGGAGGAGATCAGCGACGGTCGCTTCCGGGGGATCGCCGAAGAGGCCTGTCGCGAGTTCGCCAGGCACGCCTTCGGCGGCGAGGAGTGGCACGAGTTCTCGCAGCGGCTCTCCTACGTCCCCCATGCGCAGGCGCCGGAGGCGCTGAAGGAGGCGGTCGACAAGGCAGAAGGGGAACTCGGGCAGGAGATGCGGCTGCTCCACTACCTGAGCGTGCCGCCGGCCGCCGCGCCCGACGTGATCCAGATGCTGAAGGCGTGCGGGCTCTCGGAGCGCTCGCGGGTGATCATGGAGAAGCCGTTCGGGACCGACCTCGCCAGCGCCCGCGAGCTGAACGAGATGGTCCACGAAGTCCTCGACGAGGACCAGGTCTTTCGCATCGACCACTTCCTCGGCAAAGAGGCGGCGCAGAACATCCTCGCGCTGCGCTTCGCCAACGGCCTCTTCGAGCCGATCTGGAACCGCAGCCACATCGACCACATCCAGATCGACGTGCCCGAGACCCTCGGGGTCGGCTCGCGCGCCGCCTTCTACGAGAAGACGGGCGCCTTCCGCGACATGGTCGTCACCCACCTGTTCCAGATCCTCGCCTTCGTCGCGATGGAGCCGCCGACGGCGCTGGCGCCGGGGCCGATCACCGACGAGAAGAACAAGGTCTTCCGCAGCCTGCAGCCGCTCGATCCCGCGCGGGTGGTGCGCGGCCAGTACGAGGGCTACCGGGAGGAAGAGGGCGTCGACCCCGATTCGCGGACCGAGACCTTCGTCGCCCTCGAGGCCGAACTCGACAACTGGCGCTGGAGCGGCGTCCCCTTCTACCTGCGCACCGGCAAGCGGATGGGCGAAAGCTCGCGGATCATCTCGATCGCCTTCCGCGAGCCGCCGCACGCGATGTTCCCCGAGCACTCGCGCGTCGGCCGCTACGGGCCCGACCACCTCACCTTCGACCTCGACGAGTCCTCCCGCGTCTCGCTCTCCTTCTACGGCAAGCGGCCGGGGATGGGGATGGTGCTCGACAAGGCGAGCATGCAGTTCTCGCTGGAGGAAACCGGGCACCGCGACGAGACCGTCGAGGCCTACGAGCGGCTGATCCGCGACGCGATGATCGGCGACCGCACCCTCTTCACCACCGCGGTCGGGATCGAGCGGCTCTGGGAAGTCTCCGAACCGATGCTGCAGGACCCGCCGCCGGTGAAACCGTACCCGCAGGGGTCGTGGGGGCCGGCCGAGATCGGCGCCCTGATCGCGCCGCACAGCTGGCGCCTGCCGTTCGCCCGGCGCTGGCGCGAAGCGCCGGCGGGCAGCGGCAACGGGGCCGCGGTCGAGCGCGAGCGCGCCTAGCCGGGCTGCCCGAGCGCGGCGCGGATCTCGGGGATGGCCTGCGCGTTCTCGCGGAAGTGGACCGCCTTCATCCCCGCCCTCTCCGCGGCTTCGCAGTTGACCTCGAGGTCGTCGACGAAGAGGCAGGCTTCGGCCGGGATCCCGACCCGCTCCAGCGTCAGCTCGTAGATCCGGCTTTCCGGCTTGCGGGCGCCGACGAAGGCGGAGTCGACGATCTCCTCGAAGATCTCGTCGACCGGCAGCATCGAGCGCCAGAGCGGCTCCCACTCGCGCACGTTGTTGGTCAGCATCGCCATCTTCAGCCCGCTCGTCTTCAGCTCCCGCATCAGCGCGATCATCTCCTCGTTCGGATCGAGGGCGCCGAAGAACTTCTGGCGGAAGTGGTGGAGGTGGGGGCGGTGGCCGAGGATCGACTCCAGCGCCGCCTCGAGGCCGTCGACGAATTCGTCTTCGCTGATCTCGCCGCGCTCGAGCCGGAAGAGCGGCAGCTCCTCGCCCTCGGCCAGGCCCTCGCGCATCGCCAGCCCGAGGTTTTCGGGAGAGATGCCGCTGTCGTCCTGGAAGGCGGCGAAGGCGGCGAGCAGCGGCGTGGTGAGGACGCCGCCGAAGTCGGAGACGACCGCCCGCAAGCCATTGGCCGGGGGCTCAGTCATCGGCGCCGCGGGCGACCTCGTAGGTGCCGAGGCCCTCGCGCCCCTCGACCGACCAGCGGAAGAAGGCGATCTGGGAGTCGACTCCCCGCCGGCTCACGCAAACAGAGTCGATCAGCGTCCCGGCCCCGCGCAGCGGCCGCATCTCCTCGACGTCGGGCCACAGCTCCAGCGTCGCCCGCCGCTGCACCCCGTCCTCGCCGTACTCGGTCGAGAGCAGCGATTCCTCGAAGGCGAGCGGGGCGCCGTCGGGGTCGCAGAGGACCGCGGTGACCTCCTCTTCGCCGTGTCCCTCGGCGCCGGGAGGGGTGTGCGAGGTGAGCGCCAGCAGGCCGCCGTCGTCGAAGACGATCCCGATCGACCGCCGCACGATCCGACTCTGCCCGCTCATGCCGCGCAGCCTAGTGATTGCCCCGCCGCGGCAGAGCTTATGACCGTTATAGGCACATAACCTCTGCCGCCCCATGCCCGAGCTGACGATCCGCGACGCCGACCCCCAGCGCGACGCCGCCGCCTGCGCGGAGATCTACGCGCCGCATGTCGAGGAGAGCCCGGTCTCCTTCGAGGAACGGGCGCCGGAAGCGGCCGAGCTGGCGGCCCGGATCGAGCGCTACGGCACGAGCCACGCCTGGCTCGTCGCCGAGCGGGAGGGACGGGTGGCCGGCTACGCCTACGCGACCGCCTTCAACGAGCGCCCCGCCTACCGCTGGAGCGCCAGCGTCTCCGTCTACGTCGCCGATGACGCCCGCGGCGGCGGCGTCGGCCGCGCGCTCTACGGCGCCCTCTTCGACCGCCTCCGCGAGCGCGGCTTCCGCATGGCCTGTGCCGGAATCACCCTGCCGAACGAGGCGAGCTGCCGCCTGCACGAGAGCCTCGGCTTCGGGCTGGTCGGCGTCAACCGCGAGATCGGCTGGAAGCAGGGCGCCTGGCGCGACGTCGGCTGGTACCAGCTGGAGCTGGCGCCTGCGGGCGAGGGGCCGCCCCCGGAGCCGCGGTAGCTCCCGGCTACCATGGGGCCATGTCCGAGAACCCCGCAGCAGCCGACCAGCAGGCCCCCGCGACCGACCAGCACGACGAAACCCTCACCGAGGAGGACGTCTTCGAGGTCCTCGAGGAGGTCATCGACCCCGAGCTCGGCCTCGACTTCGTCTCCCTCGGCCTCGTCTACGACGTCGACATCGAGGGCACCGAGGTCTACGTCACCTTCACCCTGACGACCCCCGCCTGCCCGATCGGCCCCCAGGTCTCCGAGCAGATGCGCGAGTTCGTCGGCGACCTCCCAGGCGTCACCGCCGTGCACCCCAAGATGGTCTTCGACCCCCCCTGGAGCCCGGAAATGATGACCGAGGACGCCAAGTTCGCCCTCGGTTTCTAGGTACGCTGGTTACGCCCAGGGCGCTGATCGGCACCGCGAAGATTCGGTGACCGCGCGGTACCGTGGCGGAGGCCGTGTAAAAAAGCCCTGCTCATAGGGCTTTTGAAAGGTTCAAGCGGAACAGCAGATGAGGCAGGCCGGCGTGCTCGACCTCGCCGTCCTGTTCGCAGCCGACCTTCTCGGCGACCCGCCGCGAGGCGAGGTTCGCCGGCAGGACCAGCGCCACCAGCTCCTCGATCCGCAGCTCCCGGGCGCGGGCGATCGCCGCATCGGCCATCTCGGTTGCGTAGCCGTAGCCGTGCAGGACCGGCTCGATGCTCCAGGCGAGCTCGACCAGCGCGGTCTCTTCGACCGTCGTCCAGTGCAGGCCGCCGCGGCCGGCGAAGGCGCCGGTCTCCTTCTCGATCGCGATCCAGGGGCCGAAGCCGTGGTCGGACCAGTGGTCGCGGTCGCCTTCGACCAGCTCGTCGAGGGCGCCGGAGTTGAAGGGCGGCAGGGGGGAGGGGCGGAGCCAGCGCTCGACCTCCGGCCTCGTGAAGTGGGCGTGGTAGAGGGCCCGGTCGGCTGAGGCCGGCGGGCGGAGGAGGAGGCGCCGGGTCTGCCGCTCCCCGCCGCTCATCTCAGCCCCGGTCGCTGCGCGGAAGGCGGGGGTCGCCGTCGGCCTGCGGCGGCACCTCTTCGGCCGTCCCCTCGAAGTCGTAGTCGCGGCTGGGCCGCGGGCCCTCTCCGCGCGGGGGCGTCCCGAACGGGCTCGGCCCGCCGCGGGTCATCCCGACCACGGCGAAGCGGCCGATCGTGAACCGCTTCAGCAGCCGCCGGGTGATCGCCCGGGTCGGCGGCAGCAGCAGGAAGACCCCGGCGATGTCGCTGAGGAAGCCCGGGGTCAGCAGCAGGGTGCCGCCGACGATGATCAGCGCCCCGTCGGCCACCTCCCTGCCGGGGAACCGGCGCGCCGCCAGCGCCTCGTTGAAGCGCCGCCAGGCGCCGCGGCCCTGGTGTTTGAGCAGCAGCGACCCCAGGACCGCGTCGGCCAGCAGCAGGACCAGCGTCGGCACCACCCCGATCAGCTGCCCGACCTGGATGATCACGTAGAGCTCCGCGATCGGGACGACGATGAAGAGGATGACGAGGAGAAGCGGCATCGACTGAAGCCTAGGGAGCGGGGTCAGGCGGCCTTGGCGGACTTGCCCGCCGCCGCCTCGAGCTCGGCCAGCGATTCGCTCAACCCGTTGCTGACGACGTCGATGTCCTCCATGCAGTCGTAGTCGGCGAGCAGGCCGAACCCGACCTTGCCGTTGTAGCTCATGATCGCCACCGCCAGGCAGTGGTTCTGCGGCAGGAAGGCGACCGGGTAGACCTCCTCCAGTTCCTTGCCCAGCACGTAGAGCGGCAGCTGCGGCCCCGGCACGTTGGTGACGATGAGGTTGAAGAGGCGGGTGGTGAAGTTGATCCGCGAGGCCTGGGCGAGCAGGGTCGGCGGCGCGAAGTCGTTGAAGCGGGAGATCACTTCGGCCCCCAGCGCCTGTTTGGAGCGCTTGAGGCCGGCCATCGCGTCGCTGATCGTGCGCAGCCGCCGCACCGGGTCCTCGATGTAGACCGGCAGCGGGCCGCGCATCAGGGCGATCCGGTTGCCGAGGTTGCCGCGCTCGTCCTCGCCGCGGATCGAGACCGGGACCAGCGCCCGCAGCTCCAGCCCCTCGGTGCGGACGCCGCGGCCGTGCAGCCACCTGCGCAGCGCCCCGGTGACCACCGCGAGGACGACGTCGTTGACGGTGCCGCCGAAGGTGTCCTTGATGCCTTTGAAGGTGGCCAGCTCCGAGCGGGCCCAGACGTAGCGGCGGTGCGGCCCGATCCCCTCGTTCAGGGGCACGTCCGGCGCCGGGTCGGCGAAGGCGCTGACGATCTCGCCGACGCCCTCCAGCCCCTCGACCACCTTGCGCGCGGTCGTCTCCGGGTTGCGGACGACCTCGACCGCGCGCTCGGCCAGCTTCACCGGCGCCGCCACCGCGTCGGCGATCCCGCGGGCGACCAGCTCGGTCGTCCCCGGTTCGGGCTGCGGCACCCAGTCGTCCTCGAGCTCCATCGGCTTCGCCTCGCGCTCGAGGTCGAAGAGGACGGTCCCGATGTCGACGCCCGACACCCCGTCGACCATCGCGTGGTGGGTCTTGGTCAGGATCGCGAAGCGGTTGCGCTCCAGGTTCTGCGCCAGCCACAGCTCCCAGAGCGGCTTCGAGCGGTCGAGCTGCTGGGAGAAGACCCGCCCGGCCAGCTGTTTCAGCTGCTCCTCGCCGCCCGGTTCGGGCAGCGCGGTGTGGCGGATGTGGTAGGTGAGGTTGAAGTTGACGTCGTCGGCCCAGAGCGGACGGCCGGCCTCCAGCGGCGGCACCACCAGCTTCTGGCGGAAGCGCGGCACCAGCGGCAGGCGGCTGCGGACGTGCTCGACCAGGTCGGTGTACTTCGGCGGCGGCCCTTCGAAGATCAGGATCGCACCCACGTGCATGTGGCTGCTGGAGCTCTCGTTGGTCAGGAACGAGGCGTCGACGGCGGTCAGTCGGTCGAGATGGCGTCCGGAAGTTGCCATTCAGCAAGGCTACTTATGCCCGAGTTTGCGGGCAGCCAAGCCTTGTACCCTGAAGGAATGCCTGCCACCGCCACGGCCCCGAAACGGGTCCTCCTCGCTGCGCCGCGCGGCTACTGCGCCGGCGTCGACCGCGCCGTGCAGACGGTCGAGCGCGCCCTCGAGCTCCACGGCGCGCCGGTCTACGTGCGCAAGGAGATCGTCCACAACAAGCACGTGGTCGAGGAACTGGCCAAGCGGGGGGCGATCTTCGTCGAGCAGGAGACCGAGGTGCCGGAGGGCGCGATGGTCGTCTTCTCCGCCCACGGCGTCGCCCCCAGCGTGCACGAGAACGCCGCCGCCCGCCGGCTGCGGACGATCGACGCGACCTGCCCGCTGGTGACCAAGGTCCACGTCTCCGCCCGCCGCTTCGCCGCCCAGGGCTACACGATCATCATGATCGGCCACGAGGGCCACGAGGAGGTCGAAGGGACGACCGGCGAGGCGCCCGACAGCATCGTCCTGATCGAAACCGCCGACGAGGTCGAGAGCCTCGAGGTCCCCGACCCCGGCAAAGTCGCCTTCATCACCCAGACCACGCTCTCGGTCGACGAGACCGCCGAGGTGATCGCCGCCCTGCGGGCCAAGTTCCCCGGCATCGTCGCCAGCAAGTCAGACGACATCTGTTACGCGACCACCAACCGCCAGATCGCCGTCAAGCAGCTCGCCCGCGAGTGCGACCTGGTCCTGGTGATCGGCTCGACCAACTCCTCCAACTCCAACCGCCTGGTCGAGGTCGCGCGCGAACACGGCGCCGCCTCTCACCTGATCGACAACCACACCCAGGTGCGGGAGGAGTGGCTGGAGGGCGTGGAGACGGTCGGGATCACCTCCGGCGCCTCCGCCCCCGAGGAGCTGGTCGAGAGCCTCGTCTCCTTCTTCCGCGAGCGCGGCGCCGAGGACGTCTCGGAGCTGCGGACCGTCCACGAGGACGTCCGCTTCATGCTCCCGCGCGAGATCCGCGACGAGCTCGCGGCGCGCGCCTAGGGAACGCCCGCCGCGAAGCTGAGGGACCAGACCTTCAGGCCCGGGGCCGGCCGCAGGAGGAGGCTGTGGGCCTCGTGGCGCGGGTGCTCGGCGAGGGTGCGGAGGCCGGGGGGGGAGCCGGCGGGGACGGTGCTCCACTCGCCGTCGATCTCGACCTCGATCTCGCCCTCTCCCTCGACCGTGGCGAAGGCGCCGCCGGCCTGGTAGTCGAGCGCCAGGTCCTCGCCGTCCTCGCCGGCGATCCACGGCCGCTGCCAGGAGCCGCCGGGGAACTGCTCGGGGGTGGGGGCGATGACGCGGGCGCCGGGGCCGTCGCTGGCGCGCAGCGGAGCCATCGGCTCCGGCAGCTCCTGCAGCGCGTCCATCTCCCGCAGCTCGGCCTGGATCGCTTCCTCGGTCGCGCGGTATTCGCCCTCGCCGAAGTGGGCCCATGAGAGCGAGCCGCCGAGGCTCCAGAGGAAGAGGCTGGGCCAGCCCTCGCAGCCGTAGGCGCTCCAGAGCTCGTGGTCGGCGTCGATCGCGACCGGGAACTCGACCCCGAGCCGGCGCAGGCCGGCGGCGGCGTCGTCGGGCCCGGCGGCGAAGGGAAAGCGCGGCGCCTGCACGCCGATCACGCTCAGGCCCGCCTCGCGGTAGCGGCGGTGCCACTCGGCCAGGTAGGGCAGGGTGCGGACGCTGTTCAGCTGCGCGTATTCGACGAAGTGGACCAGCGCCGGGCCGCCGGCCGTCAGCGCCGGCATCGACTCCGGTTCGGTCCCCACCCAGGCGAGGCCGGGCGGCAGGTCGGGGGCGGCGATGTTGTCTCGTCCTGGACGCATTTAGGGGGCGTTGAGGCGGGACAGTATCCTGGCCGCGTGTCCGGGCTCGTCACATTCCTGCTGCCGGCGCTGCCGCTGCTGGGCCTGCTGCTGGCGCTGTTGCTCGGCCACTACCCCGGCTGCGAGGCGATCGTCCGCCTCTCGGAGCGAATCGCCGCCTCCCGCCGCCGTACCCGCGACGCCGAGCGCCGCCCGGTTCTGCCGAAGCCGCCCCGCGCCCACGCGCCCGGCGGCGGCCTGCTGATCGCGCTCGGCCTCGCCCAGCGCCCGCCGCCGGTCGCCGCCTAGGCCCAGCGAACGGAAACGCGCGGTTTCTACGCGCACGGCAAAGGAGCGAACGTGAACTCGAGAACCGCGGCAATCGGCGCCGCCCTGGTCGTGGTCGCCGTCGTCCTGCTGATCGTCCTCAGCAGCGGCGGCAGCGATTCCAGCAAGACCACCGACGCCGGCAAGGTGCCGACGATCGTCGTTGACAAGGAAGGGCACCCCGTCGGAGGGGTCCAGGAACTGGTCTACAACAAGGGCGACCGGATCCACTTCAAGGTCAAGGTGCCCTTCGAAGAAGAGGTCCACCTCCACGGCTACGACGTGGCGAAGGAGGTCCCGAAGGGCGGGGGCGCCGTCATCTATGACCTCCCGGCCGAACTCGAAGGGGAGTTCGAGGCCGAGCTCGAGGGCCGGGCGGAACAGATCGTCGCGCTCAAGGTCGAACCTTGAGCTTCCTCCCTCTCGCCCACGCGCTTGCATCCAGGCAGGATCTCCCGATCCCGGCCTGGCTGTTCGCGTGGGCGGCCTCGATCGTCCTCATCGTCTCCTTCTTCGCCCTCTCGGCGGCCTGGCGGGAGCCGAAGCTCGAGGACGAGCACCGGCGGCCGCTGGAGGAGCGCCTCTCCGCGGTGCTCCTCGGGCTGCCGCTGCAGGTCCTCTGCGGCGCCGTCGGGGTCTTCCTCCTCGGCGTCGCCGTCTACGCCGGTCTGAGGGGGACCGAAGCCCCCGACCGCAACTTCGCCCTCACCTTCCTCTTCGTCACCTGCTGGCTCGGCTTCCCCCTCTTCTCGGCGGTCCTCGGCGACCTCTTCCGCGCCTTCAACCCCTGGCGGGCGATCGGCCGCACCGTCGGGGCCGGCTTCGCCGCGATCGCCCGCCAGCGCCCCGCCCACCTGCCGTATCCCGAGAGGCTCGGCCGCTGGCCGGCCGCCTTCGGCCTGCTCGGCGTCGTCTGGCTCGAGGTCATCTACGGCGCCGGCGGGATCGGGATCGAACCCCACGCGACCGCCGTCGCCGCCCTCGTCTACAGCGCCTACACGCTGGCGATGATGGCCGTCTTCGGGGTTGAAACCTGGTGCGAACGGGGGGAGATCTTCTCCGTCTACTTCGGGATGTTCGGCCGGCTCGGGATCTTCGGCAGCAGCGAAGGGCGGCTGCAACGGCGCCGCTTCCTCTCGGCGACGACCAGCTGGGCGACGATCCCCGGCTCGGTCGCGGTCGTCATCGCCTCGATCGCCAGCACCAGCTTCGACGGCGGCCAGGAGGGGGCGTTCAAGGCGCCGCTCGAATCGGTCGTCGGCTGGTTCGCCGACGCCGGGCTGGGCCCGACCGGCTCGCTGCGGTGGGGGGAGACGCTCTTCATGCTCGCCTGCTTCGCCGGCGTCGGCCTCGTCTACCTGCTCGGCGTGCGGGGGATGCGCACCGTCCCCGGCGCCCCCTCGCTGGACAGGCTCCGCGTCGGCTTCGGTCACACCCTGATCCCGATCGCGCTCGCCTACCTGGTCGCCCACTACTTCAGCTTCTTCGTCTTCCAGGAGCAGGCCCAGTTCGGCTTCCTCCTCTCCGACCCGCTCGGCACCGGCACCACCGATCTCTTCGGCACCGCCAGCCTGGAAGTCGACTACTCGGTCCTCAGCGCCAACACGATCTGGTACGTCCAGGTCGCGGCCTTGGTGATCGGCCACGTCGTCGGCCTGATGCTCGCCCACGACCGCGCCCTCGTCTACTGGCCCGACTACCGCAAGGCCACCGCCTCGCAGTACTGGATGCTGGCGGTGATGGTCGCCTTCACCTGCTTCGGCCTCTACCTGCTTTCGGTCTCGAACGGGTAGGGGAGAACCGATGCTGCCCCTGGCCCACGTCGGCCACTACCTCTGGACCCTCTACGTGCTCCCGGTCCTGATCGTCGCCGTCGCGATCGTCCGCAGCATGCTCGCCCAGCGGCGGGCGGCCGGGGACGGCGAGGAGCGCTAGAGGATCTCCGCCAGGCGCGTCTCGAGCGCCGCGGAGATGCTGTCGCGCACGGGCCCCTCGGCGAGGCGTTCGACCAGGGACTCGAGGAAGCCTTCGATGATCAGCGCCTTGGCGGCCTCGTCGTCGAGGCCGCGTGAGGTGAGGTAGAAGAGCTGGTCCTTGTCGACCTGGGCGATCGCGGCGGCATGGGTGCAGCGGACGTCGTCGGCGAGGATCTCCAGGCCCGGGATCGCGTCGGCGTGGGCCTCGGGGGAGAGCAGGAGGTTGCGGCTCTCCTGGAAGGCGTCGGTCTGCTGGGCGCCGGGGTCGACCTTGATCATCCCGCGCCAGACGGCGGTGGCGCCGGCGGCGAGGACGCCGCGGAAGGCGAGGTCGGAGTTGGTGTTCGGCGCTGCGTGCTCCTGCAGCGTGTCGAAGTCGAGGTGCTGCCCGGCGCCGCCGGCGTAGCCGCCGGTGACCCGCGCCTCGGAGCCCGGGCCGGCGAGCTTGGTCTCCATCCGCACCTTGCCGCGGCCGGAGCCGAAGCCGAGCGCGGCCCAGTCGAGGCGGCCGTCGCGCTGCACCTCGGCGCGCTGGGTGGCGAAGATCCAGCTCTTCTCGGAGATGTCCTGGGTGTTGACGTAGCGCAGGGTCGCGCCCTGGCCGACCGCCAGCTCGACGACGCTGTTGAGGACCGCGTCGACCTCGTCGCCGGGCGAGGACCAGTGCTCCCAGACCTCGGCCTCGGCCCCGTCCTCGAGCACGATCAGAGTCCGCCAGTCCAGGGCCGTGCCGCCGTCATCCACCGGCAGCTCGATCTGAACCGGCTCGCTGAGGACCACGCCGCTGGGGACGTAGACGAGGACGCCGTCCCGCCACTCGGCCTCGTTGCGGGCGACGAACGGGTCGCCCTCGACCGGCACCAGCGAACCGAGCCGCTCGCGAAGCAGGTCGTTGTGACTCGAAAGCGCCTCGCTCAACGGGATCACGGTCGCCCCCTCGGCCCCCGAGACGACCGGGGATGCGCTCGCCTCGGCGTAGGCGCCAAGGTCGAGCCCGGAGAGGTCGGTGAATTCCCAGCCCTTCGCCTTCTGGTCGGGGAGGGGGAGCTCCTGCGCGAGAGAGGCGCCGCGCCGGCGCCTCTCGTCGAGCCAGGCCGGTTGGACGGCGACCTCAGCCAATGGAGCCCTCCATCTGCAGCTCGATCAAGCGGTTGAGCTCGACCGCGTACTCCATCGGCAGCTCCTTGGTCACCGGCTCGATGAAGCCGTTGACGATCATCTTCGAGGCCTCCTCCTCGTCGAGCCCGCGGCTCTGCAGGTAGAAGAGCTGCTCGTCGCCGATTTTGGAGACCGTCGCCTCGTGGCCGATGTCGGCGTCGTTCTCGTCGATCCGGATCGTCGGGTAGGTGTCCGAGCGCGAGTCCTCGTCGAGGAGTAGCGCGTCGCAGACGACCTTCGAGCGCGATTCGCTCGCCCCGTCGGCGACTTCGAGCAGGCCGCGGTAGGTCGCCCGGCCGCCGTCCTTGGAGATCGACTTGGAGAAGATCGAGGACGAGGTCTTCGGCGCGCCGTGGATGATCTTGCCGCCGGCGTCCTGGTGCTGGCCCGCGCCGGCGAAGGCGATCGAGAGGATCTCGCCGTGGGCTTCGGGCCCGAGCAGGTAGATCGACGGGTACTTCATCGTCAGCTTCGAGCCGAGGTTGCAGTCGACCCACTCCATCGTCGCCTTCTCGTGCGCGACGGCGCGCTTGGTGACGAGGTTGAAGACGTTCTGCGACCAGTTCTGGACGGTCGTGTAGCGGACCCGGGAGCTCGGTTTGGCGACGATCTCGACGACGGCCGAGTGCAGCGAGTCGCTCGAGTAGACCGGCGCCGTGCAGCCCTCGATGTAGTGGACGTCGGCGCCCTCCTCGCAGATGATCAGCGTCCGCTCGAACTGGCCCATGTTCTCGGTGTTGATCCGGAAGTAGGCCTGAAGCGGCATCTCGACCTTGACCCCGGCGGGGACGTAGACGAAGGAGCCGCCCGACCAGACGGCGCTGTTCAGGGCCGCGAGTTTGTTGTCGTTGGGCGGGATGATCGTCGCCCAGTGCTCGCGCACGAGGTCCTCGTGCTCGCGCAGGGCGGTGTCCATGTCGGTGAAGATCACGCCCTGGGCCTCGAGCTTCTCGTTGACCTGGTGGTAGACGACCTCGGACTCGTACTGGGCGCCGACCCCGGCGAGGAATTTGCGCTCCGCCTCGGGGATCCCGAGGCGGTCGAAGGTGTTTTTGATGTCCTCGGGGACCTCGCTCCAGTCGCGGCTGTTCTTGTCCGAGGCGCGGACGAAGTAGTGGATGTCGTCGAAGTCGATCTGGTCGAGGTCGCCGCCCCATTTCGGGGTCGGGCGGCTTTCGAAGTGCTCGAGCGCCTTCAGGCGGAAGTCCCGCATCCACTGCGGCTCCTCCTTGAAGTCGGAGATCGTTTCCACGACCTCGCGGGTCAGCCCCTTCGGAGCTTTGTAGGCGTAGCCCGTCTCCGGGTCGTTGAAGCCGAACTTCTCCTTGTAGTCGGCGTTGATGCCGGCCAGCTCGCGTTTCTCGGCGAGAACCTCGGGCGTTGCCATCAGCTCACCTCCAGGGTGATCGTGTCGTCCTCGACTGCGACGGGGAAGGTCTCCACCGGCTGGAAGGCGGGAAGCGTCTTCGGCCTGCCGGTGCTGAGGTCGAAGAGGGAACCGTGGCGGGGGCACTCGACGGTGCAGGCGGCGGCGTCGAACTCGCCCTCGGCGAGCGGCCCGTTGTCGTGCGAGCAGCGGTCCTCGATCGCGTAGAGGGCGCCGTCGCAGTTGAAGACGCCGATCTTGCGGCCGTCGTGCTCGACCAGGCGCATCGCGCCGGGCGACAGCTCGGCTGCCGGGCACACGGAGATCTTGGTTGCTGCGGTGTCGGTCAAGAGGGTGGGGTGCTCCATCTGCCGCAATCGCGGCCTAGTGCGGATCGAGACTTAATCCTACTTCCAAGGTCGGATTTTAGCGGGGCGGGCCGCCGGGCCGACGTCCCGAAGCTTCACACCGCGGAACTGTGGTCTCATCTGCATCGACCCTTCGAGAGAGGAGCGGAGATGAGCGAGAGGACCAGCTATGCGCCCGGCACCCCCTGCTGGGTGGAACTGAGCGGGACGCCGGACATCGAGGCCAGCGCCAGGTTCTATGGCGAGCTGTTCGGCTGGGAGGTGCCGGAGCTGCCGACCTCGGCCGAAATGGGGGGCTACCGGCGGGCGAAAGTCGCCGGCCGCGACGTCGCCGGCGTCTCCCCGCGGATGCAGGAGGGCCAGCCGACGGTGTGGGCCACCTACGTCTCGGTCGCCGACGCGGGGGAGACCCTGGCCAAGGTGGGCGAGGCCGGCGGCGAGGTCATCGCCGAGCCGATGGACGTGATGGGCTTGGGGACGATGGCCGTCTTCGGCGATCCGACCGGCGCGGTCTGCGGTATCTGGCAGCCCGGCACCTTCGCCGGCGCCGAGCTGGTCAACGAGGCCGGCTGCTTCGGCTGGAACGAGCTCGGCACCCGGGACACCGCCGCCGCCAAGCGGTTCTACACGTCTGTCTTCGGCTGGGGCACCCAGGACGAGCCCTCGCCGCGGGCCGGCACCTACACGATCTGGAAGGTCGGCGAGGCGATGGTCGGCGGCATGCTCGACATCACCGGCTTCCTCCCGGACGAGGTGCCCGCGCACTGGCTCGTCTACTTCACGGTCGAGAGCACGGATGCCGCCGTGGAGTCGGTCAAGGGCGGCGGCGGAGAGGTGAGGATGGAGCCGATCGACACCCCGGTCGGGCGCTTCGCGGTCGTCGCCGATCCGCACGGCGCCGTCTTCGCGGTCATGCAGCCGAGCGCGGAGACGCTGGCGAACATGCCGTAGCCCAATTCGCCGAGGCCGCAAATACCCGGGTTGTACACGGGTCTTTGCGGTCTCGCTAGAGCTGGCCGAGGTCGGCGACCGCTTCGGCCGGGTCGCCGGCCTCGCCCTCGTCCTCCCAGTCGGCGGGCTTGCCGAGGGAGGCGCTCTTGACGATCTTCAGGCCGAGCATCGCGCACTTCATCCGCGTCGCCGAGATCTCGATCCCGAGCAGCTCGAGGACGAAGTCTTTGGGCAGCCGCAGCAGCTCCTCGCGGCTCTTCCCGACCAGCTCGTCGGTCAGCAAGGAGGTGGCGGCGGTGGAGATCGCGCAGCCCTTGCCCTCGAAGGCCACCTCCGCGACCCTTTCGTCTGCGTCGAGCTTGATCGTCACGTGCTGCTCGTCGCCGCAGAAGGGGTTGGTGTCCTCGAACTCGAGGTCGGGGTCCGCGACGTGGCCGAAGTTGTGCGGCCGCTTGTAGTGCTCGAGGATCTGGTCGCGGTAGAGCTCGTCCATCAGAGACCGAACACCTTACGCGCGTCTTCCAGGCCCTCGACCAGGCGGTCGATCTCCTCCGGCGTCGTGTAGACGCCGAAGCTGGCGCGGGCGGTGGCGGCGATGTCCAGCCGGTCCATCAGCACCTGGGCGCAATGGTGACCGGCGCGGACGGCGACGCCGTGGCGGTCGAGGATCTCGGAGACGTCGTGGGCGTGGATGCCCTCGATCTCGAAGGAGACGGGGCCGAGGCGGCCCTCGCCGCGGGGCGGGCCGAAGACGCGCAGGCCGGGGACCTCGGCGACCCGCTCCAGCGCGTAGTCGGTGACCTCTTCCTCGTGCGCGCGCACCGCCTCCATCCCGAGCGCGTCGAGCCAGCGCAGCGCCGAGGCCATCCCGATCGCCTGGGTGATCGCCGGCGTCCCGGCCTCGAAGCGGGCCGGGGGGTCGGCGTAGGTCGTCCTCTCCCTGGTCACCTTGCGGATCATCGAGCCGCCGCCGAGGAAGGGCGGCGTCTCGCGCAGCACCTCGAGCTTGGTCCAGAGCGCCCCGATCCCGGTCGGGCCGTAGAGCTTGTGGCCGGTGCTCGCGTAGAAGTCGACGCCGAGCGCGGCCACGTCGATCGGCATCTTCGGCGCCGCCTGGGCGCCGTCGGCGAGCACCATCGCGCCGGCCTCGTGGGCGAGCCGGGCGATCTCGGCGACCGGGTTCTCGGTCCCCAGGACGTTCGAGACGTGGGTCACGGCGACCAGCTTCGGCCCCCGCTCCAGCAGCGACGCGAAGGCGTCCATGTCGAGCCGCCCCTCCTCGTCGATCGGCGCCCAGTCGATCTCCGCCCCGACCCGCTCGGCCAGCTGCTGCCAGGGGACGATGTTGGAGTGGTGCTCCATCTCGGTCAGGAGCAGGCGGTCGCCGGCGCCGACGTTGGCGTCGCCCCAGGCCCGGGCGACGAGGTTGATCGCCTCGGTCGCGTTGCGGACGAAGACGACCTCGCGGCGGTCGGCGGCGCCGATGTGGTCGGCGACCGTGGCCCGCGCCCCCTCGTAGGCTTCGGTCGCCTCGGCCGAGAGGGTGTGGGAGCCGCGGTGGACGTTGGAGTGGTGGCGCCGCTCGTAGCGGTCGACCGCCTGGATCGAAGCCAGGACCCGCTGGGCGCTGGCGCCGCTGTCGAGGTAGGCGACTGGCTGGCCGTGGACCTCGCGCTCGAGCGCCGGGAAGGCGGCGCGGACCTTCTCGACGTCGATCGGGGCCGCGGGGCTCTTGGCGCTCACCGGCTCCATCGCGACAGGGAGGTCAGGCGGCGGCGCCTGCCTCGACCTCCTCTTTGATCCAGCCGTAGCCCTTCTCCTCGAGCACGCCGACCAGCTCCGGGCCGCCGTCCTTGACGATCCGCCCCTGGTACATGACGTGGACCGCGTCGGGCTTCACCATGTGGAGGATCCGCTGGTAGTGGGTGATGATGAGGACGCCCATGTCGGGGCCGGCGAACTTGTTGACGCCTTCGGCGACGATCCGCAGCGCGTCGATGTCGAGGCCCGAGTCGGTCTCGTCGAGGATCGCCATCTCCGGCCGCAGCAGCGCCAGCTGCAGCAGCTCCATCCGCTTCTTCTCGCCACCGGAGAAGCCGTCGTTGAGGTAGCGGCTGGAGAAGTCTTTGGGGATGTTCGCCAGCTCCATCGCCTCCTGGGCGGTGCGGGCGAAGTCTTTGATCTTGATCTGGTCTTCGCTGCGGGCCTCGCGCTGGGCGTTGATGATCATCCGCAGGTACTTGCTGACCGAGACCCCGGGGATCGCGACCGGGTACTGGAAGGCCATGAAGAGGCCCGCCTGCGAGCGGTCCTCCGGGGCGGCCTCGGTGATGTCCTCGCCCTTGAAGACGATCGTGCCCTCGGTCACCTCGAGCGCCGGGTGGCCCATGATCACGTTGGCGAGGGTCGACTTGCCGGAGCCGTTCGGCCCCATCAGGGCGTGCACCTTGCCCTTCTCGACGTCGAGGTCGAGCCCTTTGAGGATCTTCTTGTCCTCGACCTCGACGTGCAGGTTGCGTATCTCCAACTCAGCCAATTTCGCTCCGTTTCTGGGGTTTCAAATTTGCGTTCCGTGGGGCCGCGTTCTTACGCGACGCTGCCGAGCGCCGCCGCGCGGGTGGGCTCGCTCTTGGTCGAGAACTCGACCAGCTCCGCCAGCGTCGTCCCGGCCAGGGCCTTGCTGACCCCGCCCTGCACGCGCATCCACAGCAGCTTCGTCGAGCAGGCCTGGTCGCCGTCGGACTCGTGCGAGCAGAGGACTTTGCCTTCGGGGGTGTCGTGGAAGCACTCCATCGGCGCGATCTGCCCTTCCAGCGCCTCGACCACCGCGTCCATCGTGATCTCCGCCGCCGGCTTCGCCAGGCGGTAGCCGCCGTGGGCGCCGCGGGTGGAGGTGACGAGGCCGGCCTTGCGCAGCTTCGCCACCAGGTGCTCCAGGTAGGAGAGCGGCAGCCGCTCGGCTTCGGCGACGGAGCCGAGGCTGACGGGCTGCGAGCCGGGCTGGCGGCCCAGCTCGACCATCAGGCGCACTCCGTACTCGGCTTTGGTCGAGAACAGCATCGATTCAAATCCTACTGAAGAGGTCGGTTATGGCGGGCGAAGCGCGCGCTGTCAGGGCTCGATCAGGCCGCGGCGGATCGCGTAGCGGACCAGCTCGACCCGGTCGCGCATGCCGAGCTTGCGCATCGCGTTGGCGCGGTGGTTCTCGACCGTCTTCTCGGAGAGGTGGAGGACCTCGGCGATCTGCCTGGTCGTGTGCGCCTCGGCGACGAGCTTGACGATCTCCTCCTCGCGCGGGGTCAGCTCCTCCTCGCCCGAGGAGCCGCGCTCGAGCACGTCCTTGATCAGCGTCCGCTGCGCCTCGGGGGTGAGGAACGGCTCGCCGCGCTCGACCGCCCGGATCGCCGCCAGCAGGTCGGTGTCGGCTTGGGCCTTGAGCACGTAGCCCGAGGCGCCCGCTTTCAGCGCCTCGAACAGATAGCGCTCGTCGTCGTGCATCGAGAGGATCAGGACCGCCACCTCCGGCGCCTGCTGCTTGATCTCCCGCGTCGCCTGCAGCCCGGTCAGCTTCGGCATCTTCACGTCGAGGATCGCCAGGTCCGGCCGCTCCCGCACCGCCAGGTCCCGCGCCTTGGCCCCGTCGCCCGCCTCGCCGACCACCTCGATGTCCGCCTGCCGCTCCAGCAGCAGCCGGAGCCCCGAGCGGACGATCCCGTGGTCGTCTGCGATCAGCACCCTCATCGGGGCGATTCTCCCGAGACCTCGAGGCGGACGGTGGTGCCGGCGCCGGGGCGGGACTCGATCGTCAGCTCGCCGCCGACGAGGAGGGCGCGCTCGCGCATGCCGCCGATGCCGAGGCCGCGCTCGGACTCGTCGAAGGCGAAGCCGCGGCCGTCGTCGGCGACCTCGAGGACGACGCCGCCGTCCTCGCCGCGCCGCAGCCGCACCTCGACGCGGGCGGCGCCGCTGTGGCGGGCGGCGTTGTTGAGCGCCTCCTGGGCGACCCGGTAGACGACCAGCTGGGCGTCGTCGCCGAGGCTGGAGAAGTCGCCGTCGACCGCGAGCGACGTCTCGATCTCGCCGCGCCCCAGGCGCTCGACCTGGCCGCCGATCGCCGCCGCCAGACCGAGGTCGTCGAGCGCCGTCGGCCGCAGCTGCCGCGCCAGCGAGAGCAGCTCGGTCATCGCCTGGTTCGCCAGCGCCTTGGTCTCGGCGATTTCGGCCTCCAGCTCCGGCGGCGCCGCCTCGCGCGCCGCCTCCAGCCGCAGCAGCAGCCCGGTCAGCGACTGGTTGACCTCGTCGTGGAGGTCGCGCGCCACCCGCGCCCGCTCCTCCTCCTGCGCGTGCAGCGCCGCCGAGCCGGCCCGCCGTCGCTCGGCCTCGAGCCGCCGCATCATCCGCAGGAAGGCGAGCTCGATCCGCTCCACCTCCTCGGTCTCGCCGACGCCGTCGATCGAAGCGGGAAGGTGGAGGCGGGGGGAGGAGAGGTCGACCTTCTCCATCGCCTCGACCAGGTCCTCGAGCGGCCGCAGCCGCCGCCGCTCCCGCATCAGGGCGAGCGCCAGCGCCGCGACCACCAGCGCCAGCCCGATCACGGTCAGGGTCATGGCGCAAGCCTAGGGGTCAACCCCCGAGCGGGAAGGGGGATTCCACCTATAGGAGATATCGGCTCCTCGCCGCATACTTCACCGACACCCCGACTCCCAAGGAGCGAGCACTCGATGACCACCACCAAGCAATCCACCTGGGGCGCGACGCTGCGGACCACCATCCTGATGGCCACCCTGGGCGGCCTGCTGGTCGCCATCGGCGCCGCGATCGGCGGCCCGAGCACCGCGCTCACCTTCCTCTTCGTCGCCCTCGCGATCAACTTCTTCTCCTACTTCTTCAGCGACAAAATGGCGCTGGCGATGAGCCGGGCGAAGCCGATCGAGGAGTCCGAAGCGCCGAGGCTCTACCAGATCGTGCGCGAACTGACGACCCGCGCCGACCTGCCGATGCCGCGCCTCTACATGATCCCCCAGGACCAGCCGAACGCCTTCGCCACGGGCCGCAACCCGAAGCACTCGGCGGTGGCGGTCACCCGGGGGATCACCAAGCTCCTCTCCGAGGACGAGCTGCGCGGCGTCCTCGCCCACGAGCTCACCCACATCCGCAACCGCGACATCCTGATCCAGTCGGTCGCCTCGGCGATCGGCGCCGCGATCACCTACCTCGCCTACATGTTCATGTGGTTCGGCGACGACGACAACTCGCCCTTGAGCCTGGTCGCCTCGCTGGGGATGGTCCTCCTCGCCCCGATCGCCGCCAGCATCATCCAGCTCTCGATCTCGCGCCAGCGCGAGTTCGCGGCCGACGCCGGCGGCGCCGAAATCTGCGGCAACCCGGAGTCTCTGGCGAGCGCCCTGCTCCGCCTCGAGCAGGGAGCCGCGGCTATGCCGATGCAGGTCAACCAGGCTGCCGAGCCGCTCTACATCGTCAAGCCCTTCAAGGGCGGCGGCATCGCCGGCCTCTTCTCGACCCACCCCCCGATCGAGGAGCGGGTCCGCCGCCTCCGCCAGATGCGCCCCAGCTTCAGCTAGGGAGCGAAATCCGCCACAAGCAGAGCTGTCTCGGGACCTTCCCGGGGCCGCTTCTCCTTTGCTCGAGACGAGGCGATCGGGGTAGTGGGTCAGTTTGAATTGACGCCCACGAGCGGCTGATCGCTCGGTAGGTTCGCCACGTCCCGACGAAATAACGGCGGGGGCGCTGGTGGAACAGCCCCCCGCCAGGCACCGAAAGGCGGAACCTTCCGATGCAAGCGAAGCCTATGCGGCGACACTGGCCTGCCGACCGCATCCCCCTCCAGCGTCCCGTGATGGCGCTGGCGCTGGAGGTCTACCCACACTGGCGAACGATCCCTGAACTGGCCCGTGAGATCGGCCCCTCCGGGGCGCTGACGAGGGCAGTCATCGAGCTGATCACCCTCGGCTTGCTGGAAAGCCACGGCTCGGCCGTGCGGCCCACGAAGCCCATCGCTCACCTACAACGGCTGGAACTGCCGTGAGGGTCGCGGAGGGGCGGGGCGACAAAGCGATCCAGAGGGCGATCCTCAGCTTCCTGCTTGCCGAGCACCCAGCCCGACATACCGCCCTCAGCCTTTGGTGGATGGGGTTCGGCGATATGGAGGCCGTGGAGGAAGCGATCCACCTGCTCGACCGCCACGGCCTGCTCTGCTGCGAGGGCGGCGCTGTGGTGCCTACCGCCGCCGCTCGGCACTTCGACTGGCTCGAACTCTCGTGACGGCTTCCTCCGCCGCTACGCTCTAAATATGGCCAAGCGGAGTAAGAAGCCTGCGGACCTCAACCGCCTCGCCGCCGCCATCGTCGGCGATGCGACCGACGAAACGCCGCAAAGACCGGAATCGCAGCAGGCCCAAGCTGGGCGCTCTGGCGGTCTCAGGGGAGGAAAAGCACGAGCCAAGGCCTTATCTCCCAGTGAGCGCTCCGCAATCGCCAAGAAAGCTGCGGCGGCCCGCTGGGGCAAATCCTGAGCACCGGAAGACGCTCGCGGCTATCGCTGTTCCTGATATGACTCCTGGCGTACCAATGGGAGGACAGGGCAAAAACGGAGCCGCTTCGGTTGGGGAGCGCGATGCGAACCGGCTCATCGAAGAACAGCTAGAGGCGCGGGTCGAAAAGCTTGAGGCGGCCAGCGATTCGGATGTCCTCTTCTACATGGGACCGATTTATCCGATGGCCAGCGAAATGATCAAAGACGCGGTCGAGGCGCTCCCTGACAAGCGCGACAGCGTCCTGTTCCTCCTGGAGACCGGCGGCGGCCTCATCGATGTCGCCGAGCGCATCGCGATCATTCTGCGCCATCACTACAAGCGGGTTGCCTTCTTGGTACCGGCAGAAGCGATGTCGGCCGGAACCATTCTGGTTATGTCCGGCGACTCGATCTACATGGACTACGCATCCATGCTGGGGCCGATTGATCCCCAGATCCAGACCAGTAGCGGCAACTGGGTCCCCGCTCTGGGTTACTTGGAGCAGTACGACCGGATGATTGAAAAAGCCGACAAGGGCACGATGACGAGCGCCGAGTTGAGCTACATGATCGAGAACTTCGACCCCGCCGAGCTGTACCGCTACGAGCAAGAGCGGGAGCTATCGATTGCCCTGCTGGAGGAGTGGCTGACCAAGTACAAGTTCAAGAACTGGAAGAAGACCGAAACGTCGGGCACCAAAGTCACGCAGCAGATGCGGAAAGACCGCGCCGCTGACATCGCCCGGAAGCTCAATGAGACGAACCGCTGGCACTCCCACAGCCGAGGCATCCCGATGACGGTCCTCCGGCGTGATCTAAAACTCTTGATTGACGATTTTGGGGAAGACCCTGAACTAAGTGCCGCAGTACCGGGGTACTACCATCTGTTGAAGGACTACGCCTTCAAGCGTGGCAACCTAGTCGTTATCCACACGAGGGAGCGCTACTTTGGCTACTAAAAACAAATCTAGCGCCGAGACCATCGCGGCGAGTAATCCGAAGGTCGACCTCAAAGTTGTAGAGGAGGCGCGGAGCTTCATCGCGGAGCGTCGCGCGAACGGCCGACAACGGCGGGGATACAACCTCGCTTCGTCGCATTCTCGGCAGCCGACGCCTAAGTAACAGCAGCAATGCCCCCCCGGCTGAGACCTCCGCGATAGCGGAGGCTTCACGCTACCTTTTTCCGTCCGGGCGCTCAAGCAAAATGGTCAGTATGAACAGGCTGACCACCGAGAGGCGGGCGCAGATCATCGGCTGCCTGGTTGAGGGCAACAGCATCCGAGCCACCGTCCGCATGACCGGAGCGGCCAAGAACACGATCACCAAACTGCTGGCCGATCTCGGCGAAGCCTGCGCCGAGTATCAGGACGGCGTCTTCCAAGAGCTGCCCTGCAAGGTGGTGGAGGCCGACGAGATATGGGCCTACTGCTACGCCAAGCAGAAGAACGTCCCGGAGCAGTTCAAGGGCACCCCGGGCTACGGGGACGTTCGGACGTTCACGGCGATCTGCGCGGACACGAAGCTCGTTCCTAGCTGGCTGGTCGGGGAGCGGACCAAGTACGACGCCGCCGTCTTCCTTGAGGATCTCGCGAGCCGGATGGCCGGGCGTATCCAGCTCTCCACCGACGGCCATGCGATGTACGAAGGGACGGTGGGCCCGGCCTTCGGCGGCAACGTGGATTGGGCGCAGATCCAGAAGCACTACGCCTCTGATCCCAGCCAGAGCGGCGGCAAATACAGCCCTCCCGTTTGCACCGGGACCAAGCGCCGCGTTCTCAAGGGCGACCCGGACCCCGACCGGATCTCAACCAGCTACGTCGAGCGCCAGAACTTGACCATGAGGATGGGGATGCGGCGCTTCACGCGACTGACGACCGGCTTCAGTCGGAAAGTCGAGAACCTCTCCCACGCCGTCTCCCTCCATTTCATGCACTACAACTTCGCTCGCCCGCACAAGACGCTCAAGGAGCGCTACCCGCGCACGCCTGCGATGGCTGCCGGCGTTGCCCATCACATCTGGACGCTGGAAGAGATCGCGGCGCTGCTGGACTAGCTAGGTAGCCTCTACCACCGGGGAGGCAGGGGACCTACCCGAGGAGGACTGATGGCAACTGACGAGGGCATGATCGGTCGTATGGCGGCAGAGCTGATGGAGCAGCTCGAAGCTACCTACGGCGAGGAGGCCGAGATCACCGCAGCGCTACTGATCGTCAACGTCGACCATGGCGATGGGCAGCAGGATACGGTCCATTTCAAGGTCTCACCCGGCCTCGCTCGCTACGAAGGCATTGGATTGGTCGAGTGGGCGAAGCACAACATTCTCACTGGAAGGGTCTGAGCCGAAGCGACTTCAAACTGACCCACTACCGCGATCAGCTCGCGCTATACTTTTTGAAGTTAAAGCTGATCCGGATTAGGGGATTTCAATGGCAATCGACACCACGCGCGTCCAGGCGATCGAGGAGATCGAACCCTTCGAGGCCGCCGAGGAGATCGACGGCGGCGATATCGTCCTGATCGACACGCGCGAGCCGCACGAGTACCAGGAGGCTCACCTGGAGGGCGGCAAGCTGGTGCCGCCGGGGCTGCTGGCGGACGAGATCGCCAGCGCCGCGCCCGACAAGGCGGCCCGGACGATCCTCTACTGCCGCTCCGGCAACCGCTCCGCGATCGCCGCGGCACAGCTGCAGCAGCTCGGCTACGAGAACGTCGCCTCGATGAGCGGCGGCATCCTCCAGTGGCAGGAGCAGGGATTGCCGGTCGTCGCCGCGCACGGGATGACCCCCGAGCAGCGCGAGCGCTACTCGCGCCACACGTTGCTGCCCGAGGTCGGCGTCGACGGACAGGTGAAGCTGCTGAACGCGAAGGTGCTGCTGCTCGGCGCCGGCGGTCTCGGCGCCCCGACCGCGCTCTACCTCGCGGCGGCGGGGGTCGGCACGATCGGCCTCGTCGACGACGACGTCGTCGACGCCTCCAACCTGCAGCGCCAGGTGATCCACAACACCGAGCGGATCGGGATGCCGAAGACCAGCTCGGCGCGGATCTTCATCGAAGGGCTGAACCCCGACGTCAACGTCGTCGAGCACAACGGCCGCCTCGACGCGAGCAACATCCTCGAGGTGATCTCCGACTACGACATCGTCGTCGACGGCGCCGACAACTTCCCGACCCGCTACCTGCTGAACGACGCCTCGGTGCGGCTGCGCAAGCCGGTCGTCTCCGCCTCGATCCTCGGTTTCGACGGCCAGATCTCGACCTTCGTCCCCTTCGAGGGCCCGTGCTACCGCTGTCTCTTCCCGACTCCGCCGCCGGCCGAGCTGGCGCCGAGCTGCTCCGCCAACGGGGTGCTCGGGGTGATGGCCGGGACGATGGGCACGCTGCAGGCCAACGAGGTGATCAAGCTGATCCTCGGCAAGGGCGAGCCGCTGGTCGGCCGCCTGCTCCTCTACGAGGCGCTCGGCACCAGCTTCACCGAGCTCAAGGTCCGCCGCGACCCCGACTGCCCGATCTGCGGCGAGAACGCCGAGGAGATCCCGGAGTCGGAGATGGGGCAGTTCCCGGACTACGATCGGTTCTGCGCCGGCGCCGGTGGCGACCGCCAGTCGATCGCCTAGGTAGGATCCCCGCCCTCATGGCAACCGTTCGCATCCCCCCGGTCCTGCGCCCGAAAACGGGTGGCCAGGCCGAGGTCGAGGCCGGCGGCGCCGACGTCGGCGAGGTCCTGCGCTCGCTGACCGGCGAGTACCCCGACACCCGGGAGCAGCTCTTCGGCGAGGACGGCGAGCTAAACCGCTACGTCAACGTCTACCTCAACGACGAGGACGTACGGGTCCTGGACGGGCTCGGGACCGCGGTCGAAGACGGCGACACCGTTGTCATCCTCCCCGCCATGGCCGGCGGGGCCTGCGCCGCGTAGCGGGCGCGCTCCTAGCGATCCAGCACAAGACCCAGGAACCGCTTGGTCCGCTCCTCGCGGGGCCGCTCCAGGACCTCGGCCGGCGGGCCCTGCTCGACGATCACGCCGCCGTCCATGAATACGACCTGGTCGCCGACTTCCCTGGCGAAGCCGATCTCATGGGTGACGACGAGCATCGTCATTCCTTCCGAGGCGAGCTCCCGCATCGTGTCGAGGACCTCCTTGACCAGCTCGGGATCGAGCGCGCTGGTCACCTCGTCGAAGAGCATCACGCGCGGCTCCATCGCCAGCGCCCGCGCTATCGCCACCCGTTGCTGCTGGCCGCCGGAGAGGCGTTCCGGATACTGGGAGAGTTTGTCGGCGAGGCCGACGCGCTCGAGCAGCGCCGTGCCTTTCTCCCGGGCCTCGCCCTTCGCCCGGCCCAGCACCTTTTCCGGCGCCATCGTCACGTTCTCCAGCACGGTCCTGTGAGGGAAGAGGTTGAACTGCTGGAAGACCATGCCGACCCGCTGGCGGACGAAGTCGAGGTTCCAGCTCTGCTCGCCGGTGCCCGATCCCGGTCCCCTGCAGATGTCCTGGCTCTCGAGCAGGATCTCCCCCTCCTCCGGCGGCTCGAGCAGGTTGATGCAGCGCAGCAGCGTGCTCTTCCCGGAGCCGCTGGGGCCGAGGATGCAGACGACCTCGCCCTTGCCGACGTCGAGGTCGATCCCCTTCAAGACCTCGAGCGAGCCGAAGCGCTTGCGGACGCCGCGCAGCTTCAGCATCGGCTCGGCCACGGCTCAGGCGACCTCGATGTGGGAGCCGCGGGTGACTTTCAGCTGCTGCCGGGCGATCAGTTTGTCGACGACCCGGGCCAGGGGCAGGATGATGATCACGAAGAAGATTGCGGTCAGCGTCAGCGAGGAGCTGTTCAGCCGTTCGGAGAGCACTTCGCGACTCACCAGGACCGACTCGCTCAGGGCGATGACGCTGACCAGGGTCGTGTCCTTGAGCAGGGAGATGAGTTCGTTCAGCATCGGCGCCGGGATCTTCGTCACGCCCTGGGGCACGACGACATGTCGCATTGCCTGGAAGTGGCTCATGCCGAGCGAGCGGGCCGCCTCCATCTGGCCGCGGGGCACCGCTTCGATGCCCGCCCGGTAGACCTCCGCCGAGAAGGCCCCGTAGACGATCACCAGGGCCGCGACGCCGTACCAGAAGGGGTCCGGCCGGCCGAACCAGTGCGGGATGCGGACTTCTTGCGGGAGGAAGCTGAGAAACGGCACCCCGCCGGAGATCATCAGGATGATGATCAGGATCGGGACCGCGCGGAAGAAGTCGATGTAGGCGATCGTCACGAACCGGATCGGCATCAGTTTCCTGCCCGGAAGCTGTCGCAGCAGCGCCAGGAACAGCCCCAAGGCGAGCGCCAGCACGGCCGCCACGGCGAAGACGAGGAGGTTCTGGAGAAAGCCGACGAGCACTTCCCCGAAGTGTTCCCGCATCACGTCGAAGTTGAAGTACTGGTTGAAGAACTGGCTCATCGCACTGTCCTGGTCGGGCCCGGAGACGAGAAGGGGGCGCCGTCGGCGGCGCCCCCTCGCTCAGGTCGGTCTAGCCGAGGAATTCTTTCGGCGGTTCTTTGTGGAACCACTTTTCGTAGATCGTTTTGTAGGTGCCGTCGGAGATCACTTCCGCGAGGCCCTTGTTGATTTCCTTCAGGAGTTCCGTGTTGTCCTTGGCGAGCGCGATTCCATAGCTTTCTTCGGTCGGGACGCTTTCGGAGATTTCGACGCCGCCTTCTTCTTCGACCGCGTTCTGCGCCACCGGCTGGTCGATGATCACCGCTTCGACGGTGCCGGCCTTGAGGGCGTTGATCGCGTCAGGTCCTTCGGGGTAGGGGCGGAGTTCCCCGGCATTGGCTTTTTCCTTGCCGAGTTCCAGCCCCGTGGTGCCCTGCTGGGCGGCGACGGTCTTTCCTTCGAGATCTTCGAGGCCCCCGACGCCGCTGCCTTCCTTGACCAGGATCGCCTGTTCGGAGAGGTAGTACGGGTCGGAGAAGGCGACTTCTTTTTCGCGTTCTTCGGTGATCGTTGCCGCCGAGATCACCGCTTCGAACTTGCCCTGGGCGACGTCGCGGAAGATCGTTTCGAACGACGTGTCCTGGAATTCGGGCGTGCGCCCGATCTTTTCCCCGATCGCTTCCATCAGTTCGATGTCGAAGCCCGTGTATTCACCGGGTTTCCCCTGCTCGAACGGGGGATAGGGGATGTCGGAGCCGACGGACAGCGGTTCGCCGCCCCCGCCTCCTTCGGCGCTGCCGCCACCGCCGCTGGTGCCGGTGGTGTCACTACCGCCGCCGCAGCCGACCGCCGCGACCGCCGCAAGTGCGAGCAGGAGGACCGCAAGAAGCGCGGTCAACCGGGACTTTCTCATTCGATCCCTCCGATCCAGATTTTGCCGGACGTGAAAAACCTACAAGCTGCGCTTTTACATGCCCAGAGCAGGAGCTTTCGAATCCCCTCGGCGAGTTGGCAAACCGTCGCTACACTTTCTGAAGTAAAGGGCGGCTGATGGCGCGAGAGCAATTACTCAACAGACCCTGCGGAGGCCGCTTCGGCAACGTCGTCGAGTCGATCGGCAATACGCCGCTGGTCGAGCTGCCGCGGCTATCTCCGAAGCCGGACGTGCGGATCTACGCGAAGTTGGAGGGGCACAACCCGACCGGTTCGGTCAAGGACCGGGTCGCGAAATCGATGATCGAGGCCGCGGAGGCCGAGGGGGCGATCGAACCCGGTCACACGATCCTCGAACCGACCTCCGGCAACACCGGCATCGCCCTGGCGATGATCTGCCGGCGCAAGGGCTACCCGCTGAAGGTGGTGATGCCCGACAACGTCACCGAGGAGCGGACGCAGCTGCTGCGCATGTACGGGGCGGAGATCGTCTACTCGGAGGGGGCGAAGGGCTCCAACGGCGCCGTCGAGGTGGCGCTGGAGCTGGCCGAGGACCCGGGCTTCTACATGCCCTACCAGTACGGCAACGAGGCCAACCCGCTCGCCCACTACAACGGCACCGCGGTCGAGATCCTCGAAGAGCTGGACGAGGTCACCGCCTTCGTCGGCGGCCTCGGCACCGGCGGCACCCTGATGGGCAACGGCCGCCGCCTCAAGGAGGCGAACCCCGACACCCTGATCGTCGCCGCCGAGCCCAAACAGGGCGAGCTGGTCCAGGGCCTGCGCTCGCTCGACGACGGCTTCATCCCGCCGATCATCGACATCTCCCTGTTCGACCGCAAGATCATGGTCGACAACCGCGACGCGATCGTCTGGACCAAGAAACTGCTCGAGGAGGAGGGGGTCTTCGCCGGTGTCTCGGCCGGCGCGATCGCCGCGATCGCCCACCGCATCGGCGGCGAGCTCGACTCCGGCAACGTCGTCTTCCTGATCCCCGACGACGGCTGGAAGTACCTCTCCTCCGGCGTCTACACGAAGCCGATCGAGGAGATCGAGAACCTGGACTCCACCGTCTGGTGGTAGCGGCGCCGATCTAGGCCACCGCAACTTGCTTCTGCTGCCGCGTGTTTGCTGGACCGGAAGGGTTCGGCGACGAAAGGCAGGTGGGCTGGAGATGAAGCGGGGCGGAGATTGGAAGCGGTGGGCGGCGGTGGCGGTGCTGGTCGCCGGCCTGCTGGTCTCCTCGGCGGTCGCGTCCGCCTCCTTCGGCCACCGCGGCAAGCGGGTGATCTCGCACCTCGGCATCGTCTGGGACGCCCTGCCATATGGCAGGGCGAAGACGCTTCTCGTCAGCGGGCTGGGCGCCGAATCGAAGATCACGCGGCTGCGGGCCAACGGTTCGGTCGACCGCGCCTTCGGCGACGACGGCCACGTCGATATCCCCCTGCAGCGGGTTGCGGTGCAGCCGGACGGAGGAATCCTGGTTCTCTTCACGACCAAACTGACGGGTGGGGAAGGGAGCGATCCGGTCCTCACCCGCCTTCTCCCCGACGGCGCGGTCGACGCCTCCTTCGGCCATGCGGGCAGCCTCGAGGTCGACCTCGGCGATCGCTACGACGAAGGCGCGGCGATGACCGTGCTCCCCGACGGCAAGATCGTGATCGCCGGTCGCAGCGGTCCCAGCTTCGATCCTCGCACCGGCGTCATCCTCGGCGACGTCGTGGCCGCGCGCCTCTCCGGCCGTGGCCGGCTCGATCGCAGCTTCGGCGGCGACGGGCGCGTCTTCGTGCCGCCGGCGGAGGAACCGACGGCGCTGAAGCCGGGCCCGGGCGGGACCGTCTACCTCCAGGACGGCGGCTCCTTCCGGCGCCTGATCAGGCTGACGCGGAACGGCAGGGTCGACGACTCCTACGGTCAGCAGGGAACGGTGACCATCCCGTTCCAGGTCGAACCGCCGGAAACCTTCTTCCTCCCGCAGGGCGACTTCGCCGTTCTCCCGGATGGCGGGGTGATGGTCGCCGCCTCCCTCAGCTCGAGCGGGGATCGGTACAAACACGACAAGGTCGCCGTCCTGCGCCTGCGGCCGAACGGCAGCGTCAGCTCCGCCTACGGCAACGGCGGCCTGGCGCGAGTCGGCGTTCCCGGCGGCTGCCTCGCGGCGTCGGGGGTCGCCGCCACCGCGGACGGTCGCGCCGTCGTCGTCGGCTCCTCCCAGGTGCCGCTCGGGTCCAGATCGCGCCTGGCCGCTTTCGCCCTCACCCCGGCGGGCAAGCTCGAACGACGCTTCGGCCGGGGCGGGCGGATGACGATCGGGTTCGGCGGCTGGGTCACGGGCGACGATCTCTTCCTGCGCCGCGGAAGGGCCCTCCTGGTCGGGGGCGTGCGGGGTCCCAAGACCCTGCTTGCGCAGGTGCCGCTGGTCCGGCATCGCTGAGGTCGCCGTGCTCTGTCCTCGCATCGAGGGCGGCCGGCGATCGGCGCTGCCGGCGGTGCTGGGGATGCTGGCCGCGCTGTTCGTCCCGGCGACGCACGCGGATGCCGCCCAGCCCTTCTTCGGCGTCGTCCCGCAGGCGCCACTGGAAGCGCGGGACTGGCAGCGACTCGGCCGCACCGGGCTGGCGGTGCGGCTGCCGGTTCGCTGGTACGAAGTCGAGCCGCGCAAGGGGGAGTTCGACTTCACCGCCCTCGACGCGGCGATGGCGGCCGCGGCGGCGAACGGGGTGCGGGTGATGCCGCAGGTCGGCGGCTCGCCGGGCTGGGTCGCCGCGGACCCGGCGCGACCGCCCCTAGGGCGCGGCGACCTCTCCGCCTGGCGCGGCTTCCTCCGCAAGCTGGTGGACCGCTACGGCACCCATGGTGAGTTCTGGCGCCAGACGCCGGCGCACGGCGCCGCCGTCCGTCGCTGGCAGATCTGGAACGAGCCGAACTTCCCGGCCTTCTGGGAGGACCCCGACCCTCGCGCCTACGTCCGCCTGCTGCGGGCGAGCGCCGCGGCCATCCGCGGCCGCGAGCCGGGGGCCGTGATCGTCGCCGCCGGCCTGGCGCCGATCGAGCGCCAGCCGCCGCCCTGGGAGTTCCTGGCGGCGATGTACCGGCAGCCCGGGGCGCGGGCGGCCTTCGACGTCGTCGCCCTCCATCCCTACGCGGCCTCGGTCGCGGGGCTCGAATACGAGATCCGGATGACGAGGCTGGCGATGAGCCAGGCGGGGGACGCGCGGACGCCGCTGCTGATCAGCGAGATCGGCCTCGCCTCCGCCGCCGGGGTCCCCACCCCCTTCGATCGCGGCCTCCGCGGCCAGGCCCGGTTCCTCACCCGCGCCTTCACCCGTCTCGCGGCGGAGCGCCGGCGCTGGCGGCTCGCCGGCGCCTACTGGTTCGCCTGGAAAGACGCCGCCGGCGCCGACCCGATCTGCGCCTTCTGCGAGTACTCGGGCCTGCTCGACAAGAGCGGTAAGCCGAAGCCCGCCTGGGGGGCGCTGAAGCGCGTCCTCGCCCGGGTCGGATCGGGCGCGGTCCGCTAGCCTCGGCACGTGAAGATCTCCCGAACCTTGGTCGACGAGATGGTCGCGCACGCGCGCGCGGACCTGCCGGACGAGTGCTGCGGGATGATCGGCGGCCGCGACGGCGAGGCGACGAGCGTGGTGCGGGTGGAGAACGCCGCCCACAGCCCGCTGCGCTACGAGATGGACCCGCAGGGCCAGTACGACGCGCTGAAGGAGATCGAAGGCGCCGGCGACGAGCTGATCGGTATCTACCACTCGCACACCCGCAGCGCCGCCTACCCCTCCCAGACCGACGTCAACGAGGCGCGGATGTGGCCGGAACAGGTCTACGTGATCGTCTCGCTGGAGAACGAAGAGGCCCCGGACGTGAAGGCCTACGACCTGGCCGACCTGAAGATCGCCGATGTCGACCTCGACGTCGCATAAACCTCCCGCGAGCGAGAAAAAGCGCGGCGCCCACGGTGGCGGCGGTCGCTCCGGCGGCGACGACGAGGGCGGCGGCGGTGGCGGAGGGGGCGGCGGCGGCGATCTCGTCAAGGTCGCCTTCGCCCGCAACGAGATCGAAGGGGAGATGCTGCAGGGCCTGCTCTCCGAGGTCGGCATCCCCAGCGTGCTGAAGCGCAGCCTCGGGTTCGACAATCCCGATTTCCTCTCCAGCGGGCCGCGCGACCTGATGGTCAACCGCAACGACGCCCAGCGCGCCCGCGAGGTGCTCGCCGGGGTGATGATCGAGGACGAGGGCGACGAGGTCGCCGAGCTGGAAGGCGAACGGCGCCTCGCCCGCGGCGAATCGCCCGGCCCCTCACCGGCCCAGCTGGCCTTCTGGCTGATCGTCGTCGCGATCGGCGGTTTCCTGCTGCTCTGGCTGCTGACCCAGGTGAACTGAGCTTCAGACCGCGACCGGGCCGCGGACCATTTCGCGCAGGTAATCGCGCCAGGCGTCCTCGATCTCGCGGAAGCGGGCGTCGAAGGCGTCTTCGAGCTGTACCTCGGGGCCCTGGGGGAGGAGCTTGTCGACGAGGCGCTCGCAGGCCTCGGGACCCCGTTCGTTCTCGAGCAGGTCGAAGATCGTGCCGCCGAGGATGACGGCGTCGCGGCGCGAGGGCGGGAAGGAGGGGCGGGCGCTCTCGCGCAGGCGGCGGATCGTCGCGGCGCGGTAGAGGCCGACCTGGCGGGAGAAGTACTGGGCGCCGCCTTCGACCAGCCAGGCCCAGCGCAGGTAGCGGGCGAAGCGGCGCGGGGTCCAGGAGGGGGGGAGGGCGGTGTTGTTGGCGGCGATCGTCATCTGCGCGTAGAGGCGCTCGGCGGTGCCGCGGAGGGCTTCGTAGGAGTCGTCGCCCGCGGCCCGGCGTTCCATGTGGGGATCGTTGAGCACGTGCAGCTCGGTCGACATCGGCCAGCCGGCGAGGTAGCGGCGCCCGGCCGGGGCCGCCGACCAGCGGGCGGCGGGCAGGAAGGGGTGGGCGGCGGTCAGCCAGATCGGGTTGGTGTGGACGACGATCGTCACCTCCTCCGGCACCCGCTCGAAGCGGTCTTCCAGCCGCAGCCGCAGCTCCTCGAGGCGGTCGAGCGTGCGCTCGGCGAAGGCGGAGTCGTCGGAGTCGTGCCGCGCGGTAAAGCTCAGGCTCTCGGTCTCGACCCAGCTCATCGAGGCGAGGCTAACGAGGCAAGGGGTTGTCTAGACCAGGAGGGGTTCAGAAGCGCCGCATCTATCGCGAATCTCTTCGCGGGCGCGGTCGAACTCTTCGTCGGCCATCACCGGCGTGCCCTCGAAGGGAAGTTCGCGGTCGATCTCGACCCAGGAGCGGCAGCCGTGGTACTCGTCGCGGACGCGGACCGTGACCGGGCGCGGGATCCGGTGGACCCGCAGCAGCAGCACGTGCAGCGGGTGCCGCCGCTTCCAGGCCAGCCGCTTTTCGGCGTAGTCGGGGGTCCAGATGTAGTACGGCGAGAGCGCGTCGAGGCTGCGGCGGTCGTTGATCGTGACGTGCTCGACCACTTCGGCCCAGGCGCGCAGGCGGACGCGGTCGGGCTGGGGGATGCCGCCGTCCTGGAGCAGCGCCCGCGGCGGCGGCTCCTCGTCGGGCCAGACACCCTCCTCGAGCGCGCGGCGCAGCTCCGGGTGGTGGGATTCGCGGACCAGGTTGTTCCGCTGGTGGTCGAAGGTCGGGTAGAGGAAGAAGCGCTCGTGCTCGAGCTCGAAGTGCTTGTTCTCCTCGCGGATGCCGCCCTTGCGCAGGGTAAGCAGCTGCTCGCCCTCCGCGAGAGCGCGGACCGTTACAGCCCATTCCTTGAGAGCGATCGGCATTGAATTGATCCAGGAAGATTCGTTAGTCGCAGTCGGGGCTGGGCGCGTTGAACCTTGGCCTGCGAGGGCCGTTTCCGCCCGCCCGGAGGCGCGCATTCTAGAGAAGTGCAGCGAAATCTCAACTAAAAAACCGGGAAATTTGCGAAATATGACCCCAGTGTGAGCTAAGTCCACCCGCCGCCGCCCGGCGTTTCGAGCCTGAGCCGGTCTCCAGGAGCCAGATTCCCCTCCGCCTTCGCCGGCAGCGGCGAGCCGTTCAGCAGGTTGACCCCGGCGGCGCCGTCTTCGCCCCCGCCGGCGCCGCGCGGCAGGTGGCGGCGGCGCTCGGTGATCAGGCTGAAGCGCATCGGCGCCAGGGCCTCGATCTCGCGGACGATCCCGTCCCCGCCGCGGTGGGTGCCCGCGCCGCCGCTGCGGCGGCGCAGCGCCAGCTCGCGCACCCGCAGCGGGAACTCGGTCTCCAGCGCCTCGGCCGGCGTGTTCAGCGTGTTCGACATCGCCACGTGGATCGCGCTGGGGCCGTCGGCCTCGGGACAGGCGCCCTGACCGCCGCCGAGCGTCTCGTAGTAGGTGAACTCGTCGTTGGCGAGGGTCAGGTTGTTCATCGTCCCCTGGCCCTGGGCGGGGCCCGGCCGCGCCTGCGAGAGGGCGGCGAGGACGAGGTCGGCGACCCGGCTCGAGGTCTCGACGTTGCCGGCGGCGACGGCGGCGGGGAAGCGGGCGTTGAGGAGCGACCCGGAGGGGGCGAGGACCTCGATCGGGCGATGCGCCCCGGCCGAGGGCGGGCCGTCGGGGTCGGTGAGGACGCGGACGGCGAAGAAGGCGGCCGACTTCGTCACCGAGAGCGGGCAGTTGAGGTTGCCCTCGACCTGCTCGCCGGTGCCGCTGAAGTCGAGGCGCAGCTCCTCGCCGGCGATCGTCGCCTCCAGCCGCAGGCGCAGGTCGCGCTCGGCGCCGTCCCAGTCGGCCTCGAGCACGTCCTCGGCCCGGTAGCTGCCGTCGGGCAGCTCGGCCAGGGCCGCGCGGGTGCGGCGCTCGGTGTAGGCGAGGATCTCGGCCATCCCCTCTCGAAGCTCTGCAGTGCCCAGGCTCGTGCACAGCTCCCGCAGGCGCAGCACCCCGACTCGGTTCGCCGCCTCCTGCGCGCGCAGGTCGGCGAGGCGCTGCCGCGGCATCCGCATCCGCGAGGCGAGCTTCTCCAGCGTCTCCTTGCCGGCGACGGTGGGCGGGATCACCACCCCCTCTTCCTCGAGGGTGCGGGAGAAGGCCGGCATCGAGCCCGGGGTCGGGCCGCCGACGTCGGCATGGTGGGCGCGGCTGGCGGCGAACCCGAGCAACTCGCCGGCGGCGAAGATGGGGGAGACGAGGGTGACGTCGGGTAGGTGGGTGCCGCCGCGGTAGGGGTCGTTGAGGATCCAGCTGCGGCCGGGCTCGTGGTCCTCGCCGAGGACGGCGGCGACGGCGTCGGGCATCGAGCCGAGGTGGACGGGGATGTGCTCGGCCTGCATCACCAGCTCCCCGGCGGGGTCGAAGAGGGCGGTCGAGCAGTCGTGGCGCTCCTTGACGTTCGCCGAGTAGGCGGAGCGGATCAGCGTCGCCCCCATCTCGTCGCAGGCGGCGCGCAGGCCGCCGACCAGGACCTGGAGGGCTATCGGGTCCATCGGCTCACGATCGTTCCGTGCTCGTCGACGCTCGTGCTCCAGCCGGGCGGGACGACGAAGGTCGCCTCGGGCAGCTCGAAGACGAGCGGCCCCTCGGCCTCGCTGCCGGCGGCGGGCTCGCCGCGCAGGACCGGCGTCTCGATCCACTCGCCGTCGAAGAGGACCCGCCGGTGGCCGCGCTCGACCGCTCCCCCTGGGGCCGCGGCCGGCCGCGGCGCCGGTCCCGGCACCGCCATCGCCAGCTCGATGTCGACGAGGACCACCTCGCCCTCGCGGTCGACGTGTCCGTAGCGCTCGCCGTGAAGGCCTTCGAAGGCCTCCCGCAGCTCGGCCGGGTCGGGGTCGGGCGGCCCCGGCACCGGCAGCTCGAAGGCCTGACCGGCGTAGCGGAGCTTGTAGGTCAGTCGCGGCCGGGCCTCGTCGAGCCCCGCTCCGGTCTCCTCGATCATCGAGCCCACCGTCGCGGCGATGCGCTCCGCCGTCATCTCGCCTTCGCTCATCATCACCGTCCGTACGGTGTCGCGGCGGCGCTCGGAGGCGCAGAGGCCGAGGGCGGAGAGGACGCCGCCGGCCCGGGGGCAGAGGATCGTCCCGATCTCCAGCTCTTCGGCGATCGCCGCCGCGTGCATCGGGCCGGCGCCGCCGAAGGGCAGCAGCGCGAAGCCGCGCGGATCGACTCCGCGCTCGACCGTGACCACCCGCAGCGCCCGCACCATCTCCTGGTCGGCGACGCGGAGGATGCCGGCGGCGGTCTCGCGCGGGTCGAGGCCGAGCGAATCCGCGAGCTGCCCGACCGCGTGCTCGGCGGCCTCGACGTCGAGGGCGACCCCGCCCGCAAGCTCCGAGCCGCCGCCGAGGCGGCCGAGCATGAGGTTGGCGTCGGTGACCGTCGGCTCGGCGCCGCCGCGGCCGTAGCAGGCGGGCCCGGGGTCGGCGCCGGCCGACCGCGGCCCCACCTGCAGCGCCCCGCCGCTGTCGGCCCAGCCGATCGAGCCGCCGCCGGCGCCGACCGTGTGGACGTCGACCATCGGCAGCTGGATCGGGCGGCCGCCGATCTCGCGCTCGTCGGTCCGCCGCACCTCGCCGTCTTCGACCACGCAGACGTCGCAGGAGGTGCCGCCCATGTCGAAGCCGAGGGCGTTGCCGTCGCCGCTGAGGCCGGCGAGGAGCCCGGCGCCGACGGCTCCGCCCGCCGGCCCGGAGAGGACGCTCCAGGCCCCGGCCCGCGCCGCCTCCCCGGCGGGGGCGACGCCGCCGGAGGAGCTCATCACCAGCGGCTGCGGCAATCCGGCGTCGGTCGCGGCCTCGCCCAACGCCCCGAGGTAGCGGCCGAGCAGCGGGCTCAGGTAGGCGTCGATCACGGTGGTGGAGCAGCGCTCGTACTCGCGGAAGCGGGGCAGGACCTCGTGCGAGGCGGAGACGTGGACGCCGGGCAGGCGCCGCCTCAGGTGCTCGGCGATCCGCCGCTCGTGGCTCGGGTCGAGATAGGAGAAGAGGAGGCAGACCGCGACGGCCTCGGCGCCGCTGGCCTCGACGGCCGCGGCGAGGCGCTCGGGCTCGTCCCCGGGCAGCGGCTCGACGACCCCGTCCGGGCCGACCCGCTCGCTCGCCTCGAAGCGCCGCTCCGGCGTCACCAGCGGGGTCGGCTTCGGCGCGCAGAGGCGGTAGAGATGCGGCCGGTTCTGGCGACCGATCTCCAGCAGGTCGGCGAAGCCGCCGGTGGCGACCAGCGCCGTCGTCGCCCCCCGTTCCTCGAGCAGGGCGTTGGTGCCGACCGTCATCCCGTGGGCGAAGACGTCGACGCCGCTCGCGGCGGCGCCCGCCCGGCGCAGCACCCTCTCGACCGCCCGCATGACCCCGACCGACTCCTGCCGCGGCGTCGTCGGCACCTTGGCGGTGTGGACCTCGCCGCCGTCGAGCAGGACCGCGTCGGTGAAGGTCCCGCCGACGTCGACTCCTAGGAGCATGGAGCGACGCTATCCGAGGCCGCCTGCCTCAGAGCCAAGTTTCCTCGCTGACGCTGGCGTCTGGGTGGACAACGACATGGATCCCGTCAAGGGATGGGTCCGTGTCGGGGCAGTCGCGGCGCAGGTGGCCGCCGCGGGACTCGCGGCGGTCGAGGGCGCTGGCGCCGATCGCCCGCGCCAGCGGATAGGGGTTGGAGATCAGCCGCGCCAGGTCGTCGGGATTGCGCATCGGCCCGGCGTAGCGCCAGACCGCGTCGCGGGTCTCGTCGCTCGGCGGCTCGAAGCGCCGCTCGGGCGGCTCGGGCCGGCTCGGCGTCGCTTCCTCCGCGATCGCCGCCGTCGCGGCGCGGCCGCCGAAGACGAAGCACTCGCTGAGCGAGTTGGAGGCGAGGCGGTTGGCGCCGTGGAGGCCGGTGCAGGAGCACTCGCCGACGGCGTAGAGGCCCGGCAGCGAGGAGCGGCCGTCGACGTCGACCGCGATCCCGCCCATCGTGTAGTGGGCGGCGGGGGCGACGGGCACCGGCCGGCTCTGCGGGTCGAGCCCCGCCTCGGCAAGGGAGGCGAAGACGTTGGGGAAGCGGGCCGGGTCGATTTCGCGCAGGTCGAGGTCGACCGCGGCCGAGCCGTCGGTCCGCATCTGCTCGAGGATCGCCGCCGTCACCGCGTCGCGCGGCGCCAGCTCGTCGGTGAAGCGCTCGCCGCCGGCGCCGAGCAGCTTCGCGCCCTCGCCGCGGATCGCCTCGGTGATCAGGGCCCCGTCGTGCGCGGTTCCGGGCAGCGCCAGCGCGGTCGGGTGGAACTGGCAGAACTCGAGATCGGCGAGGTCGGCGCCGGCGAGCGAGGCCAGCACCGGTCCCGCCCCGATCGCCCCGCGCGGGTTGGTCGTCCGCCGCCACAGCGCCGCGGCGCCGCCGGTGGCGAGGATCGTCGCCCGCGCCGCCACCTCGCCGCTGCCGGTGACAACCCCGTGGCAGCGCTCGCCGTCGCTCCACAGCGCCACCGCCGAGGTCCGCTCCATCACCTCGACCCGCTCCTCCGCGGCCACCCACCTGGCGAGCTTCGAGGTCAGCTCGTAGCCGGTCTGGCTGCCGCCGGCGTGGACGATGCGGCGGTGGGCGTGACCGCCCTCCAGCCCCAGCGCCAGCCGCCCCTCGTGGTCGAGGTCGAAGACGACGCCGCGGGCGATCAGGTCGCGGACGGCGGCCGGCGCCTCCTCGACCAGCGCCCGCACCGCCGAGCTGCGGCAGAGGCCGCGACCGGCGGCGATCGTGTCGGCGGCGTGGCGCTCGGGGGAGTCGTCGGGTTCGAGCGCCGCCGCGAGGCCGCCCTGGGCCCAGTAGCTGGCGCTCTGCGAGAGCGGGGTGCGGGAGACGAGGCAGGTGCGAGCGCCCTGCTCGGCCGCCCGCAGCGCGCTCCAGAGACCGGCGGCGCCGCCGCCGACGACGGCGACGTCGAACTCGCCGATCGCGGCTATCGGCCCTCCGCCTCCCGGCGCAGCGCCTCGAGCTGTCCCCGCAGCCAGGTCGCGGCGCCCTCGCGGGCCCGCGCCAGCTCGTCGGCGATCGTCTCCTCGGCGGTGCCGGCTCGGCGCTCCGCCGCCTCGACCCGCTGCTCGGCCGCCTCCACCTGGGTTTCGATCTCGCCCAGCCGCTCCTCGGCCGCCGCCAGCGCTCGCTCCTTCTCCTCGCGCTCGCGCTGCAGGTCGGCTTCCAGCGCCTCGATCTCCGCTTCGGCCCGTCTCTCGGCCTCGGCGGCGAGCGTCGCGGCCTCCTCCAGACGCCGCTCCGCCTCGCGGATCCGGCCCTCGAGGTCCTCGCTCGCTGCACCCGGTTCAGCGCTCATCGAGCCTCAATCTACCTCTGCTCCGGCGAGGACCGCCTCGTAGGCCTCGATCACCCGCTCCGCCATCCCGGCGGCCGAGAGGGTCGCCGCCCGCGCCGCGCCGGCGACGCGGGGGTCCGGCCTCGCCAGGTGTCGTCGTGCCAGCTCGGTCCAGGCGCCCGCGTCGAAGGGGGCGCAGAGGCAGCCGTCGATTCCGCCGAGGGCGTAGGGGGCGACGCCGACGTCGGTCGAGAGGACCGGGACCTCGCAGGCGAGCGCCTCGATCGCGGCCATCCCGAAGCCCTCGTAGTCGGAGGTGACGAGGACGGCGTTGGCGGCGTTGAGCCAGAGCGGCATCTGCGCGGGCTCGATCGAGCCGCCGGTGAGGAGGTCGGCGCCGCAGGCCGCCGCCACCTCGGCGGCGCGGTCGTGGCGCTTCTCCGGCCGCGCCGGGTTGGCGGGGAAGAAGAGGTAGGCCCCCTCGGGGTCGAGACCCAGCTCGCGCCGCGCCCGCTCGCGGGGGATCGGCTCGAAGCGACTCAGGTCAGGCCCGCAGGGAAGGACCGCCGAGCCCGGCACCGCGGGCAGTCCCGGCCGCCCGTCCTCGGCCTCGAACAGCGCCCGCGAGACCCCGGCGACGAGGTCGACCCGCCAGGCGAGCCGGCGCGAGAGGTGGCCGACGAGGTGGTGGCGGACGTCGGTGCCGTGGAAGGTGACGACCAGCGGCCTCGCCCCGGCCAGCCGCGCCACCCATCCCGCCAGCCCGTAGTGGGCGTGGACGAGGTCGAAGCGCTCCCGGCGCAGCAGCGAGCGCAGGCGCCGGGTCGCCGGCAGGTACTCGTCGCGGCCGCGGGCGAATTCGAAGAGGTCGACCTCGATCCCCCGCCGGCGGACCTGATCGACCTGGTCGCGGACCCAGCGCCCCCGCTGCGGGGCCGAGGCGTCGGGCATGAAGTTGGTGACGACAAGGACCCGCACCGGCCTCAGGGTAGTCGCGGCGGCGGCAGGCGGTAGGTCGGGGGCGTCTTCGAGAGGCCGATCGGGTTACGGGGGAGGCGGACCGGGTCGCCGCCCTTGCGGGGTATCTCGACGATCGGGTCGAGGCCGATCTCGGCGGCGAGCTCGAATGCGGCTCCGATGTCGTTGACGAGTCCGGCGGGGACGCGGCGGGCTCGCAGCAGCTCGACCCACTCGGTCGCGGACTTGTGATGGAACGCCGATTCGAGCTGCTCGCGCAGCTCATCTCGGTTCTCGACCCGGGCGGGGTTGGTGGCGAAGCGTGGATCGGCCGCCAGGCCCGGTTCGCCGGTCGCCTCGCAGAGCTCGGCGAACTGGCGGTCGTTGCCGACCGCGAGGACGATCTCGCCCTCGCCGCAGCGCAGCAGTTCGTATGGGGCGATGCTGGGGTGGCGGTTGCCGATCCGCCCCGGCACGACGCCGGCGACGGTGTAGGCGGAGCTCTGGTTGACGAGACCGGCGAGCAGGGCCGAGAGCAGGTCGACCTCGACCCGCTGCCCCTCGCCGCTCTCGCGACGGTGCTCGAGCGCGGCGAGGATGCCGACCGCGGCGTAGAGGCCGGCGATCACGTCGACGAGGGCGACGCCGACCTTCAGCGGCTCGCCGTCGGGCTCCCCGGTGAGGCTCATCAGGCCGCCCAGGGCCTGGACCAGGAGGTCGTACCCCGGCAGCTCGGCCCCGGCGCCGCTGCCGCCGAAGCCGGTGACCGAGCAGTAGACGAGGCGCGGGTTCTCCCGCGCCAGCTCCCCGTAGCCGAGGCCGAGCTCGTCCATCAGCCCGGGCCGGAAGTTCTCGACGAGGACGTCGCCGGCGAGCGCCAGCCGCCGCGCCTCCGCCAGGTCGCCGGGGTCCCGCAGGTCGAGCGCGAGGCTGCGCTTGTTGCGGTTGACCGCCTGGAAGTAGGTCGCCTCGCCCTCCGAGTCGTGGGGCGGGCCCCAGGCGCGGGTGTCGTCGCCGCTCCCGGGCCGCTCGACCTTCGTCACCTCGGCGCCGAGGTCGGCCAGGGTCATCGTCGCCAGCGGGCCGGCGAGGACGCGGGAAAAGTCGAGGATGCGCAGTCGTCCCAGCGCCGAGTCGGCCATTCGGTCACGATCTCAGAAACCCGCCACCGATTCGAGGACGTCCGATGTCATCCACCGCCGCCGCGCCGCCGATCCGCCCCAGCGACTACCTCGCGCTCGACGCCCTCCTCTCCGACGAGGAGCGCGACATCCGCGACACCGTCCGCGCCTTCGTCCGCGACAAGGTGGTGCCGAACGTGGGGGAGTGGTTCGAGACTGCGACGGTTCCGCTCGGCGAGCTGGCGCCGGAGCTGGGCAGGCTCGGGGTGCTGGGGATGCACCTGGAGGGGTACGGCTGCGCCGGCGCCTCGGCCACCGCCTACGGCCTCGCCTGCATGGAGCTGGAGGCCGGCGACAGCGGCATCCGCAGCCTCGTCTCGGTCCAGGGGTCGCTGGCGATGTACGCGATCTGGCGCTGGGGCTCGGAGGAGCAGAAGCAGGAGTGGCTGCCGCGGATGGCCGCCGGCGAGGCGATCGGCTGCTTCGGGCTGACCGAGCCCGACGCCGGCTCGGATCCCGGCTCGATGCGGACCCGCGCCCGCCGCGACGGCTCCGACTGGATCCTGCACGGGCAGAAGATGTGGATCACCAACGGCTCGGCCTCCGCGGTGGCGGTCGTCTGGGCGCAGACCGAGGAGGGCGTCCGCGGCTTCCTCGTCCCCAAAGGGACCAAGGGCTTCGCCACCCAGGACATCCACCGCAAGCTCTCGCTGCGGGCCTCGATCACCTCCGAGCTGCTGCTCGACGACGTCCGCCTGCCGGCCGATGCCGTCCTGCCCGAGGTGAGCTCGCTGAAAGGCCCTCTCTCCTGCCTCAACGAGGCCCGCTACGGGATCGTCTGGGGCGCCGCCGGGGCGGGCCGTGCCTGCTACGAAGCGGCGCTCGAGTACGCGCTGGAGCGGACCCAGTTCGACCGCCCGATCGCCTCCTTCCAGATCCAGCAGCAGAAGCTGGCGGAGATGGTGCTGGAGGTGAACCGGGCGACGCTGGTGGCGATCCACCTGGGGCGGATGAAGGACGCCGGCACCCTGCGGCCCGAGCACGTCAGCCTCGGCAAGCTCGGCAACGTCAACGGGGCGCTCGAGGTGGCGCGGAGCGCGCGGCAGGTGCTCGGCGCCAACGGCGTCACGCTCGAGTATCCGGTGATCCGCCACATGAACAACCTCGAGTCGGTCGTCACCTACGAGGGCACCGCCGACGTCCACGCCCTGGTGATCGGCGGCGCCGTGACGGGGATCCAGGCCTTTCGGTAAACCCGCCGGTTTCCCATCAATGGACCGTGGGTATTTGACCGTTCGCCAGACGCGGAACGGCATCCCGAGGTAGGAGGAGAGATGGAGGCGAGCGGGAGTCCCTCTTTGGTCCTTGTCGAGCAGCACGAGGCGCTGCGGGACGGCCTTGCGGTCCTGCTCGAGCGGCGCGGCTTCGAGGTGCGCGGCTGCGCCACGACGGCGGCGCGTGGGGCGGAGGTGATCGCCGCGCGGAAGCCGGACGTGGCCGTGGTCGCCGTCGACCTGCCCGACGAGCGCGGGACCGAGCTGGTGCGGCGGCTGAACGACCGCCCGCCCTGCCCGAAGTTCCTCATCTACACCGGGCTCACAGACCCCGACCTGCTGGAGGCGGCCTACCGCAGCGGCGCCCGCGGGCTGGTCGCGAAGCCGGCCGGCCTCGACGTCCTCGTCGACGCCCTGCGCGAAGTTTGGCGCGGCGGCCGCTACTTCGACCGCAGCTTCGCCGCCGACGGGGCGAACGGGAACGGTGCCGCGAAGACGTTGAGCCGCCGCGAGTCGGAGATCCTCACCATGCTGGCCCAGGGCCTGACGGGCGAGGAAATCGCCAAGCGACTGGTCCTCTCGCCGGAGACCGTCCGCACCCACATCCGCAACGCGATGGAAAAGCTCGACGCGCGGACCCGGACCGAGGCCGTGGTCAAGGCCCTCGACCGGGAAGAGATCCGGCGCTAGTCAGCCCGCCAGCTGGGCCGCCGCGTCCAGCCAGACGGCGAGGTTGAGGAGCAGCATGCCCAGCGTCAGCCAGCGAACGGGGACGATGCCGTGGACGTTCACCTCGCTTGAATCGTCAGGAATCCCCTGAGCGTGAATCCCCGCTTTGCGGTAAATGCGACGAGGTTTGAAGAACTTTTCTGTTTGCTGCCGCTGCCCAGATCGCTACAGCAGCTCCTCTATCGCTTCTTCGAAGACCTTGGGTTCTTGGAACGCGAAATGGCGTAGCGGCCGGCTCGGTCCTCCGCTTAGTCCAATGAGGAATGACGGAGTGGTTTCGAGGTGATTGCTAACCGCAAGCGCTTCGTCGGCTTCGCTCCTTTTGAGCCAGTCTTCTTGGAATGGCACTCGGTCGCGGGACCAGCGTTCCAGGTCTATCCCGGCCTGCAGCGCGATCCGCTGAAGGAAGTCTTCGGTGGCGTAGCCGGTGAACTCGGGTCCCTGCTCCCGGTAGAAGACGTCGATGAAGTTCCAGAGCTTGTCCTGCTTTCCCGCCGCGAGCGCCGCAGTCTGCTGTTCTCTGAATTCGTACCAACCGCCGGCCCTTCTGGTCTCCGTTTCTGTCGAGCGGAAACGGATCTTCAATTTCCCCGCGCGCACAAACTTGCGGATCAAGAACGGCAGGGCCCCGAGCATCACTTCACGCGAGTCATAGCACTGGAGGTCGGCGAAGAACTGGAGCGTTACGGGGGCCTTGCGATAGCCCAGGACCGCTCCGTGCTGAGGAATTCCGGTCAGCAAGTCAAACGTCCGCCGCACAGGGTCGGGCGGCTGGGGGGGCGTCACGAGCTGCTGCTGAACGCTCGTGCTGCTGCCCATGGTCACGACCACGGTTAGGAGCAGAAGGGCGAGGGTTGCGGCGGCAACCAGACACTTGCGCCAATACTTTTTGAGCACTTGCATTCCAAAAAAGGTATGCCATAGTACCCAAATGGTCAAGGTCCTAAACCTATTCAACACAGGTTGACCCGATGAACGTCAGGGCCAGAGCGCTTCTCGTCTGCCTCTTGGCCCTGCTCGCGATAGCCGTCCTGGCTTCTTCTTACGCTCTGGCATGCCCGTCTGAACCACCAGTCCCTCCGACGGACACGTCCGGTCAGAATAATCCAGCGAGCCCCCCCGTTTCCCATTCCCAATGCTCGTCGGGCGCTCCTGTTAACTGCGCCACCGGTAACCAGTCCGAGGAACAGACCGACCTCATTCTGAGCGGTCGCGGCCCAGGCCTGCACGTCACTCGCACCTACAACTCCCAGGCTGCCGCCGAAGCCAAATCGAGTGGCGCCTGGGGCTACGGATGGTCGGGCCCTTACAGCTCGCACCTGGAATTCAGCGGAGAATCTGGGGCTGTCACTGTCGTTCAGGAAAATGGCGCGACGGCATTCTTCGCGCTGTCGGAAGGCAAATACATCCCCGGCGCCTGGATCCAAGCCACGCTGGTGAAAGAAGGAGAAAACTACATCCTCACGTTGCCAACGCAGGAAAAACTCACGTTCAACAAAGAAGGCCTGCTTATCGAACAGAAGGATCGCAACGGCAATGCCCTCACCATCACTCAAGCCTTCGGCATCCTGTGGACGGTCAAAGACGCGGCCGGCAGGGAACTGAAATTCGGCTACACCGAAGGCCATGTGACGAGCATCGAAGACCCGCTGGGCAACAAAGTGAAATACGCCTACGAATCGGGCAACCTTGTCTCGGTGACGCTGCCAGGAGAAGAAACCCCGCGCTGGAAATTCAAATACGACGCCTCCCACCAGCTGACCGAAATGACCGACGGTCGCGGCGGCGTGACCAAAACCGCCTATGACGAAAACCACCGGGTCAAAGAACAGACCGACCCGATGAGCCGGGTGCTCAAATTCGTCTACGGCGAATCCGAAGGCAAAAAGACGACGACGATCACCGAGCCCAACGGCTCGACCACGTTCGAGAAGTTCAATGCAGCGGGAGAGCCTCTGGAAGTGATCAGAGCCAAAGGGGGCGGCGCTCTGGAACGGAAAACCATCAAGGAATACAGCGCCGCCTATGCGCTCACCAAAGTCACCGACGCGCTCGGGCACTCCACCACCTTCGAATACAGCGCCGCCGGCGACATGACGCTCGAAAAAGACCCTGAAGGCAGCGAAACCAAATGGACCTACAACTCCACCCACGACGTCCTCACCGAAACGACGCCGCTGGGGGAGAAAACGACCTACAAACGCGACTCCCGCGGCAACGTCGAAGCGATCGAACGCCCCGCGCCCGGTGAAACCACCCAGAAATCGACCTTCAAACACGCTCTCAACGGCGACCTGGAATCGGCGACCGACCCGCTCGGCCACGAAACCAAATTCGAATATGACACCTATGGCGACCTCAAAGCCGTGATCGACGCCGCTGGCGACAAGACCACCTCGACCTACGACAAAGACGGCCGCCAGCTGACCGCAGTCAGCCCGCGCGGCAACGAAGAAGGTGCCGTCGCCTCGGAATTCGAAACCAAAACCGAACGCGACGCGCAGGGCCGGCCGATCAAGGTAACCGACCCGCTCGGACACGAAACCAAAATAGCCTACGACAAGAACGGCAACGTCGAATCGACCACCGATGCCCTCGGCCACACGACCAAATACACTTATGACGCCGACGACGAGCAGACGAAAATCGAAAGGGCAAACGGCACGACCTCAGAAGCCGCCTACGACTCAGAAGGTGAGGTCAAAAGCCGCACCAACGGCAACGGCAACACGACGAAATACGAACACGACATCCTCGAGCAGCTGACCGAAACGATCGACCCGCTGGAACGCAAAACCAAACGGGAATACGATACGGCCGGCAACCTCAAAAAAACCGAAGACGCCCTCGGACGGACCGTCTCCTACAGCTACGACGCGGCCAACCGGCTCAAAGAAGTCAACTACTCCGAAGAAGCCACCCACGACGTCAGCTTCAAATACGATAAAGACGGCAACGTCACCGAAATGACCGACGGCACCGGGACGACGGGGAAGGTCTACGACCAGCTCGACCGGCTGACCGAAGTCACCAACGGCGCCAAAGAACTCGTCAAATACAAATACGACCTCGCCAACGAGGTGACCGAACTCACCTATCCCAACGGTGAAGTGGTCAAACACGCCTTCGACAATGTCGGGCGCCTGGAAAAGGTCACCGACTGGCTCGGCAAGGAAACGACCTTCGGCTACAACCGAGATTCGCAGGTCAAAGCGATGACCTTCCCGGCCGCGACGACGGACGTCGACGAATACGTCTACAACAAGGCCGATCAGCTGTCCGAAGTCTCGATGAAGAAAGGGGCCTCGGTTCTAGCCTCCATGGGCTACACGCGGGACAAACTCGGGCAGGTCGAAAAATCGGTCGATACGGGCTTCTCCGAAGAAGCCGAACGGGCATACGAATACGACTCGGGCAACCGCTTGTTGAAAAGCAACGGCACTACCTTCGAATACGACAAAGCCGGCAACGTCACCAAGATCTCCCCGGTCACCTACACCTACGACAAAGCCGATCAGATCGCCACGGCGAGCAATGCGACCTTCGAATACAACAAACTCGGCCAGCGGGTGAAGGAAACTCCGAGCGGCGGCTCCGAAGTGCCCTACGTCTACGACCAGGCCGGGAACCTCATCTCGACCAAAAGTTTGGGGATCGAAAACACCTTCAAATACGACGGCACCGGTCTGATGACGACTGAAACCCGAAGCACTTCCACCTACCACATGGCCTGGGACCTCGCGGCAGGGCTGCCGCTCCTGCTCCGCAGCGGGAACGACTACTACATCTACGGCCCCGGAGGCCTACCGATCGAGCAGATCAACTCCGGCACGGCAACCTATCTGCATCACGACCAGCTTGGGTCGATACGCCTCCTGACCAACTCAAGCGGAGAAAACACCGGCACCTATCGCTTCGGACCCAACGGCGCGGTCTGGAAACACACCGGGAGTGCCAGCAGCAAAATGGGATTTGCCGGCCAGTTCCGGATGAACACCGAACATCAGCTGATCTATCTGCGAGCCCGGACCTACGATCCGGCGACGGCGCAGTTTCTGAGCGTGGATCCCGCTGTTGCAGAGACGGGGGAACCTTATTCCTATGCAGCGGACAATCCGATTGCTTTTGGCGATCCAGGTGGACTCTTCTCAGGCGACGAGCCATGCAATGACGGCTCCTACCCGCCCAGTTATCCGCCTGACTCCGGATATCCGAGCCAGGGCGGCGGATCTTATCCCGGGGACGGCTCGGGGCTGGGTGGGTTCGAAGGGCAAGTAGACGACCCCGCTCAATGGGACGACCCTGGAAAATGGCGGGACGATGTTCTCAAGGCGCTCGTGGATATGGGAAAGGACGCCTGGCTCAATGTGTTTAAGGGCGAGTTCAATCCCGGCGATCTGATGAAGACCTTTTATCAGTCGATTGGGGAGGCGTCCTTTGAGCAGATGACTTCATGGCTCGAGGAGCACGCATACAACGGAATGGCCGAAGCGATGGTCTACATCAAGGCTGCTTACGATGGGGTTCAGATCGGCCTAACCTGGGTTACCGTCTATCAGGCCTTCGAGAAGTTTCAGGAGGCAGGGGGCGCGGCAGCGCTGGCTGTGATACTGGCTTCGCTCTGAAAACCCGATTGCAGCCTCAAAGCGCCACGACGCTTCGACTGGGTGGGCCCGAAAGGGCGCTCCGACGGGGGGCCTAAAACAAGAGCGAACAGGAGTTACTCCAAAGCGGCCAGGGCCGATATTGCTATTGCAAGGGGCAAGCACTCTTCCTCGTAGCTTCGGCGACGCCGGAACCCCAGTTCCCTTAACGAGCTATTTGCTGACCGTCGCCGTCGCTCTCGTGTAGCCGGTCGAGGGGGCGGTGATGGGGGGTGTTGCCCTGTTTGCACACATTTGGGACGAAGATGTTTGAGAGGCGGCACCTTGAGGTCTTGTTCTGTGCGTCTCCACCCCCGAGCCTCCGAGCCTCAATCCAAAGAAGAGGAGGCAACGGATGATCTACAAGCTGATTGGCTATCTGCACATGCAGGCGACCTGGCGGCTGCGAGAAATCCGCCGCTTGGCGGGGGAGGCGGGACAGGGGACGGTCGAGTACGTCGGCCTGATCCTGCTCGTCTCGCTGCTGATGGTCGGGATGGTCGCGGCGATGAAAGGTTTCAACGGCAAGCAGGGGACCGAGCTCGCCGACGTGATCGTCAACAAGATCAAGGAGGCGGTCGACAAAGTCGCGTTCAAATAGGGGATGTCGCTTTTGTCTTCCTATGGAGGGCAAAGCGACACTCGCTGCCCCTGCATGAGAGACTCGCGCGATGCCAGCTTCACGTAGCTACGACAGGGCGCCGGCCGACATCCGGCCGGTGACGATCGATCCGGGGTTCGTCGAAAGCGCGGCCGGGTCGGCGCTGATCTCGATCGGGCGGACGCGGGTGATCTGCACCGCCTCGATCCAGGAGCAGGTGCCGCGCTGGATGGTGGGCAAGGGGAAAGGCTGGGTCACCGCCGAGTACGCGATGCTGCCCGCCTCCACCGGCGACCGCAAGCAGCGCGACATCGCCAAGGGAAAACAGGACGGGCGCGGGGTCGAGATCCAGCGCCTGATCGGGCGCTCGCTGCGGGTCGTCGTCGACTTCAGGGCGATGGGCGAACGCAGCGTCTACGTCGACTGCGACGTGCTCGAAGCCGACGGCGGCACCCGCTGCGCCGCGATCACCGGCGGCTTCGTCGCCCTGCGCCAGGCCTTCCAGAAGCTGGTCGACAAGAAGGCCCTCGAGGCGCTGCCGCTGAACGGCACGGTTGCCGCGGTCAGCGTCGGCCTCGTCAACGGCCGCGCCCTCTGCGACCTCGACTACGGCGAGGACTCCAACGCCGAAGTCGACGCCAACGTGGTGATGACGGGCGACGGCGGCCTAGTCGAGGTGCAGGCGACGGCGGAGCGGACGCCGCTCTCGCGCGCCTCGCTCGACGAGCTGCTGGGCCTGGCCGAGCTCGGGATCGGCCGCCTGCGGGAGGTGCAGGAGCGGGCGGCTTCGTGAAGCCTGGGGAAGCGGCGGCGAAACAGCTGCTCGTCCTCTCCACCCGCAACCAGCACAAGGTCCGGGAGATGGCGGAGCTGCTGCCGGGGGTCGAGCTGAAGCCGCTGCCGCCCGAGGTGGAGCTGCCGCCCGAGGACGGCGACAGCTTCGAGGCCAACGCCCTGATCAAGGCGCGCGCCGCCCACGAGGCCACCGGCGAGGCGGCGATCGCCGACGACTCCGGAATCGAAGCCGCCGACCTCGGCGGCGCCCCTGGCATCTACTCGGCCCGCTACGCCGGCGAGGGCGCCAGCGACGAGTCCAACCTGGAGAAGCTGCTGCGCGAAGTCGGCGCCGCCGGCGGCGAGCGCCGCGCCGCCTACGTCTGCGCGATCGCCCTGATCGACGCCGACGGGCACGAGTACGTCTTCGAGGCCCGCTGCGAGGGGACCCTGCTAGGAGAAGGGCGGGGCAGCGGCGGCTTCGGCTACGACCCGGCCTTCGTCCCAGACGAGACCGGGCACCAGGACCAGCGCACGATGGCCGAGCTCCCAGCCGAGGAGAAGAACGCGATCAGCCACCGCGGCAAGGCGGCGCGGATGCTGGCGCGGCACCTGGGCCTGGAGACCGGGGCGGGACCGTGATCCGCAGCAAATCCGGCGCCGCCGGGCTCTCGATCGCCTCCAACGCGATCCTGATCGCCCTGAAGCTGGCCGCCGGGGCGATCACCGGCTCGATCGCGATCGTCACCGAGGCGATCCACTCGCTGGTCGACCTCGTCGCCTCCGTGATCGCCTTCGTCTCCGTCCGCAAAGCCGACGAGCCGGCCGACGAGGAGCACCCCTACGGCCACGAGAAGGTCGAGAACCTGGCGGCGACGATCGAGGGGATCCTGATCCTGGTCGGCGCCGCGATCATCGTCTACGAGGCGACCCACCGCCTCGTCGCCGGCTCGGAGGTCGAATCGCTCGGGGTCGGCATCGCGGTCATGGGCCTCTCCGTCATCGCCAACCTCTTCGTCTCCAGCGTCCTCTACCGGCAGGCGCGGGTCCACGACTCGCCGGCGCTGGAAGGCGACGGCGCCCACCTGCGGACCGACGCCTTCACCTCGCTCGGCGTCCTCGCCGGCCTCGTCCTGGTCAAGGTCACCGGCGCCGCCGCCTTCGACTCGATCACCGCCCTCGTCGTCGCCGGGGCGATCGTCTGGGCCGGGATCAGCATCATCCGCCGCTCCTCCGGGGTGCTCGTCGACGAAACCCTGCCGGACACCGAGATGGACCGGATCGAGCAGGCGATCGCCACCGCCCGCACCCCCGAGGTCGCCGGCTACCACAAGCTCCGCGCCCGCCGCGCCGGCCGCCGCCGCCACATCGACTTCCACGTCCAGTACCGCTCCGGCACCAGCCTCGAGCGCGCCCACGAGCTCGCCCACCAGATGCGCAACTCGATCGAGGCCGAGATCCCCCAGGCCGAGGTCCTGATCCACGTCGAGCCCGAGACCTCCTACCGCGAGCGCGAAAGCGGTCCGTACCGCTCGGGTTAAGCGGGCGGCAGCAGGTTGACGCCCGCTGCAAGGCCGATCGCGACGAGGGTGATCGCGTAGCCGGTATAGCCGCTGAAGGCGAAGAGGATCGCGGCGATCGCGCAGATGACCACCGTGGTGATCCAGGATGCTCGGGCGAGGGTCACGGTCGGTAGTTTTTCGCAGATGCCCGACGCTGCCGCAGCCACCCTTCCCAGCGGCGAGTCCGCGAAGGCGGCGCTGGAGTTCCTGACCGAGATGTCGCCGGACCTGCGCGGGGCCGCGATCCTCGGGCCCGCGAACGAGGTCCTGGCCGGGACCGGGGAGGAGCCGGAGCGCTGGGGAGAGGACGCCGCCGCCCTCTTCGCCGTCGCTGACGAGGCGGAGGCGGCGCCGGTGGAGCAGGTCCACATCGCCACCGAGCAGGGCGAGGTCTTCGCGGTCCGCAACGCCGGCCTCGCCGCGGTGACGGTCACCGACCGCTTCGCCCTCGCCTCGCTGATGCTCTTCGACATGCGCTCGACCCTGCGGCAGCTCGCGTCTCCGGACCTCGGGGGGTCGGAGCCCCCCGAATCTCGGCAGGGCGAGGGCTGATGCCCCCGAAGCCCCACCGCGTTCTCCTCGAGCGCGTCTCGGTCTACGCCGACGAGGCCGCCGCCTTCATGCGCCGGCGGCGGGTGGCGCGGCGCCCGTTCGCCCGCCTCTACTACCCCCACGGCCGCAGCGCCGACCACGCCCAGGACTCGCGCAGCGGCGCCGAGCTCTTCGTCGCCGCCGGCCGCCTGATCGAGGTCGCCGGGAAGAAGCAGAAAGGGTGAGCGGGCTGATCGACCAGGCTCTCGCCGAGCGGGTGCTGGCGCGGGCGCTCGCCAACGGCGGCCGCTTCGCCGAGGTCTTCGCCGAACGGCGCCAGGGCCAGACGCTGGCGATCGACGAGCGGCGGATCGAGTCGGTCCAGGCCGGCGCCGAGGAGGGAGCCGGCGTCCGCGTCGTCGACGGCGCCACCACCTACTTCGCCCACGTCGACGGCCTCGATCCCGCCGAGCTCGAACGCGCCGCCGGGGAAGCCGCCGGGGCGCTGCGGGCCGAGCGCACCGAGCCGCGGCCGCTGCAGGCCCGCGACGCGGTGTCGCTGCCGATCGAGCGCCGGCCCGAAGACGTGCCGGCCAAGCGCAAGGCGGAGCTGCTGCGCGAGCTCGACGAGCGGGCGCGCGGCAGAGGCGGGGAGATCGCCCAGCTCAACGCCTCCTACGCCGAGGCCCGGCGCGAGGTCGCGGTCGCCAACTCCGACGGCCTCTTCACCGGCGACGACCGCACCCGGGTCCGGATCGGCGTCCAGGCGGTCGCCCGCCGCGACGGCACCGTCGAGACCGGAGCCGAGACCCTCGGCGCCCACCGCGGCTTCGAGCTGCTCGAAGACGACCCCGGCCAGATCGCCGAGCAGGCGGCGCGGAAGGCGCTGACCCTGCTCGACGCGGTCCCCGCCCCCTCGGGCTCGATGCCGGTCGTCGTCGGCGGCGGCTTCGGCGGCGTCCTCTTCCACGAGATGACCGGCCACGGGCTTGAGGCCGACCACATCCAGAAGGGTGCCAGCGTCTACGTCGGCAAGCTCGGCGAGCGGGTCGCCGAGCCGCTGCTGAACGCCTACGACGACGGCCGCCTCCCCGGCGAATGGGGCAGCGACGCGATCGACGACGAGGGTCAGCCGACCCAGAAGACGAAGGTGATCGAGGACGGCCGCCTCACCTCCTATCTCTACGACCGCCTCACCGCCGAGCGCGACGGCGTCGCCTCGACCGGCAACGGCCGCCGCGAGAGCTTCCGGCACCTGCCGATCCCGCGCATGACCAACACCTACATCGCCCCCGGCGACGCCACGCCCGAGGCGATGATCGCCGACCTCGACCGCGGCTTCTACGCGGTCTCCTTCGGCGGCGGCCAGGTCGACCCCGCCACCGGCGACTTCGTCTTCGGCGTCTCCGAGGGCTACCTGATCGAGAACGGCGAGGTGACCAGCCCCTGCCGCGGTGCCACCCTGATCGGCAACTGCCTCGAGGCGCTGGCGGCGATCGACGCGGTCGGCGACGACTTCTTCATGAAGACCGGGATCTGCGGCAAGGGGGGGCAGAAAGTCCCGGTCGGGACCGGCCAGGGCCACGTCCGGGTGCGGGCGATGACGGTGGGGGGGACGGAGCGATGACAGCGGGAGCGTTCGATGACTGAGTTGAGCGCGGTCGCCCGCCGCGCGGTCGAGGCCGCCGCCGGCGCCGGCGCCGGCGACGCCGAGGCCTACGTCTCCCGCGAGGGCGGACGCCAGGTCCGCGTCCACGGCGGCGAGGTCGAGAGCCTGACGGCGGCGACGCAGAGCGGCGTCGGCATCCGCGCCTGGAGCGGCCACCGCGTCGGCTACGCCTACGGCACCGACCTCTCGGACGCCGGTGTGGCGGCGATCGCCGCCAGGGCCGCCGAAGCGGCCGCGGTCGCCGACGAGGACGAGTTCGCGGCGCCGCCGCAGCCGGCCGAGATCGAGGCGGTGCCGGGCCTCGGCGACCCCTCGATCGCCGAATGGGAGACGGCGCGGGTAGCCGAGCTGGCGCTGACCGTCGAGCGCACCGCACTGGAGTCCGATCCCCGCCTGGTCGGCGTCGAGACCGCCGTCTACGCAGACTCCGACGAGCAGGTGGCGATCGCCTCCTCGACTGGCGTCGCCGGCTTCTACGAGGCCTCCAGCGCCTACGCCTATCTCTCGGCCCTGGCCGAAGGGGAGGGGGCGCGCGAGACCGGCCTCGGCTTCGGGCTCGCGCGCGGGCCGCGTGGCCTCGACCCCGAGGCGATCGGCGCCGAAGGGGCCCAGCGGGCGCTGGCGATGATCGGCGCCGGCAAGCCGGCCTCCCGCTCCTGCCCCGTCGTCCTCGACGAGACCGTCGCCGCCAGCTTCGCCGGCCTGATCGGCGGCGCCCTCAGCGCCAAAGCCGTCCAGCGCGGCCGCTCGCCCTTCGCCGGCCGGCTCGAAGAGGAGGTCGCGAGCGGCGCCTTCGCCCTCCACGACGACGGCCGCGAGCCCGACGGGCCGGCCTCGGCGCCCTTCGACGCCGAGGGCGTCCCCCGCCGCCGCACCGCCCTGATCGAGGGCGGCCGGCTGCGCACCTACCTCTTCGACACCTACACCGCCAACCGCGAGGGCGTCTCCTCGACCGGATCGGCGTCGCGGCAGGGCTACCGCTCCCTGCCCTCGGTCTCGACCTCGAACCTGATGGTCGGCCCCGGCGAGCTCTCGCTCGAGGGGCTGCTGGCGCAGGCGGGGGAGGGCGTCTACGTCACCGACGTCGCCGGCCTCCACTCCGGCGTCAACCCCGTCACCGGCGTCTTCTCGGTCGGCGCCTCGGGCCGGATCATCCGCGGCGGCCAGCTCGCCGAGCCGGTCCGCGAGTTCACGATCGCCGGCGATCTGGTGGCGATGCTGGGGGCCGTCAGCGCCGCCGGCGCCGAGCCCCGCTGGGTTCCTTTCGGGGGCTCCGTCAGTACGCCGCCGCTGCTGATTGCCGAGATGGCGATCAGCGGCTCGTGACGTTTGGCTCTAGAGCTTGAGTTTCTTACGCCGTGGGCACTGTTAGATTGCCGCCGATCTCAAAACCCCGAGGAGGATCTACGACGTGACCAAGGCTGAGTTTCTGGACCAACTTGCTGGCGACGAGCGGCTGGGCAGCAAAAAAGCTGCCAGCGACGCAGTCGACGCCGTTCTCGAAGCGATCACCGGTGCCCTGAGCAACGGCGAGGAGGTCGCCTTCACCGGCTTCGGCAAATTCCACGTCGCCGAGCGCGGCCCGCGCCAGGGCGTCAACCCGCGCACCGGCGAAAGGATCACCATCCCGGGCGGCAAGGTTCCGCGCTTCTCCGCCGGCTCGGCCCTGAAGACCAAAGTCAAGGGCGGCTGATTCGCTGACTGGCTTTTCCGATCGGCTGGCGGCGCTCGTCGAGGAGCGCCGCAGCCAGATCTGCCTCGGCCTCGACCCCGACCCGGCCAAGCTGGCCGGGGAGGGGGCGGGCGCGGGCGATCCCGAGGCGCCGCCGGCCGAGCTGGCCGCGGTTGCGGTCGCCAGGCACTGCCGCGACCTGATCGAGCGGGCCGGCCCTCACTGCGTCGCCGTGAAGCCGCAGCTCGCCTGCTTCGAGCGGCTGGGGGCGCCTGGCTGGTTCGCCCTCGAAGAGGTCTGCGCCGCCGCCCGGGAAGCGGGGCTGCTGGTTCTCGCCGACGGCAAGCGCGGCGACGTCCCGGTCACCGCCGCCGCCTACGCGCAGGCGCTGGTCGGCGAGACGCCGACCCCGTGGGGCCCCGTCCAGGGCCTCGGCGCCGATGCCTTCACCGCCAACCCGCTGCTCGGGCGCGACGCGCTGGAGCCGCTGGTCGCCGCCGCGGCCGCGGCGGGAGCGGGGATGTTCGTCCTCGTCCGCACCAGCAACCCCGGCGCCGCCGACCTCCAGGACCTGCCGGCGCCCGAGGCGCCGCTGCACGAGCGGCTCGCCGGTTTGGTCGACGAGCTCTCCGAGCGCCTGCTCGGCGCGTCGGGCCTCAGCGGCATCGGCGCCGTCGTCGGCGCCACCGAGCCCCACCACTTCCGCCGCATGCGCGAGCTGATGCCGCGGGCGATCTTCCTCATCCCCGGCGTCGGCGCCCAGGGCGGCCGGCCGGAGCTGCTCGGCGCCGCCTTCTCGGCCGGACGCGCCGCCGGGCTCGTCGCCGCCTCCCGCGGGATCGCCGCCGATCCCGACCCCGCCGCCGCCGCCGAGCGCCTGCGGCGGGACGTTTGGGCGGTATCGACCGTCCGATGAGGGCCCGCGCGATTACGATCAGCCCGCCCCGACCGACTCATCCCGCCTAGACCGATGGAAAAACGCTCCAGCGCCGCCACCCGCATCGCCGCCGCCCTCGCCCTGGTGGCCGCGGTGCTCGTCTGCGTCGTCGTCGGCGCCGCCGCGCTCAACGGGAGCTCCTCCTCCGATCGCCAGGGCGGCCAGCAGCACGCGAAGAAGCAGAAGAAGCCGCGGACGAAGGCCAAGACCTACACGGTGGAGTCGGGCGACACCCTGACCGCGATCGCCCACAAGACCGGGGTCCCCGTCGCCGAAATCCTGGCCCTGAACCCCGAAGTCGATCCCCAGATCCTGATCGCCGGGGAAACGCTAAAGCTCAGGTGAGGGGCTGCCGCCGGGGCCTGCTGCTGCTCACGGCGCTGGTCTGGACGTCGCTCCCCGGAGCAGCATCCGCGGCACCGAAGCCGCCCGCCCCGCACGAGCAGCGGGGACCGTCGCTGGCGGCGCGGTCGTGGGGCGTGATCGACGCCCGCAGCGGCGACGTCCTCACCTCCCACGCCGGCAACCGCGAGCTGCCGATCGCCAGCACCACGAAGCTGATGACCGCCTACGTGGCGCTGGAGGACCTGCCGCTCGACAAGATCGTCCGCGCCCAGCCCTACCAGGCCGAATACGGGGAGTCGCTGATGGGGCTGCGGGCGGGCGAGCGGATCAGCGTCCGCGACCTCCTCTACGGCTTGATCCTGCGCAGCGGCAACGACGCCGCCCACACCCTGGCGATCGCCGCCGCCGGGTCCGAACGCCGCTTCGTCGCCCAGATGAACCGCTACGCGGCCGCGCTCGGGCTCTCCCACACGCACTACGCCAACCCGGTCGGGCTCGACGAGAAGGGCAACTACTCCAGCGCCTTCGACCTGATGGCGCTGACCCGCCGCCTGCTGCGGAAACCGGCCTTCGCCAAGATCGCCGACTCGCGCAGCGCCAGGCTGCGCAGCGTCCGCCCGCCGCGCCGGATCGCCACGATCAACGAGCTGCTGCTGATGGCGCCCTGGGTGACCGGGGTCAAGACCGGCCACACCTTCGGCGCCCTCTACGTCCTCGTCGGCTCCGGCCAGCGCCGCGGCGTCAGCCTGATCTCGGCCGTGGTCGGCACCTGGACCGACGAAGAGCGCTTCGACGACAGCCTCGACCTGCTCGAATGGGGCTTCTCGCAGTACCGGCGGCGGCTGCCGATCCGCCGCGGCCAGGACCTCGCCGACCCCGAGATCCGCTACTCCGGCGGCGAGCTGCCGCTGCTGGCGGCGCGCCCGCTGCAGGTGGGGGTGCGTCGCGGCCAGCAGGTCGACGTCCGGGTGCGGGCGCCGCAGGAGGTCGAGGGGCCGCTGGGGCGGGGCGCCCGTCTCGGCGAAGTGACCGTCTTCGTCGCCGGCCGCAAGGCGGGATCGGTGCCCCTGCGGGCCAGCCGCTCGGTCCCCGAGGCGAGCTTCTTCGACCGCGCCCGCGGCTTCGTCGCCGACAACTCGATCCCTATCGGAATCGCGGCGTTCGTGATACTCATCTTCGCGATCGTCCTGCGGCGCCGGCTGGCCCGTAAACGAAGCTAGGAGCTGAATCGGGGTGGAGCCAAAGTGATCCTCACGGTCACCTTGAACGCGGCCATAGACCGCACCGTCGCCGTGCCGAACTTCCGGCTCGGGCGCCGTCACCGCGCGGTCGAGAGCCGCACCGTCGCCGGCGGCAAGGGCATCAACGTCGCCCGGGCGTTGAGCCTGCTCGGCCGGCCGGTGATCGCGACCGGGTTCGTCGGCGGCCCGACCGGCACCCAGGTGCTCGAACAGCTGCACTCCGAATCGGTGCTGACCGACTTCAGCCGGATCGCCGCCGAGACGCGGATCAACCTGGCCGTGATCGACCCCACCTCGGGCGAGCAGACCGAGATCAACGAGCGCGGCCCGGCGGTCAGCCCCGAGGAGGTGAAGCGGCTCTTCGACCGGATCGCCTACCTGGCGAGCGGGGCGAAGATCTGCGTCCTCGCCGGCTCGCTCCCGCCGGGGGCCGGCGACGACCTCTACGCGCGCCTGATCGACGACCTCTCCCGTCGCGGCGTCGCCGTCGTCCTCGACGCCGAGGGCGAGGCGATGCTGGAGGGGGTCCGCGCCGGCGCGGCGATGGTCACCCCCAACGAGGCCGAGGCCGAGGAGCTGGTCGGGCAGGAGTTCGCCGACCGCGGCGACCTCGCCCAGGGGCTGCTGGAGCTGGTCCGGCTGGGGGCGAGCGAGGCGGCGATCACGCGCCCCGAGGGCTGCGTCGCGGCGGTCGGGGAGGGCAACTCGCGACGGCTGCTCGAGGTCCACACCGAGCCGCTGGAGGCGGTCTCCACGGTCGGCTCCGGGGATGCCTTCCTCGCCGGCTACGTAGCCGCCCGCTACGAGGGCCGCTCGCCCGAGGACTGCCTCGCCTACGGCGTCGCCTGCGGGGCGGAGTCGACCCAGCACTTCGGCGCCGGCACCGTCGACCGCAACCAGGTCGAGCGCCTGCTCGGCGAGGTCTCCGTGCACGACCTGGAGGTCCCCGCCGAAGTGTAGGCTGACTGATTCACCGCCAGCAGCCCTTGGAGGACTAACTTGGAAATCGAAATCGGCCGCGGCAAGAAGGGCCGCCGCGCTTACGGATTCGACGACATCGCGATCGTTCCTTCCCGCCGGACGCGCGATCCCGACGACATCGACATCAGCTGGACCCTCGGTCCCTACCGCTTCGAACTGCCGCTCGTCGCCTCGGCGATGGACGGGGTCGTCTCGCCGGAGACCGCCGTCCTGACCAACGAGCTGGGCGGCCTCGGGGTGCTGAACCTGGAGGGGATCTGGTCGCGCTTCGAGAACGCCGAGGAAAGGCTGGAGGCGATCGCCGCCGCTCCCAAGCACGAAGCGACGCGGCTGATGCAGCAGATCTACACCGAGCCGGTCAAGGCCGAGCTGATCGCCAAGCGGATCGCGGAGATCAAGGCCCGCGGCGCCGTCGTCTGCGGCTCGCTGACGCCGCAGAAAGTCCGCGAGTACTACGAGGTCGCGGTCGAGGCGGGGCTCGACATCCTCGTCATCCAGGGCACGGTGATCTCGGCCGAGCACGTCTCGACGACCGTCGAGCCGCTGAACCTGAAGGAGTTCATCGCCGAAGTCCCGGTGCCGACCGTGGTCGGCGGCTGCGCCTCCTACTCGACCGGGCTGCACCTGATGCGGACCGGCGCCGTCGGCGTCCTCGTCGGGGTCGGCCCCGGCGCCGCCTGCACCACCCGCGGCGTGCTCGGGATCGGCGTCCCGCAGGCGACCGCGATCGCCGACGTGGCGGCCGCCCGGGCCCAGCACATGCTGGAGACCGGCGAGTACGTCAACGTGATCGCCGACGGCGGCATGCGGACCGGCGGCGACGTCTCCAAGGCGATCGCCTGCGGCGCCGACTCGGTGATGATCGGCTCGCCGCTGGCCCGCGCCAAGGAGGCCCCCGGCCGCGGCTTCCACTGGGGGATGGCGACCTTCCATCCCTCGCTGCCGCGCGGCACCCGCGTCTCCACCAAGCAGGACGGGTCGCTGGAGGAGATCCTCCTCGGCCCGGCCAAGGAGAACGACGGCACCTTCAACCTGATGGGGGCGCTGAAAACCTCGATGGCCACCTGCGGCTACGAGGACATCCGCTCCTTTCAAAGGGCAGAGGTCATGGTCGCCCCCGCTCTCATGAGCGAGGGTAAGAAGCTGCAAAACGAGCAGTCGGTGGGGATGGGTTCGAACGGGCGGGCCGCCGTGTCCACGGGGGTCGCCGTTTCGGATGACTAGTAGTACGGAAGCGTCTCGGCCGGCGGGTCCTGTCACGGCAGGGGACCCCCCATCCCTTCCGGTAGCTAAAGCTTCCTCAGGGATGGTCCCCCCTACCGTGCCACCCGCCGGAGGGGCGCTGGAGGAGGTCCTCGTTCTCGACTTCGGGGGGCAGTATTCCCAGCTGATCGCCCGTCGAATCCGGGAATGCGGGGTGTTTGCGGAGATGCTTCCGGCGAGTACCTCGGTGGAGAAGATCCGGGAGCGGAAGCCGAAGGGGCTCGTCCTCTCGGGGGGGCCGGCCTCGGTCTATGACCCGGAAGCGCCGCAGTTCCCGACGCAGCTGCTCGATCTCGGCGTTCCGGTGCTGGGCATCTGTTACGGGATGCAGGCGATGGCGCTGGCGCTCGGCGGCCGGGTCGAGTCGGCCGAGACCGGCGAGTTCGGCCGTACCGACCTCGTCCTTCGCGACGGCGGCGGCACGCTGCTCGGCGGCCTGCCGGAGGAGCAGAGCTGCTGGATGAGCCATCGCGACGCCGTCTTCGAGGCGCCGGAGGGCTTCACCGCCCTCGCCTCGAGCCCGAGCTCCCCGGTCGCCGCCTACGAGTTTCCCGACCGCGGGCTCTACGGGATCCAGTTCCACCCCGAGGTCGTCCACACCCCCTACGGGACCGAGATCCTCACCCGCTTCCTCCGCGACGTCGCCGGCTGCGAGGAGCAGTGGTCGCCGCAGTCGGTGATTGCCGAGCAGGTCGAGAAGATCCAGGCCCAGGTGGGGGAGGGGAAGGTGATCTGCGGTCTCTCCGGCGGCGTCGACTCCTCGGTCGCGGCCCTGCTCGTCCACAGGGCGGTCGGCGACAAGCTCACCTGCGTCTTCGTCGACCACGGCCTGATGCGGATGAACGAGGCCGAGCAGGTTGTCGAGGCCTTCAGCCAGTTCGGTATCCCGCTCGTCCACGTCGAGGCCGAAGAGCGCTTCCTCGCCAAGCTGGCGGGCAAGGACGACCCGGAGGAGAAGCGGAAGATCATCGGCGCCGAGTTCATCCGCGTCTTCGAGGAGGAGGCGGCGAAGCTCGAGGACGTCAGCTACCTCGTCCAGGGCACGCTCTACTCCGACGTGATCGAGTCCGGCGGCTCCGATCACGCGGCGACGATCAAGTCCCACCACAACGTCGGCGGCCTCCCCGACGACCTCGAGTTCGAGCTGGTCGAGCCGCTGCGGATGCTGTTCAAGGACGAGGTGCGGGCGGTCGGCGCCGAGCTGGGGCTGCCCGAGCGGATGGTCTGGCGCCAGCCCTTCCCAGGCCCCGGGCTGGGGATCCGGATCGTCGGCGGCGAGGTCAACAAAGAGCGCCTCGACATCCTCCGGGCGGCCGACGCGATCCTCCAGGAGGAGATCCGCGCCGCCGAGCTCTACCGCCAGCTCTGGCAGTCGTTCTGCGTGCTCCCCGTCGTGCGCTCGGTCGGCGTCCAGGGCGACGGGCGTACCTACGCCTATCCGATCGTGATCCGCGCCGTCACCTCCGACGACGCGATGACCGCCGACTGGGCGCGGCTCCCCTACGACCTGCTCGAGCGCGTCTCCAACCGGATCATCAACGAGATCCGCGACGTCAACCGCGTCGCCCTCGACATCTCCTCGAAGCCGCCGGCGACGATCGAGTGGGAGTGAACGGCCCGGTCTGGTCCGCCTCCAGGGACCTGGCGGTCTCGAAGGCCGCCTGCCCGACCACGGTCGAGACGGTGCCCTCGCCGCCACCCTCACGCAGGCGGTCCTGGCTGCGCACGTGCGCAGCCAGCATCAGCTTGGTCCCCTCTTCCATGATCGCCACCACCTCGCTCCAGCCCTCTTCGTCGAGGTGGAGCGGCATCCAGCGGAAGACGGTGTCTTCGCGGCCGTCGAGGGTGCCGGCTTCGAGCGCCGCGATCGCCTTGTCGAGGAACGTTTGCAGGGTCGCGGCCGAGACGCCGCCGCGGATCGAGCGCGGGACCTTCCGCCATGGCGGGCCGCCGACGAAGGCGCCCGGGGTCGCCTTGTAGAAGTGCTCGGTGGCGCCGCGCCGCTGGGCGGTGTCGACGAGTTCGAGCGCCCCGTAGCGATCGAGCGCGCGGGTGTGGTAAGCGACGTCGCTGAGGCCGGCCTCGAGCTCGTTGGCGATGAAATTAGGGCTCGCCACGTGGTCGGTCAGGAGCTCGAGGATCTGGATCCGCAGCGGGTGGGCGAGGGACCTGACTAGGCGCTGGTCGATGGCATCGGGAAAGGGCTCCTTCATGATCGGCTCCTGACTTTGGGGTGGGATACTGCGCCGTTCGTCATCCGCTTAACATGTATAAACCATTCAGCACACACAATCCAGAACACCCCGAGCGGGGATTGGTGGCGCTCGGCGGAAAGGCGCGTCAGATCCCGGCCAGACGGGTGATTGCGAAGATCAGGGCGAAGCCGAGAGTGGTTAGGACAACTCGCCCCCAGGAACCCTGCGAGTGCGCCTCGGGCAGCAGGTCGCTGGCCCCGATGTAGAGGAAGATCCCGCAGTAGACGCAGAGGACGTAGCCGAGAGACCGGTCGGAGATCGCGATCTGCGAGCCGACGATCGCCCCCAGCAGGGGGGCGAGGGCGTCGATCGTCAGCCACCTGACCGCGGCCTGCCGGTTGCCCGAGCGCCGCAGCACGTAGCTGACCGTGTTGAGGCCGTCGGCGAAATCGTGGCTGATCACCGCGGCGAAGACGAGGAAGCCGGTGGCCGAGTCGACCCCGAAGGCGAAGCCGATCCCGAGGCCGTCGATGAAGCTGTGGGCGGAGAGACCGGCGGCGCCGAGGGCGCCGACCCGTTCGCCGCCCAGCGTCTCCATCGCCTCCTCGCGATCGTGGAGGACCAGCATCCGCTCGGCGAAGAAAAAGCCGAGGAAGCCGGCGGCGACGAGGGCGGTGGCGAGGTCGATGTCGCCGACCCCTTCGATTCCCTCCGGCAGGACGTCGAGCAGGGCGACGGCGACGACGACGCCGCCGGTGAGCGCCAGCAGCGTCGGCAGCCGGTCGGAGAAGCGGAGGCCGATCCGGCCCCCGAGCAGGGTGGCGAAGACGGTCAGGCCCGCCAGCGGGATCGCGATCGACACTAGCTCTGTTCCTGGCAGCGCGGGCAGACTCCCCGCAGGAGGACGTCGTGGGCGGTCACCTCGAACTCGGCCCGCCCGGCGACGCCGTGGATCGCCCGCTCCAGCGCCTGGTCGGAGAAGGGGACCAGGCGCCCGCAGCGGAGGCAGACCATGTGGTGGTGGTGTCCGGTCGGGTCGTTGCGCTCGTAGGCCGTCGTCTCGCCGCCGACGTCGACCCGGTGGACGAGCTCGAGCTCCTCGAGCTGCTCCAGCGTCCGGTAGACCGTCGCCCGGCCCACCTTCGGCAGCCGCCGGTCGATCTCCAGCGCCGTCAGCGCACAGTGCTCCCCCTCGAGCAGCTCGATCACCTGCCGCCGCGCGGCGCCAGTGCGAAAGCCGGCCTCGTCGAATCGCTTCGATGCGCGCTCGCCCCAGGTCACGGGCGAGAGCCTACATGAAAATGAGACTCGTTCTTATTTTGAGCCGCGACTTCAGCTGTAGGCGTCCCACTTCCGCAGAAGCGGGAGCGGGTCGAAGGGGGCGCCGCCCTCGTACCAGCCGGGAGCGCTCCAGATCTCGAAGTGGAGGTGGCAGCCCTGGGCGTCCCCGGTTTCGCCGACGACCCCGATCGGCTGGCCGGTGCGGACGGTTTCGCCTTCTTTCAGCGGCGAGGGTTCGGCCAGGTGGGCGTACATGAAGTCGTCGCCGGTGCCCTTGCCGTCGATCACCAGGTAGTTCCCGGCCGCGTCGTCCCAGGTCGACATCTGCACCCGGCCGCCGCGGGCGGCGACGAGCGGCGTCCCGCAGGCGGCCATCACGTCCTGGCCCTGGTGCGTGTGGCCGGAGCGGGGGGCGCCGAAGCGGCCGGCGCCCATCCCGAATTCGTGGGGGCCGAGGACCGGGAAGGCGTAGCCGTAGAAGGCGAAGCCGAGGCTGAGGGTGGTGGAGGCGGTCGCCTTGCGCGCGGCCGGCGCCGTGGCGGCCGCCGACTGGGGGCTGATCCGGAAGCTGTAGCGTCCGTTGCGGGCGGGCCGGCCTTCGTTCGTCGTCCCGTCCCAGCGGACCTTGCTTTCGACGTTCGGGGCGACGTTTTCGCGGTAGAAGGTCTTGACGACTTCGCCGGCGGCGCCGACGACGTCGATCCGCAGGTCGTTTTCAGGCTGGGTGCTGCCGATCGTGTAGCTGAGGCGGGGGTAGCGGTAGCCGAAGTAGAAGGACTTGCGCGGGGTCGTCTTGCCGGCGACGAGGGTGAGGGCGCCGGCGCTGGGTGCGGCGGCCGGCGTCCCCGAGGGGCTGCCCTTGGGGCTCGGCGCGGCGCTCGGGGTGGCGGCGCCGCCGGTGCTCGCCGCCGCGCTGCCGGGGAGGCACGCGAGCAGCACGATCGCGGCTATGACGCCGATCTGGCCGACCGTGCGTGGCCGGACGAACCCTTTGCTGTTCAACCGCTAGCCCTCTCTTTCCATCGCCTGCGGAGTTAGCTGACGGGCTCGCGCTGAAAGAGTCGCGCTACGGACGGTGTTCGTCCGATTCGCCCCGGAGACCTGCAAGGCCTCTTCGGTTCCTCCGCTCCCGCACAGTGGCCTGCACGGGATTCGGCTATTTGCTCGGGCGGCAGCTTATACCGTGATGCGGCTATCATCCGCCGGCCGCGTGGGAAGGACCGCGCGGTTTTTGCGCGATGAAGACCTTTGTAGCCACTCCCGCCAACCGCCAGCGCGACTGGTACGTCGTCGACGCCGAGGGCAAGACCCTGGGCCGGCTGGCGACCCAGATCGCCGACACGCTGCGCGGCAAGCGCAAGCCGGAGTACACGCCGCACATCGACACCGGCGACTTCGTCGTCGTCGTCAACGCGGAGAAGATCCGCGTCACCGGCGACAAGCTGGCGCAGAAGACCTATTACCGCCACAGCGGCTACCCCGGCGGGATCAAGTCCCGCACCCTCGGCGAGATGCTCGAGCGCAAGCCCGAGGAAGTGATCCGCAAGGCCGTGAAGGGGATGCTGCCGCGCAACCGCCTCGCCCGCCAGCAGCTGACCAAGCTGAAGGTGTACGCCGGGCCGGACCACCCGCACGCGGCGCAGCAGCCGAAACCGATGGAGACGAACTGAAACCTTGATGGACGACGAGCAGAAACAGCCCGAGAACGACGAGACGACCGAGGAGCAGGCGCCCCAGGCAGCCGAGGAGCAGCCCTCCGAGGAGGTTTCCGAGGACCCCGTCGCCGAGGAGGTGACCGCTCCCGAGGCCGATCAGGGGGTCGTCGAGGAGACCGAGGACGCAGCGGCCGCGCCGGAGGCCGCCGAGGAGCGGGTCGAGGAGCCCGAGGCCGAGGAGCCCAAGTCCGAGAAGAAGAAAGACGTCATCCCGGGCGCCGACCTGGAGCCGATCCTGGTCGAGCCGGACAAACCCGAGTTGAGCGCCGAGGAGAAAGCGCGGCTCGAAGCCGAGGAAGAAGAGAAGGCCCGCCGCGAAGCCGAGCTCGCCGCCGCCGAGGAGACCGACCCCGCCGCGAGCCGGGCCCCGGCGAAGATGGAGAAGGGCGCCCGCTTCCTCGCCACCGGCAAACGCAAGAGCTCGATCGCCCGCGTCACCCTGCTTCCCGGCGACGGCAAGATCGAGATCAACAAGCGCAGCCTCGAGGAGTTCTTCCCCAGGCCCCTGCACCAGACGATGGTCAAGCAGCCGCTCACGGTCTCCGGCTACGAGGGCAACGTCGACGTCCGCGTCCGGGTCCACGGCGGCGGCATCAGCGGCCAGGCCGGCGCAGTCCGCCACGGCGTCGCCCGGGCCCTGACCGAGATCGACTCCGAGCTCCGCGGCGACCTCAAGCGGCGAGGCTTCCTTACCCGCGACGCGCGGGTCAAGGAGCGCCGCAAGGCTGGCCTCAAGAAGGCCCGTAAGCGCCCGCAGTTCTCCAAGCGCTGATTTGGACGGAGTGAAGACCGCGCGCAAGCTCTTCGGAACCGACGGGGTCCGAGGGGAGGCTGGCACCTTCCTCGGCGCCGAGCTGGCAACCGCCCTCGGCCGCGCCACGACCGCCTCGCTGGAGGCCGAGCGGCCGCAGGTCCTGATCGTCCGCGACACCCGCGAGTCCGGCCCGGCGCTGGAGGCGGCGCTGGCCGCCGGCATCGCCGCCGCCGGCGGGGATGCCTTCCTGGCTGGGGTGCTGCCGACCCCGGCCGCCGCGATCCTGGTCAAGCGCCTCGGGCTCGACCTCGCCGCCGTCGTCTCCGCCTCCCACAACCCCTTCCACGACAACGGGATCAAGTTCTTCGACGGCAACGGGGTCAAGCTCGCCGACGAGGTCGAGGCCCGGATCGAGGCGCTGATCGAGGAACCTCCCGCCGCCGAGCGCTCGGGCCACGTGCGCGAGCTGAACGGCGGGCTGGACGACTACCTGCGCGAGCTGCGGTCGGCCTTCCACCTCGACCTCTCCGGCCGCAGGGTCCTGCTCGACTGCGCCAACGGCGCCACCTACAGGGCCGCGCCGGCGATCTTCGAGCGCCTCGGCGCCGAGGTGGAGACGACCGGGGTCGAACCCGACGGCCGCAACATCAACGCCGGCTGCGGATCGACGCACGTCGAGGCCCTGGCCGAGCGCGTCGCCGCCTCCGGGGCCGAGATCGGCTTCGCCTTCGACGGCGACGGCGACCGCGTCCTCGCCGTCGACGGCGAGGGCAAGGTCCACGACGGCGACGAGCTGATCGCCCTCGCCGCCCGCGGGATGGCGAGCCGGGGGGAGCTGCGGGGCGGCGTCGTCGTCACCGTGATGAGCAACTTCGGCTTTCACCAGGCGATGGCGGAGGACGGGATCGAGGTCGCGGTGACCCAGGTCGGCGACCGCTACGTGATCGACGAGATGCGCAAGCGCGGCTGGCCGCTGGGCGGCGAGCAGTCGGGCCACATCATCTGCTCGGACTTCGTCTCCACCGGCGACGGGATCGCCGCGGCGCTGATGACGATGCGGGAGCTGGGCGGCAACCGCCTGGAGGACGCGGCGCCGATGCGGAAGCTGCCGCAGACCCTGGTCAACGTCGAGGTCGCGAACCGCGAGGCGATCAAGGACGCCGCCGCGGTCTGGGCGGCGGTCGAACGCGAGAACGAGGCCCTCGACGGCCGCGGCCGCGTCCTGCTGCGCCCCTCCGGCACCGAGCCCCTGGTCCGGGTGATGGTCGAGGCGCCGAGCGCCGGGGAGGCCGAGGCGACCGCCGAGCGCCTGGCCGGGCTCGTGCGCCAAGAGCTCGCCTGAACGGCTCCGCAGGCCCCGCCCTCTACCCTTACTCGCCTTCCATGTGCGGCATCGTCGGATACGTGGGCGGCCGGCCCTGCGAGGAGCTGCTGCTCTCGGGGCTGGAAAAGCTCGAATACCGGGGCTATGACTCGGCCGGCCTCTCCGTGCTCGCCGACGGCGAGGTCGAGAGCGTGCACGCGGTCGGCAACCTCGCCAACCTGAGGGCCGCCGTCGACGCCCGCGCCGACAACGGCGCCGGGCCGCTGCCGGAGGCGGCGACCGGGATCGCCCACACCCGCTGGGCCACCCACGGCCGCGTCACCGAGGAGAACGCGCACCCGCACGACGACAGCTCCGGCCGCGTCCACATCGTCCTCAACGGGATCGTCGAGAACCACTCGGAGCTGCGCCGGCGCCTGCAGGGGGAAGGGCGGGACTTCACCTCCGAGACCGACGCCGAGGTCGTCGCCCACCTGATCGCCGCCCACTACGACGGCGACCTTGCCGCCGCCGTCCGCGCCGCCTACGCCGAGCTGCGCGGCCACTACGCCTTCGTCGCCATGCACGCCGACGAGCCGCGGCGGCTGCTCGGCGCCCGCAAGGAGTGCCCGCTGGTCGCCGGGGTCGGCGACGGGGAGACCTTCCTCGCCTCGGCGATCCCCGCCTTCCTCGCCGACACCCGCACCGCGATGCCGATCGAAAACGGCGAGATCGTCGAAATCGAAGCCGGCGCGGTCCGCGTCACCGACACCGAGGGCAACCCGATCGCGCGCGCGATCGAAGAGGTGAGCTGGGACGCCGAGGCCGCCGAGAAGGGCGGCTACGAGACCTTCATGCTGAAGGAGATCCACGAACAGGCCGACGCGGTCGCCGAGACGCTCACCGACCGCCTGCCCGGGGCCGAGGGCGTCGACCTCTCCGACGTCGAGCTCTCCGACGAGCTGCTCCGCGGCGTGCGGCGGATCGTCATCGTCGCCTGCGGCACCTCCTACCACGCCGGCCTGGTCGGCCGCTACGCGATCGAGGAGTGGGCGCGGGTGCCGGTGGAGATGGACATCGCCTCCGAGTACCGCTACCGCAACCCGGTCGTCGGCGAGGGCGACCTGGTGATCGGGATCACCCAGTCGGGAGAGACCGCCGACACCCTGGCGGCGATGCGGCTGGCGCGCGAGGCCGGGGCGACGGTGCTGGCGATCACCAACATCATGGGCAGCCAGGCGACCCGCGACGCCGACGCCGTCCTCTACACCCGCGCCGGGCTGGAGATCGGCGTCGCCGCGACCAAGACCTTCGTCGCCCAGGTGGCGGCGATGTACCTGCTGGGCCTGCGGATCGCCGAGCTGCGGGGGACCCTGCCGCCCGCGCGGCTGGCCGAGCTGGTCGCCGAGATGAAGACGCTGCCGTCGAAGATGGAGGAGACGCTGGCGGCGACGGAAGGCCCCGCCCGCGAGGTCGCCGATCGGCACAGCGCCCAGAACTTCTTCCTCTACCTGGGCCGCCACATCGGCCTGCCGATCTGCCTCGAGGGGGCGCTGAAGCTTAAGGAGATCAGCTACATCCCGACCGACGCCTATGCCGCCGGCGAGATGAAGCACGGCCCGATCGCCCTGCTCGACGATTCGACGCCGGTGATCTGCGTCGCCACCGCGAGCCCGGTGCTGGAGAAGGTCCTCTCCAACGTCGAGGAGGTGCGGGCGCGGGGGGCGCAGACGATCGGGATCGCCACCGCCGGCGACTCGCGCGTCGCCGAGGTCGCCGACGAGACGATCGAGGTGGCCGCGACCGACTGGATCCTGCAGCCGATCGTCGCGATCCTGCCGCTGCAGCTGCTGGCCTACGACATCGCCCGCAACCGCGGCCTCAACGTCGACCAGCCGCGCAACCTGGCCAAGACCGTCACCGTCGAGTGACAGGCCCTCCGGGCGGCGCCTGGTCGGCTGAAGTTGTCCAAAACGCTCGCTAGAGTGCCCGCCTCCGTGAAGCACCGTCTCGTCCTCCCAGTCCTCCTCGCAGCTCTGGCCGCCCTCCTCGTCGCCGGTTGCGGCGGCGGCAACGGCGGTGGCAGCGGCGGCACCGATCCGGCCAGCGTGGCGCCCGCGCAGGCGCCGGTCTTCGTCGACTTCACGATCCGCCCCGAAGGCGAAACGAAGCAGAACCTCGAGGCGCTGGCGAAGGAAATCGCCGGGGTCGACGACCTCGGCGGCCTGATCGCCGAAGAGCTCGAGGGCTCGGCCTCCGAAGACGGCGAAGCGTTCGACTTCGAAAAGGAAGTCGAGCCGTGGCTGGGCGAGGAAGCCGGGCTCTTCCTGCAGGACTACGAAGAAGAAGACTTCGAAGGCTACGGCGCCGCGATCCAGACCTCGGACGAAGCGGAAGCGCGCGAATTCGTCGACAAGCAGGTCGAATCCGGAGGCGAATCTGCCAAAGACGGCTCCTACGAAGGCGTCGACTTCAAGGTCCGGGAAGACGAGACGACGATCGGGGTCTTCGACGGCCTCGTCGTCTTCGCCGAAGACGAAGCGATCTTCAAGTCGATGGTCGACGCCTCCAACGGGGACAACCTCGGTGGCCAGGAGACCTACGCCAGCGCCGTCTCCGGCGTCCCGGGCGACAGCGCCGCCAGCGTCTTCGTCGACGTCGGCGGCCTGATCGAGGAAGCCGGCAGCGAAATCGATTCCGAAACCGAACTCTTCCTCGACAGCGTCGGGATCGAACCGAAGGAAGCGACCGCGGTCGCCAGCCTCGTCCCCGGGTCGAACCGGATCGAGGTCGATCTCAGCACCGATCTCGGCGGCGAAAACCCGCCGGCCGGCGACGCCTCCGAGCTGCTCGGCTCGCTGCCGGCCACCTCGGTCGCCGCCTTCGCCTCGGCTGAATTCGGCGAGCGCTTCAACGAAGGGATCGACCGGATCGACGCCGAGGGGATCCCGAGCGAGGGGATTCCGGCGCACAAGCTGAAGAAGACGCTGAAGGAAGCGGGGGTCGACCTCGAATCGATCGCCAGCTCGATCGGCGACGTCGGCGGCTACGTCACCGGCAACAGCGAAAGCAGCCTCGGGGGCGCCCTCATCCTCGAAGCCGAAAACGAGGAAAAGGCCAAGAACACGGTCTCCAACCTCGGCCTCTTCCTCCGCTCCACCGGCACCCCCGGGATCACCAAGATCACCGAAGGCGCCAGCGGCTTCTCGATCCGCAGCCCCGAACTGGGGCGCCAGCCGGTCGTCGTCGTCGCCAAGGGCAGTCGCATCGCGATCGGCTACGGCCTCGCGGCGACCCTCTCGAGCTTCCAGGAATCGGGCAAGACCCTCGCCGACTCGGCCTCCTACCAGGAAGCCGTCGACGCCCTCGGCGGCACCCCGATCTCCGCCTACCTCGACGGCGGCTCCGCCCTGAAGCTGGCGACGGCGCTGGTGCCTGCGGGCGAAGAAGGCTTCGAGGAAGCGAAGCCCTACCTGCGGAAGATCGACTACCTGGCGCTCGGATCCGAAGCCTCGGGCGATCTGGCTACCGCGAAGCTGATCGTCGGGATCAAGTAGCCCGCTGGTGGGGGAGGGGACCGGTGGGGGTCCCTGGGAGCACCTCCGCCGCGAGACTTGTGGTTGGGCTGACGCCTCGAGCGGTATTGGCGCGGCTCCATGCGGAGTACCCAGGGACCCCCACCGGTCCCCTCTGACTACGCATAGGCTGAGGGCTCATGGAGCCGTGGCTGAAGCCGCTGTTTGACGCCGAAGGCATGAGGGCGGTCGATCGGTGGGCGATCGAGGAGCGGGGGGTTCCTTCGCTGGAGTTGATGGAGGTCGCCGGGCGGGCGGTGGCCGGGACCGTTGCCGAGCTGGCGCCTCAGGGGGTCGTGCGAGTTGTCTGCGGCAAAGGGAACAACGCTGGCGACGGATTCGTGGCGGCGCGGCTGCTGCGGGAGATGGGGTTCGAGGTGGAGGCGCTGCTGCTTTGGCCCGGGGAGGAGCTGCGGGGGGACGCGGCGGCCAACTACGAGCGGTTCGGGGGGGAGCTGGTCGAGGGGGACTTCGCGGGCAGGCTGGAGGGGTCCGGCGCGGTGGTCGACGCGATCTTCGGGACCGGGTTCGAAGGGACGCCGCGGGAGCCGGCCGCTTCGGCGATTCGGGCGATCAACGGGGGCGGGGCGCCGGTCGTCGCCTGCGACGTCGCTTCCGGGGTCGACGCTTCCAGCGGGGAGGTGGCCGGCGAGGCGGTCGAGGCCGACGTCACGGTCAGCTTCCACGCCGCCAAGGTCGGCCAGCGGGTGGCGCCCGGCAAGTGGCACACGGGTGAGCTGCGGGTGGCGGCGATCGGGATCCCGGCCGGGGTTCCCGGCGAGGCGGCAGCGGGAGAGATCGACGCTTCCGTCCTCGACCTGGCGCCGCGGCGTGGGCCCCGCTCGACCAAGTTCAGCTCCGGTCAGGTCGCGATCGCCGGCGGCTCGCGGGGGTTGACCGGGGCGGTGCGGATGGCCTCGCTGGCGGCGATCCGCGCCGGGGCCGGCTATGCGACCGTTGCCGTGCCCGCCGACCTGGAGATGGTCTTCGAGCTGGCCCAGCCGGAGGTGATGTCGGTCGGCTGCGCCGGCGGCGACGGCTGCCTCGTCCCGGCCTCGGAGAAGGCGGTGCTGCGGACCTTCGAGCGCGCCGCCGCCGGCATCTTCGGCCCTGGCCTGGGCAAGGACCCCGGCTCCTTCGAGCTGGCCCGCTCGGCGGTGCCGAGAATCGAGGCGCCGCTCGTCCTCGACGCCGACGGTCTCAACGCCTTCGCCGGGCGCCTCGGGGAGCTGCGGGACCGGCAGGCGCCGACGGTCCTCACCCCGCACGCCGGCGAGCTGGGCAGGCTGCTCGAGCGCGACTCCGCCGAGGTCGACGCCCACCGGCTCGCCAGCGCCCGCGAAGCCGCCGAAGCCGCCGGCGCGATCGTCGTCCTCAAGGGCGACGACACGATCGTCACCGACGGCTCCCGCACCGCCGTCAACGGCGTCTCGGCGCCGGCGCTCGCCACGGCCGGCAGCGGCGACGTCCTCTCCGGCATCGCCGCCGGCCTCCTCGCCCGCATGGAGGACCCCTTCGCCGCCGCCTGCGCCGCGGTCGTCGCCCATGCCCGCGCCGGCCGCGACGCGGCTGCCCGGGTCGGCGCCGCCGAGTCGGTGATCGCCAGCGACGTCGCCGACTCGATCCCGCCGGCGCTGCGTCCCGACGGGCCGGTCGAATAACCTCGCGGCCATGAAGACCGCCGGAGAGGTCATGGCCCGCGACGTTCCCAGCGTCCATCCCAGCGACGACGCCCGCACCGCGATCGACCTGCTCTCGAAGACCGACCTCGGCGCGATCCCGGTCGTCGACAACGACAACAAGCTGGTCGGGATCGTCAGCGAGTCCGACCTCGTCCTCAGCGAGGAGGAGTCGGACCTGCATCTGCCGCACTACCTCAACATCATGGGCGGGATCGTCTTCGTCGGCTCGATGAAGGGGTTCGAGGAGCGCCTGGAAAAAGCCTTCGCCACCGAAGTCTCGGAGCTAATGACCGCGGACCCGATCGTCGCCCACGACTACGAGGCGGCCGACCGGGTGGCGAAGAAAATCGCCGACAAGCACCACAACCACCTGCCCGTCGTGGACACCGACGGCTACCTGGTCGGCATGGTCACCAGGGCCGACGCGCTCGCCGCCCTGGTCGACGGCGACTAGAGCCATGGAGCGGGCGTTCGCCCGGATCGATTTCGAGGCTGTCCGTGCCAACTGCGCGCGGCTGAAGGCCGAGCTGACGGAGGGGGCCGAGCTCTGCGCCGTCGTCAAGGCAGACGGTTACGGGCACGGAGCCGACGGCTGCGCCGACGCCGCCTTGAAGGGGGGGGCCACCCGTCTCGCGGTAGCGACGGCGGCGGAGGCGGAGCAGATCGGCCGTCGCTTCCAGCACGTGCCGCTGCTGACGATGGGGGCGCTGACGATCGAGGAGGTGGACGGCGCGTTCTCCGCCGGCTCGGAGCTCGCCGTCTGGCGGGACGACTTCCGGCGCCTCGTCGCCGACCGGGCCCGCGCTCACGGCCGCCGCGCCCGCGTCCACGTCAAGTACGACAGCGGCATGGGCCGGCTCGGCAACCGCGACGCCGGCGAGGTGCTGGAGCTGGCCCGCGCCTGCGCCGCGGACCCCGATCTCGAGCTGGCGGGGATCTGGACCCACCTCGCCACCGCCGACGAACCCGAGTCGCCCTACTTCGACGAGCAGCTCGACCGCTTCGACGAGGTCGTCGCGGCGGTCAAGGCGGAGTACCCCCATGCCATCGCTCACGCCGCCAACAGCGCCGCCGTCCTCCGCGACAAGCGCTCCCACTACGAGATGGCCCGCTGCGGCGTGGCGATCTACGGGCTCGATCCCTTCCAGCGGGATCCCGCCGCGCACGGCCTGCTGCCGGCGCTCTCGCTGCACTCCCACGTCGCCGACGTCAAGCACTTCCCCGCCGGCGCCAGCGCCGGCTACGGCCGCAGGTGGACGGCGCCGGTCGACACCTGGGTCGGGGTGATCCCGCTCGGCTACGGCGACGGCGTCCGCCGCGCCCTCGCCAACAACGCCGACGTCCTCGTCGGCGGCCGCCGCCACCCGCTCGTCGGCGCCGTCTCGATGGACAACATCACGATCGACCTCGGGCCCGAGACCGAGGTCGAGCCGGGCCAGGAGGCGATCCTGATCGGGCGCCAGGGCGGGGAGCAGGTCCTCGCCGAGGAGCTCGCGGATCGCCTGGACACGATCAACTACGAGGTCGCCTGCGCGATCTCGTCCCGGGTGCCGCGGCGGCCGGCTTGACCGAGGCGCTTTTGTATCCCCATGGCTGACGAAAGCGCCACCCGCCTCGCCGACGCACCCGTCGTGGCGGCGGTGCGGCGCGCCTTGAGGGACGCCGAGGGCGTCTGGGTCGTCGGCGGCGCCGTGCGCGACGCCGCCCTCGGCCGGGAGGTCGCCGACCTCGACCTCGCCGCGGCCGGCGATCCCGGCGCCGTCGCGAAGGCGATCGCCGCCGCGCTCGGCGAGCACGCCTTCGAGCTCTCGGCCGAGTTCGGGACCTGGCGCGTCGCGGCCCAGAAGCACGGCTGGCAGATCGACGTCACCGCCCTGCGCGGCGAGGGCATCGAGGAGGACCTGGCGGCGCGCGACTTCACCATCGGCGCGGTTGCGGTGCCGCTCGGCGGCGAGGAGCCGCTCGACCCCCACGGCGGCCTCGCCGACCTGGCCGAGAGGCGGCTGCGCGCGGTCGGCGCCGAGAGCTTCGCGAGCGACCCGCTGCGGCTGCTGCGGGCAGCGCGCCTGGCGGCCGAGATGGACCTGGAGATCGAGCAAGGGACGCTGGACCTTGCCCGCGCCTGCTCCGCGCGTGCCGCCGACCCGGCGGGCGAGCGGCAGCTGGCGGAGCTGCGGCAGCTCCTCGGCGGGCCCGACCCGTTGCGCGGACTGCGGCTGCTCGACGAGCTCGGGATCACCGGCGTCGTCCTGCCCGAGCTGGAGACGCTGCGCGGGGTCGAGCAGGGGCCGAACCACCACCTCGACGTCTACGACCACACGGTCGCCGTGCTCGAGCACACGCTCGAAGTCGAGGCCGACCTCGAGCGCTTCGCCGGCGATCGCGCCGCCGAGGTCGCCGCCCTGCTCGACGAGCCGCTCGCCGACGAGATGACCCGCCGCACCGCGCTGCGTTTCGGCGCCCTCTTCCACGACATCGCCAAGCCGGCGACGAAGGCCGAGCGCGACGGCTTCGTCGGCTTCCGCGGCCACGACGAGGTGGGGGCGGAGGTGATCGGCGAGATCTGCCTCCGCCTGCGCGCCAGCCGCCGCCTCACCCAGCACCTGCAGGGCCTGGCCCGGCACCACCTGCGGCTCGGGTTCCTGATCCCCGAGATGCCGCTGTCGCGGCGCCGGGTCCACGCCTACCTGCGCGCCACCGACCCCGTCACCGTCGACGTCACCCTGCTCACCGTCGCCGACCGCCTCTCCGCCCGCGGCGCCGGCCCGATCGCCAGCCCGGAGATGGTCTCCGCGCACCTGCGGCTGGCCAGCGAGATGATCGCCGCCGGCCTCGACTGGCGCCGCGAGGGGCCGCCGCCGCCGTTGCTGCGCGGCGACGAGATCGCCGCCGAGCTGGGGATCGACCCCGGCCCCGAGCTCGGCGAGGCGGTCGCCGAGCTGGAGGCTGCGCAATTTGCAGGGGAAGTCACTGACCGCAAGGGCGCCCTCCAACACCTGCGCCGTTAGATACGCTCCGCCCCGCATGGCCAAAGAGGAAAAGATCGAAATGGAGGGGGAGATCACCGAGGCTCTCCCCAACACGATGTTCCGGGTCAAGCTGGACAACGGCCACGACGTGCTCGGCCACATCTCGGGAAAGATGCGCCGCCACTACATCCGCATCCTCCCCGGCGACCGCGTGAAGATCGAGCTTTCGCCCTATGACTTGGATCGCGGGCGAATCACCTACCGCTACAAATAGGCGGCGTTCAGAGCGGTTTCGGATCAGCCAGCTCTGCCGCTAAAGCCGACCAGGCGAAGTCCTTCGCCCCCAGCCCCTTGCCGTGGCGCGGGTCGTAGTACTCGCGCAGGCCTTCGCGGGCGACGGCGCCGATCACGCCGTTCGCGAGTCGCTGCGCCTCGGCCTCGTAGCCGAGCCGGCGCAGGCCGAGCCAGACGAGCCAGGCGGAGTTGACCCAGGTCGGTCCGCGCCAGTAGCGGCGGATCGGGCCGTGGCCGCCGCCGGGTTCGTAGCTGCGCTCGCCGGCCGCGACCGAGGGCGGCGCCACCGGGGTCAGGAACTCGCGCTCGTTCAGCAGGTGCTCCTCGACCAGGCGACGGCCGATCTGCTCCGGCAGGTCGGGCAGGGCCAGCGGCGCCAGCGAGGCCCAGGTCAGCGCCTGCGGCCGCGTCCCGCCCGGCTGCGCCTCGTCGAGGAAGAGCCCGCGTCGCTCGTCCCAGAGGCGGTCGACCAGGGCCGGCGTCGCCGAGGGCCGCCCCAGCGCCTGCAGCGACAGCGACCAGAGGGTGTTGACGAGCACCTCGCAGAGGACGGGATGGCCGGCGTCGCGGATCCGCCGCGCGTTCCAGTCGAACTTGCGGTTGCGGTGGACCAGCAGCGGGAAGCCGATCCGCCCGTTCGCCCGCCACCCCCAGACCTCTTCGAACTTCGGCGAGGCGTCGAGGCCGGACTCGTCGGGCTGGACGATCCAGAGCAGCCCGTCGCCCTCGAGGTCGCGGTTGCGGCGCAGCCAGTCGACGTGCCGCGCGATCCTCGGCTCCTCGTTCGGGTCGCCGACGGCGATCCGCCAGGCCCAGGCGAGCAGCGGCGGCTGGATCGTCTCGGTCTCCCGCGCCCGCCGGTCGCGGACGTTGTAGAAGAGCAGCCGCGGCCCGGAGACGTGGCTGCGCCAGAAGATCGTGTGGCCGACGAACCCGTCGGGCCGCTGCGCCGCCAGCAGGCTCTCCAGCTCCAGCCGCGCCCGCGCCGGCTCGAACCGGCGCCAGACGATCGCCGCGAAGCAGGAGTCCCAGTACCACTGCCAGGGATAGCGGCCGGGGCTCGGCTCGGTGTAGCTGAAGGCGGTCCCGCCGCGGCGGCCCGTCACCCAGTTCTGCCGCAGGACCCGCTCGGTCTCGGCGAGGACGGTCTCGCGCTCAGACATTGGTGCGGCGCATCTCGCGCAGCGCCAGCGAGCCCAGGAGCGCCAGCAACCCCGCGAGGGCGACGATTCCCGGCCACGTATCTGCCCAGGTGACGCTGCCGACGAATCCCTGCCGGGCCGCTTCCAGCACCTGGGTGAGCGGGTTGACGTTGGCGACCTTCTCCAGCCAGGGCTGCAGCAGCGCCAGCGGCGCGTAGGCGGGGGTGAAGAGAATCAGCGCCATCGTCCCGGCCTGCATCAGCGGCGCCGCCGACTGGCTCTTGAAGTGGAGCGCCAGCATCGATCCCCAGCAGGCGGCGGCAGCGGCCGTCGCGGCGACCATCAGGTAACAGATGACCAGCCCGTCGAGCCCGGGCCATTCGGCGCCGATCGCGAAGGCGATCCCCAGCACGAAGGTCGCCGGGATCAGCGAGCGGGCGCTGGCCGCAAGCACGTTGCCGGCAAGCAGGACCCAGCGCGGAGCGGGGGAGACGAGCAGGCGGTCGACCCACCCCCCTTCGTAGTCGCGGGCCAGGTTGACCCCCGCTGCGGCGCCGGTGAAGCCGGCCCCCTGCAGCATGCTGACCGGAACGATGAAGCTCTCATAGGAGCCGGTTTCGAAGCCCTGCAGCTGCGTCAGCGCGCCGAAGACCCCGTTCAGGCCGAGGAAGAAGATCGTCGGCGCCAGGACCCCTGGGATCGCAGCTCCAGGCACCCGCACCAGCTCGTTCTTCGCCCGCGCCGTCAGAGCGGCGATCGTCGCCAGGTTCGCGCGCCATGCCGGCGGCGGCGCCTGGGTCTTCGCGGTCGCCGTGATCGCCGCCGCCTCCATCAGCCCACCCGCAGCCGGTGTCGCAGGGCGCGGGAGCTGAGTACGAGCCCGAGAACGACGATGCCGAGGATCGCCGCCACGGCCTCCAGGGTGTGGGTGGCGTCGATGCCGGAGATGATCGGCTCGCGCACACCTTCGACGATGAAGCTGAGGGGGTTGTACTCGGCGATCGTCTTCGCCGGCTCGATCATCAGTTCCTGCGGGAAGAAGGCCGAGGAGAGGAAGAGGACGACGAGGACGAGCGGGAAGAGGCCCTGGACGACGCTGGCGCTGCCGGTGCGCAGGGCGATCGCGGCGCCGATTCCGCCGACCGCCAGGGCCGAGGCGGTTACCAGCAGGATCGCCAGCAGGGCGCCGGGCACCCCGCCCTCGATGTGGGCGCCGAAGATCAGGCCGATCGCCAGGAACCACAGCGAGGCGAAGAGTCCCAGCGCCGCCGTCCCGGCCAGGCGCCCGAGGACGATCGCGAAGCGGGGGATCGGCGCCGCGAAGAGGCGGTCGGTGAAGCCCATCTCGATGTCGACGGCGAAGGCGATGCCGCCGCTGTTGCCGGCCAGCATCATCGACTGCATCATCGAGCCGGCCAGCATGAACTGGAGAAAGCTCTGAACCGGCGGGAAGCCGGGCAGTTCGATGCTGGCGCCGGCGCCGCCGGTCTGGATCGCCAGCAGCAGGGTGGGGAAGACGACGATCGGCGCCAGCAACTGCGGCCGGCGGAAGGTCTGGCGGATCGAGCGCGCGCCCAGCGCCCGCACCACCCTTCCGCTCCTGGTCAGCTCGCTCATGCGGGCACCGGCTCCTCGCCGCCGTCCTCGCTCTCCTCCTTTTCGAGGTGGTGGCCGGTCTTATCGACGAAGACGTCGTCGAGGGTCGGGCGCACCAGCTCCAGCGACTCGACCGCGATCCCGGCCTCGTCGAGAGCGCGGACGACGCGGGGGATGTCGGCGGCGCCGTTCTCGACCTCCACCAGGACCCGCTTGCCGTCCTTCGGCGGCAGCAGGCGGCCGATCTCGGCGCAGACCCGCTCGGCCTCCGCCGCTTCGCCCTCGCTGATCAGCAGCTCGACGTGCGGGTCGCCGATTTCGTCCTTGAGCGATTCGGGCGTGCCCTCGGCGACGATCCGGCCGCTGTCGATGATCCCGACGTTGTCGGCCAGCTGGTCGGCCTCCTCCAGGTACTGGGTGGTGAGGAAGACGGTGGTCCCGTCTTCGTTCAGCGCCCGCACCTCCTCCCAGATGGTTTTGCGGCTGACGGGATCGAGGCCGGTGGTCGGCTCGTCGAGGAAGAGGACGCTCGGTTCGTGGACGAGAGCGGCGGCAAGGTCGAGGCGCCGCTTCATCCCGCCCGAGTAGCCGCCGACGCGGCGGTCGGCGGCGCCGGCCAGGTCGACCCGTTCCAGCAGCGCGTCGGCGCGCCGGCGGCCGGCGGCCGGCGGCAGGCCCTGCAGCGTCGCCTGCAGGCGGATCAGCTCGCGGCCGGTCATCAGCGGGTCGAGCGCCGCTTCCTGCAGGGCGACGCCGATCGAGGCGCGCACCCGCCGCGCCTCGGCGACCACGTCGTGCCCGGCGACGCTGGCGCGGCCCCCGCTCGGCAGCAGCAGCGTCGTCAGCATCCGCACGGTCGTCGTCTTGCCGGCGCCGTTGGGGCCGAGGAAGCCGTAGATCTCGCCCTCGGCGACCCGCAGGTCGATCCCCCGCACGGCCAGGACCTCGCCGAAGGAGCGTTCGAGCCCCGCGACCTCGATCGCCGCCACGCTATGCCTCCAGCGTCTCGGCGCCGCGCGCGGCCGGCGGCAGCGCCTCGACCCAGCGGCGGCCGTTGGCCCGCTCCAGCGCCTCGGCGGCGTCGAGCAGCAGCTCGTCCTGCCCCCAGGCGGCCTGCAGCTGCAGGCCGATCGGCAGCCCCTCGGAGGAGCCGACGGGGACGCTGATCGCGGGGATGCCGGTGAGGTTGGCGAGGGCGCCGCCGCGGACGTTGGCTTCGTCGGCGGTGAGGGCCCCGCTCGGCAGCTCGACCAGCGGCGCCTCCAGGGGCGGCGCCACCGCCGGCACGGTCGGCCAGGCGATCACGTCGACCTCCTCGAAGACCCTGGCCAGGGTGCGGCGCGCCAGCGTCCGCACCTGCTCCGCCTTGATCGTCGCTATCGCCGGCAGCAGCACCCGGTACTTGAGTAGGCCGCGGCCGATCGGGCTCAACTCCGGGTCGAGGTGGTTCAGCCGCTCGACGGAGACGCCGCCGAGGCTCTCGCTGTTGGCGATCAGCACCGTCGCCAGCGTCGCCGCCGCCAGTTCGGGCAGCTCGATCTCCCGCACCGTGCCCCCGCTCTCGCGCCGCAGCTCCTCGATCGCCCCCTCGCAGGCCCCGCCGACCGCCGGGGCCACGTCTTCGGAGACCTCGCTGCGGACGATGCCGATCCGCAGGCCCTCGGGCGTGCCCGCCCTCAGCTCCTCGCCGAAGAGGACCGAGTCGAGCAGGCGGCAGTCGGCGGCGTCGGCGCAGAGGGCGCCGGAGACGATCGTGGTCGAGATCCCGGCCATGTGATGGCCGGCCATCGCCGCGCGGCCGAAGGTCGGCTTGAGGCCGGTGAGGCCGCAGTAGGCGGCGGGGTAGCGGATCGAGCCGACGCCGTCGGCGCCGACCGCGCCGGCGACCAGGCGCGCCGCTACGGCGGCGGCGGGGCCGCTGGAGGAGCCGCCCGGGCAGCGCTCGGCGTTCCAGGGGTTGCGGGCGGGGCCGTAGACGGAGATGTTGCCGGTGCTGCTGGCGCCTAGCTCGTGCATGTTGCCGACGCCGACGACGACCGCGCCGGCGTCGCGCAGGGCGCGGTACGGGCCGGACTCGCCGGGAGCCGTCTGCGCCAGCATCTCCGCGGCCCCGAACCGCTGCGCCCGCCAGGGCAACGGCCACTCGTCCTTGATCACGACCGGGACCCCGTGCAGCGGGCCGCGGGGAGCCGCCGCAAGCATTTCCCGCGAGCGCTCCGGGAAGGTCTCGACGACGGCGTTCAGCGCCGGGTTCCGCTCCTCGATCCCCGCCAGGCACGCCTGCAGCAGCTCGCCGGCGTCGACCTCGCCGCCGGCGATCGCCGCCGCCTGCTCCCGCAGCGAGAGGTCGAGCGGCTCGCTCATCGGCTCGGCGGCGCCTGCGAGAGGTCGGGGTTGCGCTCGACCGGCACCTGGCTGGTGTCGAGCTGCAGCAGCTCGAGGATCGGCGGCCAGAAGGTCTGGTGGGCGGCGCCGATCACGGCCAGCTCGATCTCGTCGGCCTCGATCCCGTAGGCGGCGAGGCCGGCCGGGATGAAATCGTCGCTGGCGTTCGGTGCGTCCATCCGGCGCCGAACCCTACCTGGGAGGGGGCTCCGTCTGGCCGGGATCGTGCAAACGCCCCCGCAGCGCCGCATCCAGCCGGCCCGGACGGCAAGATTGGCGCCGCAACTGGGCTCCGAGCCCCGTGTTTGCCTCAGCAATGGCCCACGCAGAGACCAAGACCACCTCCCGGCGCCTCCTGGCGCTGCTCGGCGCTGCCGCGCTGCTGGCGGCGCTGGTCGCGATCGTCCCGCGGCAGGCCGACTCGGCGCCCCTGCGCGTCGTCGTCCTCGGTCAGACCCCGGAAACGCCGCCGGCCTCATGCCCGGGCAAGGTCGTCAACAACGTCCCGATCAGCGAATGCCGGGTCGAGGGGCACATCACCGGCTTCCAGTCGATCGCCGACGGGGTCGCCCGGCCCTTCGAGGCGCCCTTCGAAGGGAAAATCGTCGCCTGGTCGATCACCCTGGCCAAGCCCTCGACGCAGGAAACGAAAACGACCACCGACGAGGTGGGCTTCTTCAACGACTTCTTCGGCACCCCGGCCGAGGCCCGGATCGGCATCCTGCGCCCGGTCGAAGGCGTCAAGCCGCCGCAGTACAAACTGGTGCGCCAGAGCCCGATCGAGGTCCTCGACCCCTACTTCGGCAGCACCCCGATCTTCGCCCTCGACCATCCGCTCACGGTCCTCAAGGGCCAGGTCGTGGCGCTGACGATCCCCACCTGGGCGCCGATGTTCGCCCTCAACCTCTCCGGCGAAAACACCTGGCGCGGCAGCCGCCTGCCCGACCACTGCATCTCCAAGGAAGACATCCAGGGCGGCCACCCGCAGCAGGGCGTCGGCAAGACCAAGACCTACGGCTGCTACTACTCCGACGCGCGGTTGCTCTATACGGCCACGCTCGTCAAGAAGCCGTAACGCTTTAGGCGCTGAGAATTTCCCCTTTGCGCACCACGCGTGCGTTCTTGCTCGGCAGCATCGGCGCGATGCTTTTTGTGGCGCTTCTCCTCGCACAGGCTCTGGGGCTCCCGGAAGTGGAAGATCCGATTCCAAGCAAGATCGGCTTAGGGCACCTCATCGCTCTTGCCGGTGCAGGCGGGATGCTCGGTGGGGTCATGAAAGTCAAAGCGCCTTCCGCAAAGCGAGAGCGGGCGATGAGTTTGGGAACCATGGCGGGGTTCTGCTTTGGCGCTGTCGTGTATTGCCTAGCGCTGGCCGTCCAGGTAATATCGAGCCTATGAAGGCTTTTGTCCGAGAACAAGGACCGACCATTGCCATGATGGTGGCGGTCACGCTAGGAGTCACTTCCCTAGCAGGGGGAAGCATGGCGGTCTTCTACTTCGCTTCCTTCGCCTGCCTCGCCGTAGGGATTTGGTGGGAAGCGCGAAAGGGGAGGTTCGACTAAAGCGCTTCTTGACGCAGACCGCAGTAAGGGCAGTCGCTGACGTCGAGGCCGATCAGCTGGTCGCAGCGGCGGCAGGCGCGGAGGTTCTCGGGGCTGCGCGGGAGGGAGGACGCGGAGGGGGCCAGGGGCAGGACCTTGGCGACCGGGGCCATCTCCTCGCCGGTCTCGCGGTCGACGTAGACCGAGCCGGGCTCGGTCGGGGCGAGGGCCTCTCGACCCGAGGCCGCGGCGCGCATGCGGTAGAGCTGCTTCTCGTTCATCGCCGGGAAGACTATTAATTTGGGCGGCTCCGATGCGCGTCCTCGTCTTTCACGGCTACATGCTGCGTGGCACCGGCAGCAACATCTACAACGTCAACCTGGCGCGGGCGCTGGCCCGGCTCGGGCACGAGGTGCACCTGCTCTGCCAGGACCGCGAGGTCCGGCTCGAGGGGGTGGAGATCCACAACCCGGACATCGGCGGCCTCCTGCCCGTCTACGTCAAAGACCCCTACGAGGGCTTCGAGGTCAAGGCCTTTCCCGAGTTGAGCGAGGCGGAGCTCGACCGCTACCTCGACGCCAACGTCGCCGCGGTGCGCGAGGTGGCCGCGAACGCCGGCGGAATCGACCTCGCCCTCGCCAACCACCTGGTGATGGGGCCGGCGATCCTCGCCCGCGCCGGCGTCGCCCCCTATGCCGCGAAGATCCACGGCTCCGCGCTCGAGTACACGGTCAAGCCGCACCCGCGCTTCCTGCCCTATGCCCGCGAGGGGCTGGAGGCCGCCAGCGGCGTCCTCGTCGGCTCCGGCCACACCGGCGAATCGCTCTGGGCGGCGCTGCCCGACGTCCCCGGCCTGCGGGAGAAGACTCGGCTCGGCCCGCCCGGAGTCGACGTCGAGGAGTTCCGCCCCGGCGGCGAGCGCGAGCCGCTGGTCGCCTTCGTCGGCAAGCTGATCGTCTCCAAGGGCGTCGACCTCCTGCTCGCCGCCTGGCCCCTGGTCCGGGCGTCCCACCCGCGGGCGCGGCTCGAGATCGCCGGCTACGGCGCCTACGAGGAGGGGCTGCGGCGACTGCTGGCGGCGCTCGACCGCGGCGATCTCGACGAGGCGCGCGAGGTCGCCCGGCTCGGCTGGGGCCTGGAGGGCGGGGAGGAGCGAGCGCTGCCGATCCTCTCGGCCTTCCTCGCCGACCCGCCCGCCGGCTACGCCGAGCGGGCCCGCTCGGCGGCCGGCTCGGTCGAGCTCGTCGGCCGGCTCGAGCACCACGAGGTCGCCTCCTTCTTCCCCCGGGCCGAGGCGATGGCGATGCCGAGCACCTTTCCCGAGGCCTTCGGGATGGTCGCGGTCGAGGCCGCCGCCTGCGGGACCCTGCCGATCTCGGCCGGCCACTCCGGGATGCTCGAGGTCTCGCGCCAGCTGCGCTCCGACCTCTCGGAGGAGGCCGGCGCGCTCACCTCGTTTCCGGTCGATGAGGGCGCGGTGAAGGCGATCGCCGCCCGGATCGACCGCTGGCTCGCCCTTCCCGAGGCGGAGCGGCAGCGGGCTCGCGAGGCCCTCGTCGAGACCGTCGCGCGGCTCTGGAGCTGGGAGGGAGTGGCCCGCGGCGTCCTCGCCGCGGCCGCCGGCGAGCTGGAGGGCCTAGCCCGCCCCGGCAGCTAGTGCGAAGAGTCACCTGAGGCCGCAAAGCCTCCCGCCGCCGCTTCAATAGAATGCCCGCCGCCCCAATGTACGGCCGCCTGCCCATAGTGAAGATGCTGCTGGTGACGATCGCCTCGACGGCGATTATCTCCGTGGTGATGGTGCAGATCAACTGGAACGGCCAGGGCGCCTCCACGGCCGCCCCGAAGATCGACCACCTGCTGAACGTGATGATCGTCCTCTCGTCGTTCGTCTTCTCGCTGGTGGTGGTGATGCTCTTCTACGCGCTTTGGAAATTCAAAGCGAAGCCGGGAGACGAATCCGACGGGGAGCCGATCCACGGCAACACCCGCCTCGAGATCGCCTGGACCCTGATCCCGACGATCATCGTCCTCTTCGCCGGCGGCTACAGCTGGAAGGTGCTCGACGAACTCGAAGCAAAGGATCCGCACCACCTGACGGTCTCGGTCTTCTCCCAGCAGTACGCCTGGAGCTTCGCCTACCCGGGCAAGGAATACGCCTATTCGCAGGGGGAACTGCATGTCCCGGTCGGCGAGCAGATCCAGTTCAAGATGCACGCGCTCGACGTGATCCACTCCTTCTGGGTTCCCGAGTGGCGGATCAAGAAAGACAACGTCCCCGGGATCACCACCACGGCGATCGTCACCCCGGACAAGGAAGGGACCTACCAGCTCGTCTGCACCGAGCTCTGCGGCTTCGGCCACGCGACGATGCGGGCGAAAGTGGTCGTCGAGCCCAAGGGCAAATTCGAAAAATGGGTCGAAGGCCTCGACCAGAAACTGCCGGAACCGATGATGAGCGTGGTCGAAGAACAGAGCGAAACCAACGCCCCCGACCTCGGGGCCGGCGGGGCGTAAAAGGCATAATGGAGAGACCTGATGGTTGACGCGATCAAGAGACCAGGCTGGTGGCGTGGGCTGCTCGGGGCCATCGCCTTCGGCGCCTTCGGCTTCGGCCTCGTCGTCGTCCTGCGGAAGATCTCCGGGCTGGACCCCTACCAGACCGAACAGACCGGCTACCCGCACGTGATCGTGCCCGCGATCACCGCTCCGCTCGGCTTCCTGGCCGGGTTCGGCTGCTTCGACTACTGGCTGCGCTGGGCGGCCGGGATGCCGACCATCCCCGACGACCACTCCCAGCACGGCGCCAGGAGCTGGAAGGACTACTTCAAATTCAACACCGACCACAAGGTGATCGGTGTCCAGTACGTGGTCACGACCTTCATCTTCTTCTTCATCGGCGGCCTGATGGCGATGCTGATCCGGGCCGAGCTCGCCCAGCCGGGCACCCAGATCGTCGACGCCTCGACCTACAACAGCCTCTTCTCGACCCACGCGGTGCTGATGATCTTCGTCTTCGTGATTCCGGTCTTCGCCGGGCTCGCGAACTACGTCCTGCCGCTGATGATCGGCGCGCCGGACATGGCCTTCCCGCGCCTCAACGCGCTCAGCTTCTGGATGCTGCCGATGGCGGGGATCCTCTTCGTTGCCAGCTTCCTCGCCCCGGGCGGCGCCTTCG
>JAICSS010000011.1 GCA_025936755.1 Solirubrobacterales bacterium | reverse complement strand
CCTGGCGACCGCCGCCTGGTCCTTGAGCGAGGCCAGGAGCCAGTCACGGGCGGTGCGGGCGTTGGTCATCGTCTCCAGGGTGGTGAAGGTCTTCGAGGAGATGACGAAGAGCGTCTCCTCGGGGTCGAGGTCCCGCGTCTTCTCGGCGAAGTCGGTGCCGTCGACGTTGGAGACGAAACGGCAGGTCAGCTCGCGCCTGGAGTAGTGCTTCAGCGCCTCGTAGGCCATCACCGGGCCGAGGTCGGAGCCGCCGATGCCGACGTTGACCACCGCGCGGATCGGCCTGCCGGTGTGGCCGCGCCACTCGCCCGAGCGCACCCGCTCGCAGAAGGCCGCCATCCGGTCGAGCGTCTCGTGCACTTGCCTGACGACGTCCTCGCCGTCGACGATCAGCGAGCGCTCGCGCGGCATCCGCAGCGCCACGTGCAGCACCGCCCGGTCCTCGGAGACGTTGACGTGCTCGCCGGCGAACATCGCCTCGCGGCGCTCGAAGACGCCGCGCTGCTGCGCCAGACCGCCGAGCAGGACCAGCGTCTCGTCGCTGATCCGGTTCTTCGAGAAGTCGAGGTAGAGCCCGGCCCCCTCGGCGACCAGCCGCTCACCGCGCTCGGGGTCGGCGGCGAAGAGGTCGCGCAGGTGGGCCCCCTGGACCTGCTCGTAATGATCTTGCAGCTCTCCCCAGGCCGGCGCCTGTCGCAGACCGCTCATAGCTGTTCCTTTTTGGTGCCAGACACCGAAAAGGAACAGGTCACCCGGCCTTGACCCCGCTCTTGGAGCCGATCGTCTCCAGCATCTCCCCCCAGGACTTGTTGAAGCTCTCTTTGCCCTCCTCCTGGAGCCGGTTGGCCAGGGCGGCGACGTCGATACCGGCCTCGGCGAACTCGGCCAGGACCTGCTCGGCGTTGCCGCCGTCCTTGGGGAAGAGGTCGGTGACCGCTCCGTGGTCGGCGAAGGCGTGCAGGGTCGGCTCCGGCATCGTGTTCACCGTCAGCGGCGAGGCGAAGGCCTCGATGTAGAGGGTGTCGGAGGCGTCGGGGTCCTTGGTCCCGGTGCTCGCCCAGAGCAGCCGCTGCGGCCGTGCGCCCTCGTTCATCAGCCGCCGCATCCGGTCGGATTCGAGCAGCTCGTTGTAAGCGCGGTAGGCGCGGCCGCCGACCGCGATCCCGAGCCGGTTGACGAGGTCGTCCGGCACCTCCTTGGCGACGGCGACGTCCCAGCGGCTGATGAAGAGCGAAGCGACGGAGGCGACGTCGGGGTCGAGCCCGGCCTCGATCCGCCGCTCGATCCCCCGCATGTAGGCCTCGGCGGAGCCGAGGTACTGCTTGTCGTCGAAGAGCAGGGTGACGTTGATCGGCACCCCGGCGAAGATCGACTCCTCGATCGCCTCGCGCCCGGCGGGGGTGCCGGGGATCTTGATGTAGAGGTTGTCGCGCTCGCCCTTGGCGTGCAGGGCCTTCGCCTCCTCGATCGTCGCCCCCGCGTCGTCGGCGATCAGCGGCGAGACCTCGAGCGAGCAGAAGCCGTCGACGCCGGCGGTGCGGCGATGGACCTCGGCGAAGAGGTCGCAGGCGTCGCGGAGGTCGGCCAGCGCCAGCTCGAAGAAGACCTTCTCGTTCTCGTTGGCGCCAACACCCTCGCCGGCGGCGGCCTTCGGCGCCACCTCGGCGATCTGCTCGTCGTAGGCCTCGCCACCCGAAATCGCCTTGTCGAAGATCGTCGGGTTCGAGGTGAGGCCGGTGACCGAGAGGTCGCGGATGTAGCCCTCCAGCACCCCTTCGCGCAGCATCGGCCGCGTGATGTTGTCGAGCCAGAGGCTCTGACCCAGTTCGTGCAGACGCTGCGTCGGCTTCATCGGGGGCCTCCTCCTAGGTCGTTGACTTGGCCACCCGCTGGGCGACCTCGCGCGCCACCTCGGTGACGTTGTCGACGGTGAACCCGAACTCGGCCTCGACGTCCGCGAACGGCGCCGACTGGCCGAAGGTGGTCATCCCCATGATGGCACCCTCCGTTCCCGTCCATTTCTCCCAGCCGAGCTGGGCGCCCTCCTCGACCGCGACCCGGGCGAGGACGTCCGGCGGCAGCACCTCGTCGCGGTAGGACCGATCCTGCTTCTCGAAGATCTCCCAGCAGGGAAGGCTGACGACGCGGGAGCGGATCCCGTCCTCCTTCAGCCGCTCGTGGGCCCCCAGCGCGAGCTGGACCTCGCTGCCGGTGGCGATCAGGATCAGCTCCGGATCGCCGTCCTCCGGATCGGCGAGGACGTAGCCGCCGCGCTGAACGCCCTCGGCCGAGGCGTACCTGGAGCGGTCGAAGACCGGCACGGTCTGCCGGGTCATCACCAGCGCCACCGGGCAGTGGGTGCGGTCGAGGGCGATCTTCCAGGCCTCGACCGCCTCGTTGGCGTCGGCGGGCCGGATCACGTCGAGGTGCGGCATCGCCCGCAGCGAGGAGAGCTGCTCGATCGGCTGGTGGGTCGGGCCGTCCTCGCCGAGCCCGATCGAGTCGTGGGTGAAGAGGTGGACGACCGGCAGCTCCATCAGCGCCGAGAGGCGGATCGAGGGGCGGCCGTAGTCGGAGAAGGTGAGGTAGGTCGACCAGAGCGGGCGCAGCTTCGCCAGCGACATCCCGTTGCAGGCCGCCGCGGCGGCGTTTTCGCGGATCCCGAAGTGGACCTGGCGGCCGGCGTAGCTGCCGGGCTCGAACTGCTCGGTGCCGTCGGCCGTGAGGCGAACCGAGGTCGAGTCGGTGAGGTCGCAGGAGCCGGCGATCAGCCACGGGACCTTGGCGGCGATCGCGTTCTGGACCTTGTTCGAGGCCTTGCGCGTGGCGAGGCCCTTCTCTTCGTCGGCCTCGAAGCTGGGCAGGTCGCTGTCCCAGCCGTCGGGCAGGCCGCGCCGCTGCATCAGCTCCAGCTCGGCGGCCTTCTCGGCGTTGCCGCTCTTGAAGTCGTCGAGCTTCCGCACCCACTCGGAGTGCGCCTCGGCGCCGCGCTTGCCGATCACCTCGTCGAAGCGCTCGCGGACGCCGTCGGGGACGAGGAACTTGGCGTCCTTCGGCCAGCCGTAGGCCTCCTTGGTCAGTTCGATCTCCTCGTCGCCCAGCGGTTCGCCGTGGGCGGACTCGGTGTCCTGCTTGTTCGGCGAGCCCCAGCCGATGTGGCTGTCGACGACGATCAGGGTCGGGCGGCCGGTCTCGGCCTTGAACTCCTCGAAGGCTTTGCCCAGCAGCTGGGTGTCGTTGGCGTCGCCGACCCGCAGCACGTTCCAGCCGTAGCCCTCGAAGCGGCTGAGGACGTCGTCTGAGAAGGCCAGCGCCGTGTCGCCGTCGATCGAGATGTGGTTGTTGTCGAACATCCAGCAGAGGTTGTCCAGCTTCAGGTGGCCGGCGAGCGAGGCGGCTTCGTGGGAGAGCCCCTCCTGCAGGTCGCCGTCGCCGGCGATGACGTAGACGTCGAAGTCGAAGAGGTCGGCGCCGTAGGTGGCGCCGAGCCACTTCGAGGCCATCGCGATCCCGGTCGAGGTGCCGACGCCCTGGCCGAGCGGGCCGGTCGTCGTCTCGACGCCGGTGGTCCAGCGGTACTCGGGGTGGCCCGGGGTGCGCGAGTGCAGCTGGCGGAAGCTTTCGATCTCGTCGAGCGAGCAGGCCGGCTCGTCGAGGACGTTGTAATCGGCGTCGACCTTGCGGACGCCGGTGAGGAAGAGCATCGAGTACAGGAGCATCGAGGCGTGGCCGGCCGAGAGCACGAAGCGGTCGCGGTTGGGCCAGATCGGGTTCGCCGGGTCGAACCGCAGGTGGTTCTGCCAGAGCTCGTAGGCGACGGGGGCCAGCGACATCGGCGTCCCCGGGTGACCGGAGTTCGCCTTCTGGACGGCGTCCATCGAGAGGGTGCGGATCGTGTTTATGGCGAGCTGATCGATGTCCTGATTCATGGCGACCGATCCTAGATGTTGGCCTCCTCCCGCCGCCCGCCGAGGCTCAGGGCTCGATGCGGGTGACGGTCCCATCTCCGTTATTTGCGACCCAAACCGCGTCGCCGCCGACGGCGACGGCGCCCGGTTCGGGCCCGACCTGGATCGGGGGGCCGTCGAGCTCGCCGCTCGCGAGGTCGATCTTCCGCACCGCGTCGCTTTCGCGGTCGGCGACCCAGACGGCGCTGGTGCCGCCGTCGATCCCGCCGGGATGGCCGCCGACTTCGATCTGTTCGACGACCCTGAGCGTCAGCGGGTCGATCTTGGAGACCACGCCCGCACGACTGCTCGCCACCCAGACGAAGCCGCCGGCCACCGTGATCCCGGCGGGACCGCCGCCGACCCGGATCGGGTCGCTCGCGACCAGAGTGCTCGGCGCCAGGCGGCGGACGACGTTGGCGCCGGAGATCGCGATCCAGAGAGCTTCGGTGCCCCAGGCGAGCCGCAGCCCGGGCGACTGCGGCGGCAACCCGCGCCCCTCCGAGGCGATCGCCCCGGCTTCGGCGTTGACGGCGGTGATGCCCCTGCCGGCCTCGTCCGCGACCCAAACCCGGTGGCCGCCGAGAGCCAGCGCCCCCGGTTCGGCGGCGAGCGGGATCCGCTTGAGGACTTTGCCGCTGAAGGGGTCGAGGCGCAGAAGCAGTCCCCGCTCCGGATTCGTCACCCAGGTCCAGTTGCTTCCCACGGCGACCCCGGAGACCCCCTGTTCCAGCCTGTGCGGACTGCCGACGACCTCGCCGGTTTCCGGATCGAGTCGGGTGACGGTGCCGTCCTTCGCGCTCGTCACCCAAACCGCCTTCGGCCCGGCGTCGAGCCGCAGCGGCGGCGTCCCGATCTTCACCGGCGCCGAGACCCGCGGCCCCTCGCCGCCCAGCAGCAGGAAGAGCACGGCGGCCACCGTCGCCCCGACGAAGGCGAGCACGCCGGCGGCGATCCAGGCGGTCGCCCGCCCGCCGATGCGGCCGAAGAGGCCCTGCGAAGGATTGGGGGCGGTGCTGCGCTCGCTGCGGTCCTCGGAGAGGACCGCGGTCGGCCGCACCTCCGAGCCCTCGGCGGCGCGGGCGGCGGCGGCCAGCGCCCCCGCCGTCGGGTAGCGCTCGGCGGGGTCCTTGGCGACGGCGCGGCGGATCGCCTCCTCCACCCCGTGCGGCATCTGCGGCGGCGGGTCCGCCTCCTCGCTCTCGAAGGGCGGGATCCCGGTGATCGCCTCGTAGAGGACGCAGCCGAGCGAGTAGACGTCGGCGGCGGGCCCGACCGAGTCGCCGCGCCACTGCTCCGGGGACATGTAAGCGGCGGTGCCGACGACCGAGGCGCCCGAGGCGCCGCCGCTCTCGCCGACGGCCTTGGCGAGGCCGAAGTCGGAGAGGTAGGCGCGGTCGCCCTCGACCAGGATGTTGTGCGGCTTGACGTCGCGGTGGACGATGCCGGCGGCGTGGGCGGCGTCGAGCGCCTCGGCGATCTGGGCGAGGTAGTCGATCGCGCGCCCGGGCGACAGCGGCCCCTCGCGGTCGATCAGGCGGCGCAGGTCGCCGCCGCGGACGAGCCGCATCGCCACGATCAGCTCGCCGTCGACCTCGCGCGAGTCGTAGACCGGCACCACCGAGGGGTGATCGAGGCGGGCGGCGAGGCGGGACTCGCGCAGGAACCGCTCGCGGAAGCCGCGGCGGTCGGCGAGCTCGCGGGCGATCACCTTCAGCGCCACCGGCCGCTCGAGCCCGAGGTGGGTGGCGCGGTAGACGACCCCCATCCCGCCCCGCGCGATCTGCTCCTCGATCCGGTAGCCGGCGACTTCCTGGCCGATGGCGAGATCTCCTGCCACCGGCGGGTTATACCGCCGCGCGTGGCGCCCTCCTCCCCACCGTCGGGGAGGAAAGCGCCACGCCGGCAGGCGATCAGCGGCGCCGGGGCACCGGCTGCCAGGCGACGATCGGCCCGATCGTCGTGGTGACTTCGCCGCTGGAGTAGCCGACGGCCTCGGCGTAGCTGCTGCGGCCGGTGGCGACGTCGATCACCGAGAGCGACTGTTCCCCTTCGGGCGTTTCGGTGAAGGTGGCCACCTGCTTCCCGTCGGAGGAGAAGACGCTGTTCACCTTCGCGTTGTCCGGGAGCTCGGCCAGCTTCCGGCCCTTGCCGCCGATCCGCTTCACCCAGAGGCCCTGGTCGCGGCGGAAGAGGACCGTGCGGCCGTTGGCGGTGGCGTCCTCGACGTAGGCCGAACCGGAGCCGGCGATCAGCTTGCGGACGTGCTTGCCGTGCTCGTCCATCGCGTAGATGTCGGCGTAGGCGCTCGGGCCTTCGCCGGCCTTGCCGCGGCTGTAGACGATCGTCTCGTCGAGGTCGCGGGGGGCGAACTCGTCGATCGTCGGCGTCCGGGTCATCCGCCGCAGCTTGATCCCCGCCGGCCGGACCGTGTAGAGGTCGTCGGAGACGCCCCCGAGCGAGCTTTCGACGGTGCGCACGAAGGCAATCGTGCAACCGTCGGGGGAGAACGAGGCTTCGTGCTCGTCCGCGGCGGAGGGCGCCAGCGCGTGGGCGACGCCGCCGCTGGTCCTGACCGTGTAGAGGTCGCGCGGGTCGCCGGCGGCGGTCCGCCGCTCGAAGACGACGATCCTGCCGTTCGGCGAGACGAGCGGGCGCGAGTCGAGCTCCGAGCCGACGGTCAGCTGCCGCTGGCCCGAGCCGTCGGCCCGCATCGCGTAGACGTCCCCTTCACGGACGAAGGCGATCGTGTGCCCGTCGGCGGAGAACGACGGTTCGGTGTCGGCCGGGTTGTCCGTCAGCTGATTGAGGTGCCGGTCCTTGACCGCGAAGAGCCCGCCTTCGGGCGCTTTCGGCGGCGGGACATTGCCTTCTTCTTCGTAGCTGCGGTGGTCTTCGGTGACCTTCGAGAAGACGATCGCGCCGGTCGCGGCAGAGGCGCCGGCGGGGATGGCCAGGGCGAGAAGGGTGACGAAGACGGCGATCAGGGTCTTTTTGAACATCGGATGCTCCTTTCGCGAGCAGTCGGTGACTTGATGCACCAATGCTCGGATCCGGAGCCGTGCCGGCCAACGACACCGGCGCCACCGACCGGGCCACGTCTGGCCCGGTGCGGGTCGGTTCACCGAGTCCGCGAAAACCGTCGTATATCGACAGTTTTCGCGGACTCGCGTTCAGCGCGGGCGATCGAGCCCTAGTTCGATCACGCGGGCGGCGATTTGGCGGGGACGGTCGCGTCCCGCCTCGCCTGAGATGCTGAGTTTCGCGGCCAAAGAGTCGAGGCGGCGCTGGGCGGTGCGCTCGGAGACGTGGAGCTCGGCGGCGATCTCGGCGCGGGTGGCGGGGCGGCCGGCGAAGGCGCCCTCGCTGCGGTAGGGGGCGACGAGGGCGGCGGCGGTCGCCCGCTCCTCCTCGCTGAGGGCGACGGAGGGCTCGCCGGCGGCGACGGTGGCGGCGACCGGGGTCACCGAGCCCGTCTTCACTTCGAGGCGGTGGCCGCCGACGATCAGGGTGTCGCCGTCGCGCAGGCGCCGGGGCTTGTCCAGCCGCTCGCCATTCAGCGCGGTGCCGTTGCGGCTGTCGAGGTCGGTCGCCATCAGCACGTCGCCGCGGCGCTCGATCTCCAGGTGGTTCCAGGAGACGGCCTCGTCCTCGAGCACTACGTCGGCCTCGGGCGAGCGCCCGACCACCGTCCGCTCGGCGCTCAGAGCCACCGAGCGCGGCGCCTCACCGCTGGAGGAGATCCAGAGCCGTGGATCCATCGTGCCGAGGCTAGATCCCGGCGGGGGCGGATTAGTAGCGGTAGTGGTCCGGCTTGAAGGGGCCCTCGACCGGGACGCCGAGGTAGGCGGACTGCTCGGGGCTCAACTCGGTCAGCTCGACGCCGAGGGCGGCCAGGTGCAGGCGCGCGACCTTCTCGTCGAGGCGCTTGGGCAGCACGTAGACGTTGGGCTCGCCGCCGTATTTGTCCTCGCGCTTGCCGAAGAGCTCGATCTGGGCGATCACCTGGTTGGTGAAGGAGTTCGACATCACGAAGCTCGGGTGCCCGGTGGCGTTGCCGAGGTTCAGCAGCCGGCCTTCGGAGAGGACGATGATCGAGCGGCCCTCGGAGAACTTCCACTCGTCGACCTGCGGCTTGATCGTGATCCGCTCGGCGCCGGAGCCTTCCAGCGCCGCCATCTCGATCTCGTTGTCGAAGTGGCCGATGTTGCCGACGATCGCGTTGTGCTTCATCCGCCGCATGTGGTCGAGGGTGATGATGTCCTTGTTGCCGGTGGCGGTGACGAAGATGTCGGCGGTCTCGACCACTTCCTCGAGCCGGCGCACCTCGTAGCCCTCCATCGCCGCCTGCAGGGCGCAGATCGGGTCGATCTCGGTGACGATCACCCGCGCGCCCTGGCCGCGCAGCGAGTCGGCGCAGCCCTTGCCGACGTCGCCGTAGCCGCAGACGACGGCGACCTTGCCGCCGATCATCACGTCGGTGGCGCGGTTGATCCCGTCGACCAGCGAGTGGCGGCAGCCGTAGAGGTTGTCGAACTTCGACTTGGTGACCGAGTCGTTGACGTTGATCGCCGGGAAGAGCAGGTCGCCGGTCTCGGCCAGCTGGTAGAGCCGGTGGACGCCGGTCGTCGTCTCCTCGGTGACGCCCTTGATGCCGGCGGCGGCCCGGGTCCAGCGCTGCGGGTCCTGCTCGAGCGAGCGCTGCAGCGTCTGCAGGACGATCCTGAACTCCTCCGATTCGGCGGAGTCGGGGTCCGGCACCGAGCCGGCCTTCTCGAACTCGACGCCCTTGTGGACGAGCAGGGTGGCGTCGCCGCCGTCGTCGAGGATCATGTTCGGGCCCTCGCCGTCGGGCCACATCAGCGCCTGCTCGGTGCACCACCAGTACTCCTCCAGGGTCTCGCCTTTCCAGGCGTAGACGGGGATGCCGGCGGCGGCGATCGCCGCGGCGGCGTGGTCCTGGGTGCTGAAGATGTTGCAGCTGGCCCACCGCACCTCGGCCCCGAGCGCGACCAGGGTCTCGATCAGGACCGCGGTCTGGATCGTCATGTGGAGCGAGCCGGTGATCCGCGCGCCCTTCAGCGGCTGGGCGGACCCGTACTCCTCCCTGGTCTGCATCAGACCGGGCATCTCGACCTCGGCGAGGGAGATCTCCTTGCGGCCGAAATCGGCGAGGCCGATGTCGGCGACCTTGTAGTCCTGGGTGTCGGTTGGGGCAGCCGTGCTTGAAGTCATCGGGGCAATGTAGCGTGCCGGTCGTGAGCGCGGCGGACACGGAGAAGCGGCTCGCCGCCGAGGCGGCCGCGGAGCTTGTCGAGAGCGGAATGACGGTCGGTCTCGGCACCGGTTCGACGGTCGCCCACCTGCTGCCGGCGATCGCAAAGCGCGGCCTCACCGGCATCCGCTGCGTCGCGACTTCGGTCGCGACCGAGCGGCAGGCGCGCGAGCTGGGGGTTCCCGTCGAGGAGTTCGACAGCCTCACCCGCCTCGACATCGCGATCGACGGCACCGACGAGGTGACGCCCGACGGCTGGCTGATCAAGGGCGGCGGCGGCGCCCATCTCCGCGAGAAGGTGGTTGCCGCGGCGGCGGCGCGCTTCGTCGTCATCGCCGACTCGAGCAAGCCGGTCGACGCCCTGCGCGGCCCGGTGCCGCTGGAGCTGTTCGGCTTCGGCGCCGCCTCGACGCTCGAGCGGCTCGGCGCCGACGTAGAGCTGCGTGACGCTCCCCCCAGCCCCGACGGCGGCGTCATCGCCGACTACCGCGGCCCCGGGCTCGACGACCCGGCGGCGCTGGCGGCGCGGCTGGAGGCCGATCCCGGCCTCGCCGCCCACGGCCTCTTCCCCCCGGATATGGTGAGCGAGGTTTTCGTCGCAAAGGGAGGCGTCGTCGACCGCACCAGCTTCACCTGAGCCAAAGGAGACTCTCTCGATGACCGACTTCAGCGGGCTGGCAATCGCCGGCCGTCTCGCCACCCCCGCCGACTCCGACTGGGATCAGGCCCGCCAGGCCTGGAACCTCGCCGCCGACCAGCGACCGAGCGCCGTCGCCTTCGTCGAGAGCGCCGAGGACGTCGTCGCCGTCGTCCGCTTCGCCGCCGAGAACGGGCTGCGGGTCTCCGGCCAGGGAACCGGCCACGGCGCCGTCGCCCTCGGTTCGCTGGAGGGCGCGATCCTGATCAAGACCGAGCGGATGCGGGGGATCGAGGTCGACGCCGGGACGGGGACCGCGCGAGCCGAGGCCGGCGTGCTCTCGGTCGAGCTGGCCGAAGCCGCCCAGCAGCACGGCCTCAGCGGCCTGCCCGGCTCCTCGCCCGACGTCGGCGTCGTCGGCTTCCACCTCGGCGGCGGCCTCAGCTGGCTCGGCCGCGAATACGGGTTCGCCTGCAACCGGGTGCGGGCGATCGAGCTCGTCACCGCCGACGGCGAGGCGCGCACGGTCGACGCCGGGAACGAGCCCGACCTCTTCTGGGCCCTGCGCGGCGGCGGCGGCGACTACGCGGTCGTGACCGCGCTGCAGATCGCCCTCGTCCCGGTCGCCGATGCCTACGCCGGGATCATGATCTTCCCCGCCGCGGTCGGCGCCGGTGCGGTGCGGATCTGGCGAGACTGGGCGGCCGAGGTGGGCGACAACGTCACCTCGGTGGTCCGCTTCATCCGCCCGCCGGACATCCCCGACGTGCCGGAGCCGCTGCGGGGGACGCCGCTGCTGACGATCGACGGCGCCTGCATCGGCAGCCGCGAGGAGGGCGAAGCCGCCTTCGCGCCGCTGCTGGAGATCGGCGAGCCGATGATGAACTCCTTCGATCAGGTCCCGCCGGCCGCGCTCTGCCGGATCCACATGGATCCCGAGCAGCCGGTCCCCGGCCTCGGCCATCACCGGGTCCTGCGCGAGCTTCCCGACGAGGCGATCGACGCCTTCGCCTCGATGGCGGACGCCGACTCCGGCACGCCCCTGCTGCTGACCGAGATCCGCCAGATGGGCGGCGCCCTCGCGCGGCCGGCCGAGAACGGCGGCGCCCTCTCCCACCTCGACGCCCAGTTCGCGATGTTCGGGATCGGGATGCCGATGACCCCGGAGCTGGGCCAGGCGATCGAGGGCCGTCTCGACGCCCTGCACGAGGCGATGGCCCCCTGGGCGGCCGGCGGCGGCTACTTCAACTTCGCCGAGCGGGCCTGCGACGCCGACGCGATCCTCCCGCCGGAGGTCTGCGCCCGGCTCGCCGAGGTGAAGGGCCGGTACGACCCCGACGGCCGCATCCTCGGCAGCCACGCGGTCTCGCTGGACGCGGCTGCCTAGGTCTCCCTGGCGGCTGCGATCTCCGCCAGCCTGCGGCAGGAGGGATCGTCCCCGCCGACGAGACCGGTGACCACCTCGAGAGCGGATTCGACGTCCTTCGGGGTGACCGCTGCAACCTCTTCGATATCGCCCCAGTCTCGGCCGCGAGCGAAGAAGGTCTTGAAAACGACGAGGGAGGCACAGTCGAGGACAGGGACCTGAGCGCCCTGCAGCTCGACCCAGGTCACGCCACCGGCGACCTCCTCATGCAGAGGGAGGCTGTTGAGGAAAATGTCGATCGGCACCCCATCCCAAAAGAGCCGGGTCTGCCCATCCCGCTTCGCCTGCTCGACGTCGGCTTCCTCGACCCGAACCCCATCAGGCAGCGCCGCGAGGACATCGGCGGCCCGCTCGGCAGCGACGAAGACATTGAGGTCGAGGTCGCGGGTCCCTCGCGGTTCCTCAACGCAATAGGCGAGGGCGATGGCGCCGCCGAAGGCATGCGGAAGAGAGCGGGCCTTCAAAGCCTCGTGGATCGCCAAGAGCTTTTCGACGAGCTCGGCGTTCATGCCGGCGCAGGCTTCCCGAGCCGGTCCTTCAACGGCGGGTATGCCAGTTCCGCCTGCGGACGGTAGGGCAGCGCCTCCGCCAGACCCAGGACCTGGTTGAGGATGAAGCTGGCACGCTGCGGATCGACCGGAGGCCTCCGCTCTTCGAGGCCCAACCTCACCCCGGCGGCACCGGCGATACGGAGCAGGGCGTCGGCTCCAGGCTCGCGATTGCCGCGCATGTAAGCGTTCAGGACCGAGCGCGGCAGGCCGGCGCGGCGCGCCAGCTCGGCTTGGCTGAGACCGCTCCTACGCAAGATGTCACCGACAAGAGACGCAGCAGACATGCCTGTATGTTAGCGGAAACGATTACAACCGTGTTCACGAATTCGCTTACAAATCAGCATATAGCTATACAGCCGCAGCCTCATCCGCCACAACGACCATCTCGTCGTTCCGCACCCGCCCCGCCGGAATCGACTCGTCGCCGGCGAGGAGCTTCTGCAACGGCTCGCGCTTGTCGGCGCCGGTGATCAGCCAGACGATGCGGCGGGCTGCGGCGAGGGCGGGGTAGGTGAGGGTCATGCGGAGGTGGCCCTGGTACATCTCGCCGGTCATCGCGACGCGGCGGTCGGTGACGTCGAGGACCGGGTCGTCGGGGACCAGCGAAGCGGTGTGGCCGTCGGGGCCGAGGCCGAGGTGGACGAGGTCGAAGCGGTCGGGCAGGGTGGCTTCGTAGTCGCGGGCGCCGCTGTTCAGGTCGCGCTGGGTGACCGGCATCGGCCGCAGCGTCGCCTGGTGGTCCATCGAGAGGCCGAGGACCATGTGGGTGAGGTTGCGGGCCTCGTCGCCAGGGGCGGCGACGCGCTCGTCGACCTGGAAGAGCTGCGTGCGGTCCCAGGGCATCTGCTCCAGTTCGCCGAGGATCGCCAGCATCCCCCAGGGGGAGCGGCCGCCGCTCATCGCCATGTCGAAGCGGTCGCGCTCTGCGGCCGCGGCGGCGCCGGCCTCGGCGATCAGCTCGGCGGCCCGGCGCGAGGCCGCCTTTTCGTCCCCGGGGACCTCGAGCTCGATCGGCATCCTCAGCTCGCCTTCTCGTCGTGGCCGCCGAACTGCTTTCGCATCGCCGAGAGGACCTTGTCGCCGAAGTCGCCGAGCCCGCGCGAGTAGAAGCGCTCGTGCAGGGCGGTGGTCAGGACCGGCGTCGGCACCCCCTCGTCGATCGCCGCGATCGCCGTCCAGCGGCCCTCGCCGGAGTCGGAGACGCGGCCGGTGAACTCGTCCAGGCCGGCGGATTCCCGCAGCGCCGCCGCGGTCAGGTCGAGCAGCCAGGAGCCGATCACGCTGCCGCGCCGCCAGACCTCGGCGACCTCCGGCAGGTCGAGGTCGTACTGGTAGTACTCGGGATGGTCGAGCGGCGCCGTCTCGGCGTCGGCCTCGCGCTCGACCTTGCCGGCGTTGGCGTTCTCGAGGATGTTCAGGCCCTCGGCGTAGGCGGCCATGATCCCGTACTCGATCCCGTTGTGGACCATCTTCACGAAGTGGCCGGCGCCGTTCGGGCCGCAGTGGAGGTAGCCGTTCTCCGAAGGCGAGGGATCGCCCTCGCGTCCCGGCGTGCGCTCGGCCGCCCCGACCCCCGGCGCCAGGCTGGCGAAGATCGGGTCGAGCCGCTCGACGGCGCGGTCGGGGCCGCCGATCATCAGGCAGTAGCCGCGCTCCAGGCCGAAGACGCCGCCGCTGGTCCCGCAGTCGACGTAGTCGATCCCCCGCTCCCCCACCTTGGCGGCGCGGCGGATGTCGTCGCGGTAGTAGGAGTTGCCGCCGTCGACGATCGCGTCGCCGGGCTCCAGTGCCGCCGCCGCCTCGGCGACCGTCTTCTCGGTGATCTCGCCGGCCGGGACCATGATCCAGACCGAGCGCGGCGCACTCAGCTTCGATGCCATCTCCTCCAGCGAGGAGGCGCCCTCCGCCCCCTCGCCCGCCAGCTGCGAAACCGCGTCGGGGTTGACGTCGTAGGCGACGATCCGGTGCCCGTCGCGCATCAAACGCCGGGCCATGTTGGCTCCCATCCTCCCGAGACCGACGATTCCGAGTTCCATGTGACCTCCGCTGGGTGGCGATGCAGGGACAGGCGGACGATAGCCTGCCACCGATGGGCAACGCTGGAGCCACCCGCTCGAACGACGCGGCCGACGTGCTGGCGATCTTCGGGATCAGCGGCGACCTGGCGAGGAAAATGACCTTCCGGGCGCTCTACCTTCTGGAGGAGCGCGGCAAGCTCGACCTCCCGATCGTCGGCGTCGCGATCGACGAGTGGGACGACGAGCAGCTGCGCAAGCACGCGCGGGAGGCGATCGGCGACACCGTCGGCGACCCCGACGAGGACGTCTTCGGCCGCCTCGCCAAGCGGCTCACCTACGTCCAGGGCGACTACGAAGACCGCGAGACCTTCAAGCGAGTGAAGAAGGCGATCGGGAAGGCGAGGCAGCCGGTCTTCTACCTGGAGATCCCGCCGGCGCTGTTCGCGACCGTCGTCGAGGGTTTGGGCGAGGCGGGCCTGACCGAGAACGCCCACGTCGTGATCGAGAAGCCCTTCGGACACGACCTCGACTCCGCCCGCGAGCTCAACGACGAGCTGCGCAAGGTCCTGCGCGAGGAGCAGATCCTCCGCATCGACCACTACCTCGGCAAGGAGCCGGTGATGGACATCACCTACCTGCGCTTCGCCAACGCGCTGCTGGAGCCGGTCTGGAACCGCGAGCACGTCTCCCGCGTGCAGATGACTATCGCCGAGGACTTCGGCGTCGCCGACCGCGGCCGCTTCTACGACGCGGTCGGGGCGATGCGCGACGTGGTCCAGAACCACGCCCTGCAGGTGCTGGGGATCGTCGGCATGGAGCCGCCGACCGGGAACCACCCCGACAGCGTCCGCGACAAGAAGCTCGAGTTCTTCAAGGCGATGTGCGCGGCCGACCCGAAGCGCTACGTGCGCGGCCAGTACGAGGGCTACCTCGACGTCGAGGACGTGGCGGCGGGCTCGACCACCGAGACCTACGCCGCGATGGAGCTCGAGGTCGACAACTGGCGCTGGGCCGGGGTCCCGTTCTTCGTCCGCGCCGGCAAGTGCATGGCGGTGAAGTCGACCGAGGTGACGGTCTTCTTCAAGCGGCCGCCGCGGCTCGGGGTCGGCCACGGGAAAACCCCGGAACCGAATCAGCTCACCATCCGGATCGAGCCGACGCCGGGGGCGCGGATCCGCCTCTACGCGAAGCAGGCGGGGAAAGAGGCCTTCCAGGCCGCCGACATGGAGGTCCTGTTCGAGAAAGTCCCCGGCGAGGACCCCGAGCCCTACGAGCGCCTGCTCGGCGACGCGATCGCCGGCGAGCACCAGCTCTTCACCCGTCAGAGCTCGATCGAAGAGACCTGGCGGGTGGTGCAGCCGCTGCTCGACGAGCCGGGCGAGGTCCATCCCTATGAGCAGGGGACCTGGGGGCCGGAAGAGGCCGAGAAGCTGACTCGCGGAACGGGCCAGTGGGCGAAGCCGTGGCTGCCGGAGGACTGATCCCGATGGGCGAGGCGGAGAACCGAGCGGACGAGCTGCTGCGGGGGCTCGGCTACGAGAGCTGGCGACCGGGGCAGCGCGAGGCCGTGGTCGCCGCTCTGGAGGGCCGGGACTCGCTGATCGTGATGCCGACCGGGGGCGGCAAGAGCCTCTGCTACCAGCTGCCGGGGCTGGCGTCGGAGGGTCTGACGATCGTGGTCAGCCCGCTGATCGCGCTGATGCGGGACCAGTGGGGAAAGCTGACCGCGCAGGGCCAGCGGGTGGCGATGATCACCTCGGGGATGGAGGGCTGGGAGGTCTCCGAGGCGCTGGAGATGGTGCGGGGGGACGCGCGGATCGTCTACTGCGCGCCGGAGCGCTTCGCCTCCGACGTCTTCCTCGAAGCGCTCTCCCACCGCACGGTCGACCTGGTCGCGGTCGACGAGGCCCACTGCGTCTCGGAGTGGGGGCACGACTTCCGGCCCGACTACCTGCGCCTGCCCCAGGTGGTCGAGCGGCTGGGGCGGCCGACGGTGATGGCCTGCACGGCGACGGCGACGCGGCCGGTGGCGGCCGAGATCGCCTCCCGCTTCGGGATGGAGGACCCCCTCCAGGTCCGCTCCGGCTTCGACCGGCCGAACCTCTCCTTCGACGTCGTCGCGCTCGAGGGCAAGGGCTGCACGGCGCGGCGGCAGGCGCTGCTGGAGGCGGGGCTCGGCGACCCCGCCAACCTGCCGGCGATCGTCTACTGCGGCACCCGCCGCCAGACCGAAGAGGTGGCCGAGGAGCTGCGCGAGGCCGGCGTCGCCGCGGTCGCCTACCACGCCGGCCTCGAACCCGAGCACCGGACGGCGATCCAGGAGCGCTTCATGGCGACCGACAGCGGCGTCATCTGCGCCACCAACGCCTTCGGCATGGGAGTCGACAAGCCCGACGTGCGCTCGGTCTGGCACGTGACGATCCCGACCAGCGTCGAGGCCTACTACCAGGAGGCCGGCCGCGCCGGGCGCGACGGCCTGCCCTCGCGGGCGGTGATGCTGGCGCTGAAAGCCGACCTCGGCCGCCTCGTCCGCTTCAACGAGCAGCGCGCCGGCGACCCCGACCTGGCGGTGGCCCGCGAGCGCGGCTGGCGCGCCTACCACGCGATCAAGGCCTTCATCTACGGAACCGAGTGCCGCCGCCGCGCCCTCCTCGACCACTTCTCGGACCGCACCGCGGGGGCGCCGCTGGAGCGCTGCTGCGACGTCTGCGACCTGCTCGAGTGGCTGCCGGACCCCGACGCGATCGCGGTCCGCAAGAGCGGCCGCGCCAAGGCCGCAGCGGCGCCCGCGCCCGACCTCTCCGCCGCCGACGCGCCGCTGTTCGAGGCGCTGAAAGCCTGGCGCCTGGGCGCCGCCGCCGACAAGCCCGCCTACACCGTCGCCGCCAACAAGACCCTCGCCGCGATCGCCGCGACCCGGCCGCGGGACGAGGGCGCCCTGATCGCGATCAGCGGCGTCGGCCCCGCCTTCATCGAGAAGTACGCAGCGGAAGTCCTGGCGCTCGTCGCCGAGCACGCCGCTCCGGTGACCGAAGCCGCCTAGCTTCAACCAGGCGCTTTTAGCGCGGGTTGCGCTTCAGGGTCGGCAGCGTCACCCGCAGGTTCTTGACCTTGACGCTGAAGGGGGTGTTGCCGACCTGGTAGTAGGGGGCATCGCGGCCGAGCAGCTGCAGCCAGACCCGGTGGCCCTTGGCGAAGTGGTAGCCGTTGCCGTGGAGCTGGAAGACGAGGCGGCCGCTCTGCCCGTCGGTCAGGGCGTAGACGCCGCGGTCGACCAGCAGCTGGGTTCCTTCCGGGGAGACGTCCCAGAGGCGGCCGACGATCTGGCCGTGCTGGCCGGTGCTGGAGATTTCCGCTTCGATCGTGGGGCGGCCGAGCATCGTGAAGCCGGCGGCGACCCGCCGCCCGTACATGGCGACGTTCGGCTCGGTGTTTTCGGCGATCGTCTTGCAGGCTTCGGTGGTGCCGAAGACGGGGTCGAATTCGCGGGCGACCGTGGGGTTGCCCCCGGCCGAGGTGAATTCCTGGACCGGCTTGCGGCCGAAGCGGAAGGCGCCGGGGTGGAGCTTCTTCCAGCCGATCGCCTTGAAGGGGCCGACGTCGGGTTTGTCGCCGGGGCAGGTGGTGAGGGTGGCGGTGACCTGGCCGGGCGCCGGCGCCCCCTTCTTCGCCCCCAGCAGGTGGGCGGCGAAGAAGCGCGCCGCCTGGTCGTTGAAGAAGTGGTTCATCCCCGGCTTGTTGGAGCCGCGGCTGTGGCCGAGGTCGCCGAGCTGCAGCGCCACCGGCGCCCTGCGGTAGCGCTTGCGCAGGTACGCGTAGACCCGCAGCGCCTGTTCGATCGGGAAGAGTTCGTCGGTGAAGCCGCTCTGGATCAGCAGCGGCGCCGGCTGCGAAGCGCCGGGGAGGAAGCGCAGCGGGTAGCCGCCGTGGTTGGCGTAGATCCCCTTCAGCGCCTGAACGGCGGCCGGCGACAGCGGCTGGCCGGCGTCGATGTAGGCCTTGTCCTGGGTGATGTCGGCTTCCGGGTCGGCGCAGGGGAACGACTCCGGCGCGCCGCCGCAGTAGTAGCCGTCGAGGACCCCGGTCAGGTAGAGGCCGTTGAGGAAGCTCCCGATCGGCACCCCGTAGGGGCGCAGGCTCTGTTCCGGCCCGGCGACGGCCGTGTCGAGGTAGCGGCCGTTGGGGATCAGCGCCGAGACCAGGTCCGACCAGGGCCAGCGCGGGTAGGCGGCGGCGATCCGCATCTTCAGCCCCTTCGGGCTGCGCCAGGGGACGAGCTTGCCGTCGGGCCGCCTCACCTTGTCGCGGAGGAAGGCGAGCTCCATGCTCTGGCCGCCGCCGTAGGAGATCCCGGTGACGCCGATCGCCCGCGGCCGCACGACGCCCTCGTCGGCGAGCAGGCCCAGCAGGTACTGGGTGTCCCGGGCCTCGTAGCGGCTGTCGCCGAGGCGGATGTATCCGCCCGCGCAGGCGCCGGAGTGGTCGCCGCCCGTGCCGCCGCCGCAGGAGCCGCCGAAGCCGCGCGCCGTGTAGTTGACGACCGCGTATCCGTGGCGGGCGAAGAAGTCGTTGTTGTAGTGGTAGATCGTCGAGCCGTTGCCCGCTTCTTCGGGGGCCGGGCCGGCCGGCGTCGTCGTCTCGAAGTCGGTCTTGCTGCCGCCGAAGCCGTGCAGCATCACGATCGCCGGGTACGGCGCCTTCCCGGCTTCCGGCAGGGTGACGTCGACGTCGAGCGGCACCCCGTCGAAGGAGGGGACGCGGGAGGCGGGGTCCGGCGTCGGGCAGAAGCGGACGCCGTTCTCGGCCGTGCAGGCGTGGCCGAAGGGCGCCGTCGCCGAGCCGGCGGCCGGCGCCGCCCAGACGAGGATCGCGAGCGCAACCGCGGTTGCAGCGACCCAGCGCGGCTTCGATCCCACACTCACCGCTTGCGAGCATAGGGGTCACGCATGTCGGGCTCGCCGGTCGGCCCGCACCTCAGCACGGATGATCGACTTCCCGAAAACCCGGCTTGCCGCCGGCTGCGCCCTGGCGCTGCTGGCGATCCTCGCCTGCGCCGCGCCCGCCGCCGCCTCCAGCCCCCTGAAGCCGCCCGGCAAGAAGGTCTACTGGGGCGTCTCGGACACCGGCGACCCGGCCGACTTCGGCCAGTTCGCCGACGTCCTCCACAAGCACCCGGCGGTGATCCAGTCCTTCCGCACCTGGGGCACCGACTTCGACGAGGTGATCCGGCGCTGGCAGATCGCCCGGGCGCGGCCGATGATCCACCTCTCGACCGCCGACAACAACACCGGCGCCGAGCTGATCACGCCGGCGCAGATCGCCGCCGGCGCCGGCGACCGCTACCTGGTCCGCCTCAACAAGCTCTTCTACGAAAAGAAGATGCGCGCCTACGTGCGGCCGCTCGGGGAGCCGAACCGCTGCCTCAACGTCTACGCCGCCTACGACTGCGCCGGCGCCTCGCGCGGGCCCGAGCACAGCCCCCGCGCCTACAAACGCGCCTTCCGCCGCATCTACGTGATCGTCCACGGCGGCGGCAAGGCGCGCACGATCGACCGCCGCCTCGCCGAAGCCGGGCTGCCGCCGCTGACCGTGAACCTGCGGGCGATGCCGAAGGCGCCGGTCGCGATCGTCTGGAGCCCGCTCCCCGCCGGCTCTCCCGCCATCCCCCGGAACCGGCCGCGCCACTTCTTCCCCGGCTCCCGCTGGGTCGACTGGGTCGGCACCGACTTCTACTCCGGCTACCCGGAATGGAAGGCGCTGACCGGGCTCTACCGCCGCTTCTCCGGCAAGCCTTTCGCGATCGCCGAGTGGGCGGTGGAAAGCGGCGACGATCCCTCCTTCGTCGACAAGCTCTTCGCCTGGACCAGGAGCCACCGCCGGACCAGGATGCTCGTCTACTACCAGGACTTCGGCGAGACCAACAGCTACCGGATCCAGAACTACGGCGCCAGCCTCAGTGTCCTGCGCGCCCGCCTGCACTCCGGGCTTTTCCCCGCTTACGCGCGGGGTGCGCCTCACCTACCGCCGCCACCCCCCGGTGGGGTTGGAGCGCGGTGATCGAGGAGTAGCCGGTGAGGTAGACGCGGCGCCCGTCGGAGATCACCGGCGTGTAGGTCCCCTTCGGGTAGCGGAAGACGCGCTTGCCGCTCCGCATCATGAACCCGCTCGTCGTTTTGTTGGTGAACTCGGCGACGTAGACGATGTCGCCGACGGCGGATAGCGAACCGACCACCTGGCCGCCGGCCGAGCGGCTCCAGCGGACGCTGCCGTCCTTGGCGTCGAGCGCGTAGACGTTGCCGTCGAAGGAGCCGATGAAGACGGTCGGCGGGCTGTGCCTGGTGTTGGCGACGGCGGGGCCGGAATAGGCGTAGCCGCCGGTCGAGTAGGACCAGGCCAGCTGCCCGTCGGAGATGTCGTAGCTGTAGACGCGGTCGTCGTTGTTGCCGGCGTAGACGCGGCCGTAGGCGACCGCCGGGGTCGAGTAGAACTCGCCGGAGCCGCCGAAGCCGGGTCCGAGCGAGCCGCTCTGCCAGACGAGCTTGCCGGTCTTGGCGTCGACCGCGTTCATGTAGCCGCCGTAGTCGCCGACGTAGAGGCGGCCGCCGTAGTAGGCGGGAGCCGACTTGATCGCGCCGCCGAGCGGGGTCGACCAGCGCACCTGGCCCTTGCCGGTGCTCATCGCGAACAGTTCGCCGTTCTCGCAGCCGAAGTAGACGGTCCGGTCGATGACGACGGGCGAGGACTCGGCCCGCCCCGGCAGGTTGCGTTTCCAGATCACCCTGCCGGTTTTCGCGTCGAGCTTGACGATGTGGCCGGGGACGAGGTTGACGATGTAGAGCCGGTGCTTGTAATAGGCCGGTGAGGAGGCGTTGAGGCGGCCGATCCGCCGTTTCCAGAGGACTTTGCCGGTGTCCGCGTCGAGCGCGTAGGCGAAGCCGCTGTTGTTGACGAAGTAGAGCTTGCCGCCGACGTAGATCGGCGGGAACTCGAGCAGCGGCCGCTCGGTGAAGCGCCAGAGCTTGTCGAAGGGGGGCTTGATCCCCTTCACCGGCAGGTAGCGGGTGCGGGCGGGGTTGAAGCCGTATAGGGGCCAGTTGACGGTCTTCGGCTGCTTCGGCGGCGGCGGCCTCTGCGGCTTGAAGTGTTCGATCGCCTGCTCGTTGTGGACGTCGCCCGGGCGCTTCAGCAGCTCGTAGGCGAGGATCGCGCCGCCGACGGCGACCAGGGCGGCGGCGATCAGCCCGATCGCCCAGGGACGGTGCTCGCGCCAGAGCCGCTTCGGGTGAAGCAGAAGCCGCAGGGCCTCACGGAACCGGGAAAGCGCTCCGCGCGCGGGCCCTCCCTCAGCCATTCGCGGCGCGGCGCTCTGACTCTTTCGCGACGCCGCCGATCAGGTCCCGGATCGCTTTCTTCAGGACCGCCATGAAGACCGGCCCGGCGAGCGGGATCGTCGGCGTCGTCTTCACCGCGTAGACGATCTCGGCGCCGCCGTCCTTGGGCTGCAGTTCGACGGTGCCGACGTGGTCGCGGACGGGCAGCCCGGAGAGGATCTTGTAGGCGAACCGGCGGGGGCGGTCGTAGGCGATCACCTCCTCGCGCATCGGCGGCCCGGCGACGGTGAGGACGCGGATCGCGCCGAGCCCGTTCGGCGCCGGCTCTCCCTCCCGCTCCAGCTCGGCCTTGCGCAGGCGGGTGATCTCCGGGTAGCGGCGGTGGTCGGTGAGGACGTCGAAGACGACCTCGGGCGGGGCGGCCACCTGACGGACGTAAGTGAAGCTCGCCATCGCCGACAGGCTACGTGAGCCGCCAGCGCTGGGGGTCGGTGCCGTCGCGCGCCTCGACCTCGCCGGCGAGCGCCAGGTGGTCGAGGCAGGAGCGGACGATCTGCAGGACCCAGGCGCTGGCCGGGGAGTTGACGTTGTCGGGGCCGATGATCTCGGCGACGATCTCGAAGGCGGTGCGCTCGCCGTCGCCGAGCGCCGCCCGCACCTTGCCGAGCAGCTCGCCGACCTGGCGGCGGGACTCGGCGATCTTCGCCTCGGGGTCGCGGAAGGTGCGGCCGTGACCGGGGAGGACGAGGTCGACCTCGAGGCCCTCGACGCGGTCGAGGCTAGAGCGGAATTCGCCGACCGGGTCGGGGCTGTGGCCGTAGTCGAAGAAGAGGACCGTCCGCCCCAGCAGGTGGTCGCCGGAGATCAGGAGCTTGCGCTCGGGCTGGTGGAGGACGACGTGGGACGGGGCGTGGCCGGGCGTCTCGTGCACCTGCCAGGAGCCGAGGTCGGTCTCGACCTCCACCCCGGGGACGAGCTCGCGGTCGGGCTCCTTGAGGACGTCGATGCCGGATTCGTCGTCGCTGCGGGCCTCGCGGTAGCGCTCCAGCGCCGCCGGCGGGACGCCGCTCTGGCGCGCGGTCTCGATCCGCGCCTCCAGCGCCGCCTGCGGGTCGTCGGCGAGCAGCCGCACGTGCTCCCAGCGCGGGTGCATCCAGAGCTCGCACCCGGCCCGCTCGCATATCGACCCCGCCAATCCATAGTGATCCGTATGCGAGTGGGTGCAGACGACCAGCCGCACGTCCTCGACCCCGAACCCCGCCTGCGCCAGCGCCAGGTCGAGCTGCCGCAAGCGCCCCTTGCCGCCCATCCCGGTGTCGAACATGACGATGCCGCCGTCGTGCGCGACCGCCCACGCGTTGCCATGCGGCACCCCGGGCCAGGGCAACGGCAACCGCAGGCGCCAGATCCCCGGCATCAACCTTTCAGTCCGCGGCGCCTCCGCCTTTCCACCGCTGGCCACGCGGCCAATCCTTTCAGCCAGGACGGCTCCTCCGGCGGGCGGCGCCGGCCCGACCGGCTAGGCCACGTCGAACGACCCTGGATTGGGCCCCGTCCGCTCACCTTCGTCGAGCCGCTCCAGCGCCGCCATGTCGTCCTCGCTCAACTCGAAGTCGAAGACTTCGAAGTTCTGCCGGATCCGCTCGGGGTTCGAGGATTTCGGGATCACGACGTTGCCGATCTGCAGGTGCCAGCGAAGGATCGCCTGGGCCGGGGTGCGGTCGTGATGGGCGGCGACGGTTTCGATCGTCCCCTCTTCGAGCAGGCCGCCCTGGGCGAGCGGGCTCCAGGCCTCGGTGGCGACGTCGTGGTCGGCGTGCCAGGACCGCAGCTCCTCCTGCTGCAGGCGCGGGTGCAGCTCGATCTGGTTCACGGTCGGCCGCGTCTCGGCCTCGCGCTCGAGCCGCTCCAGATCCTCGACCCGGAAGTTGGAGACGCCGATCGAGCGGGCGCCGCCTTCCTCCTGGATCCGTTCGAAGGCGCGCCAGGTATCGAGGAAGAGGTCGCGCGAGGGCAGCGGCCAGTGGATCAGGTAGAGGTCGACGTTGCCGGTCCCGAGGCGCTCCAGGCTCTTCTCGAACGCCCGCAGGGTCGAGTCGTACCCCTGCTCGGAGTTCCAGAGCTTGGTGGTGACGAAGACGTCCTCGCGCCGCACCCCGGTCGCCGCGATCGCCGCCCCGACGCCGGCCTCGTTGCGGTAGGCGGCGGCGGTGTCGACGTGGCGGTAGCCGACCGCCAGCGCCTCCTCGACCTTCTCCTGCGTCTCCTCCGGCGGGATCTGGAAGACGCCGAACCCGAGCTGGGGCATCTCGACGCCGTCGCGCAAAGTAACCATGGGGACATCAGTCGCGTTCGTCATGGAACTTCGGTACCCACCGGCTTGACTGACCAAGCAGATCAAGGACGCAGGGAGCGTGGCGTGCTCTGCACGCGAGCGACCGAGGACGCCGATATGCGCCGGTCAGGCTAGCTGGTGGCCAGGCCGATGGCGAGCAGGGGAAATGCGGCCATGACGCCGAGGTAGGCGCCCATCGCGGCGCCGGTGCGGAGGCTGGCCGTGCGCGAGCGGGCGCCGGCGATCGCGCCGATCAAGACGAAGGCGGCGGCGATTCCGAATCCAAGCCAGAAGACGTCGGGCATCAGGGCGGCGAGAATACCCGAAGGCGGCGAGGAATCGCCTCTCGCATGGTCCCGAGCAGTTAAGTTGAGGCCCGTGAAGATCCTCGCCTTCTCAGACCTCCACCGCGACCTCGAGCAGGGGGCGCGGCTGGTCGAGATGTCGGCCGAGGCCGACGTCGTGATCGGGGCGGGCGACTTCGCCTCGGTGCACGAGGGGCTGCCCGAGACGATCTGCGCCCTGGCGGCGATCGAGACCCCGACCGTCCTCGTGCCCGGCAACAACGAGACCGCCGACGCGCTGCGCGAGGCGGTCGACGGCTGGGACGCGGCCACCGTCCTCCACGGCGAGGGGACGACGATCGAGGGGACCGAGTTCTACGGCCTCGGCGCCGGGATCCCCGTCACCCCCTGGGACTGGAGCTTCGACCTCGACGACGAGGCCGCGACCGCGATGCTCGCCGCCTGCCCCGAGGGCGCCGTCCTCGTCCTCCACTCCCCGCCCAAGGACCACTGCGACTCCGCCGGTGGGGGCGGCAGCTTCGGCAGCCCCGCCCTGCTGCGGGCGATCGAAGAGAAGCGCCCCCGCCTCGCGGTATGCGGCCACATCCACGAGTCCTGGGGCTGCGAGAGCACGATCGGCGAGACCCCGGTCCGCAACCTCGGCCCCAAGGGCACCTGGCTCGAGGTCTAGGTGGGCTACCGCGTCCTCAGGCCGGCGGACGCCTTCTGGCGGCGGTCGAATCAGATGAAGACGCCGAACACCGACCTCGGCGGGCAGCTCGAGGCTTCGCAGCTGGGGGCGCGGATGTGGCGGCTGGAGCCGGGGAGAGCTTCGACCAGGCACCGGCACTTCACGCAGGAGGAGCTCTACGTGCTGCTCGAGGGCGAGGGGCGGGTGCGGATCGGCGCCGACGTGCTGACGCTGGCGCCGCTGGACACGCTCCTGGTCGATCCCGACACCGACCGCCAGCTCTTCAACGACACCGACGCCGACCAGCTCTGGCTCGTCGTCGGGGCGCCGCGGGAAAACATCACCAGCACCCTGGAGATGAGCGAGGAGCAGCTGCGGCACATGTACCCCGAAGGGCCGAAGGCGCTGCCGCCGGAGCTCGGCGGCGGCCAGGCCGACTACCCCGACGAGGGCTAGAGCGCGAGGGAGACGGGCTCCTCGAGCAGCTGCCTGACCCGGGCGAGGAACTCGGCGCCCTCGGCGCCGTAGAGGATGCGGTGGTCGCAGGAGAGGGTCGCTTTCATCAGCCGCGCCGGGACGATCTCGCCGTCGCGGACGGCCGGGACCTCGCGAATCGCGCCGACGGCGAGGATCGCCGCCTGGCCCATGTTGATCACCGCGTCGAACTCGTCGATCCCGTACATCCCCAGGTTGCTGACGGTGAAGGTGCCGCCCGAGAGCTCCGGCGGGGTGACCGAGCCGTCGCGGACTTTGGCGGCGACGGCGCGGGTGTCGGCGGCGATCCGGCGCAGGCCCTTGCGATCGGCGTCGAAGACCGTCGGCACCACCAGCGCTTCCTCGGCGGCGACCGCGACCCCGACGTTGACCCGCGAGTAGAGCTCGTAGCGGCCGTCTCGGTAGGCGCCGTTGGCTTTCGGGAACTCCCGCAGGGCGATCGCGCAGGCCTTGACGATCATGTCGTTGAAAGAGGGGACGACGTCGCCCTCCTTCGACGCCGCTTTGATCGCCGCCCGCGCCTGCACCGCCCTCCCCATGTCGATCTCGATCGTCAGGTAGAAGTGGGGCGCCGTCGCCTTCGACTCCGCCATCCGCCGCGCGATCGTCTGCTGCAGCTTGTTCGGCTCCTGGATCTGGGTCTCCCCTTTCGCGGTCCCACCGCCGCTGGATGGAGCAGCAGGGCTCGGAGCTTCGGCTTCCTCGACGTCGTGCTTGATGATCCGCCCCCCCGGCCCGGACCCATGAAGCGCCTTCAAGTCCAGCCCCTTGTCCTCTGCCAGCCGTCGAGCCAGGGGCGAGGCTTTCACCCTCTCCCCGCCGTTCTCTTCTGCGGCCGGAGCCTCGGCGTCAGCCTCTGACGCTTCTCCCGTGGGTGGCACGGCAGGGGGGACCATCCCTGAGGAAGCTTTAGCTACCGGAAGGGATGGGGGGTCCCCTGCCGTGACAGGACCCGCGGGCCGACCGCCCTGTCCCTCGCTGTCTTCCACCTCGCCGTTCGAACCTGCACCGTTTGACTCCCCGATCCGCGCGATGGGACTGCCGATCGGCAGCGTCTCCCCCTCCTGCGCCAGGATCTCCTGCAGCGTCCCCGCCACGTCTGCTTCGTAGGCCATGTTGGCCTTGTCGGTCTCGATTTCGACCAGCTCGTCGCCGATTGCGATCTCGTCGCCCACCTGCTTCAGCCAGGTCAGGATCGTCCCCTCCTCCATCGAGTCGGAGAGGCGGGGCATCACCACCTCACTCACGGGGCCGCTCCATGCCTACAGATTGTCACTTCTGACAGGCCGCCCTCACCGGCCCGCGAGCAGGGCGCCGGCGAGGAGCGAGGCGGCGGCCTGGCGCAGGACGTCGGCCCGGATCCGGTCCATCACCGCCTTCTCCCGCGCCTGCAGGCGGCCGACGGCGGCGATCGGTTCGACGTCGGCGCGCGGTTCCGCCGGCGCGCTGGCGACCGCGTCGCCGTAGGCGAGGCAGCCCTCCACCCCCTGGGCGATCAGCTGGGCCCGGTAGTCGGCGCCCTCTTCGATCGGGTGCAGGTCGTCGGCCTGCATCAGCTCCGGATGGGCGAACACCGCCCCCTGCCAGTCGGGCACCTGGGTCCCCGGCCGCGAGGCGGCGAATTCGGCGACGACCCGGTTCTTGCCGCTGTCGTCGACGCCGCCGGGATGGAGGCCGTGGATCGTCGGCACCACCATGCAGCGGTCGCCGATGGTTTCCGCCACCTTGGCGAGGTTGCCGGCGAGGATCTCCGGATAGGACGGGTTGTCGTTGGTGCCGGCGTCGAAGACGACCACGTCGTCGGAGGGTTCGTAGCTTTCCTGGAAGAGGTCGAAGATCTGGTAGCTGTTGTAGCCGCCGACCGCGTCGACGGTCAGTTCGACGCCGGGCAGGTAGTCAGCCAGATAGGGGGAGGTCAATTCCTCGAGGCTGTCACCCACGACCAGGACGTGGGGCCGCGCCTGCGCGGCGGGGGCGCACGTGCAGAGGAATAGCGTCACAAGCGCTGCCATCCCGAAGCCGCCGATCCACCGCACGGAGAGCTTTTTACACGACGTACTCCTCCTAAACTGCGCCCGTGCCCGCCGCCCACCTCCAGCTGATCGGCTGCGTGCTGCTGGCGGCGCTTGCGCTCGCCGGCTGCGGTGGCGGCCATTCCGACTCCACGGGCGCCACCTTCACCAGCCAAGAAGATGGTCGTTTCCAGGATTTGGGTTCCTCCCGCAACCAAAAGGCGGGAAACGATGCTGGGAAGTCAGCGAAGAGCGAGGAAGGCAGGGGGCCCGTCCCCGCCGGGGACCTCTGCCAGAGCCAGCTCGGCGGCTTCGTCGGCTCGATGGACGGGCTGCGACGCCGGCTCGCCGTCGGCCTCACCTACGACCAGTACGTCGACGAAGTGCGGGGGGTCCGTTCCACCTACGGAAAGATCCCGGTCGACCGGCTGCAGATCGACTGCCTGACCGCCGTCGCCGCCCCCGGCGAGAAGGCCTTCAACCGCTACATCGAGGCGGCCAACGACTGGGGCGAATGCGTCTCCGAAGCCGGCTGCGGATCGGAAAGGATCGAACCGGTCCTGCAGCGCCGCTGGCGCATCGCCTCCCACTTCCTCAGCGAAGCGAAAGACGGTCTCGACGCCAGCGGCTGATTCGCCTGTTCCTCTTCGGCGGATAACAACGAAAAGGAACAGGCGAAGGCGCTGGCTGGCCGAAAGCGCGAGAGCCGCCCGGGGGCGGCTCTCGCCTGGTGCGAAGGAACGGACGCGGGAACTGCTACCGAGCGGGACAAGACCCGGCTCCCTACGAACCGCCGGTGCCCGGGGTGGATTCCGCCGGGCGCCCAAACCAGTGCGGCGCCTAGCGGCCCTGCACCTCCAGAGTCCCATCAAGCATGTGATTCAAGTTAGGACCACCTCCTTTCTCTGGTCTCAGAAGTGAAGCAAACTCGGATGTCGTCCTCTACATCGCGGACATTGCGCCCGGGTGACCCGTCCTCCAAGATGGGCCGATGGGGGGCAATGGGTCGACGGTCGTCTTCTTCCCGGAGGGGGCGTTCGGGCCGACCAACAACTGCGTCGGGATCGGCGCGGTGCTGCAGCGGCGCGGCCACCGCGTCGTCTTCGTCGTCGAGGAGTCCTTCGCCGGCACGCTCGAGGCGCAGGGCTTCGAGGAGCGGCTGATGCGGCTGACGCCGCCGCCGGAGACCGAGGAAGCGCCGGGCCAGTTCTGGAAGGACTTCATCCGCGACACCGCCCCGGTCTTCCGCAAGTCGACCGCCGAGCAGCTCTCCGAGTTCATCGCCCCGACCTTCGAGGCGCTGGTCGACGGCGCCCGCTACGTCGACGAGCGCCTGCGTGAGATCGTCGAGGAGCTGCAGCCCGACCTGATCGTCGAGGACAACGTCGTCAGCTTCCCGGCCCTGCTCGCCAGCGGCCGGCCCTGGGCGCGAATCGCCTCCTGCAACCCGGCCGAGATCAAGGACCCCGAGGTGCCGCCGGTCTTCTCCGGCCTGCCCAGCGACGACCGCAGCAGCTGGGACGCGTTCTGGGCCGAATACCGCGACGCCCACCGCGACCTGCACGCCTCCTTCAGCGAGTTCTGCAGCGAGCGGGGAGCGCCGCCGCTGCCGCCCGACGACTTCGTCCACGAGAGCAAGTGGCTGAACCTCTACCTCTATCCCGACGAGGTCGACTACCGGCGCGCCCGGCCGCTCGGCCCGCGCTGGCACAACCTGCAGAGCAGCGTGCGGAGCACCGACCCCGCCTGGGAGCTGCCGCCGGCCCTGGCCGAGCGCGAGGGGCCGCTCCTCTACCTCAGCCTCGGCTCGCTCGGCTCGGCCGACGTCGAGCTGATGCGGAAGCTGGTCGCCGAGCTGGCCGAGGCGCCCTACCGGATCGTCGTCTCCAAGGGCCCCCAGCACAGCGAGTTCGAGCTCGCCGGGAACATGGTCGGCGAGGAGTTCCTGCCGCAGACCGAAGTCCTGCCCAAGGTCGACCTGGCGATCACGCACGGCGGCAACAACACCGTCACCGAGTGCCTGCACTTCGGCAAGCCGATGGTGGTGCTGCCGATCTTCTGGGACCAGCACGACAACGCCCAGCGGATCGCGGAGACCGGCTTCGGCGCCCGCCTCGACACCTACCGCCACAGCGGCGAGGAGCTGACCGGCGCGATCGACCGCCTGCTCGCCGACGCCGGGCTACGCTCCCGCCTCGCCGCCGCCTCGGAGCGGCTGCGGCGGGCGCGCGGGACCGAGCGCGCGGCCGACCTGATCGAGGCGACCGTGCGCGAGGCCGCTGCGCGCTAGGACTCCAGGGCCGCGAGCTCTTCCGGCAGCTCGTCGCCGAGGATGTCCTTGCCGCGCCGGCTCTGGAGGCGGCGCCAGATCTCGAAGCCGAAGCCGATCGCCGTCGCGCAGGCGAACGAGGTCGCGAGCGGCAGCCAGAGGCTGTCCTTGAAGGTCTCGCCCCCGAGGTAGCCGAGCATCGAGACGTAGAGCGCCCAGAGCGAGGCGGCGACCGCGTCGGCGACGAGGAACTGGCGGTAGGGCATCTCCAGGGTGCCGGCGGCGAAGGTGGTGGCGGTGCGGCCGCCGGGGATGAAGCGGCCGACGCCGATCAGGATCGTCCCGCGGCGGCGGAGCGCTTCCTCGGCCCAGGTCAGCCGCGCCTGTCCCTTCTCGTCGCTGAAGAGCCGGTCGGCGATCGGATCGCCGATCTGGCGGCCGAGCAGGTAGCAGAGGTTGTCGCCGACGAGGGCGCCGAGCGCGACGGCGGGAACCAGCAGCCAGATCGCCAGTTCGCCCTGGGCGGCGAGGATCGCGGCGGTGATGACGATCGTCTCCGAGGGGATCAGCGGGAAGAGGACGTCCAGGCCCGCGGCCGTGAAGACGACCGGATAGGTGAGCGCGCTCTGGGAGACCTCGTGGGTGAGCGATTCGAACACAGCGCCCGGATACCCGGATCGAGCTGGTTTACCGATCCCGAGACGGGTAATTAGGGAGCTATGTCAACCGGATTGATCATCGCCATCGTCGTCGTCGTTCTCATCCTCCTGGTGCTTGCCGCGATCGCCGCGCGCAAAGCCAAGGCGCGCCGCGAAGTGGAACGCCAGCGCCTCGGCGAACAGGCCGGCGGCCACCGCCAGGAAGCCGATCTGCACGCGAGCAAAGCGCAGGAGCACGAGGAGACCGCCCGCGAAGCCGCCGAACGCGCCGAGCGCGAGCGCCAGCTTGCCGATCGCCACGGGAGCAAAGCCGACGATCTCGAGCAGAAGCTCTAGGGCTCCCGGGGCTCCCCCGCGCGGAGAGCGTCGGGAAGCTGGCGCCGGGAGCCGATGTCGAGCTTGTCGTAGGCGGCGCTGAGGTGGGCCTCGACGGTCTTCACGGTGACGAAGAGCGACTGGGCGATCTGGCGGTTGGTCATTCCCGACGCCGCCAGGTCCGCCACCCGGCGCTCGCTCGGCGTCAGCGACTCCACCCCGATCGGGGTGTAACGGCGCACCGTCTCGCCGGTGGCTTCCAGCTCGGCGTTGGCGCGCTTGGCGATTCGCGCCGCGCCGCAGCGGCGGGCGAGGTCGAAGCCCTCTCGCAGAGGGACCCGGGCGTCGGCGCGTCGGCCCTCCCGTCGCAGCAGCTCCCCCAAATCGACCAGCCCGTAGGCGACCTCCAGGCGTCGCGGCGAGTCCGTCGCCTCGGCAAGTGCTTCTTCCAGCAGCTCGATACCTTCTTCCCCTCCGCGCGAGAAGGCGGCAGCCCTTGCGACGTGGAGGACCGCGCTGGGCGCACCCAGGTGGCGAGCCCACGGAATCAGTTCGTCCACCAATGCGCGAGCCTCTTCGTCTCGTCCAAGCGCCAGCAGGCCGCGCACGGTCCAGGGAGATGCTGAGGCACCCGGTCCGAGCCCCATCTTCGATCTGACCGGCTCGCTCGAAACGACCGAGACATCCTCCAGGGCACGCTCGAGTTCGCCCTTTTCGAAACGGAGATGAGCGCGCATCAGCAAGATCACTCCACCCGGGGAGAAGGCGGGGACCTCCCCGTCCAACATCCCCACGGCGCGCAGCTGGGCCTCGGCCTCATCCAACTCGTCCCGTTCGATCAGGACCTCGACGAGAGGGCCCGTGTAGACGATCGTCAAAGGCACCAGCCCCGCGAGGCGGGCCAGGTCGACCGCCTGACGCATGTCTGCCTCGGCCTTGATCAGGTTCCCCTCTCCCCAGGCGACGAATCCACTCAGGTAGCGGGCGCGGGTCAGCTCCGGCGTTCCTCCGCTTTCCTTGGCTATGGCGAGCGCCCGTTCGGCTCCGAACCGGGCGCTCTCGATCTCATCCGTGCCCACCAGCGTCATCACCGCCAGCACGGCGGCGGACACCTCGGGCTCCTCGGCGAAGATGCTGCCGTTGTTGCCCAGCGCCCGCTTGGCGGCGTCGGCGATCTCGGCTGCGGTCCCGTCCACGGCCGCCGCCCGCGCTTCCATCGCCGCGACCAGCCTGGCCGTCGGACTGTCGGGGTCGATCTCGAGCCGCTGGTCGGCGCCCGTCACCTCCGGGATCGAGGGAAATATCGCCGCCAGCGTGCTCAACTGCGCCTGCAGCTGGTAGGCCCGTTCGACGTCCCCCTCCGACATCGCAGCCTCGATCGCCTCCCGGAGCATCGACCCCGCCTCGTCGAAGCGCCCGCTGAAGGCCATCAGGATCGTCAGCTGGATTCCCCAGCGACTTCGGACCGACGGGTCCCGCGCCCATTCCTTCAAGACCTCCCCTTCGGCAGCGGCGAAGGCCGTTTGATCCGGAGCCCGGGTGCTCGCCGTGAGCAGGGGGTCCAGCACCGCGGCTCGCAACTCGATCGACGGAGGCTCCTGCAGGGCCCGGCTCAGGTAGGCGATCGCCGACCGGGGGGCGCCGGAGCCCAGCGCCTGATTCCCCGCTTCGACGAGGGTTTCGACCGTCGCCTGCGATCCGCGCGGCTCGGTGGCCAGGAGCTGGGTGCCGATCCGCTCCGGGCTTGCCCCCCGCCGGCGCAGGAGCTCGGCCGCCTCGGCGTGGGACCGCGAACGTTCGCCAACCGACATGTCCGCGTAGACGGCGTTGCGGACGAGCGGATGGATGAACCGCGGCTTGACGCCGTCGTCCAGGATCGCGCTCGCCCGAAGTTCGTCCATGGCCTCGATCGTCGACTCGGGATCGCTGCCGTCCATCGCCGCGAGCAGGCCGAGGTCGCTGCCGTCCCCGAGGACGGCAAGCGCCCTGGCAGCGTCCCCGGCCCCGGGAGAGAGCCTCGCCAGCCGCGCCAAGACCGCGTGTTCGACTCGCTCCGGCACCTGCTCCCGAACCAGCTCCGCCTGCTCGGAAGTCGGCTCGACCCCTTGCACCAGCAGGTTTCGCGCCAGCTCGCAGAGGAGGAAGGGGTTGCCGCCGCTGACCTCGTGGCAGGTTGCGGCAAAGGTGGAGTCGGGCTGCCGCTCCAGTTCCTCGGCAAGCAACGTCGTCGTCGCTTCTGAGCTGAGGGGCGCGGGCCTCAGGTGCTGGACGAGTGGGTCGAGGAGCACCCGGCTCAGGTTCGGCGAGGGGTCCGGCTCGTCCGGCCGAACGGTCACCACCAGAAGCAGGGGCAGCTCCTCCAGCCGGGGCAGCAGGAAGCCGAGGTAGTCGAGCGAGCCGGAGTCGGCCCAGTGGGCGTCGTCGATCGCGAGCATGAGCGGCTGGCGCTCCGCGAGCGCCGCGGTCACCCAGTAGAGACCGTGAAGGACGGCGAAGGGATCGTCGGTCTCCCCCTCGCCGGGCGCGAGCCCGAGGGCGCCACGCGCCGCGGTCGCGCCCTCGAGGGCCTCCCCGTGCTCCTTCGGCGAGAGGTCCGCCAGCTCGGGCTCGAACAGCTGCCGAACGAGCGCGAAGGGAAAGTCCCGCTCCAGCTCCGTCGCCCGAGCGGAGAGGACCTTCAGCCCTCCCGCTTCGCACAGCCTTCGCGCCTCCTGCAGGAGCCGGGTCTTCCCCAAACCGGCGCTGGCCTCGACCGCGATCGCACGGCCGCTGCCTTCCTCGACCTCCGCTATCGCAGCGCGAAGCCCCTCCACCTCACGCTCTCGCTCCAGCAACCCTGTCATCCCCGTCCTTTCCGCAAGATCTATTTAGGTACTGAGGAATCTTAGGGTCAAGGTTGGGGTCGCACCCCCTGGCGATCCCTCCCTGGCGGCGAGAAGCTGCTCCGCGTGAGACTGATAGCGATCCCAAAGGGTGAGGTCCTTCCCTCGCCGCTGCTTACCGGCGACACCCCATCCGCAGGGTCTGGCTCTCCAGCAGGCCCGGTGCTCGCTGTCGCCCCGAAGGTGGGGAACGGCGCCCTGTCTGACACTGCCCCAGGGCGCCAGCGGGAGATCTCCGGGGCCGGGTGACTGGACCGGCCCCGGAGACCTCCCCGGGGTGGTCGATCGGGCGATTCCCGAAACTGGCCAGCCAGCCAGTAGTATGCGCGGGCCGTGGCAGACCAGGCCGAGATCGCCGCCGGAGGAGGGAACGTCGAGGACGCCCTGGTGCTCGAGCGCGAGCACTGGGAGAACGGGCCCCCGCTGGAGCTGTTCAAGCGGATGCGGGGACAGTGCCCCGTCCACTGGACCTCGGAGGTGACCGAGCTGCCGCAGGCGAAGGGCTTCTGGTCGGTGACCAGGGCCGACGACGTCCATAAGGTCAGCCGCGACTTCGAGACCTTCTCCTCCGAGGCCGGCGGGGTGGTGGTGATCGACGAGGTCTTCCCGATCGAGCTGGCGCGGGCGATGTTCATCGGCATGGACCCGCCCAAGCACGACCGGCTGAAGGCGCTCTTCCAGGCGGGCTTCACGCCGAAGCGGATCGCCGCGCACGAGGGGGCGATCCGCGAGATCGTCGTCGGCGCGCTCGACCGGCTCGAGGGGCGCGAGGACTGCGACCTCGTCACCGACGTCGCCCAGCCCGCGGTCTCGCGGGTGATCGGCAGCTTCATGGGGATCCCCGAGGAGGACGACGCCGCCTGGGCCGAGCTGATGAACATGGCGCTGGCGGCCAACGACCCCGACTACAGCCCCGACGTCTGCAGCGTCGAAGCAACGATCCAGGCGGCGCTCCAGCAGGTCTTCGCCCGCTGCGGGACGATGATCGCCGAGCGCCGCGAGAACCCGACCGACGACCTCACCAGCGTCCTCGTCCACGCCGAGGTCGAAGGCGAGCGGCTGGAGGAGCACGAGATCGTGATGGGCTTCTTCCTCCTCGTCGCCGCCGGCAACGACAGCACCAAGGCGACCTACAGCAGCGCCATGCGGGCGCTGATGGAAAACCCCGAGCAGCGAGCGCTCCTGCTCGAGGACCCGGCGCGGATCCCCGGCGCGGTCGAGGAGGCCCTGCGGATGTTCCCCGCCTTCGCCCACTTCCGCCGCACCGCGACCGAGGACACCGAGCTCGGCGGCCAGCGGATCAAGCAGGGCGAGAAGGTGGTCATGTGGTACGCGTCCTCCAACCGCGACGAGACGCGCTACGAGGACCCCGACCGCTTCGACGTCCTCCGCAACCCCGACCACCAGGCCTTCGGCGCCGGCGGCCGCCACTTCTGCCTCGGCGCCGCCCTGGCCCGCCTGGAGCTGAAGATCCTGCTCGAGGAGACCCTCGCCCGCTACCCGCGGATGGAGATGGCCGGCCCGCCCGTCTACCTCGAGTCCGGCTTCCTCAACCAGCTGAAAAGCCTGCCGGTCCGGCTCGGTCGACGAGCCTGAGGCCGCAGCGGCGATTCACGCCCATCGCTGTGCTTCCTCGAAGCCGATGTATGGGATCAGCGCGAAGACGATCAGCTCGGGAGCGATAGCGGTCGGAGGGACGCCGGGCCGGAGCTCGAGCTGGAGCAGGACCTGTCGGGCGATCCGACGAACCACCGCGTGGGCGGTGCGCTCAGGATGACGGGTAGGCGGAGCGCCCTTTCCCAGCAACCGCGCGAAGTGCTCCACCATCGCGACGAAGGCGCGGTCGTCCAGCCGACGCCGCGCCGAGGAGCAGGTGAGCACGCACGCCGCCAGCGGGTCGGACTCGGCGAACTCGAGCGCCGCCCGGATCGCCGCGGCGACGCCGGCGGGCCACGGCCGCCCGGCCCGGCAGGACGGAGCGAGTGCCGCTTCGAGGTCCCGCCGGCAACGGGCAAACGCATCCGGATCCAGCAGGGCTTCCCGCACGAGCTTCTGTTCGCCCATTTACGGTCACCGAGCTCTGCAGCCGCGGATGATCGTGGCGGCGATCCGGCCTCCACCCGCCAGCAGGAAGCCGACGCGGGCCAGGGGGAAGAAGCCGGCGGTGAGCGCCGGGGGAAGCGGGCAGGAGGCCCGCAGGTAGCTGCGCGGCTTACCTTGGTAGGTGAAGCGGCGGGACAACCGCATCTCGAAGCGGGCGACGCGCGGCCATGGCCCGAGCGCCTGCGGCAGGCGGCCGATCAGCCTGGTTCCCAGGCCCCCTTCGCTCCGCCCGATGTGGAACCTGAGCACGGCGATCGTCGCCGGGTCCGACGCGTACCCGTGCACGACCACGGCAGGACGGCCGTCGATCCCAGCGTTGAAGGCGAGCAGGCGGGCGTGGAGAGCGAACGGCGACTGTCCGGGGAGGACGATCTGGGCGTCGAGCCGGCCGCGACCGACGAGCGCGCTGCCGCAGGCCTCCATCGCCTGCTCGGTGGTCGCATAGCGAAGCCGGCGCGGCGAGCAGACGGGCAGCCCGCGGGTGTCGAGCGTCCCCTGGCTCGGCAGGGCGAATTCGAGCCTCGTCACCCGCGGCAGGGCACTCCCGTCTCCCGTCTGCAGGGCGCCCGCGAGCCGCAGGGCGACGGGAGCCTTCCTCTCGCGCGGCAGCGCGCGGGGCGAGAGCGAACCGTCGAGGGAGGCGATCAGGTTGCCCCGCTGGTGCCGCTCCCCGCTCGCCCGCTCTGGGCGTGCCGGTCCCAGCGCCGCCGAAACGGCGAGCACCGCGAGCGCGGTGAGCGCTCGCGGTGCGGGGACCGCCCGGGGTGTCGAACCTGCTCGGCCTACTGTCGTCCCTTCCCGCAGCCGGCGACCCTGACCAGCGGGTTGAGGGCCCTGCTCTTGCCGTTCTGCGCCAGGAATGACGCCGAGGCTCTCGGCTTCGTCCGGCAGAGGTTCGTGTTGTTGACGAGCAAGCCTTTCCTGCCGCCCTGCATCGTCAAGACGAACTTGCTGACAGGGGCGTCGGGAACTGCCCAGAACGTGCTCCTGATCCTGCCGCCGGGAGAGTCGATCCGGCCCGCCAGGTCGATGTGGATCTGTCCGTCGAGCGAGGCGACCAGGTCCGGGAGCGTGTGATTGGAGCTGCGCAGGTAGACCGGGCCCTCGAGCGGTTTGTCGAGCAGCGGGGTCCAGGCCTTGGCGTAGCCGTACACCGAGCCCTTCGGGCAATCGTCGGCGGCGTACTGCACGCGCGTGCAGACGGTGCGGATGTGGGCGTTTTCGAGGAACTCGGTCTCGGGCATCGTCACCACCGCCTTGTCGACGTTCGCGCCGCCCTTCGGCATCCGCAGCGTCGCCGTCAGCGTCGGGTAGCCGCCGCGGCGTGCCGGAGCCCCGGAGAAGCGCAGGGCGAGCTTCGGCTTGAAGCCGAGGTCGGCGCAGTCGGCCGCCTGGAAGCGAGACGACGGACTCGCGGCCGAACCGGCAACCGAGGCGATCGACGACGTCACCGCCATCTGCTTGCAGGAGGTCGGATTGAGGATGAAGTCGGGTCTGTCCATCGCGACCCGGATGTCCCGGTAGGAGATCGGCACGCCGGCGATGATCTGCGGCAGCGGATCGGACTTCGCGGTCACCTGGGCGGTTGACGGATCGATCCGAAGGGCGTTCCTCACCGCCACGGTGCCGAGGTCGAAGGGGCCCGCCTGGGCGGGAACCCTGACCACGATGCTTATCGGGGCGCCCTTGTAAGGACCCGCCAGGTAGATGGCGGTCGGTGCCTTGCCGGGCTGGGGGACGTAGATCGGGTTGGAGCCGCTGCCGGCCCCCACCGTCGCCGTCCCGACCTGGCTCGACGCCGGGCAGTCCCCGCTTGCCGCCTGCGACTCGGGGCAGTAAGGAACTCCGGCCAGCTTGGCCAGCAGGCCCTGCGGCAGGGTGGCCTCGATCGACGAGACGTTCGGCTGGCCGTCGACGCCGGTCAGGCGCAGGACGAAGGGGGAGGACTGCCCCGCCACGGGGTTCTCGGTGCCGGCTTCCAGGGACGGCGTGAACCTTGAGGCGCCGTCGCAGCCGCCCTCTACCGAGAAGGTCGACGAACGCTCGACGCGCCGCCCCGACCATCCGAGCAGGGTCGCGGAGACGGTCTTCTGCCCGCACTCCCGCGGGTTGACCAAAAGGGCCCTGGGGCCCGACTTGAGGTCGACCGCGACGCTGGAGACGGGCAGCTGCGGGTTGTCCGTGAAGCTGACGGTCAGTCGGCCCGTCTTCGCATCGGCGCGGACGTGGCCGGTGAGCTTCACTTCCACGCCGGATCCGCTGAGGGTGAGGAAGAGCCGGTACATCGAACCCGATTCGGGATCCTGGCCCTGCTGCGCGGCGACGAACATCTCGCCGTGGAGCGGGCGGCTCAGGACCGGGGTCACGGCTTCGACGGTGCCGACCCTGGAGGCCTCCGGGCAGTTAGCCGCGCGTTCGCTGCCTTCGCCGAACTCGGCGTCGGTGCACGACCCCAGCCCGGCGGCGCCGGCGGGCGAGATCGTCAGCCCCTCCGGCATCGTCACCGAGATGTCACGCAGGTGCGAGGTGCCCCGCCCTTCCCTGGTCAGGAGGCCACCCTGGGGAAAGCTGACCTCGAAGTGGAGGCCGGTGGGGTCTCCGGCCGTGGAGGAGCCGGGACGGACGTCGATCGAGGGATCGAACGGAACCGCATCGCACCCGGTCGTCCCCTGTGGCGGCCCCCACTCGCTCGGCGGCGCCGGATACTGCGGAGGCAGATGGGTCGCGAAGCTCGCTTCGTCGAACACACCCGGCGTCTGCCAGGAGTCCACCAGGGCGGTGACCGGCAGGCCGACGCCGGGCGGGGAACAACTGGTCGGCATGGTCAGGAGGGGAACCTCGGGCAGGCCCACGGAGTTCGGCCCGCTATCCGTACCCGGTTCTCCGTTGCAGGCTGGAACGGGATCGAAGTTCCCAAAGAACCTGCACCGTTCTTTATCGTGCCGGGGATCAGCGGGGACACCCCAGAATTTCACGCTGCTGCCGAGCACCTGCAAGCCCTGGCTCGTACCTGCCGCGGTCACGGTTGCTCCGTAATCGCCGCTAGACCGGACAGAGGCCGCCAGCAGCACAGGCACGCCGAGAAACCTGAAGCCGAATGCCGCCGGCACATCCGCGCTCGGAGGCACCAGGTTGTACAACGGCAAATGCGTCGGCACTGGAATAGCTGCGGTCCGCAGAATCACGACGCCGACTTGCGAGTCGTTGAAGCAGCCAGCCTCGGTACCACCGGAAAGGAAGGTTGGAATATCGCAGGGTGGCACCGCGTTTACATTGCCGACCAAGCCCGGGGGCAGATCGACTCTTACAGTCTTGACGTCCTCGTCCGGGACTTCCAGGCCAATCTCGTCCACCTGTTTCGCAAAATCGAGGTCGGTCTGGAATTCAAAGGGGTGACCACCCGCTTGGGTGAAGGGTTCACCTTCGGGCCCTGCAGTCACCCGTCCGTCGAAGGCGGCGACGTCCATGGTCGCAGTCGCCGAGCTGGCGGTTGAACCGAGTATGGCCATCCCACAGAGCGCAGCAAGCAGAGCGACAGCGAGGCTGTTGATGCCAGCTTTTCTGTTACCGATATTCCACATGCTTACCGCCCCCTCTTTGCGCTGAGTGACACCACAGTGCGTTGGTTGGTGCCCGCGAGCCACACGCTCGCCTTGAGCCTGACCTGCGCTCCTTCGCGTATGGACCGCCTCGTCCTATCTGCGAGGGGGACCTTGAGTAGATGTCTCCCGGGAGCAGCGATCTTCACCTTGTTTTGAGCCGTGGCTCTCCAGCCGTTGGCCGTCTTTTCGCTTACAGCGACCCGTACGGTCCCCGCGGCGTTGACGGTCACCGGGACCAGCAGCTCCGCCCCGGACGGAGTCAGGCGAACGCCGCGCTTGCGAACCGCCAGCACTCGGTGCTTCGAGGGCACGGCTCGCGTCTGGACGGTCGAGCTCCCAAGGCGCCGCGCATCTGGCGCCTGCTGCAGGGCGCCTTGACATTGTTCGCCGCCGCATGGGGCAGTCGCGGCCGGGGGATCCGGCCACCCTCCGCCCACGCGTGCGTCGTAGAGATCAACCAGATTGTCCTGGTCTCTCGCGGAAAGACGAGCTCGGGTGGCGAAGAATACGTTCCGGCCGTCGGGGCTCGCTGACTGCAGACGCGAGTCGTACTGCGAGGTTCCGGAAGAAAGGAGCCGTACGCCTTCACCCTCCTTCCACCTGTATACGTCGAGCTTCCCGTTCGAGTCCTGCGGGGACAAAGCCTCTGCGCTGCTGAACGCGATCTGTCGCCCGTCGTCAGAGACGAAGTTCCCCGGACCCAGCGGTCGCGGATAGGTCCCGCCCCCCGGCGGCTGGGGAGCGATCAGCGTCGAATCCCCGTCAGCCCGTCCACTGAGACATGAGATACAAGCGAGGTCGTTCGAATCGGCGTCATACCTGTAGACCTCTCGGTAGCCTTCGGCGTCGTACCCGGTCACATTGGCGGTGGTTGCGAATGCCAACACGTCTCCATTGGGTGACCAAGACACGTAAGGGTTGTTTATCCACCCATCGACGAACGGAGTGACGGAATAAACATCGTCGGCGGGGCCAGAGAGAGGCGCGTCGCGATCGTTTCTCAGAACCGCCACCAAGCGGACCTCCCCTTCCCTCCAGAGGTAGATGCCCACATCAGTGCTGCTCGGGGTCAGCTTGATCGGTTCCTGTCCCGCCACGAGATCGCCAGAGGCCGCGAAGTACACGGACGACAGGTCCTTGGACGTGGCCAGGACAGTCCTTACCCCTGGACTTTCTCCGTCGCCGGGTTCGCTGTCGATTGAGACCTCTTCGCTGGTATTGGTCTCTGCGTCGTACCTGAAGACACTCGAGTTTTCCCCGTTCTGGAGGTAGATCATGTAGCGCCCATCCGCCGTTGCCGTATAGAAGCGGGCGTTATCCGCGACCTTCACGGTCTGTTCGTCTTCCCGAAGATAGAGCGTGCCGCTTCCCGCGAAGCTGTCAGAGAAATACAAGCGCCGGCCATCGTCCGAAAGGGCGTGACTGGTGCTATCCATGTTGGCTCCCGCGTAAGCATTTTCCATCGGGCTTCCATCCGGCAGGATCCCAACAAGCCGGACCACCCCCCCGATGGACTCGTACAGCTTGTTCGAGAACCCGGCGGGAGCATCTGGGGTGAACTGATGCGTGGAGTTGAACACGATGTGTTCCCCGTCGGGCGTAGCCGTCTTGAACTCGGGAGCTCCAAAAAAGAGGGCGTCCTGGTATGAGGGCCCCCCCGGCGTCAGCAACTGGAAGTCGTTGGACTGGAGGCGGGTGTAGAAGTTGGGCACGTACTGGCTCGTGCCCGGCCCGAGGGGCGTGTTCGTCTCGACAACCGAACGGGTCAGGTCGTCGTTTGCGTAGAGGACCGCCGCCGTTCGTCCGCCCCCTCCAGGTCCGCCGATGATGCTGGCGACGGATTTGGGCAGAAGCGGCTGCGAAGCCCAGCCGTCGGCGGTGCGCCCGGCTTGGTAAAAGCTGGGGTACCCGCCACTGGGCCCGCCCGCGAAGACGCCGAGCGAGGTGTAGAGGATCGAATTGCCGTCGGCCGCGACCTTGGTGCGCGCGTAGTAGGAGTCTCCGGCGACGTCAACGCCACCCTTGTCGTCGGGGGTTACCTTCTCCCAGCCGCGACCGTCGGGCAGGAATCCCGCGCCGGGTATCAGCCCGGGACCGAACTGGGGAGAGTCCGGGGCCGCGGCGGGCGTGACGAAGGTCTGGTCCGGCGATTGGTCGGCGCCGGCGGTGTTGCTCGCGACGAGGCGGTAGTGGTAGGTCTGCCCGGGAACGAGACCGGCGACGTGCGCGATGGCCGGTCCCTCGCCGGCGACGGCCGGGGTGACCTGCGTCGAGGTCGAGTTGCCGTAGCTGGACGTCGAGCCGTATTCGAAGTGGTAGCTGGTCGCCGCGCCCCCGGAATCGATCGCGGCTTCGAGCGTCGCTTCGCTCGGGAACGCCGTAGCACGCAGGTTCGACACCGTCGGCGCCACCGCCGGCGTGCTGAAGCTTTCGGGGCCGGCGGTAGCCGAGCCGCCGGCATTGGTGGCCACCAGGGCGACGGAGTAGTCGGTGCCGGGTTTGAGCCCGGTGGCGTCGGCTTCCACCGTGTGCGAGTTGGCATCGGCGGGGATCGTGCCGTTGAGGCCCGGGCACGCGGGCGTGCACTGGAAGGACCATTCGACGTCGTAGGCGGCCGGGTTGCCGCCGGGGGCGTTGGGGTTGATCGCGCCGGAGAAGTGGGCGCTCGAGGAGGTGACGGAGGAGGGAGCGTCGATCGAGACCGTGGGGGCATCGACCGCCAAGGTGGTGAAGGTCGGGTCGGGTTCGGCGGAGACCGTCTGGCCGTCCGGATTTTCGGCGACCAGGCGGACCACGTATTCGGTCCCCGGTTTCAGGCCGGTGAGGTCTTCTTCGACCGTCGCCTCGCCCGAGTTGACCAGCAGCGGGCCCTGAGTGGGACCGCTGATGTAGCCCATCCACCAGATGGCAGCTTCCTGGTATTCGAAGTGGTAGGTCGTTTCCCGGTCTTCGGGGTTCACTTTCCCGGAGAGGTGGGCGGAGGTGTAGGCGACCGAGGAGGGCGCGTCGATCGACACCGAAGGCGCCGTCGCTGCAGCCAGGGTCACCGACAACAAGCTGGTCAGAAGCAGCAATGCCGAGATAGCGGCTATCGCCTTCGCGCGGTGTCTCACAAAATCTCTCCTTGTCCCGTGGCCATCGCCTCGCCTGATCCGCAGAGCGGATCCCCTAGCCGAGGTGTGCGGCCGTTCTCTCCTGGGGAAAGAGAAACGCACAATTACCATTTTGTCAAGGGCCGAATCTTGAAAAGACCCGGTTCCTTTCTCTTATTGACCTCTAAGATGGCTATTCAATGGGAAAAAAGGCGCTCGACACTATGTCTAAATTGAGCGATCATTCGCGTACCAGACGTACAACGACTACCCCTTGGGGAGAGGCTGAGTCGCTGCGGGCGCGGAAACTGAAGCCGGGGCCTTCGCAATCGCGACCGGAGACGGAACGCAACCAGCGGGAACGGCTCTTCGCGGCGCTCGTGGCCACCGTCGCCGAGCGGGGATACGAGGGGACGACGGTCGCCCACCTGGTCGATCGTTCCGGCGTCGCCCGAAGCTCCTTCTACGAGCACTTCGAGGACAAGCAGGGCTGCTTCCTCGCCGCGCTCGACGCGATGATCGGCCCGCCGCTCGAGCAGCTGGCGGTCGAATCGGGAGGCATGAGCGAGGCCGACGGCCGCGGGGCCTTCGGCGCCCTGGTCGAGTCGGTCGTCGCCCAGCCGGCCGCCGCCGAGATGTGCCTCGTCGAGACGTACGCCGCGGGCCCGCGGGCGACGGCGATGCTGGACCGACTCCTCGATGCCTTGACCGCGGCCCTGGCAGGGGTGCTCGACCGCGAACCCGATCGCCGTGACCTGCCGCCGGAGATCGTGCGGGCGGTGGTCGGCGGCGCCCAGCAGATCATCCGCGCGCGCCTGCTGCGACAGGAAGAGGCGGTGCTCCTGGAGCTGACCCCCGGCATCTGGGAGTGGATGCTCTGCATCCCCCCGCCCCCCGGCCCGCTGTCGTCCGACCGGCTGACTCTGCGGGCACGGCCGTTCGAGAATCGCCAGAGGGCCGTGCAACCGACGGAGCGGGTGCTGCGGGCGATGGCGGCCGAGGTCTCCGAGCGGGGCTATGCCGACGTCACGGTCGCCGAGATCGTCGAGCGTGCTCGGACCTCCCAGCGAACGTTCTACGAGAGCTTCGCCGACAAGGGGTCGGCGCTGGTGGCGGCGATCGACAGTGGCTCGGCCCAACTGCTGGCCGCGGTCCTGCCGGCCTTTCGCGCCGCCGCCGACTGGCCGCGGGCGGTGCGGTCGACCCTGGAGGCGATGTTCCGCTTCGCCGCCGAAGAGCCCGAGTACGCGCGCCTGGGAGCGGTCGAGGTCTACGCAGCCGGAAGGCGGGCGCTGGAGCAACGCGCGCGGGTGGCGGAAACCACGGAGGAGCTGCTGGCCCCCGGTTACGCGCTGGCGCCGCATGTATCCCCCCTGGTGGCCGAGGGAATCGGCGGCGCCGTTCTCGCGCTGCTCTACGACTTCGTCAAGGAACGCGGTCCCGAGCGCCTGCTCGAGCTTGTCCCGACGGCCACCTACGTCACCCTGGCGCCGTACCTCGGAGCCGAGGAGGCCTACGCGACGGCGCTCGGCTGAGACCACCGTTGGGCGCCCGAGAACCCGACGAAGGGGAGGAGAGCCAGGAAAGCGAGGTCGGGAGCGATCTCCATCATCTGCGCTGCGTGACCCGCTTCGATCCGCTGGTTGACCTGCCGGGCGAGGCAGACGACGACGACCTGGGGGTCCGGCAGGCGCGGGTTGGCGGGGGGAGCGCCGTGAGCGAGCCTCCGCGCGAAGCAGATGACCATCGAGGCGAAATCGGGCTCGCGGCGCCTCCAGCGGGCGCTCGCCTGCTTTGTCAGGACCAGTGCCCCGTCGGGATCGGCGGCGGCGAGCTCGATCGCCGCGTAGACGCCGGCGGTGATGCGAGCGGACCATTCCTCGTGGCTCTCGCAGGCTGTGCCGACCGCGAGCTCGAGGCGAGCGCGCGCCTCGGCGAAGCCAGGGGCGCCGCGGCGGTCGCTCATCCGCCGGCACCCAGGTCGGCGCGGAAGCCCGGCCCGGTCAGGGGGATCGTCCCGCCGGGGAAGGTGGCCCGCAGGTTGCCGCTCCAGCGTGGGCGTCCGCCACCGGCACGGTAGCGACCCACCCCTGAGAACGGGGCGAACGGCCAGACGCGCGCCGCCGAGAGGTCCGCATCGGAGGAGAAGGAATCGGGAGGGCAGCCGGCGTAGGCGCGGCGGGTGACGACGACGCCACCGTCGAGGCGCTCCCGCCGGGTTGCGAGGAACGCGACCCCCGTGTCGGTCATCTTCGCCCGGAACCGTGTTCCGGCCTCGCGGTCGCGGGCATGGAGCACGGCTCGCCCGGACGGGTGGGGGCGCTCGGAGCAGCCCGCGGGCAGCGGCGTCCCCACAGATCCCCGCGCCCGCCGGGTCTCCACCGAGGTATAGCCGCCCTCGCCCCGGAATTCGACCGTGCCGACGAAGGTTCCGAGGGCGCGCACGATCTGTGTCCCGCCGTCGCACGGGAACGGACCGGCATGGCGATCCAGGCGGGTGACGCGCTTGCGCCCCGAAGGACGGAAGCGGACGGAGATGCGACCGAGCTCCCCGAGCGGGGCCTCGATCAGACGCGGCGGCGCAGGCGGCGTCCGCAGCTCATAGACGCTGGAGGCGCCGTTGCCGCTGGAAGCCAGGCGCGGTCTGCCCGTCCGCGAGAAGGTGGGCAGCGGCGGCCCCGCATCGGAGGCGATGATCCGGACGCGGCCGCCGCTGCTTTCGACGTCGATCGAGAAGCCGTGGCTGCCGCGGACGGTGAAGGCGGCCGAGGTCGCCGGCGGGGTGGCCGGGCGCAGCGCTGCGGGGGCGGCCGGGATCCCCCCGGGAAGCGAGGGGAAAGGGCCGAGCAGGGCGCCCGCGAGAACGGCTGCCCCTGTCCATCGAAGACCGTGTCTCCACCCGCCGAACACGGGCTAAATAGGAACATACAAGGACCAGATTGTCAATATTTTCGGTGGGAGCCGCCGGGCCTCTAAGGAGCCCCGGCTCAGGATTTCGCTTATCCAAGCGGAATGATGACCCTCTAGGCTGGAACTATCTCTAGCTGAAACAATCGCTCGTGTACCAGGGGCTTCGCGAACCAAGGTGGAGATTAAGAGACATGCGCGGACCAGGATAAGGTCGGCCCATGGTCATGACGCCCTGGGGGGATGCGAGTGAGCTGCGCACCCGGAAGATGCGGCCGGGCGGGGGCTCGAAGGACGCGCGGACCGCGGCCAGCCAGCGCGAACGCCTCTTCGGGGCGATGGTGGCGACGGTTGCGGAGAAGGGCTACGAGGCGACGACCGTCGCCGACGTCAGCGCCCTCTCGGGAGTTTCGAAGAGCAGCTATTACGAGCACTTCAAGGACAAGCAGGACTGCTTCCTCGCCACCGTCGAGGCGATCCTCGGACCGGCGCTCGAGTTCGCCCGGGAGGAAGGCCTCGGGGACGAGGAGACGCGGGCGCGGGCGGCTTTCGAACTCTCGCTGCGGCGGATCGGCGCCCAGCCGGCCACCGCGAAGGCATGCCTGGTCGAGATCTACGCCGCGGGCCCGCCGGCGGTCGCGCTCCTCGATTCCTCCTTCGACGCCGTCGAGCGGCTCGTCTCGGCAGCCTTCGAGCGCGTCCCCGCGCGTGAAGGCCTACCCGCCGAGATCGTGCGGGCGATCATCGGCGGCGTGCAGAAGGTGATCTACAAGCGCCTGCTGCGCGGGGAAGAGGCCGAGTTGAGCCGGCTCGCGCCGGAACTCTGGAGGTGGATGCTCTCGATCCCACCGCCGCCAGGCCGTCTGCGCGCGCGGCGGACCCGGACCGTCAAATCTCTCTCCTTCGAGGATCGTCAACGCCCCTCCACCCCGGCCGAGCGGCTGCTCCGCGGGCTCGCCGCCGCGGTCTCCGAGAAGGGCTACCAGGCGACGAAGATCGCCGACATCGTCGAGCGCGCCAAAACCTCCCAACGCACCTTCTACGAGCATTTCGAGAGCAAGGAGGACGCGATGGTCGCGGCCCTCGACAGCGGCTCCTCGCAGATGCTGGCAGCGGCGCTGCCGGCGTTCCGACGCGGAAGCAGCTGGGAGCGCGCGGTCCACGACACCCAGGAAGCGATGCTCCACTTCGCCGCCGAAGAGCCGGAGTACGGGCGCCTCGGAGCAGTCGAGATGTACGGGGGCGGCAAACGCGCCCTCGAGCAGCGCGAGCTGGTGACCGAGGGCATGGAGGGCCTGCTGCAGCCCGGTTACGAAATCGCCGCCGACGTCCCCCCGATCGCCGCCGAGGCAATCGGGGGCGCCCTCTACACCCTCCTCTACGACTTCGTCAAAGCCAACGGCCCCGAGCGCCTCCTCGAGCTGATGCCCACCTTCGTCTACGTGACCCTCGCCCCGTTCCTCCCCGCCGAGGAGGCCTTCGAGGTGGCGGTCGGCTGAAGGGCGACCCGCTTCCCAAGCGGGAGCACGTCAACGCGCCCGACAGGATTTGAACCTGTGACCTTCGGCTGAGTAGGGCGATCCAGACCTGCTCCGGCGGATGAGCCCTATGCGGCCGGCGGCGGCGGGACGCGCAGCTCCGCCTCCGCGGCGGCCGGCCCCAGGTAGCGCAACACGGCGCTGTACATCATCTGCGGCACCACCCGCTCGCCTTCCTCTAGATCCCCTTTTTCCACCGCCGCGAGGATCTGCAGGAGGATGCCGCCGCCGACCGCATCGGCCGTGGAGCGGGTGAGCGAGCCTGCGTCGGAGCGGACGCTGCGCCCTTCGTCGATCAGGTCGAAGAGCGGCTTGACGATTGTCTCGGTCCAGATCAGCGTCGCTCGCTCGCCGGCGCGGCCCAGCTCGACCGTGAGGAAATGGGTGCGGGCGGGGTCGGCTCGGAGGTAGCGCAGGAGGCCGTAGGCGACCGCGCGCAGGCGGTCGGCCCAGCTCTCGGGCTCGGCAAGGGCCATGGCGCGGCCGAGGTAGGCGAAGAAGTCGTCGCGGTGGGCTTCGAGCGTCTGGCAGAAGCAGTCGTCGAGATCGTCGAAGCGCCGGTTGAACTCCTCCTCCCCGAGCTCCGCTCGCTCGAGCAGCATCGGCAGCGTCAGCTGCGGGTAGCCGACCTCGAAGCAGAGGTCGACCATCGCGCGGCGAAAGCGCTCGTCGCCAGCACTGACGTCGGCCGGCTCACAACGGGGCCTCACCATCCCTGGACCTCCTTCCCAGCCCCCCGTGAGCCCCGTCCCCGGCTCGATTCTACGGCCGTGGCGGCGACTGCGGAGGTTTTTCTGGGCTCCTGCCAGGTCAGGACAGTCCCCAAGGGGCCACAATCGCAGGGTTGCATCGCCGCGAGGCTGTCCTAGGTGAACCGCTGCGGTCGGCGGCGGTCGCCCCGGCGGGCGCAAAAATATCCGCGAGAAGCAGAATGAGAAGAGGTGGGAGAACCGCCGCCGGGCGACGGTAGAAGCGGATCGCCCGGGCCTCGTGGTTAGTCATTGGTTCCCTCGTTCTTCTGTGTAGGGCGAAGGCATCGGGCTATTCGGCCGTGGCGGCAAGCGAGATCGTCCCCACCACCTCGCCGGCGTTGAAGCTCGGCCTGCCTTCGGCGAAGGCTTCGTTCAGCTCCGTTGCGGCGGCTTCGGTCAGGGTCGCGCCCTGCCCGGAGATCGAGATCGTCCGTGCCGCCGGGTCCGAGCCGGCGGCGGCGGGCGGCAGGGCCAGCAGCGGGCCCTGCGGGCGGCGGCCGGAATGGGGCGGCGAGGGCTGGAGGTCGACTTCGACCAGGAGCGAGGCGATGCCCGGCTCCAGCCAGGCTTCGCGCCAGAAGACCTGGGCGCTGCCGAGCTGCAGCAGTTCGGCAGCGCCTTCCAGCTTCACCGTCCCTCCCGTTCCGTCCGGGGCCAGGGTCGATTCGGGACCGACCGGGAAGCTCAGAGTCGGCCCCGAAGACAGTTCGGCCGGGGCGATCGGGTTCAGCGAGACGAAGAGACCGTTCAGCTTCGCGGCGAAGGCGGGGTCGACCGCCAGGGAGAGGCGGCCCTGTTGGGCAAGGTGGACGGTGGCGGGTATGGCCCGGGCGGCGAGGCTTCCGAGCGGCTGACCGGATGAGAGCGCCTTGCCGAGGCGGAGCTTCTTGTTCAGGCGGCTGGCGAGCTTGGCGGTGAGCCGCAGTCCGGCGGCGGCAAAGCGCTCACCGAAGCCGTCCCGCTTCGCCCGTAGCCGAGAGGCCGTCGCGATCTTCAGCTGGCCGCCGCCGACCTTGGCGTAGAGGGGGGAGCGCTTGGCTTTGAAGAGGAGCTTGCGGAGGATCACCTTCCGCTTGCCCGCGGCGAGGACGAGCGTGCCTTCGCTCTCCACCGTGCCGGCGCCGAGGCCGGGGTCGAATTCACCGCCCGAGGCGGGCAGCACGATCCGCGATCCCTTGCGGGTGGCCCCGCCCTTCGCCTCGATCTTGACGCCGTGGGAGGCGAGGAGCGAGGCGAACGGCCTCGCGAGGGCGATCGTGGTGGAGCCGGAAGCGAGCGGGTCGTAGAGGGCCTGGGCCGAGGAGCAGAGGACCAGGGAGACGGCCAGCGCAGCGGTGGGCAGCAGGAGGACCGTTCGGATCTTCATCGGGGACACCTCAGGGGCCGGGCGGCTGGGAGCCGAGCGGGTAGGGGGCCGAGGGCGAGGTCGGCGCAGACTGTCGCGACGCTCCTCACCCCCGCACCCCGCATGCCTTCACCACTTCTTCCGAGAGCGTGTGTTCTTCGAAGTAGAAGGTGGCGAGGGCCAGTGGGAAGGGGGCACGGTCGGTGCCCTTCGGCGCGGGGCAGCCGGCGTTGAAGTAGCTCATCTCCCTGCCGCGGTAGCGGTATCTGCGCTTCAGGTTGAGCTTGATGCGATCGACGTAGCCCCATTCTCCGAGCGCCTGGGGCAAGGTCGCCGAGAGCTCGGTGCCGTAGTTCCCCTGGTGGATCTTGCGCAGGGCGAAAGCGATCACGAAGGAGGTGGGAAACGGGCTCGAGGTGGCGATCTGGGCGAGCAAGAGGCGCTTGTCGCCCTCCCGGCCGTTGAAGATCAGGAGGCGCCCGTGGGTCGGATAGGGAGGCTGGTCGGGGAAGACGATGTGGGCCCAGAAGCGGCCGGAGCCGATCAGGGCTGGCGCGCAGCGCGCCAGCGCCTGCTCGGTCGTCGCGGTTTTGATCCGGGGAATCGGGCAGACCGGCAGGCCCTGGGACTGCAACAGGCCGTGGCGGTTGACCTTGATGTCCATCCGCTTCAGCTGAGGTGGGATGCCGCCGGCGGTGGAGGCCACATGGCCGGCGAGGAAGACCGCGATCGGGGCGGTACCAGTGCGAGGGAGCTTATAGGGGGAGATCTGGGCGAGGATCGTGACGCGCAGCCCACCTTCCTGGACGGTGGTGGCATAAGCGCTCGAAACGGCGAGGGCCGCCAGCCCCACCGTCACTAAAAGGACGATTCCGCGAGGCCTTCGCACTGGCTAGTGCTGCCTTTTCTTCCTGCCCTTGCCCTTCTTGCCGCACCGCGCCTTCAGCGGCGCCTTGAAGCTGTCCGCCTTGCCGTTGTGGGCGGTGAGCTTGACTTCGGCTTCGTGTCTTCCCCGGCAAAGGTTCGTCGTGTTGACCAAGAGGCCGCGCTTGCCGCCGAAGAGTTCCAGCGTGAACTTTTTCACCGGGGCGTCGGGGACGACCATGAACCGGTTGCGGATCCGCGCCGAGGTCACCTCGCCGCGCTTGTTGTGCTTCAGCACCGAGTCGATCCAGCCGACCAGGTCGATGTTGATCTCCTGGCCGTGCAGGGCGGCGACGATGTCGGGGACCTTGCGTTCGCCGCCGTTGGAGCGGAAGATCACCGGGCCTTCCAGCGGTTCGGAGAGGATCGGGGTCACGGCCCGGGCGCGGCCGAGGATCGAGCTCTGCGGGCACCCTTCGCCGTTGCCGCCGCCTTCTGCGAACTGCACCCGCGTGCAGGGAAGCCCGACGTTGGACTGTTCGAGCTGCTCGGAGGTCGGCAGGATCACTTCGGCGTGGGCGATGTTGGCATCGCCCTTGCGCGCCGTGAGCACCGCCTTGAAGGCCGGCACCTGGCTGCGCCTGGTCCCACCCTTCAAGGAGAAGCGGAGCTTCGGCTTGAAACCCAGGGCAGCGCAGTTGGCGGCCTGGAAGAAGCTCGATACCGTGATCGGGTTGTCGTCGGCTTCGGAGACGAAGTCCTTGCCCGAGCCGAGCACGGTCGAGGCAGTTGAGGTTCGGTCGCAGCTGGTCGGGTTGAGGACGAATTCGGGCTTGTCCATATAGATGCGGATGTTGCGGAGGTGGGTCGGAATGCCCTGGATGATGTGGGGCAGAGGGTCCGAGCCGGTGGCGTCGACCGAGACTTCTCCCGTTTCCGGATCGATCTTCAGGGCCTCACGCACCACCACGGTGCCGAGGTCGAAGGGTCCGACCCGCGCCGCGGTGATCGCCGCGACCGAGATCGGCGAGCCGTGATAAGCCCCGGCGAGGTAGACCTTGCCGGGAGCCGAGGCGAGCACGGTGCCGACGCCGGCTTCGACTTCGGTGCGGCCGACCTCGGAGGCCGCCGGACAACTCGGGTGTTCTTCCTCTTCCTGGCCGCCGTGGGGGCCGGTCCTGCCTTTCGCGCCCGCGATTGCTGCATCGGAGCAGAGCGGGACCCCGGCCAGCTTGCCGAGGAGCCCGGGCGGCAGCTTGATCGAGAAGTGGGTGATCTCCTGTTCGCCGTCTTCGCGGGAGAGGCGGATGTAGAACGGGCTGTAGGCACCTGCCTGATTCGAGTAGGAACCGGCGTGCAGGAGCGGCTGGAAGGGCGCCAGAGCGGCGCCAGGGCACGGGCCGCCGCGGACCCCGCTGCTGATCAGGAACGGCGAGATCGGCGGGAAGTGATGTTGGTCGGGGACCGACCAGGGGGTAAGGTCTGCTTCCGTGGTGAAAGAGCCGCAGACCGGCGGGGTCACGAGCGGCGAGGTCGCGCCCTGGCGGAAGCTGAGGGTGAAGTCCGAGAAGGGCAGCTTGGGGTTTTCGGCGAAGGTCGTGGTCAGCCGGCCGCTGACCGGGTCGGAGTGCACTTCTCCCGCCGCGGCGACGACGACGCCGCGATTGGGGATGCGGGCGATGAGGTAGAGCGCTAGCAGCAAGCCGAACCTGTTTTCGAAGGGCTTGGCAACGAAGAGAGAACCGGTCGCTTCTTCGGAAAGGGAGGGGCTCCTGACGTGAACCGTGCCGATCTTGGACTCGTTGGGGCAACCGAGCCCCGGGGCCGGTTCGGCGGTGGAGCCTTCATAGGCGAACTGGGCCTCGGTGCAGGAGCCCAGCCCCGAACCGGCGGAGGGATTGAGGCTCATCCCTTCAGGCAGCGTCACCTTGACGTCGCGCAGATGCGAGGTGGCGAGACCATCCGGGTTGTCGTAGGTCTGGGGGATCTTCATGTGGACGTTCAGCCCCGTGGGCGAATAAGCCGAGGTCGAGGTCGGCACGACTTCCACTTCGGGTTCGATCGTCAGGCGGTCACAGCCGACCGTCGGGCCGAAGGGCATCTGCGCGGTGACACGGCGCTGCGGTTCTTCCCAGGAGTTGACCGTGAAGGCCGCCTGGAGGGGTTCGGAGCTGCACGACGTCGGATTGGTGAAGAAGGGGGCACGGGGGGCGTTCGAGGTGCCACCCCATTTGATCGTCGAGCCGAAGACTTCCGAGGCTCGCAGCGGGTTGTGGATCGGGTCTGCGGGCACGCCCCAGATCGTGAGGGAGACGTTGTCGATCTCGGTCGACAGCTCGTTGGTGTTGGTGAAGGTGGCGCGGAGACCGTAGTCGCCCGGTCGCACCGAGATCCCGCCCTCGATCAGGAAGCTGCGGATCACCGAGAAGCCGAGCTTGCCGACTTCGCCGGTGTTGGGGTCGATGTTGTAAACCGGCTCGGTGAAGGTGCCGTTCAGGACCCCCTGGATGATGATGGTGGCGACACCGATCTGAGAGCCGATCGGGCACTCTTCTAGGGCGAAGAGAGCCGCGGAGCAGCTCGCCGTGTCGATGAGGTCGCCGGCGTAGCCGGGCGGCAGGTCGTCGATCGTGTCCTTGGGGGCGGCGGCCAGCGCCCCTTTTGCGTTGACGGTGTCGAAGGCGATCGAGGTGGTGAGGTCGGGGTGGGCGCCGGCCTGGGTCGAGGAGAGAGAAGTGTCGGCACCGCCCGGCGGGATGCCGAAGCCGGCCGGGGTCGAGGAGATCGTGGTCGGAGTGGACACCGAGGCGACGGCGGGGGCGCCGCCGCCGGAAACCCTGACGACGTTGGTGACGCAGCTGACTGCGCCGGCCGGGACTTCGCAGCTGGGCGGCGGGCTTTCGGCGACGTCGACCGGGAAGGCGAGTTCGAGAGTCTGGCCGGGCACGACCTTACCGCTGTAAGTACAGGCGGCAAAGGTGCAATCGAAGGCGGCGGTTTTGGCGTCCGGGGGAGTGAAGGTGTGGGAGCTGTTTTCGCCGGAAGCCCCGAGCGAGTCCAGCGAGAGGCCGGCCGGGAGTTCATCGACGATGACGATCGGGGAACCTTCGGCGGTGGCGTCGCCGGTGTTGGTGACGAGAACACTGTAAGAGTCGGATCCACTTTTGTCGCCGGGTGCGAAGTTGGTCGGACGGGAGACCGAAGTCACCGTCCACTGCGGGCTCGAGGTCAGCGCTAGCGCGGGCGCGGCGGCAAATGCAGACAGCGCGGTGCCTGCGATAAGGACGGCAGCAAGCTTCAGGCGCTTCATCGGCGACCCCCCCGGTTGTTGTGGGCGGCTCGCTTGTGATGCTTGCGCACGCACTTGCCGCGTTTGCGGACAAAGCCCTTCCTGCATTTCTTGGGCTTGACGGGGGGCCCTGGGAGTTTGTTGCCGGAGCCACTGGGGACAGAAGAGCTGAGGGTCGGTTCGGGGGGCGCGGTGGAGGGATTCGAGCAGGCGTCGCCTTCGCAGGGTCCCAATCCGGAGCCCACCGGGAAGCCGCCGCCGATTCGGGCGTCGTAGAGGTCGCCCGCGGTATCGGTGTCCTCGGGAACGAGACGAGAGTGCGTGCCTAGGAAAACATTGGAGCCATCGGCACTGGCGCCGAGGAAGAAGGATGGCGCGGAGCCGTGACCGGTACTGATCAGGGAGATACGGCCGTCGTGCCACTCGTAGACGTCAAGGGTGCCATTGGTGTCTTGAGGAACGAGAGCGTCAGCAGAGTCGAAGAATGCGGAGGAGCCATCGTTGGACATCGCTCTGACAGGCCCTGCCGGGGCGGACGAAAGGGCGGAGCGAGCGAACAGGGCGTGGGAGACGGGTGGCGCCCCGCTGGGATTACACGAGAGGCAGGCGAGACTGGTCGTGGTGGAGTCATAGCGATAGAGCTCGCTGCAGCGATGACCGAATTCGCCACCTGGGTCGTTTGGGACATAGCACGGGCCGGAGTTGTCGTAACCAGTCAGACTACGAATGCTGCCGAACAATAGGAAGCGACCATTGGGAGTCATGTAGTAGCTCATGACGGGATCTGGGCCGACGGAGGGTGCAAGGTTGTGATTTGCCCCACCAACACCGTTCTGAAAATCTCTAGTGTCAACCGTGGCAACGTAAACGAGGGCACCGGTGCTAGTGGCGTAGCGATACAGATTGATCTCATTTCCACCGAGAGACGGAGGGGCAGCAAACGTGAGGCGGCCGAAAGCCGCGAAGTAGATAGCGGAGCCGTCATTGGACACGGCGGGCACCGCATAGACGCCTGATTCGTCATTGCCCGATTCGTCAGTGGAGATGCGGGCGAGACAGCCCTCACTCGTGGCGCAGGCGCCGGCTGCCCCGAGGGTGCCCTGCGATCTCCATTCGTAGAGCTCTGGGTCGTGAATGCCTTCGTCGCTTGCCGTCAACTCGGTTTCGGTGACAAAGAAGGCGCGGGAGCCGTCTTCGGAGGCGCCGACGAAGCGGGAGATGTGGGTGCCGCTGGAATCGGTTACGCCCGATTCGGGAGCCGAGACCTCGATCGTCACTTTGCCGGAGCGCAGGTAGACCTGCGGAGAGCTGCCGGTGGCGCCGTTCCAGCAACCGGGGCCACCTGGGCCGCCCAGGGTCGGCGACATATTGGGATCGGGTGAGGTGAAGAACACCTGAGAGCCGTCGGCCGAAACCGCACTATGCGTGCCACCCTTGAGATTCCCGAGGCCTTCGTGGGTGCCAAGACCGAGTACGGCGCCGCAACGATTGAGCAGCGCACCTTTGCTGTTGAGGTTGATCAGCTTGAATTTGCCGGCGAACCATTCGTAAAGCGCAGTGCTGCCTTCATCCAGGCCTTCGGCTGCGGAAGTGAGGGTGTGGTCCTTGCTCTGGACGACGACGTCGCTGAGGTCGCGTGAGCCGCCGACGATGGCGGTTTCTTCCCGATCGCTTTCGCCGGCTTTGGCGGGAGCGTCAGAGTGAAGAGTCGCGTAGGGGCCGCCAGGGGGGCCGAGGAGGCTGAGCTCCTGGGCGCCAGTGGTGCTCGCCGTCGAGCCAGACCCATCGGCGATGCCGACCAAGGAGAGGTCGGCGGGATCGAAAACTGGAGCAGAGAGGCTCTGGACGCCGAGTGAAGGCGAGGCCAGTGAAGTATCGGTCCAGCGGTGCTGCTGGGGATCCCGGGTGAAGACATAGGCGTTTTCTGCCGAAGCGGGAAAAGTGCCGAAAGCGGCACGGGTTTCAAACAAGAAGCCGTCGCCCGTTTCCGAGGGATAGCCCACGTTATGGACGTTGGGAAATTCCAGATTCACGACGGGTTCCGCGAACATGTCCCCGGCCCCTCCCTTGTTCGGCGGGGTGAGGAGCTCGTACGCACGCTGATCGGGCAGACCTGGGGAGACCTGGGGCAGCGTAGTGAAGGTCTCGTCTGGGCCGGCGGTGATGCCGTATTCGTTGCTGGCGAGGATGCGGAGGTGATAGGCGGTGCCGGGCTGGAGGCCGCCGATTTGCTGGAGCACGGCTTCGGAGGCGCCCCCGGTCGGGCCACCGGAGCCGATGTCGACGGCGCTTGGGGGCGCTACCCAGCCAGCCGCATATGGATCTTCGGCCGCCGGTTCGTAGTGGGCGGCGTCAACGTACTGGAATTGGTAGGTGGTGTCGGCGCCGAGTGGGTCGACCGTGGCGTGAAGATCGGCGAACGTGGAGGAGAGGTTGTCAATGAAGGTCGCCTGCACCGTCGGTGCATGAGGAGCCGTGAAGGCGAGTGCATTGGTGACCGTCAAGCCGCCAAGCGCGCCAGAGGTGGTGGCGAGAAGGCGATAGCGGTAGGTGGTGCCAGACACCAAGCCCGCGAGCTCGCTGCTGATCGGGTGGAATTCCGAGTCCACCGGCATCGACTCGGCGGAAGGGGAGCATGCCGATTCACCGCCAGAGCTGAGGTCGGAAAAGCCGGTCACCTGGTAAGCGGCTTCTGAGACGTACTCAAAATGGCAATCGGTGAGGGAGAACCCTTCCGGATCGACCGAGCCATTGAGCAAAGCACTGGCCGGCTGGCGCTGGGTGGCTTCACCGATCTTGAGGCTTGGAAGGAAGTGACCGGGACCGAAAGCGTCGACGACATGTTCGTCGTCTTCGACGAAGTAGAGGTCCCCTTGGGCGTCCACGGCCATCTGCGTAATGTGATGAAGAGGGTGCCCGGGCGAGATCTCGGTGATCTGATTCAGGTATTCACCCGTCGAGCTGAATTCGTCGATTGCCGCTTTACGGACGGCTTCGAAGCGGTTCACGGCAACCAATACATGGCCGCTGACCGGGTCCACTGCAAGTCCTGCTCCTTCTCCGATATTGCCGCCCGCCCCGCCGCTTTCGTGGCTTCCTCCAAGCCCGGGCGTTTGTTTGAAGGTGAAGGCGCGGACGAAGACACCGCTGGGTTTGTACTCGTCCACAGCCGAGGCCGTAGGTTCTTCACCTGGGACTCCTTCGCGGGCACCGGCGTTCGTCACATAGATGTTCCCGTGGCTATCTACCGTCACGCTTCCGGGCGACGCGACACCAGATTCGAAGGTCGCGTGGGGATCGCCGGTGATCTCGTTGCCGGAGATATAAGGAGCGGAACCGCTGAAGTTGATCGGTTCACCCAAGGCGTTGAACTTCTCGACGCCTGACGGAAGGCCGTCACCGTGGAATTCGGGGGGGTTGTCACGCGCACTGTGTGACACATAGACGGTTCCAGCCGAGGGTTCAGCTGAGTTATCCACAGCGGTAGAGCCACGGCCGCCGAACATGTGCCACTGCTTGTTAAATGCACCTGATTTGTCGAAAGCTTCGAGGTAGCCGCCGCCAAAATTCTCTTTGCTGACATAGTTGATGTTGAAGTCGCCTGCCGTGTAGAAGGCGCCGGTCACATTGTCAATCGCGAGGCTTAGAGGGGGGGTCTTGGCGGGTTCGGCCCCTTCGATCGGCAGCGCGCTGAGAAAGTTGCCGGACGAGTCGAAACGATCGAGGAAGAAGGGGGGGGCTGCGACTTCGGGATTGGCGACCCATAGATTGTCTTCGGAGTCAACGGCGATGCCTCCCCCGTCTACTGGCCGGAAGTTGAATGGGCTGCCCGGTGCGGTGCCGGTGAGCTGGCGCAGGAATGGACGAGTGAAAGCAGCATTTGCGGGGCTCGGGACCAAAGCCGCCAGAGCAAGAGCTACTCCGGTCAGGAAGGTGCCGAGACGAGCCGAGTGCGCGCCGAATCCCGGGAATCGGAGAATAGAGCGGGCGTTGGCAAAGATGCCAGTCGTGCTAAACGGCTTCCTAGCTCGATGGTCGCTGTGGTCCACCATAGTGCCTTCCTCGAGTGTGTTGCTCATTTGGGCGTCGGTCAGAGATGATCTGCGTTGATGTTCGGTCCGAGCCGGAGGACCCGGCCGACGAGTAAGCCGTCCGGGTCACCCTGACTCGACTGTTCGACTTTTCGCTAGGGAGCGGTCACCGCCCAAGAGCCCCAGCCGAAGGCAGAGGAAGGCGCGCTGAGGCTGAGGAGCATCTCGGCTCCATTGGTGCCGGCGCCTTCTAGGTCGCCACCTCCGACAACCGCAGGGAACTTGCCGGGTGCCCAGATGAAGGCCCCTTCAAAATTCCCACCGCCCTGGATCGTTCTTTCGTAGATGCAGAAGTTGCCCGGTTCGGCACTCGGTACTTTGGCGTTTCCGGGGCATGGCGTAGTCGTTTCTGCGTTCTTGACGTAATGGACGTGCGAGGCATCGAGTTCGTTCAGAAGCGGGATGTTGAAGCTGATCGAAATGAACGGAAGTGAGTTCGTCATACCAAAGCTCCAAGAACCGGTCTCCGTTTCGTTTTGCGGAAGAGTTTCGGTGAACCCGGTCTGACCGGGTTCACCGGGTTCGCCGGGTTCACCCTGTTCGCCTTGGATGCCCTGATCGCCTTCGGCGCCGGTGGCGCCCCTGGGGCCAGCAGGACCGGTTGCGCCGGTGAGACCAGTTGCACCCGCCGCCCCGGGCTTCCCGGCGAACTTCTTGGCGATCTTCTCGACTTCCTTCTTCTGCTTGCCGGTAAGGGCTCCCTTGGCGGCAAGCGCGGTGCCGCCAAGGGCGGTGACGAGGGCGATCATCGCGACGATCAGACCGGCGGTGCCGAAAGGTTCACGAATGGCGCGGACGGGGTGGCGTAGCTTGGATTTCACTAAATCTCCTCCTTGTGGCCGGCGTCCCGGGCCGGCCGAGTTGGGTGGCTTGATGAGGCCGGGACTCCCCGGCTAGTCCCGACGCTCGCCACGGGCGAGGGCCGGAGGGTGAAGAAAAGGTCGGTGGCCGCCGGCCCCGCCGTCCGGGAATTGGGGTTCCGGACGGCGGGGAGACGGGTGCTGCCGAGCGAAGGCGATCGGTCCCGGCCGAGGGAGCGGGGAACTCCGCCGGCGCAGAGGGGAGCGGGCGCTTTGCTCGAGGGAGCCGTCAGGGTGCCGGCTCCCGCTGCGCCGTCTGCCAGGGAGGGAAGACGAACGCAGGTTTCTCGGCCGGCACTTCGGGGGCCGAAGACGGGTGGCGTGAACGCTGCGATGACTTTCTCCTCTGTCCCTCGAGGCCCGCTGCCTGTCGCACTCCCGTGCGACCCCTGGCGGAACTCGCTTCCTGTTTCCCTGTGACTGCTTGAAACGTGGGTGAATGTAGTTCCCAAAGAGTGTCGGATGTTCCGACAAGTGAATGGAAGCACGGCGAAACAGGTCTGTCAAGCAGACGTTCTCAACTAGAAAGGGAAGTTCCTGAAAGTCGAGAAGCGTCTAGCGGACTTCGCGGGCCAGCCGATGGGCCCCCTCGGGCCCCAGATACGGCATCAGCACGAACTCGACGAAGTCGGGGAGCAGCGTCGTCAGCCGCTCGGCATCGCCGGAGGCGATCGAGCGGCTGATCAAAGTGGCGAGGGCGCCGATCAGCGAATCCTCGGTCGAGTCCGGCAGCGGACGGGGGCTGCGGCGCTCGGCGCGGCCCGGCTCCAGCAGCGGCCTGAAGCCGGCGATCGCCTCACCGAAGCGAGCGGCGATCGCCGGGCCCGCGGTCAGCGAGTCGACCAGGCAGAGGCGCCCCAGGGTCGGGTCGGAGGCAAGGAATCCGAGCAGGGCCCGCAGGCCCGCCACGACCCGGTGGGGCCAGTCGGGAATCGGGTCGACCGCCTCGGTGATCAGCTCGCGCATATGGGCGACGACGACCTCGAAGGCGGCGAGGAAGCACTCTTCCTTGCTCTGGAACTGGGCATAGAAGGCCCTGCGAGACACCTTCGCGGCCTTGGTGATGTGGCCGATCGTGACGGCGTTGTAGCCGTGCTCGGCAACCGCCTCGGCCAGACCGGCGATCAGCCGCTCGCGCTGATGGGCCGCGACCTGCTCCCGCGTGAAGCCGTGGCGACCCGCGGGAAGGGGGCCGAGCTCCTCCTCTTCTGGCACCGGGGCAGGATATCCGCCCTTCTCTTCGGCGGATGCCTCGCTCAGGCCGGCTCGGGGGCCGAGGAGGCAGTCGCCGCGGCGACGCGCACCGCCTCCTCCTCGCCGACATAGGGCATGAGGACGAACTCGACCGTCTCCGGCAGGAGCTGCTCGAGCTTGTCGGCCTCGCCGACGATCAGGCGCTGGTAGGCGACCCACAGGACACCGCCGGCGATCGTGGCCTCGAGCGTGGCCGGGAGCCGGTCCCCACGCGGGTTGAGCCCGCGGCCTAGCCGCAGCATGGGGTCGAAGCGCTTGAGGGCCGCCTCGTAGGCGGCGAGCGCAGCCGGGCCGGCGCTCAACGTCTCGACCAGGCAGGCTTTGGCGACGGCGGGGTCGGAGGAGATCAGCGCGAAGAGGGTCCGGAGGACGGCCGCAGCTTTCTGCGACCAGGGCCCCGGCTCTTGCTCATAGACCTCGCGCAGCCTCGCCTCGACCCGACCGGAGACCTCCTCGAAGAGCGCCAGCAAGCACTCCTCTTTGTCGGCGAAGTGCTTGTAGAAGGTGGCGTATCCGACCCGGGCACGGCGCACGATCAGCTCGCTCGTCGTGTCCTGGAAGCCGCGCTTGGCGACAAGCTCCGCCGTCGCGCGCATGATACGGCGACGCTGGTCGGCCGGGGCATCATCGCGGCTCACGGGTTGGGGGCCCGGGGGCACTCGCGATGCCTTGCCTGGAAGCGCGCGCATGTGGCGAGAATAACGCCTCCCCTGGGCCGCGGTTCAAAATCCATAAGCGTTGCCGGAGCGGACGGGTGACGCGAGTACCGAAATATGGGCTAGGGTACCCGCGCGGATGACGGGGGAAAACGACCGGAACGGCCGATACCAGCGAGCTTCGGAGTCCGCGCATCGGCTCGGTGACGTCTTGCTCCGAACCGTCGGGGAGCTCGGGTACCACCAGACCACCATCGGCGACGTGCTCGAGCGAAGCGGAGAACCCAGTGCCCGCTTCTACCGGCACTTCAGCGGCAAGGAGGAATGCTTCGTCTCCGCTTATGAAAGAGCGGCGGGAGACCTGACGGAACGAATGCTCGCGGCGGGCCGCAGCGGAGAGACCTGGTGCCAAGGCCTCACCCGAGCTTTGAGCGAGCTTCTTGACTTTGTCGCCACCGAGCCCCTCGTCGCTGCGGCGTTGATCGTGGAGGTGATGACGGTGAAGAGCGCAACTGACGCCCACGACGAGAAATTGAGTCTCCTCGCCTCCGCGATCGACAGCGCCCGTGGCGAACCCGATGCGCGAACGTCCATACCTTTTAGGGTGGGGCCGTTGATGGTCGGAGGCGTCGAGGGTTACCTGCGCCAGATGCTCATCCAAGGGGAAGCCGAGCGGGCGCCCGACGTGCTGGCCGGCTTCGTCTACCTCTTTGTCCTCCACTACTTCGGCGAGGAGGCTGCTTTCGAGGCGATGGACCGGGTCGAAAAGCGGTGATGCGAAGGGCCGAAGGGGCGCTGGGCCAAATAGGGATCGACGACAGGCCGGCTTTACCGCACCGGGCGGCCGGGGAGCCATTCCATCCCTGCCAGCAACGCGCACAGGCCGAAGCTCGCTCTCGTAACCGACGGGATATCCGGAGGCCGCAACCCCGCTGCCCAAGCGGCATCGCGCGAACGCGCCCGACAGGATTTGAACCTGTGACCTTCGGTTTCGTAGACCGACGCTCTATCCAGCTGAGCTACGGGCGCGAGCGGCCGGCGGTGCCGGCGGACTGTCGAGCTTAGAGGATGGGGGCTGGTTCGGGGGCTTTAGCTAGCCGGGCTGGGCGGTGCCGTCTTCCGCGGCGTAGGCGGCCAGGAGCTTCGTCTCGCCCTCCTTGTCGGGGAAGCGGGTGGCGACGAGGAGGGCTCCGAGGCAGATGGCGACGATACCCGCCACGTAGGCCCAGGAGTCGCCGTGGAGGAAGGCGCCGCGGGCGCCTTCGACGATCGAATCGGCGTATTTGGGGTGCTGTTCGGCTACGGCGGCGGCGCTGGAGAAGGACTTGGTCAGCTCGTTTTCGACGCTGGTCGAGACCGAGTGCGGCGCCGAGGCGACCGCCGTGGCCGCCGCCGCTGCGTAGCCGGCGGTCAGCAGGGCCCCGAGGATCGACTGCATGATCGCGCCGCCGAGGTCCCGCTGCAGGTCGGCGGTCGCCGAGGCCATCCCCGCCCGGTGCACCGGCACCGAGGCGGTCAGCGAGCGCGAGGCGGGGGTGCCGGCGAAGCCGACGCCGATGCCGACCAGCAGGTAGCCGAGCCCGACGTGCCAGTACTGGGCGTTCTCGTCCCAGAGCAGCAGCATCACCACGAACCCGCCGAGGCAGAAGGCATAGCCGAGCAGCAGGGTGAAGCGGGCGCCCTTCGTCTCCACGAGGTGGGCCGAGCGGGGCGCGACGACGACCATCCCCACCGCCCCGGGCAGGATCGCCAGGCCGGCGTCCAGCGTGGAGTACTCGAGCACGTTCTGCAGGTACTGCTGGCCGATGAACATCGCCGCCATCAGCGAGCCGAAGACGATGATCCCGGCGCAGGCGGCAACCCAGAAGACCCGCCGGCCGGCGACGTCGAGGTCGTAGAGCGGCGAGGCGACGCGGCGCTGGCGGAGGACGAAGGCGACGACCGCGGCAAGGGAGACGATCCCCAGCCCGGCCGCCGCGGGGCCCGCCCCCGGCACCGGGGCGAAGTTGATCGCCAGGACCAGGGCGGCGACCATCAGCACCGAGAGGACGCCGCCGAGGTTGTCGACCCGGTCGGAGGTCTCGTTGACGTGGGCCGGGACGAACCGCCAGGCGAGGTAGAGGGCGACGAAGGCCAGCGGCAGGGTGACGAAGAAGACCGACTCCCAGTCGAACCGGGTCAGCAGGGCGCCGGAGACCAGCGGCCCGAGGGCCGAGATCCCCCCTCCCAGCGCCGACCACAGCGCGATCGCCCTGGTTCGCTCGGGGCCGCTCCAGAGCGCGGTGATCAGCGCCAGCGTCGTCGGGAACGCCATCCCGGCCGCGAGCCCGCCGACGAGGCGGGCGCCGAAGAGGACCCCGATCGAGGGCGCGAAGCCGGCGATCAGCGAGGCGGGGATCGCCAGGGCCGTGCCGGCCAGCAGCATCTCCTTGCGCCCGTGCGCGTCGCCGAGCGCGCCGAGGTAGAGGACCGAGGCGGCGAGCCCGAGCGAGTATCCGACGGCGACCAGGTCGAGCCCGGTCTGGCTGGCGTCGAAGGCCTTGCCGATGTCCGGCAGGGCGACGTTCGCCACCGCCAGGTTGAGGTTGGCGACCGCGGCGACCGCGATCAGCGCCGCGAGGACGAGCCCCGCCCGGGGCGGCGCCGACGGGCTCGGCCCGCGCACCGGAGCGGTAACGGTCGAGGACATCGATCCAACCCTAACCTCAGACCCAGCGCATAGGCTGACCATCGTGACCAAGTGGGCGGTACTCGCGGTTCTTTCGGCGGCGCAGTTCCTCATGGTCCTCGACCAGGCGGTGATGAACGTCGCCATCTCCCAGCTGGTCGAAGACTTCGACACCACGGTGACGACGATCCAGGCGGTGATCGCCCTCTACGCCCTGGTGATGGCCGGGCTGATGCTGACCGGCGGCAAGCTCGGCGACATCTTCGGCCGCCGGCGCGTCTTCGCCATCGGCCTCGTCATCTACGGGATCGGCTCCGGGCTCACCGCCGCTTCCTGGAACGTGCCGACCCTGATGCTCGGCTGGTCGATTCTCGAGGGGATCGGCGCCGCCCTGGTTCTGCCGGCGCTGGTCGCCCTGGTCGCCGGCACCTACCGCGACCGCGACCGCGCCGTCGCCTACGGCGTCCTCGGCGGGGTTGCCGGAGCCGGGATCGCCGTCGGCCCGATCCTCGGCGGCTGGGTCACCACCGACTTCACCTGGCGGCTCGTCTTCGTCGGCGAGGTCGTGATCGCGATCGGCATCCTGCTCGGCACGCGGCTGATGGCCGAGCCCGAGCGCAAGCCGGGCCGCCCCGCCCTCGACTGGGTCGGTGGCGTCCTCTCGGCGGCCGGCCTCGCGGTGCTCGTCTTCGGCGTCCTGCAGGCGGGCAACTGGGGCTGGCTGGCGCCGCGCAGCTCGCCGATCGCCCCCTTCGGGTTCTCGTTGACGCCGTTCGTAATCGCGGCCGGCGGCGTCATCCTCGCCGCCTTCGTCAGCTGGGAGCGCCGCCGCGAGGAGCGCGGCGAGGAACCGCTGCTGCGCCTCGACCTGCTGAAGATCCCCTCGCTGCGCGGCGGGGTCGCGATGTTCCTCGCCCAGAACCTCGTCCTGATGGGGATCTTCTTCACGATCCCGCTCTTCCTGCAGATCGTTCTCGGCCTCGACGCGCTGGAAACCGGGATCCGCATGCTGCCCACCTCGGCTGGCCTCTTCGTCAGCGCGATCGTCGGCTCAACCCTGGCCTCGCGCTTCGCCCCGAAGCCGCTGGTCCGCGCCGGCCTGATCCTCGTCTTCGCCTCCACCCTGATGCTGATGGGGACGATCGAGCCCGACCTCGACAACGCCCCCTTCCTCGTCGCGATGGGGGTCCTCGGGGTCGGGATGGGCCTGGTCGTCTCCCAGCTCGGCAACGTCGTCCAGTCGGCGATCGGGGACGAGCAGCGAAGCGAAGCCGGCGGCCTCCAGTACACCGCCCAGCAGCTCGGCTCCTCGCTTGGAACGGCGCTGCTCGGCGCGATCGTCATCACCGGCCTGATCGCGGCCTTCACCGCCAACGTCGCCGGCGACCCCCAGGTCTCCGACCGGGTCGAGCAGCAGGTCGCGGTGCAACTCAGCGCCGGCGCCAGCTTCGTCGCCTCCGACCAGGTCCGGGCGGCGGCCGCGGCCGAACGCCTCGGACCGCGGACCACCGAGGCGCTGGTCGACCACTACGAAGACGCGCAGCTGGAGGCCCTGAAGCTCGCCTTCCTCGTCGCCGCCCTGCTCGTCCTCGCCTCGTTCTGGTCGACGCGACGGCTGCCGAGCGAACGCCTCACCGCCTGAAGCTTCCCTCAGGCTTTGAGCCGCAGGTGCCACTGGACGGTCGCGGCGGCGACCCGCTGGCCGTCCTCGCCGGTCAGCTCCACCTCGCAGGGGAACTCGACCTTGCCCTCGTCGTCCAAAGTCGCCAGCGCTCCGGCGACGTCGATCCCGAGCGTCGCTTTTGCCGTGATCCGCCCATGGGCGATCTTCTCGAAGCTGATCTCCGCCGACTTCGCGAGCGGCGTGACGTCGCCCATGCGGACCGCGAAGGCGCCGACGAAGGCCGCGCCGGATGCGGTCTCGGCCGCGGTGAAGAGGGCGCCGGCGTGCTGGGAGCCGACGTGGTTCTTCAGCTCCGGCCGCTCGGGGAGGACGACGGTCGCCGTGCCGTCGCCGACCTCGGTGATCTCGAGATCGAGGTGGCCGGCGAACGGCACCGCCTGGGTCATCCCCTTGGCGATCAGGTCGAAGTCGGTCATCGGCCCTGGAACCTAGCGTGCCCCGGGCCGCCCTTCTCGAGGAAGGCGCCGACGGCGTTCTGCAGGTCCTCGCTGGCGAAAAGCTCGGCGGCTTCGGTCCGCACCGCCTCGTCTGCGGCCGGGATCCCGCCTTCGCGGAAGCGGCGGAGGATGTGCTTGGTCATCGCGTGCGCCCTGGTCGGGCCGTCGGCCAGCTCCTGCGCCAGCTCGCGCGAGGCGGCCTCGAAATCGTGCTCCTCGTAGATCAGGTTGACGACGCCCCAGCGCTCCATCTCCTCGGCGCCGAAGATCCCGCCCGACATGACGAAATGGCGCGCCCGGCCGCTGCCGGCGCGCTCGGCCAGCCGCTGGGTGCCGCCCATCGACGGCGTCAGCCCGACCACTTTCTCGACCAGGCCGAACTTCGCCTTCGGCGAGGCGACGATCAGGTCGCAGGCGAGCGCCAGCTCGAAGGCCGCGGTCAGGGTCAGCGCGTGGGCGGCGAAGACGACCGGCGCCGGCAGCGTTTCGACCTTGTCGATCATCTCCAGCAGGCCGGTCCAGAGCGCGCTTCCCTGCTCGGGCGTCAGCCCGGCGAAGACGTGGACGTCGACGCCGCCGGAGACGGCGCGGCCCTCGGCGCGGATCAGCAGCGCCCGCGGCGGCTCGGCGGCGACCTCGTCGATCGCCGCCCGCAGGTCGTCGATCATCCGCTGGTCGAAGAGGTTCAGCGGCGGGCTGTCGAGGACGATCGTCGCCAGGTCCCCCTCCCGCTCCAGTCTCGCCGCCGCGCTCATGGCTCCGGCACCCTATGGACCTCGAACAGGTTCGTGCCCAGTTCCTGGCCGTCGAGCCCGGCGGTGATCGCGACCAGGTCCCCCGGGGCCGCGATCCCGTGCTTGGCCGCCTCCCCGGCACAGTGGCCGAGCAGGCTGCGCAGCTCGGTCCCGAAATCGCTCTGCACGGCGGTGATGCCGAACAGCAGGCTGACGCGCCGCACCGTCTCTATATATGGGGAGACAGCGAGCACGGGCACGTCGGGCCGATGGGCGGAGACGAGGCGGGCCGTGCGGCCGGTGTTGGTCGGCACCACCAGCGCCTTCAGCCCGAGCCGGTAGACGGCGCCGACGGCGCTCTGGGCGACCGAGTCGGCGACGTCCTGCGTCGCCTGGTCGGTGCGGCGGAACAGCCACTCGCCGTAGGGGAGGTCGGGCTCGGTCGCGCGCGCGATCCGGTCCATCACTTCCACCGCCTCGACCGGGTTCTGGCCGACCGCCGTCTCCTCGGAGAGCATCACCGCGTCGGCGCCGTCGTAGATCGCGTTGGCGACGTCGGTCACCTCGGCCCGGGTCGGGCGCCGCGCCGTGACCATCGAGGCCAGCATCTGCGTCGCCGTGATCGCCGGTTTCGAGACCCTGCCGGCGGCGCGGATCAGCCGCTTCTGCTCGATCGGCAGCTGCTCCAGCGGCACTTCGATCCCGAGGTCGCCGCGCGCGACCATGATCCCGCCGCTGGCGGCGCGGACGATCTCCTCGATGTTCGCCGCCGCCTGCTGGCGCTCGATCTTGGCGATCACCGGGATCCGCGAGCCGAGCTCTTTCAGCCGCGCCGAGACCGGCTCCAGGTCGGCGGCGTTGGAGACGAAGGAGACCGCCAGCAGGTCGATGCCGTTCTCGACCGCGAACTCGACCCAGCCGAGGTCGACGCCGGTGGTCGCCGGCAGGTCGACGCCGCCGGGGATGTTCATCCCCTTGTGGGAGGACAGGGTCCCCCCCACCTCGACCTCGGCGCCGACGCCGGCCTCCTCGGCGTCGCCGACCCGCAGCCGGATCGCTCCGTCGGCGAGGTAGACGAGCTGGTCCTCGCGCAGGTCCGAGACGCCGGCCCACTGGACCGGGATCGTGTCCCGGTCCCCCTCCACCTGCTCGGGCGTCAGCGTCACATGCATCCCGGTCTCCAGCTCGGCGACGTCGTCGCGCAGCGAGCCGATCCGCAGCTTCGGCCCCGGCAGGTCGCCGAGGACCGCCACCTCGCGTTCGACCCGCTCGGCCGCGGCGCGAATCGCCGCGACCGTCTCCGCCTGCCGCTCCTGCCCGGCGTGGGAGAAGTTGAGCCGGAAGACGTCGGTCCCAGCCGCGACCAGCCGCTCCAGCACCTCCGGCGCCCAGCTCGCCGGGCCGACCGTGGCGATGATCTTGGTGCGGCGCCCCAGGTGGGCGCCCGAGTTCGAGCCGCTCGCGTCCATCTTCCGCGCAGAGTAGACGGAGCCGTCCCCCCGGGCTTTCAGTACCTACAATCGTTCGCAGCGCCGCGGGCGCACGTGGAGAGGTGGCCGAGTGGCTGAAGGCACTCGCCTGCTAAGCGAGTAGGGGGCGCAAGCTCTCTCGAGGGTTCGAATCCCTCCCTCTCCGCTTCCTCGGCCAGGCCCCTCGCGCCCTGTGCCCTCTCTGCCTCCTCGCCGCCCGCGAATTTCCTAATCAATCACCTCTGTCTGATTGATGAACACGGCTTTTTATTTACATATAGGATGCAGAACCTTTTCGTACCGGATTAGCAATGGCAGAGGACGCTTTCGAGAACGACTGGATGTCTGAGGACGACGCGGAAGCGCTCGGCCCCTCGCCCTCCGGAGAAGAGGAGCCCCGACCGTGGGGGCTGCGTCCGGAGGAGATGCCGCGCGCCGACGGCGAGCGGCTGCCGCCGCGCGCGCGTGAGCAGGCGCTGCCCGAGAAGGACGACGACCGCTTCTTCGACCGCTGGGTCGTCGACAAAGCGAGGGCGCTCGGCAACCGCGCCGTGAGACCGCCCGGCGTCGCCCAGCTGAAAGCGGCGGTGAGGGGGTTCGCCGAGTGGCGCAGCCTCCGGCACGGTCCCGCCGCCGAACGGCAGAGCCTCGACGACCGGGCCCTGGTCGCCGCCACCGAGCAGAACGTCAAAAACGCGGAGGCCGAAGCCGAACAGCTCGAGGCGAGCGCGGAGGAAGCGGAACGCGAGGCCGCGAAGCACGAGCGCGAGGCCGAGCTCGCCGACGAGAAACTCGGCGAATTCCGGCCGGCGCTGCGGGGCTCCAGCTGGGACTTCCTTCTCACCCTCTCCGCCAACGGCGTCGTCTTCGGCGTCGACATCTTCGTCATCCGGGTGGCGCTGGAACGGATCCCGAGCACCCCGAAAGAGCAATGGTTCACCGCCCTGCTGCTGGGCGGGGGAGCGGTCGTGGTCGGCGACGTCCTCGGCTGGCTCGCCGCCGCCGGCTCGATCCGCCGCGACGGCAGCCTCCGACGCCCGACCTGGCCCACGATCGTCTTCGTGGCCCTGATGCTGATCGTCTCCGTCCTCTTCTTCGGCCAGCTCGGCGAGTTCCGCGAATTCGGCCTCAAGGTCACCGCCGAACAGGACGGGACGAACCTCGGCAACCCAACCTTCTTCACGCTCGCCCAGATCCTCTTCCTCTTCGCCTCGGCGGTGGTCAGCTTCGCCTACGTCGGCCGCCGGTCCGGACGCGAGCTGCAGCTTTCGCACCAGGCGGCGATCGGGGAGCGGGACGGCAGCCGCGCGGAGGCGAAGCGCTTCCGCGAGAAAGCGAAGGGGAGGCGGCGGGCGGCGGCGGAAGCACCGGCGCTGCGGGCGGCGGCGGAAGAGCGGATCGCCGCCCGGGAGCGGATCGCCGAAGGGCTGGCCGCGCACGACATCAAGCAGGGCGAGTATCTGGAAAACCTCGTCGACCCCGAATACATGCGGGAGCGGGCCGGGGTCGAAAGCGGCATCCACTTCTGGCAGTACGGGAGCGGCGGCCCGAAGCCGGTCCCGCCGACCCTGTGGATCGTCCTCGCCGTCCTCGCGACCCTCGCCTCGGGCGCCGGCGCCTACTTCTTCGTCAAGAGCGTGCCGAGCGCCGTCTTCGTCGGCGTCATCGTCGCCCTCGCCGGGGCGATGCTCCTGGCGGGCAGGAACGGGCGCGAGGAGGAGGCCGCGGCGCAGGAGCGGCACCGCCGCTACGTCGCCGAATTCATCGCCGCCGCCCGCGAAAGCGGCGAAACCGCAACCGACATCGACCGGCTCGTCCCCCTGCGGCCGGGCGGCGGGCCCAACGGAGCCGCGAACGGGAACGGCAACGGCAGGGCGAACCCCTTCGACGGGCTGACCCGAAGGGAGCTCCTGGACAAACTCGAGCAGATGCAGCGGATCTTCGAAGAGGAGGCGGGCAGGGATGAATAGGAGCGCGATGGGCAAGCCGCAGCTGTACACGCTGATCGCGGTCGTCCTCGCCCTGGTCGGGCTCTTCTTCTTGATCGGTCTCGGAGAAGACGATTCGAAGAGCCACGCGGGGCCGGTGCTGATGTGCATCGATTCCACCGTCTCCACCGACGACGTCCGCGACAAGTACAAGACCGACGCGGATACGCTCGTCAGCCGCGCCGCCCACAAGGAAGCCCACTTCTACGCCGCCGCCTGCGGGGCCAACGCCACCGGCGAGGTCGACTGGCCCGTCAGCAAGTGGTTCAGGGGGACCTACTCCAGCGACGCCCTCAACCGGGAACAGCTGAATCACCAGGCCGACGAGGTGATGGAAGGAACCCTCGCCAAGGAAGGGATCGCGGACCTGCTGGAGGTGGAATCCCACGACGGCACCCCGCTCGGGGAAATGCTCGCGGTCACCGCGCGGCAGTGCGAACAGGCGGGCGGCCACTGCGCCATCTACCTGTTCACCGACGGCGAATGGGCCGACGGGCTGCTCCACGTCCGCGACGGGGTCTCCAAGCAGGATCGCGAACGCTACCTCGAAACCTACGTCCCCCGGCTGGGGGGGCTCGAGGGGAGCACCGTCAACTTCGTCGGGGTCGGTCTCGGCACCTCGATCGGCGAGGTCAGCCTCGACGAAGCGAAGACCGTCGCCCAGGATCTCGTCGAAGGAGCCGGCGGCAAGATGGGCTTCTGGACCACCCGCCTGTAGGCGTTCCGCCCGGCTCCGTTCGATCCCGCGGATAGGCTGGCGCCGTGTCCGCCCCTCCCCAGTCGCACCAGCGCTACGAGCGGATCTTCGCCGAGGTGGAAGCGCCGTTCGCCTTCGTCGACACCGGCGCGATGTGGGCGAACGCGGAGGAGATGCTGGGACGGGCCGGGGGAAAGCCGATCCGGGTCGCTTCGAAGTCGATCCGCTGCCGGGCGCTGCTGGAGCGGATCCTCGGGCGGGACGAGGGCTTCCGGGGGCTGATGACCTACACGCTGCCGGAGACGCTGTGGCTCGCCGAGCAGGGGTTCGAGGACCTGCTGCTCGCCTACCCGACCGCCGACCTGGGGGCGCTGGAGGAGCTGGCGCTGCGCTCGGCGGCGAACCCCGAGGGGGCGCCGGTGGTGACGGTCGACTGCATCCGCCACCTGGAGCTGATCGAGTCGGTGCTGGGGACGGGGGCGCCGCCGATCCGGGTCTGCATCGACGTCGACGCGAGCTGGTGGTGGCTCGGCGGCCGGGTCAGGGTGGGACCGAAGCGCTCCCCCGTGCACACGGCCGAGGACGCGGTGGCGCTGGCGCGGGAGATCGAGAGGCGGCCGCAGATCGAACTCGACGGGCTGATGGCCTACGAGGGGCAGATCGCCGGGGTGGGCGACCGGCCGCCGGGGCAATGGCGCCGCGGCGCCGCGATCCGCTTCATGCAGAAGCGCTCGGCGACCGAGCTGGCGGAGCGGCGGGCGGCGATCGTCGCCGCGCTGGCCGAGTTCGTCGAGCTGGAGATCGTCAACGGGGGCGGCACCGGCAGCCTCGAGCTGACCGCGGCCGAGGAGGCGGTGACCGAGGTGAGCGCCGGCTCGGGCTTCTACGCCCCCGCCCTCTTCGACCACTACAGCCGCTTCAGCCTCACCCCCGCGGCCGGGTTCGCGCTGCCGGTCGTCCGCAAGCCGACGGGCGCGACGGCGACCGCGCTCGGCGGCGGCTACCTCGCCTCCGGCGCCGGCGACGCGGCGCGATTGCCCGCCCCGTGGCTGCCGGCGGGCCTGGAGCTCGACGCCGACGAGGGCGCCGGCGAGGTGCAGACGCCGCTGCTGGGACCGGCCGCCGCCGGCCTCGGCGTCGGCGACCGCGTCTACCTCCGCCACGCCAAGGCCGGCGAGCTCTGCGAGCGCTTCGACACCCTCTACCTGGTCGAGGGCGACGCCATCGTCGACGAGGTCCCGACCTACCGCGGCGAGGGGAAAACCTTCCTCTAGGCGGCTGCAAACCCGCGCCTGGCGGTGTCCTCGGTCGCTCGCCTAGGTTCCTAAAACGCGTTCCGTGTACTCGTTCGCGAAGACCCGATCGGGGTCGAGGGTGTCGCGGGCGCGCTGGAACTTCTCCCACTCCGGGTAGCGCGGCGCCAGGGTCTCTGCGGTCTGGAAGTGGCGCTTGCCCCAGTGGGGGCGGCCGTCGTAGTCGTCCATGATCGCCTCGACCGCCTCGAAGTAGGGGCGCCACTCCATGCCGCGGTACTGGTGGACGGCGACGTAGGCGGTGTCGCGGTCGTGGGCGGGGCTGAGGAAGGCGTCGTCGCCGGCGGCGACCCGCATCTCGATCGGGAAGAAGACGGGATAGCGGTTCGACCGCACCCACTCGACCACCCGCCGTGCCGCCTCCGGCCCGGCCTCGCGCGGCAGCGCGTACTCCATCTCGGTGAAGCGGACCCGCCGCTCGTTGACGAAGAGGCGGTCGCTGCGGTCACTCACGCGGCCGCCGGAGGCGAGGCGGCCGGCCAGCCGCGAGAGCGCCGGGATCGCCCGCGGCAGCGCCTTCCCGGTCTGCGCCAGCGCCGCCAGCGTCCAGTTCTCGAGGACGACGTCGTTGAGGTAGGCGGCGGCGCGGCCCCGCGGGCGCGCCGCCTCGTCGGTGCGGTTGCGCTCCAGCACCAGCGCCCCGTCGTCGTAGGGGAAGGTGAAGAGCTCGAAGTGCTCGTGCGCCTCGGCCCGCTCGGCGAAGGTGTCGAGCACCTCCTCACGGGGGTGCGGGGCGTCGACCCGCAGCAGGGTGAAGGCGGGGACGCAGCGCAGGGTGACGGCGGCGATCGCCCCCAGCGCCCCGAGGCCGATCCGCGCCGCCCCCATCAGCTCGGGGTCGGTGGCGGCGCTCAGGCGGCGGACGCTCCCGTCGGCGAGGACGAGCTCGATCCCCTCGACCTGGGCGGAGATGTTGCGCAGGCGGGCGCCGGTCCCGTGGGTGCCGGTGGAGATCGCCCCGGCGATCGTCTGCCGGTCGATGTCGCCGAGGTTCTCCATCGCCAGCCCCAGCGCCGCCAGCTCCCGGTTGAGGTCGGCGAGCACGGTGCCGCCGGCGACCTCGACCAGCCCCGAGGCGGGGTCGGCGTCGAGCAACCCGCTCAAGCGCTCGGGCCGGATCATCGTTCCCTCGGTCAGCGCCGCCTCGGTGAAGGAGTGCCCGGAGCCGGCGACCCTCACCGTCTGCCCGGCGGCCGCGGCGGCGGCGATCCCCTCCGCCAGCTCCTCGCGGCTGCCCGGGCGCAGGACGCGCGCCGGCCGGCAGCGCTGGTCGCCCGCCCAGTTGGCCCACTCGCCGGCGTTCCGGGGGCCCCGTCGTGCCATGAACCGACCCTAGCTCGCCGCGGCGTGCAGCTCGCCGCCCACCTGCATCGCCCGGTAGGCGTAGACCACCGTGAGCAACAGCAGCAAGGCGATCGTCAGGCTGGGCAGCACGTTGCCGGTGAGGCTGGCGACGACTCCGCCGCCGACGCCGCCGATCACCTGCCCCGAGGCCCAGGCCATGTTGGAGAGACCGGCGGCGAAGCCCTGGTGGAGGCTGCTCGACTCGGCGACGTCGGAGATCAGCGTCAGCGCCGGCGCGAAGCAGAGGCCGGCGCCGAGCGAGGTGACGATCAGCGCCGCCAGCACCGCGCCGAGGGTGGCCGCGAGGGCGACGCCGGCCATCGCGACGGCGCAGATCGAGAGTCCGATCACGTAGGGCAGCCGCCGCCCGATCCGGTCGGACATCCGCCCGGCCACCGGCGCCAGCATCGCCTCCAGCGCGGCCCCGGCGATGAAGCCGCCGGCGATCAGGCCGTGGCCGCCGCCGAGGTCGTCGATCCGCAGCGGCACCAGCACCTCGATCGCGCCGAACATCACCGAAGGGACGGCGACGAAGGCGGCGGCGTCGAGGACCGGCCGGCTGACCAGCGTCGCCATCACTTCGCGCAGGTTCTGACGCTCGGGCGCCCGCGTCTCCGGCAGTCGGGCAGCGGCGAGAGAGAGGAAGATCGTGATCGCCAGGACCGAGCTGAAGACCGGCTCGGTCCCGATCGAGCCGGCGATCGCGCCGAGGGCGGGGCCGAGCAGGGCTCCGGCGACGGCGGTCCCGAGGGCGGTGCCGATGATCGAGCCGCGCTTGTCCTCCGGCGCGGCGCTGATCAGCCAGGTCAGCGCCCCCGACCAGATCAGCGCGCCGGCGATCCCCTGCACGAAGCGGGCGCCGTCGAGCAGGAAGATCTCTTCGCCGAAGCCGAAGACGAGGCTGGCGACGCCGAGGAGGAGGAGGCCGGCGATCACGGTGCGCCGCGGCCCGACCCGGCTGGCGACGAAGCCGGCCGGAAGCGACCCGATCAGCGTCCCCGCCGCGTAGGCGGCGGAGAGGATTCCCGCTTCGGCTTTGCTGAGGCCGAGCTCGTCAACGTACTCCGGAAGCAGGGGTGCGATCGCCGCGAAGAAGGCGACGTCGAAGAAGATCATCGCCGAGGCGAGGATGAGCAACCTGCGCACCCCTGCATACAATCAATGCAAGCAAGCCTGAGCGCTCTGGAGGGGTGGCAGAGCGGTTGAATGCGGCGGCCTTGAAAGCCGTTAGGCGTCTTCCGGCGTCTCGTGGGTTCGAATCCCACCCCCTCCGCTCCCGAGTCCGCCGCGGCAGGAATGCGCGCCCGGTGGACGAACGACCAAGCCATGGAGAAGGACGAGAGGGGCGCCCCGCGCCAGGAGGCCTGGCGGCAGCGGGCGGAGAGGACCAGCGACGCGTTCGGGCTGGTCCTGATCCTGGTCCTGGTCACCTACGTCCTGACTTCGCTGCTGGGCAACCGCGGCTGGCCGGCCGTCGTCTTGGCCCTGGCGACGAGCACCACTTCGGTCGTCGCCCTGGTCAGCTCCCGGGTGAAGCCGAAATTCGTCCGCGCCGCCGTCCTGCTCTCCGCGCTGACCGTCGTCCTCGTCGCGGCCGCCGCGGCGACGGATGAGCTGACGCTGCTGAACGTCGCATCGGTGGTCCAGATCTCGCTTCTGGCGGTGGCGATGGCGGCCGTACTCGCGCGGGTGGTCGCGAGCGCGGCGGTCGACTCCCGCACGATCCTCGGCGCGATCAGCGTCTACGCCGTGCTCGGAATCCTCTTCACCTTCGCCTACGGGACGATCGCCAGGCTTCAGGGCGGTCCCTTCTTCGAAGGCGTCCCCCATCCCGAGGGAAGCGACTACCTCTTCTTCAGCTACACGACCCTGACCACCACGGGGTACGGAAACCTCGTCCCCGGCGGCCAGCCGGGGCGCATGGTCGCCGGCCTGGAGATGATGATCGGCCAGATCTTCCTCGTCACCCTGGTCGCCGGCCTGGTCAGCCTCTGGCAGCCGGGGGCGGCGCTGCAGCGGCGCCGCGAACGCCGCGGCGCCGCGGGCGAATCCGCCTGAGCCTCAGCCCTCGTCGAGCTCGACGCGTTCGATCGTCTGCGGCTCGCGCGGCTTGTCGCCGCCGTCCGTCGGGACCGACTCGATCGCGTCGACGACGTCCATGCCGTCGATCACCTCGCCGAAGACGGTGTGCTTGCCGTCGAGCCACGGCGCCGCGCCGGTGGTGACGATGAAGAACTGGGAGCCGTTGGTGTTCGGTCCAGCGTTGGCCATCGCCAGCGCCCCGCGCACGACTTTGTGGTCGTTGATCTCGTCCTCGAAGGTGTAGCCCGGGCCGCCCGTGCCGGTACCTTCCGGGCAGCCGCCCTGGATCATGAAGTCCGGGATCACCCGGTGGAAGACGAGCTGGTCGTAGAACCCCTCGGCGGAGAGCTTGCGGAAGTTCTCGACGGTTTTCGGCGCGTCCTCGTCGTGAAGCTCGAGCACGATCGCCCCGGCGCTGGTGTGAAGGGTCGCTTGCGACATGGCCCGAACCCTAGCTCCCCTTCACATGGATCGTCAGCGGCGAGGACGATCCCGGCGCGTAGGGCCAGCGCTCCTCCGCCAAGACGGAGGCGCGGAGCCGGATCGCCGCCCGCCCGCTGACGTAGCGGAAGCGGTAGTGGGCGCGAAAGCGGCCGTGGTGGTCGCTGCGGGTGACGAGCACCGGCCGCCAGCGGTGGGTCGCCTGCTCCAGGTACTGGATCGCGACCAGCTTGCCGCGACGGGGGATCGGGGCGCCCCAGGTCTTCACCCTGCCGGCGAGCCGGAGCGCCTGGCCGGTCCGCAGGTCCGGCGGCCCGGCGTGGAGGGAGACGCCGCTGCGCACCCGCAGCTCCAGGCCCGGCCGGCTCGCCGCCTCGAGGCCGCCGTCGCCGGCGAAGCTGACGGTGACCCGGCGCGAGGGGCCCGGCGGGAGGCGCAGCTCGAAGCCGCCCTGCTCGCCCGTCCTCGCGGCCGCGACGGCGATCGAGACGAGGGCGCCGCGCGAGGGGTGGGAGACGACGCTGATCTCGCGGCCGGCGATGCCGGCCCCGTCGGCGGCCCGCATGAGCCGGCCGCTGACGAGCGCCGGAGCGCCGAAGGGGACGGTGAGCGAGTCGCCGCGGCCGTGGCCGCCGCGCAGCCGCGCGAAGAGCCGCGACTTCGCCTTCGGGGCCCGCGGCGGCGGCACCCGCCGGATCGCCATCTGGGTGCCGTCGGCCCGCAGCGAGGTCGAGGCGCCGTTGCCAGCAGCGTCGCCGGCGTCGGCGCGGAAGACGAAGGTTCCCGTGTCGAGGTCGGGCATCGGCGCGACGAGGTCGGCCTTGCCGGCGGCTTCGCCCGGCTCCAGCTTCGTCGGCAGCTCGGTCCAGCGATCGGCGTCGACGCGCCGGTAGAGGATCTGGCCGCTGGCGGGGCCGGAATCGGCGTCGGCGACTTCCGCCACCACCTGCCCCTCGGGCTGCGCGGTCGCGAAGGCCAGCTCGGGGCTGACGTCGTCCAGCCGCAGCGGCACCGTCACCGCCGAGCCCGGCGCCTCGTTGCCGGCTTCGTCCCGCAGCCAGAGCTGCAGCGAGTAGCTGCCCGCGGCCGGCACGGAGAGGTTGGCGAGGCTGCGGCGGTCGCGCCCGGCGGCGAACCTGACGCCGCTGTCGTAACCCGCCGTGCCCAGGAGGCGCCAGGAGGCGCCGGCGATCGGGCTCGCCGCCCCCTGGTCGGGGTTCTCCCAGTCAAGGTCGAAGTCGTTGAGGCGACGCCATCCTTCGCCGCCGTCGAGGCTGACCGCCTTCGGATGCACCGGTGGGTTGTTGTCGATCCGCACCGTGTAGGAGGAGGTGCAGCGACGGTTTTCGGCGAAGTCGGTTGCGCAGGCGAGCGCCTGGTGGGGGCCGTCGCCGAAGACGGCGGTGTTGACGCCCTGGTGTGCCCAGGCGTCGCCCGGGCACGGCTGCATCGTCGTCCCGCGCCACTCGCCGCCGATCAGCGCCTTCGCGCAGTCGTGCTCGGTGGAGCCGATCCGGGCGCCGTCGAGGAAGCTCTCGGCGAAGCGGACGCCGCCGCCGAGGTCGGCCGACCAGATCGCCACGTCCTGGTTGCCGCGGCGCCAGCCGCCGCCGAGCAGGTCGCCGCCGATGCCGACGTCGGGCGCGTGGTCGTCCTCGAGCGTGATCGTCAGGCCGCGGAGCGCCGACCACGATCCCTCTTCGAGCGAGCACCATTTGCTTTCGGCCCGGGCGCAGAGGAGGCGATCCTCGAAGGCCGGGACCGGCGACGGGAATCCCTTGCCGAAGTCGTGCAGGGCCGTGTCGGTGGCGCCGGCGCCGAGGAACGGTTCGAAGCCGCCGCTGCCGAGGCTCCCGAGCCGCTGCTCGATCCCGTCGTGGAGGGCGTGCCACCAGGTTCCGCGGACGGCGGTGATCCCCGTGCCGGCGGGGGCCGTCCAGCGCCAGCGGGCGAAGCGGGTGCCGGAGACGGTCCCCTGGCCGTCGCGGGTGAGGCTCTTGACGTGGACGCCGCCGAAGGGGTCGCCGCCGGCCGGGGCGCAGTAGGCGTCGGCGCGGAACTTGGCGCCGCCCGTCGTGTCGGCCCAGCTCGCGTCGGCGCCGGCGTACCAGCCGCACTGGGCGACCGCGTACTTGCCCGCCTCCGCCTTCGCGGCCGCCAGGAGCAGCAGGCTGAAGGCCAGCAGCAGCCCCAGCGCAACGGTTTTTCCCACGCCAAGTCTCGTCGCGGACATCGGTCCTCCTTCGCTCGATTGCATATGGAGGACCAAGGGCTGGGCGGCGAAAACTCTCCCCCCTCCCCGCCCCGAACCAACGGCTTTGCGAGAATCGGAGCCGATGCCACTCCCCACTGAAGACCAGATAACCGAGAAGCTGCGCGCCGTCATCGACCCCGAGCTGCGGCGCTCGATCGTCGAGCTGGGCATGGTCCGCTCGATCGAGGTCAAGGAGAGCGGCCGGGTCGAGGTCGTCGTCTCCCTGACCACCGCCGGCTGCCCGATCCGCTCCCACTTCGAACAGGCCGTCGCCCAGAACGTCTCCCAGTTGGAAGGGGTGACCGAGGTCGCGGTCGGCTTCGACGTCCTCTCCGACGAGGAGAAAGGGCAGCTGCAGCAGACGCTCGGCCGCGGCAAGCTGCCGCAGGGGGCGCTGGCGAAGGTCAAGAACGTGATCTGCGTCTCCTCCGGCAAGGGCGGGGTCGGCAAGTCGACGATGACCGCCAACCTGGCCGCGGCGCTGACCGCCGAAGGCCACCCGGCCGGGGCGCTCGACTGCGACGTCTACGGCTACTCGATCCCGCGCATGCTCGGGGTCAACCGCAAACCGG
>JAICSS010000013.1 GCA_025936755.1 Solirubrobacterales bacterium | reverse complement strand
GGTTTGGCACCTCGATGTCGGCTCGTCGCATCCTGGGGCTGGAGTAGGTCCCAAGGGTTGGGCTGTTCGCCCATTAAAGCGGTACGCGAGCTGGGTTCAGAACGTCGTGAGACAGTTCGGTCCCTATCTGCTGTGGGCGTTGGAGAGTTGAGAGGAGTCATCCCTAGTACGAGAGGACCGGGATGAACATGCCTCTGGTGTATCTGTTGTCCTGCCAAGGGCATCGCAGATTAGCTACGCATGGAACGGATAACCGCTGAAAGCATCTAAGCGGGAAGCCGTCCTCGAGATAAGCTCTCCCATCCCCTTGAGGGAGTAAGACCCCTGGTAGACCACCAGGTTGATAGGCCGGCGGTGGAAGCGCAGCAATGTGCGTAGCCGACCGGTACTAATGGGTCGAGGGCTTGACGGATATTTATTTACCCACCTGGTCTTGTGCAGTTTTCAAGCTCCACCGGGGCGGTCTCGCAAAATTTCCGGTGGCGTATAGCGAGTGGGAGACACCTCTTCCCATTCCGAACAGAGCAGTTAAGCCACTCAGCGCCGATGGTACTTGGGGGGCAACCCCCTGGGAGAGTAGGTCGCCGCCGGTTTCTTATTGCGGTCCGGGACGGAGTAAGTCGCGGGCTGCGGCGTCCCAGTAGCGGCGCGCTACGCCACCGTCGGCCGGCTTGCGTAGCGCTGCTACGCGGCGCCGTCCGCCGGCGGCGGATCGCTTGCTCCTGGAACCCCTCGCTACCGCGCCTGACTCAGTCCCGAACCGCGGTGCCGGGTTCGAAAAAGGCCAGATTCTTCCAAGAGGTTGCAGTTCGAGCTGCGGGCGATCGTGCGGGTGGGGGTTGCTGGCCGGCGGGTCGCGGATGGGGGGACTGCGCAGCCCTGGCGAGTTCTCCCAACGGGCTCCAGCCCGTACTCGCCGAGGGTTGCGAAGTCGATCATCAGGTCGACGGCGTCGGTCAGCCGTCCGGTGATTTTGGTCTTCGAATCGAACATGGGTTCGTACTGTAGGTCTACCCCCGGACGGGTTGGCGAAACTGCAAGCCGGTTTGCAGGACAGGCGCGGAAAGCGCTCTGTGGAGCCAAATGCTCACCCTCCGGCGCTGAAGCGGTCGACCAGCTTCGCGACCAGGGCGGGGCGCTCGACGTTGGGGGAATGGCCGGCGCCGGCGATCAGGTGGGTCTCGGCGCCCGGCACCGCCCGTTTGTACTGGTCAAGGGCGCGCTGGGGGTCGTCGACGATCTGCTCCTCGGCGCCCATCAGCACCATCAGGGGCTGTCCGGCGGCGGCCATGCGGCGATCGAGTGGCTCTTCGCCGAGGTAGTCGTCGACGCCGCTGGGCGATTCGTCGTAGGAGGTGTAGGTCATCCGCTTGACGTCCTCGACGAAGGCGTCGGGGACGTCGTAGCCGGGGGCGAAGGCGACCGCGAGGCCCTTGCGGATGGAGAAGTCGGGCTTGATCCGCCACAGCGCCGGCCCGATCACCGGCTGGAAGGCGAGGCCGGCGATGAAGCCGAGGCCGCCGTAGGAGTTGTCCGGCGGCATGTCGACGATCGCCACCCGTTCGACCAGCTCCGGATCCTGTTCGGCCAGGGCGACGCTGACCGAGCCGCCGAGGGAGTGGCCGACGACGGTCGCGTGGCTGACTTGGAGCCGCTCGAGGGCCTCGGCGACGAGCTTCGCCTGGTGCGGCGGCGTGTAGCCGGACCCGGGCTTTTCGGAGCCGCCGTGGCCGAGCAGGTCGACCGCGATCACCCGGTGACGGCGTTGGAGCAGCGGCATCATCCCGTCCCACCAGTTGATCGCGCAGGTGAAGCAGTGGATGAGGACGATCGGCGAGCCGCTCCTGGGGCCGTGTTCGACCACCTGGAGGTCCCCGTCCGCAAGCCTGAGGATCCGGCCGCCGGGTTCGGTAACCGCCGCCCCCTCGGTTTCTCCGCTGGTGATCAGGGCGTTGAGGAGCAGCAGCGCCAGCAGCGCCACGAGCAGTCCGATGCCGATCTTCACCCGTCTCCCCATGGCCGGCCGTTACCCTAGCCGGAACCATGGAGAAGTTCGTGATCCAGGGCGGCGTTCCCCTCTCCGGGGAATTGACCGTCGCCGGCAACAAGAACGCGGCGCTGCCGATCCTCGCCGCCTGCCTGCTGACCGAGGAGGAGGTGCTCTTGCACCGGGTGCCGCGGATCCGCGACACCGAAGCCCAGATCGCGCTGCTGGAGAACCTCGGGGTCGAGGTCGCCTGGGTCGCCGACAACAGCGTCCGGCTCTGCGCCCGCGGCGTCGCCGGGGGGGCGGTGGACGAGGAGCTCTCGCGCCAGATCCGCGCCTCCTTCCTGCTCGCGGGGCCGCTGCTGGCGCGCTTCGGCGAAGCGAAGATGCCGCCCCCCGGGGGCGACTTCATCGGCCGCCGCCGGCTCGACGCCCACCTCGACGCCTTCGAGGACCTGGGCGCCCGCATCGACGGCAGCCGCTGGATCGAGCTCTCCGCGCCCGGCGGCCTGCGGGCCTGCGAGATCTTCATGGACGAGCCCTCGGTGATGGGCACCGAGAACGCGCTGATGGCGGCGGCGCTCTGCCCGGGCGAGACCCAGATCTCCAACGCCGCCTGCGAGCCCCACGTCCAGGACCTGGCGCGGCTGCTGGCGAAGATGGGGGCCCGCGTCGAGGGAATCGGCTCCAACGTGATGACCGTGCACGGGGCCGAGAGCCTCGGCGGCGCCGAGCACGCGATCTGCGCCGACCACATCGAGGTCGGCAGCTTCATGGCGCTGGCAGCGGCGACCGGCGGCGAGCTGCGGATCCGCGACGTCGAGCCGGCCGACCTGACCATGGTCAGGCGCCAGTTCAAGCGGCTCGGGCTGCGCTCGGAGATCGAGGGCGACGACATGTTCGTCCCGGCCGGCCAGCACCTGCAGGTCGAAGCCGACCTCGGCGACGCGATCCCGAAGATCGAGGACGGCCCCTGGCCCGCCTTCCCCGCCGACCTCACCTCGATCGCCCTCGCCCTCGCCACCCAGGCCGAAGGCGAGGTCCTGATCTTCGAGAAGATGTTCGAGAACCGCCTCTTCTTCGTCGACAAGCTGGTCGCGATGGGCGCTCGGATCACGCTTTGCGATCCCCACAGGGCGATCGTCAGCGGTCCGAGCCGGCTTCACGGCGAGCGCGTCTCCAGCCCCGACATCCGCGCCGGGATGGCGATGCTCATCGCCGCCTGCGCGGCCGAGGGGACCTCGGAGATCGGCGAGATCCGCCAGATCGACCGCGGCTACGAGCAGATCGACGAGCGCCTGCGCGGGCTCGGCGCCCAGATCGAACGCGTCTCTGCAGAGGTCCCTGCTTAGAGTCGCCCCGAGCAGGGGAATCTCCACCGCCCGCGTAAGGTCAGGCCGATGATCCACCCGATTCCACCTGGAACGCGAGACGTTCTGCCCGACGAGATGCGCGAGCTGCGCAGGCTCAAGCAGGCCCTGCTCGAGGTCTTCGAAGGGCGGGGCTACGGCGAGGTGGCGACGCCGGCGATCGAGTACGACGAGGTGATGGCGCAGGGGGACGGCCGCGCCGCCCGCTCCTCCTACCGCTTCTTCGACGAGAGCGGCGAGCTCCTGGGCCTGCGCTCGGACATGACCGTGCCGATCGCCCGCCTCGTCGCCAGCCGCTTCGCGGACGCCGAGCCGCCGTTCCGCCTCTGCTACCTCGCCAGCGCCTACCGCGCGGTGCGGCCGCAGAGCGGCCAGCTGCGCGAGTTCGAGCAGGCCGGCGTGGAGCTGATCGGCGCCTCGCCGGCGGAGGGGACGGTCGAGGTGATCGAGGTCCTCGAGGCGGCGCTCGACGCGGCCGGCCTCGGCCGGGCGGTGATCGGGCTCGGCGACGCCGATCTCTACCGGCAGCTGCTGGAGGAGCTGGGGGTCGAGGGGGAGGCGCGGGACGCGGTCCTCGCCAGCCTCGCCGCACACGACCTGGTCGGACTCGAGCAGGGGCTCTCCGAAGCCGGGATCGGCGCCGAGCGGGTCGAGACCTGCGTGGCGCTGACCCAGCTCCGCGGCGGCAGCGAGGTGCTCGAGCGGGCGCGCGGGCTCGGCGGCGCCGCGGTCGAGCGCGCGATCGCCCGGATCGGCGAGACCTACGAGGAGCTGCAGCGGCGCGGCGCCGCCGAGCGCGTCCAGATCGACCTCGGCCTGCTGCGCGACCTCGGCTACTACAGCGGCGCGATCCTCGAGGTCTACGACCCCGCCCTCGGCCACGTCCTCGGCGGCGGCGGTCGCTACGACGGGCTGATGAAGCGTTTCGGGCTCGGTCTCTCGGCCGCCGGCTTCGGGCTCTACCTCGGCCGCGTCCACACCGCCCAGATGGAGGAGCAGGGGAGGGGAGGGTCGTGAGCGCGCTGAAGATCGCCGTCCCCCGCGGCGCCCTCTTCGGGGAAACGCTCGACGTCCTCGAGGGCGCCGGGATCGACACCGCCGAGCTGCGCGGCGGCTCCCGCTCGCTGATCTTCGAGACCTCCGGGGTGACGCTGGTGACCGTGCGCCCCTCCGACGTTCCCACCTACGTCGAGGCCGGCGCCGCCGACGCCGGCATCACCGGCAAGGACGTCCTGCTCGAGCAGTCCGACCGCGTCGTCTACGAGCTGCTCGACCTCCGCTACGGGCGCTGCCGGATGGTCCTCGCCGCCCGCACCGGCAACGACCGCCTGGCCGAGGCGCAGCGGCGGCTGGGGACGATGCGGATCGCGACCAAGTACCCGCGGATCGCCGAGCGTTACTTCGAGTCGACCGGCCGCCAGGTCGAACTGGTCGAAGTCAAGGGCTCGGTCGAGCTGGCGCCGCTGGTCGGCCTCGGCGAGGGCATCGTCGACCTCGTCGCCACCGGCCGTACCCTCGAAGAGAACGGGCTCGAGGTGCGCGAGGAGATCCTCGAGTGCACCGCCCGCTTCGTCGCCAACCGCGTATCCCACAAACTGCGCGCCGCCGAGATCGACGAGCTGACCGCGAAGCTGCGCGAGGCGAGCCGGCGGTGAGGGCCCGCAGCTTCGAGTGGCGCGGCGCCTTCGAGACCTCCGAGGAGCTGCGCGAGTGGGCGGCGGCGGCCGCTCCCCTGGTCGACGTGGCGCCGATCGAGGCCGAGATCCGCGGCGGCGGCGACGAGGCCGTCCTGCGGCTGACCGGCCTTTACGACGCCCCGGGCGCGGTGCTCGAGGGCCTGCGGGTCGATCCCGCCGACGCCGAGGCCGCGCTCGCGGTGGTCGAGCCCGAGCTGCGGGCGGCGATGGAGGCGGCGGCGGCGAACATCCGCCGGGTCGCCGAGGCTCAGGTCGGCTCCGAGCGCACCGTCGAGCTCCCGGCCGGGCAGAAGGTGAAGCTGCGCGAAGTCCCGGTCGGCGCCGCGGGGGTCTACGCCCCCGGCGGCCGCGCCGCCTATCCCTCTTCGCTTTTGATGTGCGCGATCCCGGCCCAGGTGGCCGGGGTCGGGCGGATCGCCGTCGCCTCGCCGCCGGGCCCCGACGGCCGCGTCCACCCGCTCGTCCTCGCCGCGGCGGCGCTGTGCGGGGTCGAGGAGGTCTACGCGATGGGCGGGGCGCAGGCGATCTTCGCCCTCGCCTACGGGACCGAGACGATCGTCCCGGTCGACGTCGTCGCCGGCCCGGGCAACGCCTGGGTGCGTGAGGCCAAGCGGGCCGTTTACGGCCAGGTGGGGATCGACTCCCTCGCCGGCCCCTCCGAGCTGATGCTGGTCGCCGGGCACGACACCGATCCGCAGTGGGCGGCGCTGGACCTCTGCGCCCAGGCCGAGCATGGCCCCGAAAGCCCGCTGGCAGCGGTCGCGGTCGAGGAGCGGGTGCTGGAGGCGATCGCCGAGGCGAGCGAAGCCGCGGCCGCCTCCCGCCCCAGCGTCAGCGAGGCGCCGCTGGCGCTGGTGCAGGTGCCCGACGCCGAGGCGGCGATCGCCCTCGCCAACGCCTACGCGCCCGAGCACCTGGAGCTGCTGGCGACCGACGCGGCGCTGCTCGCCGACCGCGTCACCACCGCCGGCTGCGTCTTCGTCGGCCGCCACGGCGCCACCGCCTTCGGCGACTACCTCGCCGGCTCCAACCACGTGCTGCCGACCGGTGGGGCCGGTCGCTACGCCGGCCCGCTCGGTCCCGGCGTCTTCCGCCGCCGCATCTCCAGCGTGGAAATCGACGGCGCGGCCGCCGAGCTGGCGCCGCACGTCGACGCCCTCGCCCGCGCCGAGGGCTTCCCCGTCCACGGCGAGTCAGCGATGATTAGGAGCAGCCGATGAGCCGTATTGCCGAAAAGCAGCGAGAGACCGCCGAGACGCAGATCCGGCTGGCCCTCGACCTCGACGGGGGGGAGGCGAGCGCCGCGACCGGTGTCGGCTTCCTCGACCACATGCTCGACCTGCTGGCCCGCCACGGCCGCCTCGGGCTGAAGGTGGAGGCGAACGGCGACCTCGAGACGGGAGCGCACCACACGGTCGAGGACGTCGGCATCGTCTTCGGGCAGGCGCTCGACGAAGCGCTCGGCGACCGCGCCGGGATCCGCCGCTACGGCTCGGCCCTGGTGCCGATGGACGAGTCCCTGGCCGAGTGCGCGATCGACATCTCCGGCCGCCCCTACTGCGACTTCGCCGCCGAGCTGCCGGTGGTCTCGATCGCCGGCTTCGACAGCGAGCTGGCCGAGGAGTTCTTCCGCGCCGTCGCCAACAGCGCCAAGCTGACCCTGCACATCTGGGTCCGCTCCGGGACCAACGCCCACCACATGATCGAGGCCTCCTTCAAGGCCTTCGCCCGCGCCCTGCGCGTGGCCGTCTCGATCGACCCCGAGGAGCGGGGCGTGCCCTCGACCAAGGGGACGTTGAGCGAATGAGCGCGCGGATCGCGATCCTCGACTACGGGATGGGCAACCTGCGCTCGGCCGAGAAGGCGCTCGAGCACGTCGGCGTCACCGCCAGGATCAGCCGCGACCCGGTCGAGGTGCAGGCCGCCGACGGCGTCATCCTCCCCGGGGTCGGGGCGATGCCGCGGGCGATGGAGCGGATCCGCGAGCACGGCCTCGACGAGCTGATCGCCGAGCGGCGGGGGGCCGGCGTGCCGATCCTCGGCATCTGCCTCGGGCTGCAGCTGCTGTTCGAGTCGACGAGCGAGTTCGGCGGCTCCGACGGGCTGGGGCTGCTGGAGGGGCCGGTCGGCGAGCTCGAGGCCGAGGGCCTGAAGGTCCCGCACATCGGCTGGTCGCCGGTGCGCTGGGAGCGCGAGTCGCGGCTGACCGAGGGGCTCCCGTCGGGGACCCCGTTCTACTTCGTCCACTCCTTCGCGCCCCGGCCGGGCGGCGAGGCCCTGCTGGGGACCGCCGAGTACGGCAGCCGCTTCGCCTGCGCGGCCGAGCGCGAGAACGTCTTCGGCGTCCAGTTCCACCCCGAGAAGTCGAGCTCCGCCGGCCTGCGGCTGCTCGCCAACTTCGCCGGCATCTGCGCCAAGTCGCCTGCGGCCGCCTGACCCACGCGTGATCCTCTACCCGGCGATCGACATCCGCGGCGGCCAGGCGGTGCGCCTGCTGCAGGGCGACTACGAGCGCGAGACGACCTATGACTCCGACCCTGTCGATGCCGCGAAGCGCTGGGCGGAGGAAGGGGCCGAGTTCCTCCACGTCGTCGACCTCGACGGCGCCAAGGCCGGCGAGCCGCGCAACCTCGAGGCGGTGCGGCGGATCGCCGCGGCGGTCGGGTGCCAGGTCCAGGTCGGCGGCGGCCTGCGCGGGCCGGAGGCCGTCGATGCCGTCCTCGCGGCGGGAGCGGCGCGGGTCGTGATCGGGACCGCGGCGCTGCGGGACCCCCAGTTCCTCGACGCCGTCCTGGCCGAGCACGGCGAGAGCGTCGTTGTCTCCGTCGACACCCGCGGCGGCAAGGTCTCGCTGGCCGGCTGGACGGAGACCAGCGAGGTCGATGCGACGAGCGCCGTCGCCGACCTGACTCGGCGCGGGGTCAAGCGCTTCCTCTGCACGGCGATCGAGGTCGACGGGACGATGGAGGGGCCGGCGATCCGGCAGCTGAACGAAATAGCCGCCGCCACTTCGGCACAGGTGATCGCTTCCGGCGGGGTCGGCGAGCTCCCGCATCTGGAAGAGCTCGCCCGCGAGACCGCTCCGAACATAGAGGGCGCGATCGTCGGCCGGGCGTTGTACGAGCGCAGGTTCACCGCCGCCGAGGCGATCGCCGCCCTAATCTGAGGCATGGCACTGAAGCGCGTCATCCCCTGCCTCGACGTCAACGCCGGGCGCGTGGTCAAGGGAACCAACTTCGTCGGCCTGCGCGACGCCGGCGACCCGGTCGAGCTGGCCGAGCGCTACGACGCCGAGGGTGCCGACGAGCTGGTCTTCCTCGACATCACCGCCTCGCACGAGCAGCGGGAGACGATCGTCGAGCTGGCGCGCCGGACCGCCGACAACGTCTTCATCCCCTTCACGATCGGCGGCGGCATCCGCTCGGTCGCCGACGCGCAGGCGGTGCTCGACGCCGGCGCCGACAAGGTCTCGGTCAACTCGGCGGCGCTGGCGCGGCCGGAGCTGCTGACCGAGCTCTCCGACCACTTCGGCGCCCAGTGCGTGGTGATCGCGATCGACGCGAAGCGGGAGGGAGGGCCCCCGCTCTCTTCGCCCCCCTGCGCGGCGCCTGCCACCTGGGGCGTCCACGTCAACGGCGGGCGCCGGCAGGTGGAGGGGCGCGACGCGGTGGGCTGGGCCGAAGAGGCGATCTCCCTCGGGGCGGGGGAGGTGCTGCTGACGAGCATGGACCGCGACGGCACCAGCGACGGCTACGACCTCGAGCTGACCCGCGCGGTGGCCGACTCGGTGAGCGTGCCGGTGATCGCCTCCGGCGGCGCCGGCGAGCTCTCCCACCTCAGCGAAGCGGTCAGCGGCGGCCACGCCGACGCGGTTCTGTGCGCCTCGATCTTCCATTACGGCCGCTACCGGGTGCGCGAGGCGAAGGAACGGATGGCGGCTGACGGGATCCCTGTGAGGTTGTAGATACCCGGTCATCTTTGAAGGGACGCCGCTAGATCGCGGAGGGTCCAGCTGCCTAGGACCTCGATGCGGGCCAGTTCGTAGGGGTGGTCACGGGTGGCGAAGCCTGGGATCTCGGTGGTGGCGCCGGTATAGCCGGCAGCTTCGACTGCAGCTATGACCGTGGAGTCGAAGCGGCCGGCCGGGTAGCAGAAGTTGTTCACGGGAACGTGGAATTCGCGCTGGAGGATCTTGCGGGAGCCGGCCACTTCTTCTTCGAGGGCTTCGCCTTCCAGGGTGGTCAGGTCGGAGTGGTTGATCGTGTGCGCCGCCAGCTCCCAGCCTGCTTCGAGCATCGCTTCGACGTTGCTGGTGTAGAGGTCGGAGCCTTCGGCCTTGAGGTTGAGGACCCCCGGCCAGCCGCGCCGGCGCAGCTGCGGCAGGGCGAAGGTGAACTGCGGGCGGTAACCGTCGTCGAAGCTGATCACCAGCGGCCGCGGCGGCAACCTGCCGCCGCGGTACCAGGCGTCCTCGACTTCTTCCAGGGTGACCGCCTCGTAGCCCCGTCGCTGCAGCCAGTCCATCTGCTTGCGGAAGGCGGCCCGCGGCACGTAGAGGTCGGGGTAGGGGACTTCGCCCTGCGGCCGGCCGAGGACGTGGTACTCGAGGATCGGGACCGGGCCGGTGTGCGGACGCCAGCCGGCGCGGGAGCGGGTGTGGGCCCGGGTGCGGGAAGCGTTTTGCGGGTGGGAGCGCGAGGTGGCGGCGACCGTGTGTCCGCCGCGCAGCGCCGCGACCGCCGCCGCGGTCCCGGCGAGGACCAGCAGCAGGGCGCAGATCGCGAGCAGGCGCTGACGGCGCAGGCGGCGATGCTCCGCCGCCCGGCGTCGCGCCCGCTCCTCCGCGTGCGCCTGCGCGCTGCCCTCTCCGTAGTTGCCGGCCATCCGCGAGAGCGGTCATCGTAGGCGGTCCATGACCGATCTTGCGGCAGCGCTGCGCCATGCCCATCCGGAGCTCGACCGGGTCCGGCGCGCGGCCCGGGAGCCCGTCTACCTCGTCGGCGGCGCCGTCCGCGACCTCCTCCTCGGCCGTCCCCGCGCCGACGTCGACCTCGTCGTCGAGGGCGACGCGGCGGCGCTGGCCGCCCGGCTCGGCGGCGCGAGCGCCGAGCACGACCGCTTCGGCACCGTCAAGGTCGAGGTCGAGGGGCACGAGCTCGACATTGCTTCCGCCCGCACCGAGACCTACCCCGCACCGGGCTCGCTCCCGGTCGTCGCCCCCGCCGGCGGGATCGAGGTCGACCTCGGCCGCCGCGACTTCACGATCAACGCGATGGCGGTGCCGCTCACCGGCGAGCCGCGGGTCGTAGACCCGCACGGCGGCAGGGCCGACCTCGAGCGGGGAGTGCTGCGGGTGCTGCATCCGCGCTCCTTCGAGGACGACCCGACCAGGGCGATCCGCGCCGCCCGTTACGCCGCCCGCTTCGACTTCGAGCTCGAGCCCGAGACCGGAAAGCTGCTGCGCAGGGCCGACCTGACGACGGTCTCGGCCGACCGCCGGCGAGCCGAGCTGGAGCGGCTCGCCGCCGAAGGCAGCGCCTGCCAGGGCTTCGAGCGGCTCGACGGGTGGGGGCTGATCGACCTGCGCGACGACGGCCTCGACCTGCTGCGGGCGGTCGACGACCTGCTCGAGCGCCCGCACTGGGCCGAGTTCGCCCCGCGCGAGGAGGCGATGATGGCCGCCGCGCTCGGGCCGCCCGGGGGCGAGGAGCTGCTGGCCTCGATGTGGCCGCCGCGGCCGGGGGAGGGGGTGGAGGTCGCCGGCGGGCGCGACCCGGTCGAGCTGATCCTCGCCCGGGCGATGGGGGCGGACTGGATCGAGCAGTACCTGACCGCCTGGAGCCGGGTCGAGCTGGAGATCGGCGGCGACGACCTGATCGCGGCCGGGGTTCCACAGGGGCCCGCGGTCGGGCGTGGCCTGAGGGCGGCGCGGCGGCGCAAGCTGGAAGGCGAGGTCTCGGGGCGGGAGGCGGAGCTGGCGGCCGCGCTGGAGGCGGCGCGGGCCGGCTGACGCCCTCCCTTCTGATTGCCTATCGGCATGGAGTGGCGCGAAGACGGCGGCGTGCGCTGGCTGCGAGCGGAGCTCGACGGCGCCTGCGCGGCGTTCTCGACTCGGCTCGGGGGCGTCAGCGAGCCGCCGTTCGATCGCCTCAACCTCGGCCTCCTCACCGACGACGCTGAGGAGAACGTGATCGAGAACCGCCGCCGCCTCGCCCCGGCGCTGGGATTCGATCCCGACCAGATCGTCTTCGCCCGCCAGGTCCACGGCACCGACCTGGTCGACCACCGAACCGAGGTCGTTTCCAGCCTTTTGGTTGCTGGAGGAACCAGAAGTCGGGAAACGATGCCCGCCGCGGACGGGCACGTCGTGCGGGAGCCGGGGGTCGCCGCCTTGGTCTTCGTCGCCGACTGCCTGCCGGTCGCCATGGCGGGGCCGCGGGGGGTGGCGATGGTCCACGCGGGGTGGCGCGGGCTCGCCGGCGGGATTCTCGCCGGCGGCGCCGCGGCGGTGGCGGCGACCTCGGCCGCGATCGGTCCGGGGATCGGTCCCTGCTGCTACGAGGTCGGCGAGGAGGTGCTGGAAGCGTTCTCCTCCCTTGGCGAAGGGATCGCCAGGGGGCGGATGCTCGACCTGCCCGAGGTGGCGCGGCGGCAGCTGGCGCGGGCGGGGGTGGAGCGGGTCGAGTCGGCCGGGCTGTGCACCAGCTGCGAGGAGGAGCTCTTCTTCTCCCACCGCCGCGACGAAGGCCGCACCGGCCGCCAGGGCGGGCTCGCCTGGATCGAGGGCTGAGATGGCGGAGCCGATCCACGGCATCGACGCCGCCAGGGTCGGGGCCAACCTGGAGGAGGCGAGGGCGTTCGCCGGCGAGGGCGTCGAGATCCTCGTCGCCACCAAGTACGTGCCGCTGGAGGAGATGGGGAAGCTCGCCGAGGCCGGGGTGGAGCTGGTGGGGGAGAACCGCCAGCAGGATCTCGCGGCCAAGCACGAGCGCTGGGGGGATGCCTTCACCTGGGACTTCATCGGCAACCTGCAGAGCCGCAAGGTCAAGCAGGTGCTCCCCCTCTGCCGGCTGATCCACTCGGTCGCCACCGACTCGGCCCTGGCCCAGCTGGAGAAGTACGCCACGGCCGAGACGGAAGTGCTGGTCGAGGTCGACGTCTCCGGCGAGGAAGGCAAGGGCGGGGTCGAGCCGGAGGCGCTGGGCGACTTCATCGCCCGCTGCCCGGCGGCCGTCGCCGGGCTGATGACGATGCCGCCCTTCAGCCCCGACCCGGAGCACTCGCGCCCCTATTTCGCCCGCCTCGCCGAGCTGGCCGGCGAGCACGATCTGCGCCGTCTCTCGATGGGAACCTCGCAGGATTGGCGGGTCGCGGTCGAAGAGGGGGCGACGATCGTCCGCCTCGGCCGCTCGCTCTTCGTGTGATTTCGCGCGAAATCTGGGAATAATCTGTAAAGGAGTCGGCCGTCCGAGGCCGAAACAACGCGACAGATGGCCCTACGGGACACTTGGCATAGAGCGCTGGTCTACTTCGGCTTGGCCGAGGATCACGACTACGGCCCCGAATACGAGGAAGACTTCGAGCCCGAGACCGGGACCGAAGACGCCTACGAAGGCGGTCGCGGTGAAGGTCGCTCCTCGGTCCGGCGCCTGCCGACCTCGCGCCGGCCCCGCCGCGACGAGATCGACGACATCTTCGCCGACGACGAGCCGATCGCCGCCAGCCGCACCCGGACCCTGCGCCCGGTCGACAACGGCGGCAACGGGACCGACGTCCAGGTCCACCTGGTGATCCCCCGGAACTTCAACGACGCCCAGCAGGTCGCCGACCAGTACAAACGCTCGGTGCCGGTGATCCTCAACCTGCAGACCGCCGACCACGAGCTCTCGAAGCGGATGATCGATTTCTGCTCCGGCCTCACCTACGCGCTCGACGGCGGCATGCAGCGGATCGCCGAGAAGATGTTCCTGCTGACGCCCCGCAACGTCGAGGTCTCCGCCGAGGAAAAGGCGAGGCTGATCGACAAGGGCTTCTTCAACCAGTCCTAGCGCCGGTTAGTCTCCGCCCATGATCGTCGGGTTCGTCGGGTCCGGGTCGATGGCCGCCGCGATGGCGCGCGGCTGGGTCGGCGAGTTCGAGGAGAAGCTCTTCTCCGACGGCGGCTCCGGCCGGGCGCGGGAGCTGGCCGCGCAGATGGGGGGAGAGGCGGTCTCCAACGAGGAGATCGCCCGCCGCGCCGACCTCGTCGTCCTGGCGGTGAAGCCGAACCGGCTCGAGGAGGTGGCGCCGGAGCTGCGCGACGCCCGCGAGGTCGTCTCCGTCCTCGCGGTCACCCCGCTGGCGCAGCTGCAGGCGGCGCTGCCGAACGCCGAGCACGTCCTGCGAGTGATGCCGAACGTCGGGGTCGAGGTCCGTAAGGGCGTCCTCTGCGCGGCCGGGACGGCAACCGATCTGGTCTGGATGAAGACGGCGGTGCTGGGGCTGATCGTCGAGATCGCCGAGGAGGACTTCGACGCGGCGACCGCGGTGATGGGCTGCTCGCCCGCGTATCTGGCGCTGGCGGCGGAGGCGATCGCTGCGGCCGGGGTCGCCGCCGGGCTCGACGCCGAGCTTGCGCGCCAGCTGGTCACGGAGACCGCCGTCGGCACCGCCGAGCTGCTGCGCCGCCACGATCCCGCCGCTCTGCGCCGGGCCGTCGCCTCCCCGGGCGGCAGCACCGAGCGGGGGCTGGAGGCGCTCGAGCGCGAGGGGGCCCGGCGCGCCTTCGCGGCGGCGGTGGAGGCCTCGCTGGAGCGGATGCGGGAATGACGGCGCCCCTGGCTCTCACCCGCGGCGACCTCGCCGACTACGTCAGCGCCCTCTTCGTCGTCTACGTGATCCTGATCTTCATCCGAATCGTCGTCTCCTTCGTCCCCCGCATGCCCTACAACCCCTACCTGCGGGCGGTGCTCGACTTCGCCTTCGAGGTCACCGACCCCTACCTGAGCTTCTTCCGCCGCTTCATCCCGCCGCTCGGCGGCGGCGGCTTCGCGCTCGATCTCAGCCCGATGATCGGCCTGCTCCTGCTCTTCGTCGCCCAGCGGCTGGTCGTCAACCTGATCGCAGGGTGAGCGCCTCCACCGCCCGCGCCTGGAGCCTCGCCGGCGCCCTCTGCGGCCTCGTCTTCCTCGCCGACCAGGCGGCGAAGGCGGCGATCGAGGACCACCTCGCGATCGGCGAGGAAGTCGACGTGCTGGGCCCGCTCGGCCTGACGCTCTCCCACAACCGCGGCGTCGCCTTCGGGCTCGCCGGCGGCGCCGGCGTCGGCCTGGTGCTGGTGACGCTCGGGGCGCTGGCGCTGATCGGCTTCTTCTTCAGCCGCAAGCCCGAGCGGCCGGGGATGTGGGTGGCCGTCGGGCTGCTTGCCGGCGGCGCCCTCGGCAACCTCGCCGACCGGATCCGGGCCGATGCCGTCACCGACTACGTCGCCGTCGGCTCCTGGCCGCCGTTCAACCTCGCCGACGCGGCGATCACCTGCGGCGTGCTGCTGCTCGTCCTCCTCTACCTGCGCGACGCCGAAGCCGGGGGGGACGGTGGCTGAGAGCGACCTGCGGGTCGTCCACCTCGACGAGGCGCTGGCCGTCGTCGACAAGCCCGCCGGCCTCGTCGTCCACCCGGCGCCGTCCCACCGGGGACCGACCCTGGTCGACGAGCTGGCCGAGATCCTCGGCGGCGGCGCCGACCCCGAGCGCCCGGGGATCGTGCACCGCCTCGACAAGGGCACCAGCGGCCTGCTCGTGGTCGCCCGCGACGACGAGACCCACGCGGCGCTGCAGCAACAGGTGCGCGACCGCGAGGTCGAGCGCGCCTACCTCGCCCTGGCCGGCGGCAGGCTCGCCTCCCGCACCGGCACGATCGACGCCCCGATCGGCCGCGCCGCCCGCCAGCGCCACCGGATGGCGGTCTCCGGGGCCGCCTCCCGCCAGGCGCGGACCCACTTCACCGTGCTGGAGCTGCTGCCGCGGGAGAGCTACCTGGAGGCGCGGCTGGAGACCGGCCGCACCCACCAGATCCGCGCCCACTTCGCGGCGATCGGCCATCCCCTGACCGGCGACGCCACCTACGGCGGCGCCTGCCGCTACGGCCTCGAGCGCCAGTTCCTCCACGCCCACCGGCTCTCCTTCCGGCACCCGCGGACCGGGGAGCGGCTCGGCTTCGGCTCGGCGCTGCCGGGGGACCTGGAGGCGGCGCTGGAGGCGGCCCACGCCGAGTAGGCGCGCCTCTCTACAATCGGCGCTTCAAATCCGAACCTCGTCCGCTGGCAGAACCGGATCCTGCCTGGCCACCACCAGGTCCCCGGGGAGCGGGACGGGGAGCTTCACCCAAATAAGGAGAACCAATGCCTGAGGCAGAACTCAAAGAGCTGCTGGAGGCCGGAGTCCACTTCGGCCACCAGACGCGCCGCTGGAACCCGAACATGCGCCGCTTCATCTTCGGCGAGCTGGACGGGATCCACATCATCGACCTGCTGCAGACCGAGGCGCTGCTGGAGAACGCCCGCAAATTCGCCGGCGAGCTCGCCACCGGAGGCGGCACCGTCCTCTTCGTCGGGACCAAGAAGCAGGCCCGCGACACGATCCAGGAATGGGCCGATCGCTGCCAGATGCCCTACGTCAACAAGCGCTGGCTCGGCGGCCTGCTGACCAACTTCAACACGATGTCGGGCCGGATCGGCCGCCTGCACGAGCTCACCGGCTGGAAAGAGGAGGGGAAACTCGACCTCCTGCCGACCAAGGAGCGGATGGGGATGGAGGCCGAACTCGCCAAGCTCGAGTTCAACCTCGGCGGCGTCCGCGACATGGATCGCCTGCCCGACGCCGTCTTCGTCGCCGACCTGAAAACGGAGGAGATCGCGGTCAACGAGGCGGCTCGCCTGCGGATTCCGATCATCGGCCTCGTCGACACCAACTGCGACCCGACCCCGGTCGACTACGTGATCCCGGGGAACGACGACGCGATTCGTTCCTGCCAGCTGGTGATCGGCACGATCGGCAAAGCGGTCGAGGACGGCTCCAGCTCCTGGCGGGTGCAGGAGGAGAAGCGGATCGCCGAAGAGATGGAGCGGCGCAAAAAGGAGGAGGAAGAGCGGAAGAAGCGCGAGGAAGAGGAGAAAGCCCGCGTCGAAGCCGAGGAAGCGAAAAAAGCCGCGGCCGAAGCGGAGAAAGCCGCCCAGGCCACGGCTGCGGCGCAGCAGAAAGCACAGCAGGCGGCCAAACCCCCGGCTCAGGCGCCGCCGGCCGCGGGTCCTGTCCCCCCTGCACCCCAAGCCGCCGAGCAGAAGCCGGCTCCGACGGTCGCCGGCGAGCAGCCCGCCGCCGGGGACGCGCAGCCGTCGGAGGAGCAGCCGCCGGCGCCTCCCGCCGAGAGCGCGGAGGCCGCAGAGGGCGCCGAGCCGGTGGCCGAGGAGAAAGCCGAGAGCGAGGTGGAGGCCAAATGAGCGTCACCGCTGCTGACGTGAAGGCGCTCCGGGACCGGACCGGGGCGGCGATGATGGACGCGAAATCGGCGCTGGTCGAGGCCGACGGCGACGTCGAGCGCGCGGTCGAGCTGCTGCGGGTGAAGGGCCAGGCCTCCGCCGCCAAGCGCGAAGGCCGCGGCACCAACGAGGGCGTCGTCGCCTCCTACATCCACGCCAACGACAAGGTCGGGGCGATGGTCGAAGTCCAGTGCGAGACGGACTTCGTCGCCCGCAACGAGGAGTTCCGGGTCTTCGCCTACCAGGTCGCCCTGCACGCCGCCGCGACCGCGCCGCAGTACGTCTCGACGAGCGAAATCGCCGAGTCCGAGCGCGAAGCCGAACGGAAGGTCTTCGAGGAGAAGGCGCGGGAAGAAGGCAAGCCCGACAACGTGGTCGAGAAGATCGTCGAGGGACAGCTGGGCAAGTGGGCGAGCGAAGTCGCCCTGCTCGACCAGACCCACGTCAACGCCGAGAAGCACGAGGGCAAGACGATCGAGGAGCTGCGCCAGGAGCTGGCGGCGAAAACCGGCGAGAACATCCAGATCTCCCGCTTCTCCTACTTCCGCGTCGGCGAATAAGCTCACACGCAGTGACCGACTCCCCCGAGCCGCGCTTCGGGCGCATCCTGCTGAAGCTCTCCGGCGAGGCCCTGATGGGCAGCCAGGACTTCGGCACCGACGCCGCCGAGGTCGACCGCATCGCCAGGCAGGTGGCGGCGGTCCGGGAGCGCGGGGTCGAGGTCGCGATCGTGGTCGGCGCCGGCAACATCTACCGCGGCCTCGACGGGGCGGCGAGCGGGATGGACCGCGCCACCGGCGACTACATGGGGATGCTGGCGACGGTGCTGAACGCGCTGACGCTGCAGGACGCGCTGGAGCGGCTGAAGCAGCACACGCGGGTGATGTCGGCGATCGAAGTGCAGGAGGTCGCCGAGCCCTACATCCGCCGCCGGGCGATGCGCCACCTCGAGAAGGGCCGAATCGTGATTTTCGCGGCCGGCACCGGCAATCCGTTCTTCACCACCGACACCGCGGCGGCGCTGCGGGCGCTGGAGATCCACGCCGAGGCGATCCTGATGGCCAAGAACGGGGTCGAGGGGGTCTTCGACTCCGACCCGGCGACCAACCCGGAGGCGAGGTTCATCCCCGCGATCACCCACAAGGAGGCGATCGAGCGGGGCCTGCGGATCATGGACTCGACCGCACTCTCCCTCTGCATGGACAACGACCTGCCGATCTACGTCTTCAACATGGGCGACGAGAGCAACATAGATAGGATCGTTTGCGGCGAAAAAGTGGGGACGCTGGTCTCGAGCTCCCCCGCCGGGTGACGAGGACGGGAATCCTGTGGAGCTGATCGACGAACTGCTTGCCGACGCCAAGGAGCGGATGACCAAATCGGTCGAGTCCAGCCGCGGCGAGCTCGCGACCGTCCGCACCGGTCGCGCCTCGCCGCACCTGCTCGACCGGATCATGGTCGACTACTACGGCAACCCGACGCCGCTGAAGCAGCTGGCGAACGTCGCCGCCTCCGACGCCCGTCTGCTGACCGTGACCCCCTTCGACAAGAGCGCCGTAGGGGCGATCGAGAAGTCGATCCAGGAGTCCGACGTCGGCCTCACCCCGAGCAACGACGGCAACCTGATCCGGTTGCAGATCCCGGAGATGACCGAGGAGCGGCGGCGGGAGATGGTCAAGGTCGTCCACGGCGTCGCCGAGGAGGGCCGGGTCGCGATCCGCAACGTCCGCCGCGACATCATGAGCGACCTGCGCGAGCTGAAGAAGGAGGGCGAAGCCGGCGAGGACGACGAGCGCCGGGCCGAGGCCGCCCTGCAGAAGCTGACCGACGAGGCGATCGCCGAGATCGACGGCCTGCTCAAAGGCAAGGAAGCCGAGATCCTCGAAGTCTGAGGCGGGCCGCCGCAGCGTGACCGCAGCCAAGTACGTAGCGATCATCACCGACGGCAACGGCCGCTGGGCGAGCCAGCGGGGGCTGCCGACGGTCGACGGCCACCGGGCCGGCGCCGACACCCTGAAGGCGCGGCTCCGCGACGCCGCCGAGCTGGGGATCGAGGAGCTGACCGTCTACTCGTTCTCGACCGAGAACTGGAGCCGGCCCGAGGAGGAGGTGCGGGGCTTGCTGGAGATGATGGGCGAGCGGATCGCCTCGGAAACCCCGGAGCTGAAGGACGAAGGCGTCCGCATGCGCTACATCGGCCGCCGCGAGGGCCTCGACCCGACCCTGTCCGCGCGGATGCGGTGGTCGGAAGCGGAGACCGCGGCGAACGACCGCATCGTCCTCTACGTCGCCTTCAACTACGGCGGGCGGGCCGAGATCCTCGACGCCGCGCGGCGCTTCGACGGCGAGACCGAGGAGGAGTTCCACCGGCTGCTCTACGCGCCCGAGATGCACGATCCCGACCTGCTGATCCGGACCAGCGGCGAGCAGCGCCTCTCCAACTACCTGCTCTGGCAGTGCGCCTATTCCGAGCTCGTCTTCCGCGACGAGCTCTGGCCGGACTTCGACCGGGAGGCGCTCGAGGGCTGCCTGCGCGAGTACGAGACGCGGCAGCGCCGCTTCGGGAGCCGAGCGTGAAAATCGACCTCTTCGACGACGACGCGCTGTTCGACGGCGAGCCCGAGCAGCCGCGGCAGCGGCCGTCCCGCGAGCCACGGCGCCGGCGGCGGGGCGGCGGCGGCGGCGAGACGGCGAAGCGGATCCTCGTCGCCCTGCCCTGGATCCTCTTCGCGATCGCGATCACCGTCGCCGGCGGGATCGTCTTCGCCGCCGCGATGGTCGCGATCGGCGTCGTCGCCCTGCGCGAGTTCGCCCAGATGGCCGGTCGCTACCGGCCGCTGGTCGTCCCCGCCTACGTGAGCGTCGCGGCGCTGGTCCTCGCCGCCGAGTTCGGCGACGCCTTCAACGTCCTCAACGTGCTCGCCGGCGCCTTCGCGCTGATCTTCGCCTTCGCCGCCAGGGCCAAGCAGGGCGAAGGCGCGACCGCCTCGATGGGGGTGACGCTGCTGGGCGTGGTCTGGATCGGGATCCCGCTCGCGCACGCGGTGCTGCTGCGGGAACTGCCCGACCACGGCGCCGCGCTGCTGATCGACGTCCTCGTCGGCACCTTCGTCGCCGACACCGCCGCCTACGCGACCGGCCGCATGTTCGGCAGCCACAAGATCGCCCCCAACCTCTCGCCGAACAAGACCGTCGAGGGCCTCGTCGGCGGCTTCGTGATCGGCACCATGGGCTTCTGGTTCGCCGGCCTCTACCAGGACTGGCTCTCCGGCGTGGACGCCCTGGCGATCGGCGCCGCCGTCGCCGCCGTCGCCCCGATCGGCGACCTCTTCGAGTCGATGCTGAAGCGCGACCTCGGGACCAAGGACACCGGCACCCTCTTCGGCCCTCACGGCGGCCTCCTCGACCGCCTCGACGCCGTCTTCTTCACCGTCGTCGTCGGCTACTACCTCGCGGTGGCGGTCGTCTACTGACCGAAGGGGCCCGCCTCCCTATCCTCTGCAAGGCATGAAGAGGGTCCTCGTGCTCGGGTCGACCGGGTCCATCGGAACGCAGGCGCTCGAGGTGATCGGCGCCTCGCAGGAGCTGCAGGCGGTCGGGCTTGCGGCCGGCTCGGGCTGGGAGGCGACGGCCGAGCAGGCGCGCGAGCACGGAGTGCCGGCGATCGCGCTGGCCGACGCCGAGGCGGCGGAGCGGGCGCGAGAGGCCTGGAGCGGGCGGGTTCTCGCCGGCGAGGAGGGGGTGCGGGAGCTGATCGCGACGAGCGAGCCGGACCTCGTCCTCAACGCGATCGTCGGCGCCGCCGGCCTGGGTTCGACCATCGTCGCCCTCAGCGAGGGGATCGACGTCGCCCTCGCCAACAAGGAGAGCCTCGTCCTCGGCGGGGAGCTGGTGACGGCGCTGGCCGAGGCGACCGGGGCGCGGCTGCTGCCGGTCGACTCCGAGCACTCGGCCCTCTTCCAGCTGATCGGAGGCGAGGCGCCGGGGACGGTGGAGCGCCTGGTCCTGACCGCCTCCGGCGGCCCCTTCCGCGGCCGCGAGGACCTCTCCGGGGTCAGCGTCGGCGACGCGCTCGCCCATCCCACCTGGCGGATGGGGGGGAGGATCACGATCGACTCGGCGACGCTGATGAACAAGGGCTTCGAGGCGATCGAGGCCCATCACCTCTTCGCCGTCCCCTACGAGCGGATCGAGGTCGTCGTCCACCCGCAGTCGCTGGTCCACTCGCTGATCCACCTCAACGACGGCTCCTCGCTGGCCCACCTCGGCTACCCGGACATGCGGGTGCCGATCTCCTACGCGCTGAACCACCCCGAGCGGGCCGACGTCGACGCGCCGCGGCTCGACCTCGCCGCCGCCGGCTCCCTCACCTTCGAGCAGCCCGACCTCGAGACCTTCGCCTGCCTGCGGCTGGCCCTGGAGGCGGGGAGGGCGGGGGGGACCGCGCCCACCGTGCTCAACGCCGCCGACGAGGTCGCGGTCGCCGCCTTCCTCGCCGAGCGGATCGCGTTCACGGCGATACCTGCGGTGGTCGAGCGGGTGCTGGAGGCGATGCCGGCGCGGCCGGTGCGCCACTTCGACGACCTCTTCGCCGCCGACGCCGAGGCGCGGGAGCGCAGCGAGGAGCAGATCCGGGTGTTGATGCCGGCATGAGCTGGTTCTGGGTCTTCGTCGGCTTCTGCCTGCTGATCGTCCTCCACGAGGCCGGCCACTTCGTCGCCGCCAAGGCGACGGGGATGCGGGTCGAGCGCTTCTTCCTCTTCTTCGGGCCGACGATCTGGTCGTTCCGCCGGGGTGAGACTGAGTACGGGGTGAAATCGATCCCGCTCGGGGGCTACGTGAAAATCACCGGGATGAATCCGGAGGAGGACGTCCCTCCGGAGCACGAAGCAAACGCCTACTTCCGCAAGCCGGTCTGGAAGCGAATCGTCGTCGTCGCGGCGGGCCCCGCGGTGAACGTCGTCCTCGCCTTCGCGATCCTCTTCGGCGTCTTCTGGGTGAACGGCCACCTCGAAGGCGTGCCCCGGGTTTCCAAGGTCGACAAGGGCACCGCGGCGGCCGGGGTTCTCGAGCCCGGAGACGAGATCGTCGCCGTCGACGGCAGCCGCTACCTCGAAAGGAGCGGGGAAGAACGGCTGGGGAAATTCATCGAAGAAGTCGCCGCCCACGAATGCAGGGGCAAGCAGGTCGACGGTTGCATCGCCGAGACGCCGGTCGAGGTCCAGGTCCGCCGCAACGGCGAGTTGAAGACCTTCGAGGTGCGACCCCGCTACTCCGAGGAAGCCGGTCGCGCTGTGATCGGCTTCTCCTACTCCTCGCGCCACGTCGACGTCGGTCCGGGAGCTGCGATCGGCGAAGCCGGCGACGCGATCTGGGAAGTCGCCTCGGGCACCTTCCACGTCTTCACGCACCTCTTCGAATCCGAACAGCGCAAGCAGGTCTCCGGCGTGGTCGGGATCAGCGACGTCGGCCATCAGGTGATCGAGCAGGGCCTGGAAAAGGCTCTGCTGCTGCTCGCCCTCGTCAGCCTCTCCCTGGGCCTGGTCAACCTGCTGCCGATCCTGCCCCTCGACGGCGGCCACATCTTCTGGGCCGTGGTCGAGAAACTGCGCGGCCGTCCCGTTTCGCTGCGGGTGATGGAGCGGGCGACGATGGTCGGCATCGCCGTGGTCCTCATGTTCTTCTTCCTCGGCCTCTCCAACGACATCGGCCGGATCACCGGCGAAGGCTTCGAAGTCCGCTAGCCGGGCCGTACCACGCGAAAGCGATAGGCGGCGGGGGTCGGGTCGGCCTGGCTGCCCGGGCCGACGGCGCGAACCTGGAAGCGGTGGGCGCCGAGGTCGAGCCGCCTGCTCGTGAACGGCGACCGACAGCGCCGGAAGCGCTTGCGATCGAGGCGGCACTGGAAGAAGGCGGCGTCGCCGGCGGCACCGAAGCGGAAGGTGGGGGTGCGGTCGCCGGTCCGCTTCGGCGGCTTGCGGCGCAGGAGCGTCTGCGGGGCCCCTTCTTCGGCGGGCGAGGGGGAGCCCCCGCCGCCCCCGGCCGCGGTGCACGGCCGCTCGCTCGGGGCGAGGGCGTTCGGCCGCGGCGCCGGGAAGACGGCTTCGAAGTCGGCGGCGCTGTCGTTTTCGTCGTCTGCGGGGTCGAGGGCGGTGGCGCAGCCGCGGGCGATCGAGCGGCGGAGTGCCATCCCGTCCGGAATCCCGGCCGACGCGGCGGGGGTCCCCGCCGGGCTCGGGAGAGCGCCGCTGAAGTTGCCCCAGGAGACGCAGTCGATCGTCTCCCAGCAGACGGCGCCGCCCGCGGGGGAGAGCTGTCCCGCCGGGGACAGCGCCGCGTCGGCGAGGACCCCGAACTGGGCTTCGGCCTGGGGGGTCGCGAGGAGCAGCGTGCTCTGGTTGGCGCCGTTGGCGACGTCTGCCGGAAAGGCGCTGGTGGCGACGACGGCGCCGGCGGCGTCGTAGCTGCGCAGGAAGTGGCCGCCGACGTGGTTCTGACCGCCGCTCCACATCTGCAGCTCGACGTACTCGGCGTCGGGGCTCGCCGCCGAGCCCGGGTAGACCTCGCGTACCTGCATCAGGTGGAAGGTGGCGGCGGCCGGGGCAACGTGCAGGCAGAGGAAGCAGAGGACGAGCAACGGGCCGCCGGCGATCCGCTTCATCGCCTGCCCCGCAGCACCTGGAAGCGGAACCGGGAGGGGGTGGCGTCGGCGAGCGATCCCAGCAGCGCCCGCACCGAGAAGGTGTGGCGGCCGTAGCCGAGCGTCTTCGTGGTGAAGGGCGAGCGGCAGCTCCTGAACGGCGCCCGGTCGACCGCGCACCGGAACGTCGCCGCGGCGTTGTCGGAGCGGAAGCGGAAGGTCGGGGTGCGGTCGCGGGTCCGGGCCGGGGGTTTTTTGACGAGCAGCGTCTGCGGCTCCGCCGGGGCGGGCGGGGCGGGGGGCGCCGGCGCGGTCAGCGGCGCCGTCGCCAGGACGACCTGGAAGCTGAAACCCGCCGGGCTCGGGTCGGCGTTGCCGCTGGGGTCGATCGCCCGCACCTGGAAGGAATGCGAGCCGTCGGCGAGCCCCGAGTAGGAGGCGCCGGTGCCGGCGCAGGCCGAGAAGGGAGCGCCGTCGAGGGAGCATTCGAAGGTCGAGCCGGCCTCGTTCGAGACGTAGGCGAAGGCGGCGTCAGCGCTGCTGCTGGGATCGGGTGGATGCGCGGTGATCGTCGTCTCCGGCGGCGTCGTGTCGGCGAGGGAGTTGTCGACAGTCCACGAGTAGGCCGTCGGCGGGGCCTGCTGATTGCCGGCGGCGTCGGTCGCCCTCACCTGGAAGGCGTAGGTCCCGTCGGCGAGGCCGCTGTAGGTCTTCCCCGAGACGCAGGCGGAGAACGAGCCCGGCTGCCCCTGCGGCGCCAGGCTGCATTCGAATCTGGAGTTGGTCTCGCTGGAGTGGAATTCGAAGGTCACGCTGGCGCCGGGGCTCGGGTCGGCGGGCTTCTGGTCGATCGTCGCGGTGGGCGCCGCCGTGTCGACCCGCCAGCTGAAGCTGGCCGGCGTCGGATCGGGGCCGGACGCGTTGCGCCCCCTGACCTGGAAGCCGTGGCTGCCGTCGGCGAGGCCGGCGTATTCGATCCCGGCGGCTTCGCAGGCGGAGAAGGCGGCGCCGTCGAGCTCGCATTCGTAGCCGGTCGCGGTCGGGGCTTCGTAGGTGAAGGCCGCGCTGGTCGAGTTGGTGACCGCGGCCGGCCGGTCGTCGATCGTCGTGTTCGGCGCCCCGGCGCAGGTCTTCTCGACGATCGGCGAAGCGTTGTCGCGCGGCGCCGGCGCCACCTCGGCGAAGTCGGCGGCGCTGGCGTCGCTGTCGTCGGCGTCCTCGAGCAGGGTGGGGCAGCCGGGTTCGATCGTGCGGCGGATCGCTTTGCCGGTCGTGATCCCGCCCGGGGAGGCCGGAGATCCCACCGTCGCGCCGGTCGCCGTCTGCAATGCCGCGCCGCCGCTGAAGTTGCCCCAGGCGACGCAGTCGGCGGGGAGGCCACCGGCGTTCCAGCAGGCGGCGCCGCCGGCGGCCGGGACCGAGAGGGCGGAGTCGACGAGGTCCGGGGCGACCCCGAAGGTCGCCTGCACGCCGCTGTCGCCGATCAGGACGGTGGCCTGGTTCTGGCCGTTGGCGACGCCGGTCGAGAAGGTCGAGCTGTGGACGAGGGTCCCGGAGGCGTTGTAGAGGGTCATCGCGTGGCCGCCGAGGAAGGTCTGGCCCCCCGCGTACATCTGCAGCTCGACGTAGCTGTCCTGGGCCTGGCCCGGGTAGACCTCCCTGACCTTGATCAGGTGGAAGGTCGCCGCCGCGGTCGGGGCCAGCCAGAGCGCGCAGGCGCCAACCAGCGCCAGCGTCGATGCGAATATCCGCCCTCCCATCGGAGGGGATACGGCTGCCGCGGCGGCGAGGTTCAACCGGCTGGCGACTTCCCCTCAGTAGGCTTCGGATATGGCTTCCAAGCGGCAAATCTTCGTCGGCAAGGTGCCGATCGGCGGCGGTGCGCCCGTCGCCGTGCAGACGATGACCAAGACCGAGACCGCGAACCTGGCGGCGACGATGGAGCAGATCCGCAAGGTCGCCGACGCCGGGGCGGACCTGGTCCGCTGCGCGGTGCCGCGCGAGCAGGACGCCGAGGCGCTGAAGACCATCGTCTCCGAATCGCCGATCCCGGTGATCGCCGACATCCACTTCAACCACACCCTGGCGCTGAAGGCGATCGACGCCGGCGCCCACTGCATCCGCCTCAACCCGGGCAACATCGGCGGCCGCGACAAGGTCGCCGAGGTGGCCGCGAAGGCCAACGCCGCCGGGGTGCCGATGCGGATCGGGGTCAACTCCGGCTCGCTGCCCAAGCACCTGCACGAGCTCGAGCGCGAGGCGCCGGTCGAGGCCCTGGTCGCCGCCGCGATCGAGTTCGTCGAGCTGATGGAGGGCCTCGACTTCGAGAACTTCAAGGTCTCGATCAAGTCGACCAACGTCCCCTACACGATCGCCGCCAACCGGCTGCTCTCGGAGAAGATCCCCTACCCGCTGCACCTCGGCGTCACCGAGGCGGGGACGAAATGGGGCGGCTCGCTGAAAAGCGCGGTCGGCCTGGGGACGCTGCTCGCCGACGGGATCGGCGACACGATCCGGATCAGCCTCTCCACCTTTCACGCCGAGGAGGAGGTCAAGGTCGCCTGGGAGATCCTCAAGGCGCTGCAGCTGCGCGAGCGCGGCCCGGTCCTGATCGCCTGCCCGACCTGCGGCCGCCTCCAGTTCGACATGGACTCGGTCGTCGCCGAAATCGAGAAGCGCCTCGAGGCCTACGAGGAGCCGGTCGAGGTCGCCGTCCTCGGCTGCGCCGTCAACGGCATCGGCGAGGCCAGCCACGCCGACTTCGGCATCGCCGGCGCCAAGAACGAGGGCCTGATCTTCGCCGGCGGCAAGCCGCTGCGGAAGGTGCCGCAGGAGAAGCTCGTCGACACGCTCTTCGAGGAGATCGACAAGTCCCTCGACCGCGGCGGCCAGGTCGAGTTCGACGAGGCCGAGTCCCGCGAGGGCGCCGAGTGGGTCGCCAACATCGAGCGCGAAAACGCCGGCGACCTCACCCCCGAGAAGATCGCCGCGATGGAGGCCGAAGCCGTGCAGCGCGGCGAGTCCGACAAAGTCCTCCTCGACGAGGAGTCCTCGCCGACCGCCGGGCGCAGGTTCACGCGGGCGTAGCGGGTAGGTTTGCGGCGTGAGCCGCCTCTCCCAGACCTTCCTCCCGACCCTCAAGGACGCGCCCGCGGATGCGGAGGCGATCTCGCACAAGCTGATGGTGCGGGCGGGGCTGATCCGGCAGCTGGGGGCCGGACTGTGGACCTATCTGCCCGCCGGCTGGCGGGTGCAGCGCAAGGTCCATGAGGTCATCCGCGCGGAGATGGAGGGGATCGGGTGCCAGGAGATGCTGATGCCGGTGCTGCAGCCAGCGGAAGCCTGGGAGAAGACGAGCCGATACGCGATCGAGGAGCTGTTCAAGCTCGAGGACCGCAAGGGGTCGCCGCTGGTGCTGGCGATGACCCACGAGGAGGCTGTGACCTACCACGTGGCGCGGGAGGTGCGCTCCTACCGCGACCTGCCGCTGATGGTCTTCCACATCCAGACCAAGGAGCGGGACGAGCCGCGGCCGCGGGCCGGGGTGCTGCGGACGCGCGAGTTCACTATGAAGGACGCCTACTCATTCGACCGCGACGAGGAGGGGCTGGCGCGCTCCTACGACCTGCAGGCCGGCGCCTACGAGCGGATCCTCGACCGCTGCGGGCTGCGCTGGTACCGGGTCGAGTCCGACGTCGGGATGATGGGCGGCTCCGGCGCCGACGAGTACATGGCGCCCTGCCCGGCCGGCGAGAACGAGGTCGCGCTGGCGCCCGGGTACGCGGCCAACGTCGAGGTGGCGAGCGCCGAGCCGCAGCCGGTCGAGCTGCCGGCGCCGCTGGGCGCGCCCGAGGAGGTCGACACCCCCGGGATGACCAAGGTCGAGGAGGTGGCCAGCCACCTGGGCCTGCCCCAGGGCGCCTTCATCAAGACCCTGCCGATCGTCGTCGAGGGCCGGGGCATGGTCCTGGTGCTGCTGCGCGGCGACCACCGGCTGAACGAGATCAAGCTGCGGAACGGGATGAAGACCGACTTCCGCCAGGCGAGCGCGGAGGAGATCGAGGAGCAGCTCGGCCCGGTCGGCTACCTGGGCCCGGTCGGCAGCGGCCTGCCGATCATCGTCGACGCCGCGCTCACCGGCGACAGCTACGTGACCGGGGCCAACAAGCCGAACACCCACCTCCGCGGCGTCGACCCCTCGCGCGACTTCGAGGCCTACGCGATGGACGTGCGCACGGTCGAGGCCGGCGACACCGCTCCCGGCGGCGGCAGGATCGAGATCGAGACCGCGATCGAGGTCGGCAACATCTTCAAGCTCGGCACTCGCTACTCGGAGCCGCTCGGCGCCACCTACCTCGACGAGAACGGCGCCGAACACCCGATCGTGATGGGCTCCTACGGGATCGGCCCGGCGCGGATCGCCGCCGCCTCGATCGAGCAGCGGGCCGACGAGCGCGGGATCGTCTGGCCGCCGGCGCTCGCCCCCTGGCAGGTCCACCTCGTCTCCCTGGCGAAGGCGGGGGAGGCCGAGCGCGAGGCCGCCGACAGGCTCTACGAGGAGCTGCGGGCCGCCGGCGCCGAGGTCCTCTACGACGACCGCGACGCCGGCCCCGGCGAGAAGCTGACCGACGCCGAGCTGCTCGGCTGCCCGCTGCGGGTGGTGGCCGGCCGCCGCGGGCTCGCCGAGGGCGTCGTCGAGGCGACCGAGCGCGCCTCGGGCGAGGAGCACAGGCTGCCCGTGGAGGAGGCCGCCGCGCAGGCGCTGGCGCTCCTCGATGACTGAGCACGACCCCTTCGGCCGCGGCCGCGTGCGCCGCCTCTTCGGACTCGACCGCAGCGCCCCGGCCCCGCGCCAGACCCGCAAGGGGGAGCCGCTGCACCCGTGGACGATCCCCAACGCCGTCGGCTACCTGCGGCTGGCGGCGCTGCCGGTCTTCCTCGTCCTCGCCTACGGCACCGAGGACGGCACCTCGGTGCTCTCGGCGATGGTCTTCTGGGCGATCGCCGCGGGCGACTACCTCGACGGCATCCTCGCCCGCCTCACCGGCCAGTACAGCCGCATGGGGGCGCTGCTCGACCCGCTCGTCGACCGCCTCACGATCCTCGCCGGCGCCGTCGTCTGCTGGAGCTTCGAGCTCTTGCCGCGCTGGGCGCTGGCGCTGCTGGCCCTGCGGGAGCTGGCGATGCTCTTCCTCGCCCAGTACGGCCTCCGCCACGGGGTCGACATCGAGATCAACTGGCCGGGCCGGATCTCGGTCTTCCCGATCATGGGCGGGATCTTCCTCGCCCTGCTCGCGCCCGGCTGGGTCGCCACGGCGCTGCTGGTCTGGGGGCTGGCGATGGCGATCGCCGCCACCGTCCTCTACGCCCGGGCCGGCAGGCGCGCCGCCCGGGCCGCCCGGGCCGCAAGCTGACGCCCAGCCCGGCCCGAACCTTCAACCTAGGGTTGAACCTTGGTCGAGGAGCCAGCTATGATCGGCACCCGCGCAAACCGGAGGCGACGCCTCTTCGAGTTAGGAGCACGATGGAGGAGACCTTTCCCGATCTCGGATCCCTCAGCGACAAGGAGCTGAAGGACATGATCGACAACCTGACGGCGGAGGAGAACGAGATCTCCTACAAGCGGCGCGTCCTGCACGGGAAGATCGACATCCTGCGCGCGGAGCTGGTCAACCGCCTGCGCCACAAACGGGAGGCCGGCGAATCGCTGATCTCCGGCGACGACGTCGAGCAGCTGACCCAGATCCTCGCCGGCGAGACGCCGCCGCCGACCGGGGACGAGCCCGCCGCCTGAGCGGGAGTCGCGATGGCCGTCCACTGTCCCGAGTGCGGGTTCGCGAACCCCGAGGGGGCGAACTACTGCCAGAAGTGCGGCGCCTTCCTGGGCGGGCCGAAAGAGGCGGGCGACGACCCGACCACGATGACCTACCGGGTCGACGAGACCGGGGAGATGACGCCGGTCGACATCGACGAGGTCGTCTCCGAGAGCGGCGCGGCGCTGGTGATCCGCGCCGGCGGCGGCCGCGCCGGCGAGAGCTTCAGCGTCTCCGAGGAGCGGGTCAGCATCGGCCGCAGCCCCGACGCCGGCGTCTTCCTCGACGACGTCACCGTCTCCCGCAACCACGCGCTGCTCGTCCGTCGCCGCGACGGCCTGTACATCGACGACCTCGGCTCCCTCAACGGCACCTACGTGAACCGCCGCCGGATCGAGTCCCACCGGCTCGCCGACGGCGACGAGATCCAGGTCGGCAAGTACAAGCTCAGCTACCTGGAGCGCTAGAGACGCGATGGCCGTTACCTCCGGACAGTCGACCCGCGCCGCTGAGACCGGGAGCAGGCCGCGCAAGGCGCTGACGATCGGCGCCGTCTGCAAAATCCTCCAGGGCGAATTCGACGACGTCTCGATCTCGAAGATCCGCTACCTCGAGGACCAGAAGCTGCTGAACCCGCGCCGGACCTCCGGCGGCTACCGCCTCTACAGCCAGTCCGACGTCGAACGGCTGCGGACGATCCTGCGCCTGCAGCGCGACGAGTTCCTGCCGCTGCGGGTGATCCGCCAGGAGCTCGCCTCCGGCGGCGACCTCGTCCTCGCCGACGGCGAGCGCAAGCCGGCGGGCGGGGCGGTGCGGCGGGCGATCCTCGTCGACACCTCCCGCGCCTACCTCTCGCTCGAGGAGATCGTCGAGGAGACGGGGGCGCGCGAGGAGCTCGTCTCCGAGCTGGAGAACTTCGGGATCGTGCAGCCGGAGAAACGCGAGGGCAGGACCGTCTACGACGAGACCGACCGCGAGATCATCCGCGCCGCCAACGAGCTCTCCCGGGTCGGGGTCGGCGCCCGCAACCTGCGCGTATTCCGCTCCTCCGCTGACCGCGAGGCGAACCTGCTGGAAGCGCTGCTGGGCCCCTCGCTGCGCTCGCGCAACCCCGAGCGCCGCAAGGAGGCGCTGGAAAGCCTGGAAAGCCTGGCGGCGACGGTATCCCACCTGAAGCACCTGCTGCTGGTGCGGGACCTGCGCCGGCTCGCGGGCGAATAGCAAGCCCCTGTGCCTCGCGTCACCCGCACGCGCACCGTCGAGGCGCCGCCGAGCGAGGTCTGGAAGCTCGTCTCCGATCCCTACGCCCTGCCGCGCTGGTGGCCGCGGACGAGCCGGGTCGAGAACGTCGAGGGGGGCGGCAGGCGGGCCCGCTGGACGAAGGTGCTGGAGACCTCGGAGGGACGCGGCGTCCGGGCCGACTTCCGCTGCGTCAGCTCCGCCGAGGGCGAGCGCTACGTCTGGGAGCAGGAGCTGGCGGGGACGCCGTTCGAGCGGCACCTGAAGGCGCTGCGGGTGGAGGTTGGCTTGCGCGAGCGCGACGGCGGCACGGAGGTGAGCCTCACCGAGGAGCAGTCGCTGAAGGGGATGTCGAAGCTCGGCTCGCCGCTGATGCGCCGGGCGCGGGGGGACGTGCTCGAAGAAGCGCTCGACGGGATCGAGTGGGCGCTGACGTGAGTGTCGCTTTTGTACGGCTATGCCTTACAAAGGCGACATGACCCCGCGACGCGACGCGAAGTGGTGGGGGTGGGGAGATACTGCGATCGAGCCTACGCTCGATGACCAGGCGCTCGCGGTACTTCGGGAACGGATCGGCGAACTGGAGCCTTGGCCACTGTCGCGCTCGCTCGAGGAGGTCGAGCTGCCGGCCGCGGAGCCGCTGCCGCAGACGCTGATTGCGGCAGTAGGAGAGGAGAACGTGTTCCGCGGCGACGAGGACCGCCTGCGTCACGCGACCGGCCGCGGCTACGTCGACCTCGCGCGGCTGCGAAACGGGGCACTGACGGCGGCTCCCGACGCCGTGGTGGTGCCGACCGGCGCCGAGGCGCTGCGGCGCGCCATCGAGGTCTGCACCGCCGAGGGCGTCGCGATCGTCCCCTTCGGCGGCGGCACCAGCGTCGTCGGCGGGGTCGAGCCTCTGCGCGGTCCCCACGAGCGCCTGATCAGCCTCGACCTGGGAGCGCTGCAGGAGGTCGAGGTCGACCGCCGCTCGCTGACCGCGCGCCTCGGCGCCGGCCTGCGCGGGCCCGAGGCCGAGGCGGCGCTGGCAGGGGAGGGGCTGACGCTGGGCCACTTCCCGCAGTCCTTCGAGTACGCGACGATCGGCGGCTTCGCCGCCACCCGCTCCGCCGGCCAGGCCTCGAGTGGCTACGGCCGCTTCGACGCGCTGGTCAGCTCGGTGCGGCTGCTGACCCCCGCCGGCGAGATCTCGACCCTGGCGACGCCGCACACCGCCGCCGGGCCGTCCCTGCGCGAGCTGGCGATCGGCTCCGAGGGGGTGCTCGGCGTGATCCCGGAGGTGACGGTGCGGGTGCGCCCGGCGCCATCGGTCCGGCGCTACGAGGCCTGGATGGCCGAGAGCTTCGAGGCCGGGACGGAGATCGTCCGCGGAATGGCGCAGGCCCCGGGCCTGCCGACGGTGATCCGCGTCTCCGACGAGGAGGAGACCGAAGGGACGCTGGCGCTCTCGGGGCCGCGCGGCCTCGGCGGCCGGCTCTTCGACGGCTATCTCGGCGTCCGCGGGCGCCGCGGCGGCGCTCTGACGATCGTCGGCTTCGAGGGCGAGGAGGAGTCCGTCGCCCGCCGCCGCGCCCTCGCCGTCCGCGCGCTTCGCGCCGGCGGCGCCGCCTACCTCGGCCAGGCGGCCGGCAGGTCCTGGGAGCACGGGCGCTATCGGGGCCCCTACCTGCGCGACACCCTGATGGGGAGGGGGGCGATGGTCGAGACGCTCGAGACCTCCCATACCTGGAGCCGCTTCGGTGAGCTGCACCAGGCGGTCGCCGGCGCGATCCGCAGCAGCCTCGACGGGCAGGGGACCCCCGGCCTCGTCTTCTGCCATCTCTCCCACGCCTACGCCGACGGCGCCTCGCTCTACTTCACCTTCATCTCCCGCGCCCGCCGCGGCGCCGAGCTGGAGCAGTGGGCGGGCGGTCAAGCGCGCCGCCTGCGAGGCGATCGTCGCCCACGGCGGCACGATCACCCACCACCACGCCGTCGGCCGCGACCACGCCCCCTACATGGAGGCCGAGGTGGGAGCGACGGGACTGGAGCTGCTTCGCTCCGTCAAGGAGCAGCTCGACCCCGGCGGGATCATGAACCCGGGCAAGCTCGTGCCGTGACGGGGGCGGCGGTTATTCGTGAGGAGGCGACGACCCCACCAGAGCGCCTTCGAAGTTTCCGCTAAGTACCGGCTTGCCGATCTGCGGAGGGTCCCACGGGTCGCTGCTTTGGGAGAGGCTTTGGTCGAGGCTTCCGATCTTCCCTACCTTGGTGATGAGAAGTTCGGTTTTGGTCCCGTCCTCGACGAAGCTTTGGGACTCGCCGTTGTCGATCTTCCGGGAGAGGCGACCGTCGGCCCCCACCGGGAATGCGGCCTCGCTCACCATGTCGTGCCGGTCGCCGGCTATCCAGATCACGTACCGGCTGGCGCCGTGGGTCGGTTCCAGTCCTTCCGCCTCGATCTGGAGGACCGGCGTGTCCTGGGGCCTGACCAGGAATCGTGCCGTCCCCGTCGCCGCGCTTCCGTCGACGGAAGCCAGGGCGGCCCGCGTCGGCCCGGTTTTCCTCACCGGGGCAGTCGTTGCTTCGCTCGTGCCGTTGCCATCGCTGCTCGCCGAGCCGGCCGACCCGCCGCACCCGGCGGCGAGCGTCGCCGCGATCGCGACGCATGCGAGCAAGCACGCCCACCCCGGAGGGTGCCGCCGCACCGTCATTCGCCGCCGGCCCCGCCTGCCGACCCGACGAAGGGGCCTTCGAACGTCCCCTGGAGGACGGGTTCGCCGATCAGCGGGGGATCCCAGGGATTGCTGCTTTGGGCGATGCCTTCACCGACCTGGTCGATGTCGTCGACCTTGGTGATCAGGAGCTCGGTTTTGCTTCCGTCTTCGACGAAGTTGTAGGACTCGGGAGTTTCGATCTGCCGCGACAGGCGCCCGTCTTCGCCCGCCTCAAAGGCGGCGAGGTTGACCATGTCGTGCCGGTCGCCCACTATCCAGATCGCGTACCGGCTCCTGCCGGAGACCGGTTCCAGCCCTGCCGCTTCCACGTGGAGCACCGGCGTGCTGTGGGGCCTGATCTGGTATCGAGCCGTTCCCTGGGCGGAGCTCTCCCCGGTGGGTTCCAGCAGCGCTTCGGTCTCGCCCGGGTGGACCTGCCGCCTCGTTTCGGCTGCTTCGGTCGCCGTCGCGCTCACGTCGCTGGAGTTCGAGCCGCCGCATCCGCCAGCGAGCGCGGCGAAGACCAGGGCCCCCGCCAGGCAGCCCTTCAATCTCGATCTCCCCGGGTGCCAGATCCTGCTCATCGGAGCAGAGAGCTTACGTTAAGCAGAAAGTTTTGTGCAACCAGGCGGGCCCTATTCGGAGCCGCTCCCGCCCTGTGCTTCGATCCGCTTGGCGGCGCCGACGATCGGGCCGGTCACGTCGCCGAGCAGGACTTCTTCGCCGGTGTAGGCGGGCGCCTGTTTCTTTTTGGTCGCCTCTCGCAGAGAGGCTTCCAGGCGCGAGTCCTCGGTACGGGTGATCGCGATCTGGCCGAAGGTTTCGTTGGCGAGGTAGGCGAGGACTTCGACCGGCGCTTCGACCTGGGCGGCGAGCTTGCCGTCCTCGCCGACTTCGTTGGTCGAGGCCAGCGGCAGCATCTTGTCGGGCGAGGCCGCGAGCCAGATCGTGTACGACTCGCCTTTGCCCGTCGGTTCGAGCCCTTCGGCGGCGACCTGCAGGGCGAGGCTTTTTTTCACCCGGCCGAAGATCGCGACCCCGGTGGCGTCGCCGCCGCCGACCGCTTCCAGCGATGCCTTCGTCACTTTCCTGCTGCCCCGTTCGGAGGCTGCTTCGAGGGCGGCGACGGCGCCGCCGCTTGCCGCCGTGGTCGCGGTGGTGGTCGAGTCGCCGCCGCCATTGCCGCCGCCGGAGAGGACGAAGACGACGAAGAGGACGACGATCGCGGCCCCGGCGAGGATCGCCCACAACCCCCGGTTCTCGAGCAGCTTCAGCTCCTTTCTCAGCGGCGGTTTCGGCGGCCCCTTCGGCAGCGCCGCGACCGGCTCCGTCGGTTTCGCCGGGACAGTCGGCTGCGGCTGGGGTGACGGGGGTTCCCCCGGAGGAGCCTCCCCATCTTTTGCGACGGAGGGGGAACCCCCGTCACCTCCACCAACGCCAGGAGGATCCGGAATCACCGGAGCGGGGATGCCTTCCTCTTCAAGCGCAGCAGCCGCCTTCTTCGCCCGCCGGTGGACCTCGGCCGCGTCGACCCCCATCAGGGCCGAGAGGTCCGCGTACCCCTGCTCGCCGCGCTGGGAGAGCAGGCGCAGGATCGCCTTCTGGTCGTCGGACAGCGCCACCGGGACGGAAGCCTATTAGGGTGCGGAGCGTGAACGACGAGGCTCAGGTTAAGCCTGCGCATTTCGACGAGCTGGTCGGCACCGAGTGGCTCAACGACGACCCCGACGACGCCCGGGTGCGACTGACGATCCGCGACGACCTGCGCCAGCCGTTCGGGCTGATGCACGGGGGCGTGATGTCGACCCTGATCGAGAGCATCTGCTCGCGGGCCACCGCCGGCGCCGTCTACGACCGGGGGATGGCGGCGATGGGCCAGTCGATCAACGTCAGCTTCGTCCGCCCGGTCACCGAGGGCGGGGTGGAGGTGCGCGCCCAGGCCCGCCACCGCGGCCGCACCACCTGGCTCTGGCAGGCCGAGGTCCTCGACGACGAGGGAAAGACCTGTGCGCTGGCGCAGATGACGATCGCAGTGCGCCCGCGGCCGGGCGCCTAGTCATCCGCCGAAACGGTTGGTTATAGGCAGCCGGCGATCCTTGCCGAAGGCCTTCGGCGTGATCCGGATCCCCGGCGCCGCCTGGCGGCGCTTGTACTCGGAGCGGTCGACCAGCCGGAGCACCTGGTCGACGGTCTCGGCCGGCATCCCGGCGGCGATGATCTCCTCGCGGCCCTCGTCGCGCTCGACATAGGACTCGAGGATCCGGTCGAGCACGTCGTAGGGCGGCAGCGAGTCCTCGTCGCGCTGGTCGGGCCGCAGCTCGGCCGAGGGGGCGCGATCGATCACGCTCGCCGGCACCAGCTCGCGACGGGCGCGCTCGTTGCGCCGCCGCACCAGCTCGTAGACGAGCCCCTTCGGCACGTCCTTGATCACCGCGAAGCCGCCGGCCATGTCGCCGTAGAGGGTCGCGTAGCCGACCGACATCTCGCTCTTGTTGCCGGTGGTGAGGACGAGCCAGCCGTGGCGGTTGGAGAGCGCCATCATCATGTTGCCGCGGATCCGCGCCTGCACGTTCTCGGCGGTGAGGTCGGGCTCGGAGGGTTTGGTCGGGTCCCGGGGCACCGCCGCCTCGGGCTCGTGGAGGTGGCCGCCGAGCGCCCGCTCGTAGCTCTCCATCATCGGCTCGATCGCGACCTCGAGCAGCTCGCAGCCGAGGTTGGCGGCGATCTCGCGGGCGTCCTGCTGGGTCTCGGCGCTGGAGTGGGGGGAGGGCATGACCACGCAGGTGAGCCGCTCCGGCCCGACCGCGTCGGCGGCGATCGTCGCCACCAGGGCCGAGTCGATCCCCCCCGAGAGGGCGAGGCCGACGTGCCTGAACCCGTTCTTGCCGACGTAGTCGCGCAGGCCCAGGGTCAGCGCCGCGTAGACCTCGTCGAGATCCCCGAGCGGCTCGGCCAGGGGGCCCGGCGCGGAGTGGGGGACGTCGCAAAGCAGCAGCTCCTCCTCGAACTGGGCGGCACGGGCGACGACGCTGCCGTCGGGGGCGGTGATGAGGCTCTGGCCGTCGAAGACGAGCTCGTCCTGGCCGCCGACGAGGTTGCAGAAGGCGAAGTAGGCGCCGTAGTCGCGCGAGCGCCGGCAGAACATCTCTTCGCGCTCGCGGCCCTTGCCGCGGTGGTAGGGGGAGCCGGAGGGGTTGGCGATCAGCCGCGCCCCCGCCTCGGCCTCGGCCTGCGCCGGCGGCCCCGGCACCCAGACGTCCTCGCAGATCGTCAGCCCGACCCGCATCTCGCCGAGGTCGATCGCGGTCGGCTCGGCGCCGGGGACGAAGTAGCGCTGCTCGTCGAAGACCGCGTAGTTGGGGAGGCGGTTCTTGCGGTAGATCGCCTGCACCGCGCCGTCAGCGAGGACCGCGGTCGAGTTGTGGGCGCGGCGCGGGTCCCCGGGATCGGCGACCGGCTCGGCGAACCCGACCAGCGCCGTGATCCCGCACACCGACGGCGCCAGCTCTTCGACGGCGCGCTGGTTCGCCCGCAGGAAGTGGCGCTTCAGGTAGAGGTCCTCGGCCGGGTAGCCGGGGATGCAGAGCTCGGGGAGGATCGCCAGCTCGGCGCCCTCGCCGCGGGCGCGATCGATCCATTCGGCCGCCTTGGCGGCGTTGCCGTCGACGTCGCCGACGGTGGGGTTGATCTGGGCGAGGGCCACGCGCATCGGGTGTCGGGCAGGCTATTACCCGAAGTCCCCGCCCCGGACGCCGGAGGTACTTTCGGCCGTCGTTAGGGTTGTCGGGGCATGCGGAACCGCCGGCGCCACCTGGTCGGATCCTCGGCGGCGCTGCTCCTGGCCCTCGCCGCGATCCTCCCTGCCCAGGCCGCGGCGGCGCGGAAGCCGTTCATCCTGCCGCAGTCGCGCCCGACCGAAGCGCGCCAGCGGCCGACCGACGCCAGCGACCCCAATCGCAACGCCTACTCGGTCCCGGAGGCGCCGGGCTCGCCGGCCTGCTCCCGCCACTTCTGCGTCCACTGGGTCGAACAGGGGCTCGACGCGCCCGAACCGGAGGACCGCAACGGCGACGGGGTCCCCGACTACGTCGAGCGGGTGCTGCGGGTGGCCGAACGGGTGCACCAGGTCGAGAACGGGAAGCTGGGCTGGCGCGAGCCGCGCAGCGACGGGCGCCAGGGCGGCCGCCGCGGCAAGACCGACGTCTACCTCTCGCAGATCGGCGGCGAACTGTTCGGCTACGCGGCTCCCGACCGCGGCCAGGCGACGAGGCAGCACCGGATCCCGCGGCGCCTGCACGGCTACCTCGTCCTCGACAACGACTACAGCGCCTTCGAGTTCCCCGGCACGAAGCCGTTGAACGACCTCAAGGTGACCTTCGCCCACGAGTACAACCACATCCTCCAGTTCGGCTACGACGCCTACCAGGACCCCTGGTTCGCCGAGGCCACCGCGACCTGGATGGAGGACCAGGTCTACAACGGCATCAACGACTACCTCCGCTACGTCCGCCGCTGGGTCAAGCTCTACGAAACGCCGCTGACGGCGAACTCGATCAAGGAGTACGGGACCGCCGTCTGGAACCAGTGGCTGGCGCGCCGCTACGGGCCGGAGATCATCCGCAAGGCCTGGGCGGGGGCGATCGACGCCAAGCCGGGCGGCTTCTCGGTCGCGAGCTACCAGCGGGCGCTGCGCGCCGGCGGCCCCTCGGACTTCAGCCACGACTTCTCCCGCTTCGCCGCCGCGGTGGCCGAGTGGCGCACCGGCAAGTCCTTCCGCGAGAGCCGCCTCTACCCGGACCCGCCGCGCCAGGGACACCTGCCCCTGAACGGCGTCGGGCTGACGCGCCTGCTCAACCACACGACCTTCCAGCTATTGCGGGTGCGGGCGCGCAAGGGGCGCGCCGTCGTCGTCCACCTCTCGGCGCCGCGGGGGACCGCCGCCGCGGTCGCTCTGGTCGGCCGCCGCGGCAGCGAGCGTCACGGTCACCCGGTCGTCCGCCTCACCTACAGGCCCGGCGGCGGCCCGATGACCGTGCGGCTGCGCCGGCCCGGCCGATTCGAGCGGATCACCGCCGTGATCGTCAACGCCGACGCCCGCGCCCGCGGCTTCAGCGTCGGCAAGCTCGACTGGAACTACCTGACCGACGGCGTCCCGTTCGAAGTCAGCGGCGGGCTGGTTCGCTGACGGGGCCGCAGGCGGGTATTACGAGCGGGACTCGGCGGCGACCGGGCCGGCGCCGTTGCTCGATGCCGCCGCGGCCTTGCGCTTCTTCGCTTTCGCCTTCCTGGCCGGCGCCGTGGCGATCACCTCTCTGGTCGCCGCCTCGAGGTCGAGGGCGAAGCTGTCGAGGTCGGCCATCGCGTCGTAGTCGCCGATCAGCCCGAAGTTGACCTGGCCGTCGTAGGACATGATCCCGACGCAGAGCGCCTGGCGGCGGGCCAGCGGGACCATCGGGAAGATCGACTCCATCTTGCGCCCGAGCACGTAGAGCGGGAACTGGGGGCCGGGGACGTTGGTGACGACCAGGTTGAAGAAGCGCTGCGCGGGCTGCAGGCGGGCCGCCTGGGAGGCGATCGTCGAGGGCGCGAAGTCGGTCAGCTTGGTCAGTATCTCGGCCCCGACCGCCTGGCCGGAGGACTTGAGGTCGCCCATCTCCCGGGTCGTCAGGTGCAGGCGCTCGACCGGGTCCTCGCACCAGACCGGCAGCGGCGCCATCATCGCCGAGATCCGGTTGCCGAGGGCGCCGTGCTCCTCGGCGGCGCGGACGCTGACCGGGACCATCGCCCGCAGCTCCAGCCCCGTCGTGTCGTGGCCGCGGGCGCGCAGGTAGCGGCCGATGCCGCCGGCGACGATCGAGAGGATGACGTCGTTGACGGTGCCGCCGTGGGCGTCCTTGACCCGCTTGAGGTCGTCGAGGTCGGTCTGGGTCATCTGGAAGCGGCGGTGCGGGCCGATCTCGACGTTGAAGGGGGTGTCGGGGGCCGACATCCCGGCGGTGACGATCTTCGAGGTGGCGCCGACGCCCTGCAGCACCTGGCGCGGGCCGCGCAGGGCGTGGCGGACGCCGCGGTAGATCTCCTTCGGGCTGGTCAGCCGCTCCTTCCAGGCTTCGGTCAGCAGCTGCACGTCGGTCGGCTCGGGGCTGGCGAGCCAGGGCGGCGCCTTCTCGGGCGCGCCGGCCGGCTCGGGGTCGAGGTCGAAGAGGACGGTGGTGATGTCGACCCCGGAGACGCCGTCGACGAGGGCGTGGTGGCTCTTGCCGATGATCGCGAAGCGGTCCCCGGTCAGGCCCTCGACCAGCCACAGCTCCCAGAGCGGCTTCGAGCGGTCGAGCTGCTGGGAGAAGATCCGCGCCGCCAGGTTGCGCAGCTGCTCGTCGGAGCCCGGCGCCGGCAGCGCGGTCTGGCGCACGTGGTAGTCGAGGTTGAGGTGCGGGTCGTCGATCCAGACCGGCCGCCCCTGGGTGAAGGGGACGAAACGCAGCTTCTGGCGGAAGCGCGGCACCAGGTGCAGGCGGGAGGCGATGTGGTCGCGGAACTCCGCGTGGGTGGGCGCCGCGCCTTCGAAGATCGAGGTCGAGGCGACGTGCATGTGGGCGCCCGAGCGCTCGAGGTGGAGGAAGGAGGTATCGAGTCCGCTGAGGCGTTCCGGCTTCGTCACGGATTCATCTTCGCACACGCGCCCAAAACCGGGTAAAGCGCTGGATAACGCTTGCTGAAGCCGATCTGACGCTTACGTTGCATGTGGAGAATGTGTGCGTCCGCTCACATTTCCGCTCCGCGAGACGCCCTAGCGTGTTCTCTTCGAAACGACCTGCCGAGTCCCCTCGCCTCTGAGCGCAGGGTCAGCGAACCAGCTAGGCAGCAGAAAGAGAGCGACACAGATGCGTTACCTGATGCCCGCGGTGGCGGCTGCCACCGCGCTGACGATCGGCCTGGCCCCCGCGGCGGCGCAGAGCGAGCGGCACGCCGATCGCGAGCGATTGCGGTCCCACGTCGCCCTGCACCTCTCGACGCACTCGGTGCTGAAGGGGAACGGGCTGGCGGTGCGCGGCAAGGTGCGGCCGGGCGGCCGGCGCCGGGTGAAGCTGGTCTTCCGCGGCCCCGAGGGCGGCGCCCGCGCGGTGACCACGAAGGCGAACGGGACCTTCGCGCTGCGCTGGGCACCCGGGCGGACCGGCACCTACGCGATACGCGCCTACGGCGTTCACGACCGGCGGATCCGGTCCTCCCGCAGCGCGCCGCGCAAGCTGACCTCCTACCGCCTCGCCGGCGCCTCCTACTACGGGCCCGGCCTCTACGGCAGCGGCGTCGCCTGCGGCGGCACCCTGCTGCCGGGGACGATGGGCGTGGCCAACAAGACGCTGCCGTGCGGGACGAAGGTGAAGCTGCGCTACCACGGCCGCACGGTGACCGTGCCGGTGATCGACCGCGGCCCGTACGTTGCCGGACGCGACTACGACCTCACCGAGGCCGTCAAGGAGCGCCTTGGATTCCCCGGCGTGGGAACGGTGCTGGCTACGCGTTAAGAGGCAAGCCCGAGCTGGAGCTGACCCGGTGTCGGCTCCGGCTCGGCAGCCTCGTTGCCGCCGAAGGAGGCGACGCGGACGCCGAGCAGCCGCACCGGCCGCTGCGGGTCGTAGGCGCGCAGCAGCTCGAGGGCGATCGGCCCGACGACCGAGGGGTCGTTGGTCGGCGCCTCGATCGTGTTGGAGCGGGTGACGTTGGTCCAGTCGTCGAGCCGCACCTTGATCCCGATCGTGCGGCCCGCCAGCTCGCGCTTGCGCAGGCGCCGGCAGAGCTCGGCGGAGAGCTCGTCCAGGTGCCGCTCCAGCTCGGCCCGCTGGGTGACGTCGACGTCGAAGGTGATCTCGGTCGACTGCGACTTGGTCTCGTGCTCGGGCGTGACCGGGGTCGCGTCGAGGAGGTTGCCGCGAGCGTGCAGCCAGGCGCCCGAGCGGGGGCCGAAGGCGTCTTCGAGCGCGGGCCGCTGCCAGCGGCGCAGGTCGGCGAGCGTCCGGATCCCCATCGACTCCAGCCGGGAGACGGTTTTCGGCCCGATCCCGGGGATGAGGCCGGGGGAGCGGCCGGCGAAGCGCTCCAGCGCCCGCTCCCGCGAGAGCACCACCATGCCCGCCGGCTTTCCCAGCTCGCTGGTGATCTTCGCCAGCATCCGGCTCTCGGAGATCCCCACCGAGCAGGTCAGCTGCGTCTCCTGGCGGATCTCGGCCGCGACCCGCCGCATCGCCGCCTTCGGCGAGAAGATCCCGGTCAGGTCCAGGTAGGCCTCGTCGAGCCCCACCACCTCGACCACCTCGAGGTTCCGCCGCAGCACGTCCATCACCTGCCCCGACGCCTCCCGGTAGGCCGGGAAGTCGGGTCGCAGGTAGACCGCGTCCGGCAGCCGCCGCCGCGCGACCGCCGCCGGCATCGCCGAATGGATCCCCGCCAGCTTCCGCGCCTCGTAGCTCGCCGTCGTCACCACCGCCCGCGGCCCCGACCCGCAGACCACCACCGGCTTCCCCCGCAGCTCCGGCCGCCGTCGCAGCTCCACCGACGCGTAGAACGCGTCCATGTCGAGGTGGGCGATCGTCCGGGGCCAATCCGCAAGTGCCACCAGTCAACGGTACCCGGCGCTTCGGCGTGGCCATCTCTGGAAAACTCTCTGCCCTACCGGGAGATTTCATATGTGGACCAGGGAAGAAGAGATGGAGACGTTCGGAGCGCTGTCCTACGGGGAGAAATGGCGCCTCCGCGGCTTCGTCCTGCGGGGAGAGGCTCCAGACGATCCGCGGCTGGCGGCGGCCACCGCCGAGCTGGCCGAGAGTTACCAGCGTCAGGACCGGCGCCTTCGAGGGGTGAGCCGCTGGTTTCCGGCGGTGCTGGGCGTTGCCTTCAGCCTGTTCGCGCTCCTCAGGGTTATCGAGGGGGAGATGGTGCCGGGGGCCCTCTACGCGCTGATCGCGCTGGGCAACCTCGCGCAGTACGCGTTCAACCCTGCCGCCAGGCCGAAGCGTGTCGCCCGATCCCTCGCGGCCTCCGAGGAAGTCCTCGCGGCCTCCAGTGGCCCCACCGCTGGAGAGGCCCTGCCGCGGGCTCAGGCCACTTAGACTTCCCTCCGTGGCTTCACCGGAGGCGAAGAACCTCGAGGCGATCTCGAAGGCGATCGACCAGCACAACGCCAACTGCCCTTTCCCGGCGGCGGAGGTGCGGATGAACCCGTTCGAGGTCGAGCGGCTGGGCTGGGAGACGATCCGCGGCCTGCCGGTGGTCCCCGACGGCGAGATCGGCACCGGCCGCTTCCGCATCGTCTGCTCCCGCGACATCGAGGACGACGGCCTGGAGATCGTCGAGGCCGTCGGCAAAGAGCTGGAGACCGCCGCTCCAGTTCAAAACTAAGAAGGCGCTGGGCCAAGCAGATCAAGGACGCAGGGAGCGTGGCGTGCTCCGCACGCAAGCGACCGAGGACGCCGAGATGCGCCGGCCATGCGCCTTCTCAGACGTCGTTGGAGAGGTTGATCCCAAGTTCCGACATCCAGCTCTGGGCCTCGATGTTGAGCTGGCGGTACTCGCCGGTCCAGATCAGGACGCCCATCGCGATCAGGATCAGGCCGCCGACGGCGACGATCGCCTGGTAGTGGCGCTTGACGACGGCGAAGGCGGTGGTCATCTGCGAGAAGGCGACGGCGGTGAGGAGGAAGGGGATCGCCAGGCCGGCGGAGTAGACGGCGAGCAGGAGGCCGCCGCGGAGGGTCGAGTCCGAGAGCGAGGCGGCGGCGAGGATCGCCCCCAGGGTCGGGCCGATGCAGGGGGTCCAGGCGATCGCGAAGGCGGCGCCGGCGACGATGGGGCCGCCCTTGCCGACCCGGTCCAGGAGGGCGTTGACGTGCCAGTCGCGGTTGAGCCGGGTGATGAAGAGGGAGCCGACGAAGAGCAGGCCCATGGCGATGATCATCGCCGCCGAGATCTTCGTCAGCAGGTCGCGGTTGTCCTTGAGCAGGGAGCCGAGACCGGTCGCGGTCAGCCCGAGGACGATGAAGATCGCCGAGAAGCTGGCGACGAAGAGCAGGCTCGGGCCGAGGACCCGGCGCCAGCCGGCGCTCTCCAGCTCGCTCGCCGAGACCCCGCTCACGGCCGAGAGGTAGCCGGGGACGAGCGGCAGCACGCAGGGGGAGAGGAAGGAGACGACCCCGGCGGCGAGGGCGGCGAGGATTCCCACTCCCGCGGCGGGATCGGTACTGGCGGCGAGGGGTACCACTAACCTGGAGATTACCCGCCGCTTGACCCGAGGCGGTAGATTTGGCCAGTCAGCCAAACATGGGAGGAGCGAGCAGTTGAGCAACCGCACGTACGTGATCGGGGTCGGGATGACCAAGTTCGAGAAGCCCGGCACCAAGGACGGCGACTACCCCGACTGGGCCAAGGAGGCGGGGGAGAAGGCGCTCGCCGACGCCGGCATCCCCTACGAGGACGTCGAGCAGGCCTACGCCGGCTACTGCTACGGAGACTCGACCTACGGCCAGCGGGCGCTCTACCAGCTCGGGCTGACCGGGATCCCCGTCGTCAACGTCAACAACAACTGCTCGACCGGCTCCTCGGCGCTGTTCCTCGCCCGGCAGGCGGTCAGGGGCGGGGCCGCCGAGTGCGCCCTGGCGCTGGGCTTCGAGAAGATGGAGCCGGGCAGCCTCGGGGTCAAGTACACCGACCGCACCAACGCGCTCGACAAGCACGCGATGCGGATGTTCGAGATCCGCGACCCCGAGTCATCGCCGCCGGCGCCGCAGATGTTCGGCAACGCCGGCCGCGACCACATGCAGAAGTACGGCTCCGAGCCCGACCACTTCGCCTGGATCGGCTGGAAGAACCACAAGCACTCGGTCAACAACCCCTACGCCCAGTTCCAGGACGAGTACAGCCTGGAGGACATCAAGGCGGCGAAGATGATCCACGACCCGCTGACCAAGCTGCAGTGCTCGCCGACCTCCGACGGCTCGGCCTGCGCGATCGTCGCCTCCGAGCGCTATGTCGAGGAGCACGGGCTCTGGGGCCAGGCGATCGAGATCGCCGGCCAGTCGATGGTCACCGACCTCAGCTCGACCTTCGACGAGAACGCCGACTGCATGACCATCGTCGGCTCCGACATGTCGCGAACCGCCGCCGAGGCGGCCTACGAGGAAGCCGGAGTGGGGGCGGGGGATGTCGACGTCTGCGAGCTGCACGACTGCTTCAGCGCCAACGAGCTGATCACCTACGAAGCGCTCGGCTTCGCCGCCGAGGGCGAGGCGCACAAGCTCGTCGCCGAAGAAGCGACCACCTACGGCGGCAGCGGGCCCGTCGTCAACCCCTCGGGCGGGCTGATCTCCAAGGGCCACCCGCTGGGCGCGACCGGCCTGGCGCAGTGCTCGGAACTGACCTGGCAGCTGCGCGGCGAAGCCGACAAGCGCCAGGTCGAGGGAGCGAAGGTGGCGCTGCAGCACAACATCGGCCTCGGCGGAGCCGCCGTGGTCACCGTCTACAAACCGGCGGCATGAGATGAGCCCCGCCGCATCGGATTTCAAGGAGGAGGAGATGGCGCAGAAGCGGCGTTCACTCAGCGGCAAGGTGGTGGCGATCACCGGCGGCGCCCGCGGGATCGGCAAGGCGACGGCGCAGGCGCTGATCGCCAAAGGCTGTCGGGTCGCCATCGGCGACCTCCAGCACGATCTGGCCGAGCAGACGGCGGCGCAGCTCGGCAGCGGCACCGTGGCGCTGCCGCTCGACGTCACCGACCGCGGTTCCTTCGAGCGCTTCCTCGACGAGGCCGAGCGGCAGCTGGGGCCGATCGACGCGGTGGTCAACAACGCCGGGATCATGCCGGTGACGCCGTTCGAGGAGGAGAGCGAGGCCTCGGTGCGGCGCCAGATCGACATCAACGTCGGCGGCGTCGTCACCGGCACCCAGCTGGCGATCAAGCGGCTGCGCCCGCGCGGGACCGGCTGGATCGTCAACATCGCCTCGCAGGCGGGCAAATCGGGGATCCCGGGAATCGCCACCTACTCGGGTACCAAGCACGCCGTCGTCGGCATCAGCGAGGCGGTGCGGGGGGAGCTCCGCGGCAGCGGCGTCGAGGTGCTCTGCGTGATGCCGACCGTGGTCAACACCGAGCTGACCAGCGGCGTCGGCCAGAAGTGGGTGAAACCGGTCGAGGCCGCCGACGTCGCCAACGAGATCGTCGAGGCGATGGAAGTGCCGCGCTTCGACGTCTTCGTCCCGCGCGCCAACGGCGTCCTCTACAAGGTCCTGGCGCCGCTGCCGCGCCGCTGGCGCGAGGCACTGGGGCGGGCGATGAAGATCGACAAGCTGATGACCGAGGTCGACCACGGCGCCCGCCGCGCCTACGAGGAGCGGGCCGCGGCCAGCGGGCCGTGAACGAGGACGCGCCCGAGCCCGTACACCGGGACGCCATCTAGCAACGCGTCCGCCAGCACGAACGCTGAATCGTGGGCGCTATGACGCCCGAAACTCAGCGAAGGAGCGAACCAGTCATGGGAAGGATCTACGACGCCACCTGGGGCCGGATGTTCTCGGCCTTCTACGACCGCGCCTTCGCGGCCAGCGAAGAGGCCGGCCTGCGGGAGATGCGCCGCGAGCTACTGTGCGAGGCGCGGGGGAGAGTGCTGGAGCTGGGCGCGGGGACCGGCCTCAACCTGGAGCTGTACCCGCGCGAGGGCCTCGACAGCCTGACCCTGACCGAGCCCGACCCGCACATGTTCAAGCAGCTGCGCCAGCGCGCGGAGAAGGACTGCCCCGGAGCCGACCTGGTGCAGGCCGGCGCCGAAGAGCTGCCATTCCCGGACGACAGCTTCGACTCCGTCGTGGTGACGCTGGTCCTCTGCACGGTCCCCGACCAGTCCTCGGCCCTGGGGGAGATCTCCCGCGTCCTCGCTCCCGGCGGCCAGCTCCTCTTCCTCGAGCACGTCCGCGCCAACCACCTTTCGCTCGCCAAATGGCAGGACCGCCTCGAGAAGCCCTGGCGCTTCCTCGGCGACGGCTGCCACTGCAACCGCGACACCGTCTCCGCCATCCGCGCCGCCGGCTTCCAGCTCGGCAACATCGAACGCGGCGAGCTTCCCAAGGCTCCGGCGATCGTTCGGCCGCTAGCGAAGGGTTCTGCCAGCCGCTAGCGGCGCGTCGCCTTCCGCCCGGGTGCGGCCGGTGCCGGAAACCTGTCGGGCGTGGCCGAGTTCCTGTATCTCCGACTTCAGCTCCGCCCGCGCTGCCCGTACCGCGTCGTCGCGGGCGTCGCCGACCCGTCCGTCGGTGTAGATGACGGCGAGGGCGCCGACTCCCACCACCGCGGCAATCGTCGTGATCGCGAGGATGACGCCACCCCCGAATCCCCAGTTGAGTTTTCTGCCGAATTCCTCCACCTGCTCCTTGAGGCCACCCAGGAAGCCTTTGACCCCCGCTGGCTTCTTGCCGGTCACCAAGGGCGGCCTGAAGTTCTCCTCCCGCGGCCAGAGGATCACCCGGTTGTCCTTGTAGCCGCGCAACTCTCCGCGTGCGGCGCGTTCGTAGAGGGCGTCTTCGCTGTCGACGCCATCGAGCTCGACCGTCGCTCCCCAACTGGTGCGGATGAAGTCGAGCTTCGCGAACGGCTCGCAGAAATACAGATCGATCGGCTCGCAGGAGATGTTGTGCAGGGGACAGGTGAGGACTCCCATGTAGCCGGGATCGATCTGGGGGCCGATGCCCATCAGCAGCCCTTTGAAGATGTAGCGGCTCTTCAGGTTGAAGGTGGCCACCAGCCAGTGGGGGATGAAGAGCATCTCCCGGGAGGGGGCGAGGGCGATCGACCCCGGCTCGATCCGCAGAACCTGATCGCGCTCGCCGAGGATCACTTCCTCGCCGTCGACCAGGCAGCGCGGGCCGAGGGTGAGGTCGTAGCTGGCGGAGTTCAGGTGCTTCTCCTGGAAGGGTCGGATCATCCTGCCGACCTCATAGTGGTACTCCCGGATCAGGTCGGCGGTGAGCACCGCCGTGTTGGCGGGATCGGGGTCCTTCCAGAAGCCTTCCTTCAGTCTGTGATGGACGACCTTCATCGGCCAGTCGTGGTCGCCGGGTATCTTCGCCGCTTCGGTCCGGTCGGCGAGTTCCATCGAGCGGCGCTCCTCTTTCGTTCCCATCGGTCTGGGAACGTTCCAGGTATTGGAGCCAATTCCTCTTGCCAGGCGGAGGCGCCCGCCCGCGCTCCGGGGAAGATCTGACACCCTTGGCGCCATGAGGATCGGCTGCGTCGGGATGGCGACGCTCGACACCCTGCTTTTCATCCCCGACCAGGAGATGCTGGATGACGACGTGGCTCCGGTCGAGGAGGCGATTCGGTGTCCGGGCGGCAAGGGCATGGTCACCGCGGCGGCGGTTCGGGAGCAGGGGGGAGAGGTCGTCCCGTTCGCGCTCCTGGGCAAGGAGGCGCGGCTGAACGGGTTGCTGCCACGCAGCCTCGATCGCCGCTACCAGCTCGGGCTCCTGGAGCGGGACAGCCGCACCTGGATCACGATCTCCCACGCGCAGAAGGTCGTCACCTTCGTCTCCAGGCAGGGTCTGCTGGAGGGGCAGGAGGAGGTCGTTGCCGAGGCTCTTGCCGGGTTCTTCGACGAGATCGACGCCGTCTACGTGACGGTGGAAGACCCGATCGTCCTTCGCGCCGTCCTTCGACTCGCCCGCTCGCGCGGGGTCCCAATCGCCCTCAACGCGAGCATTCCCCTGCTGGAGCTGCTGCTCGGGAGCGATCGCGACCTGCTGCTCGGTCTCCTCGCTGAGAGCGAGCTGATCTTCAGCAATCACCGCGAGGGGCCGCGCTTCCTGGAGAGCCTCGGGCTCGCGAGCTGGGCAGCGATTCCGTCCGATCGGGGACGGGAGGTCGTCGTCACCGAAGGCGAGGCCGGTGGCCAGTTCAGCGACGGGTCGGCGCGGCGCTGGACGAGGTATGAGGCGGTCCGGCCGGAGAGCGTCCGCTGCGTCGTCGGCGCCGGCGACACCTTCAACGGGGCCTACCTGGTCGCCCGCTGGAGCTCCGGGCTGTCAGCCGCCGAGAGCTGCTCCCAGGGAGCTGCGCTGGCGGCTCGGAAGGTCGCCGTCCGGGCCTCGATGCTGCCGACCGATCAGCCGACCTCAGCTTCGTAGGGAACCTGCCACCAGGCGATCGGACCCTCCTCGCTGCTCAAGGGCTTGACGAACCGCAGCGCCTTGGCGGTGCTTGCGTTGAGAGTCGCGTCGTAGTCCTTGCCCTGACGATGGAAGCGACGCTCGACCGCCCTTGACAGCCGGCCGCGGCCCGGGTGGCGCGAGGAGACGCCGTAGCGCCGGAAGCTGCGCTCCGGCTGGAAGAGGACGAAAGCGACGCTGCGGTGGCCGGAGAAGCGCGAATGGGTCACCGGGTAGAGCGGCGCGAAGAGCGAGATGAAGAACCTCTCCCCGTTGTGTTCGAAATCCCAGTCCGCCGACTCGATTCCCCTCGTCAGCGGATCCTGGTTGGAGCGGTCGCGAGCGCGCAGGCCGTCGAGGGTGGCGTGCAGGAGGGCAGCCGCGTCTCGCGGCGTCCGCAGGCGCTCGGCGAGGCCGATCTCCAGAGCCAGGAGATCCTCGTCCTGGCCGGCGCCCATCCCGAGCAGGTCCGCATGCAGGTCGTCGAGCCGCTCCGCCAGAGGGCGGGGATCTCCCCACGGCCTGCCGCGGCGGATTCGGGCCCGCTGCGCGAACGGGCATGGGCTCAGGGCGAGGAAGTCGCGGAGGGCGTTGCTTGTCGGGGGAGTCGTCGTCGCGATAGCCATGCCTAGGAAAGCGGATTCGCGCCCGCGAGGGATGGACCTGCTTCTGCTTTCCAACGCACGATAATGGTGGTTATGTCAACTCAGGCAGGAGAAGCCGCCTGGATCAGCCCGCTTCTTCGATCGCGTCTTCCAGGGCCCCCGTCGTTTCTGGGGTCCCCAAGAGCTTGATTCCGCCGGCCTTGGGGCCTTTGATCGCAAAGGACGGCGTGCCGTCGAAGCCGAGGTTCTTGGCTTCCTGCGAGGTTTCTTCGACTCGGCCGGTCATCCGGGCGCGGTCTGCGTCCCATCTGCCGAGGTCCGCGACGCCGGCGGCTCTGGCGAGGGCCCTGAGGAAGGCGTCGTCGTCGGCGTAGCCGGAGTTCTCGGCGCTCTGGTTGCGGTAGAAGAGCTCGACGAAGCTCCAGCCCCGGCCCTGGGCGGCGGCAGCAAGCGCGGCGGCGCCGGCGGCGGCGGATTCCGGGCCGATGATCGTGAAGTTGCGGAAGTCGATCTTCGCTTCGCCTTTCCTGACCTGGGTTTCCATAATCGCGGGCAGGATCTCTTCCGCGTAGCCGGCGCAGGTCGGGCACTGGAGGTCGCCGAACTCGATCAGCTCGACCGCGGCCTTCGGGTCGCCGAGGGTCATCTGCCGCTGCGGGATCCCCTCGAGGAGCTTCGCCACCGCCGCCTTGCCCTCGATCTCGGTATCGCCTCCGTCGCCGCTGCCGGAGGCGGTGATCGCAATCAGGACGAGGACGGCGGCCAGCGCCAGGAAGGTCGCGCCGGCGGCGATGCGCAGCAGGCGCGAGCGGCGATCGGCTTCGCTCATGCCCGCCCGGGGATCGCGGCGGCGGTTCCCGCGTAGACGATCAGGCGGGCGGCGCAGAGCGCGAAGAGAATCGTCATCAGGACGGCGCTGGCCAGGCACCACTGGCAGGCGGCTTCGATCTTGAACAGCTCGACGTAGGTGAGGAAGACGCTGTAGCCGAAGCCGCCGAGGGCGAGGACGAAGCCGGCGAAGCGCGCCGTGTCGCTGGCGAAGAAGGCGGTCGCCAGCAGCAGCGCGTAGCCGGCGATCCCGAGCACGGCGACGTTGACGCCGGCGAGGTGGGACCAGGAGCTCCTGGCGACCGTCTCGCAGCCGCTGCCGCCGGCCAGGCAGACGGGCGAGCCGCCGTTCGCCTCGGCGATCGCGAGGTAGGCGGCGAGGCCGACGCCGAGGGCGGCGAGGAAGGCGATCGCGCGCTGGAGGCTGCCCTCGTCGAGTCGGCTCATCGGGCGGAAGATAAGGCTTCGGCGTAAAACGCCGCTAAGGCGCGGGAGAGCCTGCCGCCCTGCCAGGCGAGCGGCGACTGACCCGGCTCCTCGCTGAGGAGCCGGGCGTTCGGCAGCGCCTCGGCGTAGGCGGCCGCCGCCTCGTAGGGATGGCCGGGGTCGGCGTCGTCGTTGCTGGCGACGACCAGGGTCGGGACCTCGAGCGACTCCAGATCCGCCATCGACGCGAACGGGCGCGAGCGCGGAACCTCCCGCAGCGCCTCGGCCAGCGCCTCGGGGTGCCGCTGCAGCAGCAGCCGCTCGCGGGTGAAGCGCAGGACCGAGTCGCGCCAGCTCGGGTCGATCCCCTGCTCGGTGTCGATGTAGGCGGCGAAGCCGCCTGCACCGCCGGCTTCCAGCGCCGCGGCGAGGCCGTCCCAGTAGTCCAGCGAAGCCGGCTCGATCGTGCCCGTGTAGACCGGTCCGATCAGCGCCAGGCCGGCCAGCCGCCCGGGATGGCGCAGCGCGTAGGCGACCGCGGTGTGGGCGCCCATCGAGTGACCGCCGAGGAAGAAGGCCCCCTCGCCCACCTCCGCCTCCACCACCCGCTCGAGGTCGGCGACCAGCAATGGGTATCCATAACTCTCCCCCGCCGGCGCCGGGTCCGACTCCCCGTGCCCGCGGGCGTCGTAGGTGACGACGGTGTAGCCGGCTCGCGGCAGCGCGCTGGAGCCGTGAAGGACGTAGCGCCTGGTCGCCGTGATCCCGTGACAGAGGACCGCCGCCGGTCCCTCCCCCACCGCTTCGCCGCGCAGGGTCGGGCCCGGGCCCAGCGCGAACGGCCGCCCCTCGGCCGCCATCAGCCCAGCGAGGCGACCGCGCGCTCGAGGTCCTCGACCGACTCGTAGGTGCTGCCGGTGCGGGAGACGGTGCGGTGGCGGACGACGCCATCGCCGTCGAGGACGAAGATCGCCCGCTGGACATAGCGGCCGCCGGGAACGTCCTTCAGCTCGGTCAGCCGCGCCAGCGGCCCGATCCAGCCGGTCACCCCGTAGCTCTTCGCCACCGCCAGGTCCTCGTCGGCGAGCAGCGGCACGTTCAGTTCCTGCTCCTTCACCCAGTGCTCGTGCGAGTCGACCGACTGCGGCGAGATCCCCAGCACCTCGGCGCCGAGCTCGTCGAGGCGGTCGCCTTCGTCGCGGTAGTTGCAGAACTGCTTCGTGCAGACCGTGGTCGCGTCGCCGGGATAGAAGGCGAGGATCAGGTTGCGGCCACGGTAGTCGGAGAGCCGGTAGGTCTTCCCGCCGGTGCCGGGCAGGGCGAAATCGGGAGCTTGATCGCCGACGTCAGGCTTGGCCACCCGGCCAGCTTAGAGGACCTCTGAACCCGTGCGATCCAGCTAGCCCCGTTCGATCGTCACTTCTTCGATCAGGACCGTCTGCTTCGGTTTTTCTCCGGCCGTCGGGACCGCTTCGATTCGTTCCACGGCGTCGTACCCCTTGCTCACCTTGCCGACCAGGGCGTATTCGGGCGGCAGGCCGGCGTCCGGGGCGGTGACGACATAGAACTGGCTGCCCGAGCGGCCGGGCGGCTCGGCCGAGCTCTTGGCCATCGCCACGACCCCTTTCGTGTAGGAGAGGTTGGCCGGGGGCTTCTCGTCGACGCTGTAGCCGGGACCGCCGGTGCCGGTGCCTTCCGGATCGCCGCCCTGGATCACGAAGCCGGGGACGATGCGGTGGAAGGTGAGGTCGTCGTAGAAGCCTTCTTCGGCGAGGAAGGCGAACGAGTTGGCGGTCTTCGGCGCCCTGGTCGTGTCGAGCGCGATCTCGAAGGTCCCGCAGCTGGTCTTGACCACCGCCGTGGCCGCTTCGCCCCGCTTCAGCACCTGCTTCGGGGCCTTGAAGCTGACCGTCTTCGGTTCCGGCGCTTCCACTTCCCTGCAGCCGTCGGCGCTCGCCGCGGTCGAGGAGCCGGCGGTCGAGCTTTCGCCGCCGGAGCCGCCGCCCTGGCTGATCAGGACCGCGGCGACGACGCCGATCGCGACGAGGGCGAAGACGGCGAGAACGATCCAGCGACGGTCGGGCGGTTGCTGCACGGGGCGGAACCCTAGTAAACGTTCTCCCTGGAAATGCCCTCCCCCCCGCTCACCCCCCTTGCCGCCGCCGTCCTCCACGTCGGCAGTCCGGAGCGAATCCTGCACGTCCAGTGCGGCGAGGGGGCCGGCGCGCTGTTCCTCGCCCGTGAGTTTCCAAGCGCCCGGGTGCGCGGAGTCGACCGCTCGCCCGAGGCGGTTCGCGCCGCCGCCGCGAAGGTCGGCCTCGACCCCGAGGGCCGCATCGCCTTCAAGCAGGGCGGCCCCCGCTCGCTCCCCTTCCCCGCCGACCAGTTCGACCTGCTGGCGGCCCTCGACGCCCGCCCCGCCGCGGCCGAGGCGGGGCGGGTGCTGCGCCCCGGCGGCTTCCTCGCCCTTGCGGCAAGCGACAAGGAGGAGACGCTCGGCGGGCTCGGCGGCGCCCTCTACCGCCGCCGTCTCGCCCGGCTGGGATTCGAGCCGATCTGGTCCGAAGCGGCCGGCGACGGCAGCTTCGCCGTCGCCCGCCTGCGCGGGGGCGGACCCGTTGGCGGCTCCCTCTAGGCTGGGGCGGCTGTGGAGATCGCCGGGATGCCCCTGACCCTGCTCGTCAACCCCTCTTCGGCCGGGGGGAAGACGCTGAAGCTGCTGCCGCGGGTGGAGGCGGCGCTCGACGCCCGCCGCGCGGTCTTCCGGGTGGAGCGCACCCGCAGCCTCGAGCACGGGGTCGAGCTGGCCCTGCGGGCGATCGAGCTCGGCGAGCTGCCGGTCGTCGTCTCCGGCGACGGCCTGATCGGCGCCGTCGGCGGCGCGATGGCGGGCTCGGAGACGCCGCTCGGGCTGATTCCCGGCGGCCGCGGCAACGACCTGGCGCGGGCGCTCGGGATTCCCGACGAGCCGGAGGCCGCAGTCGACGTCGTCCTCGGCGGCCAGAGCCGGCGGATCGACGTCGGCGAGGCCAACGGCCGCCGCTTCCTCGGCATCGTCAGCGTCGGCTTCGACTCCGAATGCAACCGCCTCGCCAACGAAACCCACTTCATCCGCGGCAACCTCGTCTACGCCTACTCGATGCTCCGCACCCTGATCGGCTGGCGCACCGCCCGCTTCACGATCGTCGTCGGCGAGGAACGCAGGCGGATCAGCGGCTACTTCGTCGACGTCGCCAACAACAGCGTCTACGGCGGCGGCATGTACATCGCTCCCGACGCCGAGATCGACGACGGCCAGTTCGACGTCGTCGCGATCGAGGAGGTCGGCAAGCTGCGCTTCCTCCGCGGCCTCAGGGACGTGCTGAAGGGGGCCCACATCGGCAAAGACGAGGTCAGCGTCTTCCGCACGCCGCGCCTGCAGCTCGACGCCAGCCGCCCCTTCCCCGTATACGCCGACGGCGACCACCTCACCGACCTGCCGGTCTCGCTGCGGGTGCTGCCGCGCTGCCTCTCGATCCTCGTCCCCGGCGGCGGCGAGGGCTGATGGCCGCGGCCGGACGCAGCCGCGGCGGCGCCTTCGGCGCCAAGGTCGCCCTCTCCCGCGCGATCGGCGCCGCCAGCCGGCGCAGCGGCCGCGGCGGCGGCACGACGCTGCCGGGGCGGGTGCTGCTGCGCCTGGAGCCGGAGGCGATCGCCCGCCTGGGGACCGGTCTCGACGGCAGCAGGACGATCGTCAGCGCCACCAACGGCAAGACGACGACGGCGGGGATGATCGCCGCCATCCTCGCCGCCGACGGCCGCAGCCCCGTCCACAACCGCGCCGGCTCGAACATGACCTGGGGCGTGGCGACGGCGCTGCTCGAGCAGTCGGGCAGCGAGGGCCTGTTCGAGGTCGACGAGGCCTGGCTGCCGCGGGTGAGCGAACAGCTGCAGCCGACGCTGATCGTCCTCGGCAACCTCTTCCGCGACCAGCTCGACCGCTACGGCGAGATGGAGGCGCTCGCCGACGAGTGGGCGAGGACGGTGGCGGCGCTCGCCGGGGGGACCGAGTTCGCGCTGAACGCCGACGACCCGCTGATCGCCGACCTCGGCCGCGACCGCGAGGGACGCCGGCGCGAGGGCGCCCTTTACTTCGGGATCGAGGACCCCTCGCAGGCGCTGCCGGAGCTGCAGCACGCCTTCGACGCCAAGCACTGCCGGCGCTGCGGCCACCCCTACGCCTACGCGCGCGCCTTCGTCGGCCACCTCGGCCACTACTCCTGCCCCAGCTGCGGGGCCGAGCGTCCGGCGCCGGAGGTCGCGGCGACGGCGATCGAGCTGCGGGGGATGGAGGGGTCGAGAACGCGGGTTCGAACCCCGTCCGGCGAGATCGAGCTGGAGCTGCCCCTCCCCGGTCTCTACAACGTCTACAACGCCCTGGCGGCGATCGCCGCCGGCCTCCGCCTCGGGGTCGAGCCCGCGCGCATCGCCGGCGCCCTCGGCGAGATGCGCGCCGCCTTCGGCCGGGTCGAGACGATCGCGGTCGGCGAGGTCCCGGTCTCGATCCTGCTGATCAAGAACCCCGCCGGCGCCAACGAGGTGCTGCGCACCCTGCTCCTGGAGAGCCGCGAGCGCGGGCCGATCGACCTCTGGGTCGCCCTCAACGACCGCATCGCCGACGGCCGCGACGTCTCCTGGATCTGGGACGCCGACTTCGAGCTGCTCTCGGCCGCGGTCCGCCGCGTCGTCTGCGCCGGGACGCGGGCGCCGGAGATGGCGCTGCGGCTGAAGTACGCCGGCTGGCCGCAGGAGGCGATCGAGGTCGTGCCTGGGATCGAGGCCTCGCTCGACGCCGCGGTCGCCGGCGCCGAGGGTCGCCTCTTCGCCCTCCCCACCTACACCGCCCTGCTCGAGCTCCGCAGGCTCCTCTCCGATCGCGGCCTCGCCCAGGAGTTCTGGCGATGAACGCGGCGACCGCGGCGATCTGGCACGACGTCGAGTGCGGCAGCTACGCGGCCGACCTGCCGCTCTGGGAGGAGCTGGCCGAGCGCTGCGGCGGCTCGGTGCTGGAGCTCGGCTGCGGGACGGGGCGGGTCGCGCTCCATCTGGCCCGGCGCGGACACCCGGTGATCGGCCTCGATCGCGATCCGCAGCTGCTCGCGGTTCTCCGCGAACGCGTATCCGATTCTCGCCACAGCGGAGTGGGGCGAGAATCGGATGCGCCTGGCGGTCTGGTCGAAACGCTCCTCGCCGACGCCGGCGGGTTCGAGCTCCCCGAGCAAGCCGGGCTCGTGCTGGCCCCGATGCAGTTCCTGCAGCTGCTGGACGACGCCGACCGCCTCTCCTGTCTCGGCAGCTGCGCCGGGAGCCTCGCGCCCGGCGGTCTGCTCGCGGCGGCGATCGTCGAGGACGTCCCCGCCAGCGAAGGCCCCCTCCCCCCGCTGCCAGACGTGCGTGAGGTCGGCGGCTGGATCTACTCGAGCCTGCCGGTGGCGGTCGACCGCATGGGCGGACCGATCGTCCTGCGGCGGCTGCGGCAGACGGTCTCCCCCGACGGCGAGCTGCGCGACGAGGAGAGCTCGGTCGAGCTGCGGGCCCTCTCGGCGGCGGCGCTCGAGGCCGATGCCGCCGAGGCGGGATTCGCCCCCGCCGGCCGTCGCTGGATCGCACCGACCGAGGCGCACGTCGGCTCGCACGTCGTCCTCCTGGAGAAGGTGGCCTGATGGAGCTGCGCGTCCTCAGCCTCTACCCGGAGCAGATGAACATCTACGCCGACCGCGGCAACATCCTCTTCCTCCAGCGCCGCTGCGAGTGGCGGGGGATCGGTTTCGTCCACGCCGGCGCCGGCCCCGGCGATCCCGTCGACCCCGCTGCCCACGACCTCTTCTACGCCGGCGGCGGCCAGGACCGCGACCAGCGCGCGGTCGCCGCCGACATGGTTGCGACCAAGCAGCGGGAGCTGGTCGCCGCAGCCGACGACGGCGCCGTCCTGCTCGCGGTCTGCGGCGGCTACCAGCTGCTCGGCCACAGCTACCAGCTCGGCGAGGAGAAGCTGCCGGGCCTGGGGATCGCCGACCTGGAGACCGTCCGCGAGCCGGGACCGCGCCTGATCGGCAACGTCGCGATCGAGGCCGATCTCGGCGGCGGGCCGCGGCTGATCGCCGGCTTCGAGAACCACGGCGGCCGCACCTACCTCCGACCGGGCGCCCAGCCCCTCGGCAGGGTCCTCTGCGGCCACGGCAACAACGACCGCGACGGCTTCGAGGGCGTCAGGCGCGACAACGTGATCGGCACCTACCTCCACGGCCCGCTGCTGCCGAAGAACGCCTGGCTGGCCGACCACCTGATCGCCCTGGCCCTGGAGCGCCGCTACGGCACCCGCCCCGACCTGGAGCCGCTCCCCGACCGGCTGGAGGCCGCCGCCCACGAGTCGGCGCGCCGCGCAGCCACCGGAACTTGATTCGCCTGTTCCTTTTCGTTGCTGGGCGCCGAAAAGGAACAGGTCTAACGCCCGGAGGAGCCGAACCCGCCCTCGCCGCGAACCGAATCGGCGAGCGCGACGGCCTCGACCGGCTCGGCGAGCGCGATCGGCGTCAGCAGCAGCTGGGCGATGCGGTCGCCCGGTTCGACCCGGAAGGTGTCCGCCGGGTCCGTGTTCAGCAGCAGGATCCGGAGTTCTCCCCGGTAGCCCGAATCGATCACGCCCGGCGCGTTGACCAGCGCGATCCCGTGGTCGCGGGCAAGCCCCGACCGCGGCACCACCAGCCCCGCATGCCCGTCCGGAATTTCCACCCCCACCCCGGTCCCGACGCTCCACCGCTCTCCCGGCCCGATATGCGCCGCCTCGCACGCATACAGATCCAAACCGGCATCCCCCTCATGGGCCCGCGAAGGAACAATCGCCTCCTCTCTCAGCCTGGCCACAGGGAGCTGCACGCGCCGGAGCCTATCGGGGTCCCCGGGGGGGGGGCCCCGAGACACCCCCCGGTTGTACCGGGGCCCCACCCCCGGCCCCCCCCCCCCGGCCCCCCCGCCACCGCCTAGCTAGGCCACAGCCAAATCGCTGAACCGGTGCATCTCCGCCGCCGGCACCTTCGCCCGCACCAGCACCCCGTCCTCCCGCTCGGTCCGCTCCAGGTCGCCGGCGACCTCGTGCAGGTCATGCAGCCGGCCGCCCTCGGAGTACGGGATCAGCAGCTCGACCTCGGTCAGCGTCTCCTCGAAGGCCTGCTCGACCCGCGCGCGCAGCTCGTCCAGCCCCGCCCCCTCCTGGGCGGAGATCAGCACCGCCTCGGGATGGTCCAGCTCGGCCTCCTGGCGCTCGTCGTCGCCCAGCAGGTCGACCTTGTTGAAGACGAGCAGGCGCGGCTTCTCGCCGGCGCCGATCTCCTCGAGCACCTCGTCGACCGCCTGCATGTCGGCCAGCCGCCGCTCCTCCGGGGCCGAGGAGTCGACGACGTGGAGGATCAGGTCCGCCAGCACGGTCTCCTCCAGGGTCGCCTTGAAGGCCTCGACCAGCTGGTGCGGCAGCTTTTCGATGAAGCCGACGGTGTCGGTCAGCAAGTAGTCGCGACCGGAGAGCTCGAAGGTGCGGGTGGTCGGGTCGAGGGTGTGGAAGAGGCGGTCGCGGACCTCGACCTCGGCCCCGGTCAGCGCGTTCAGCAGCGTCGACTTGCCGGCGTTCGTGTAGCCGGCGAGGGCGACCCGCGGCAGCGAAGAGCTGTCACGGCGGGCGCGCATGACGCCACGGTTCTTCTCCGACTGCCGCAGGCGCCGCCGCAGCGCGGAGATGCGGTTGCGGGCGAGGCGGCGGTCGGTCTCGATCTGGCTCTCGCCCGGGCCCCTGGTGCCGATGCCGCCGTCCATGCGGCCGGCGCCGAGGCGCTCGAGGTGGGTCCAGAGCCCCCGCATGCGGGCCATGTTGTATTCGAGCTGGGCCAGCTCGACCTGCAGCTTGCCCTCGGCCGAGTGGGCGTGGTCGGCGAAGATGTCGAGGATGACGGCGGTGCGGTCGATCACCGGAACCCCCAGCGCCGCCTCCAGGTTGCGCTCCTGGCGCGGCGCCAGCTCGTCGTCGCAGGCGACCAGGTTGGCGTCGCAGGCGGCGATTTCCTCTTTCAGCTCGGTCAGGCGGCCGCGGCCGAAATAGCGGTCGGGATCGGGTTGCGGGCGCTGCTGGGTGGCGACGGCGGCGGTGGCGACGCCGGCGGTCCGCAGCAGCTCCCGCAGCTCGCCGAGCGGCTCCCCGTCGGTGCGCCCGTCGACGATGCCGATCGCGAGCGCGCGCTGGCGGGCCCGCCGGTTGGAGACGCCGGCGCCGTTGCTCGATCCCGCGTCGCGGGTCGGGGTCTGCCTGCCGTTTCTCGAACCTTGCACTCAAAGGAATTGTACGGGCAGGCGCGTGGGCGGATAGTGTCCCCGGAGTGAAGGTCTTCCTCACCGGCGGCACCGGCTTCATCGGCGGCGAGGTCGCGCGGCAGCTGCGGGCGCGAGGCGACGAGGTCGCCTGCCTCGTCCGCAGCCCCGGCAAGGCGGCGAAGCTGACCGAGCTGGGCTGCGAGCTGGTCGCCGGAGACCTCGGCGACGAGAGCGCGATCCGCAACGGCATGCACGGCTGCGACGCGGTGGTCCACGCGGCGGCGATGTACGAGGTCGGAATCCCGGCGAAGCAGCGGCCGGCGATGTGGGAGGCGAACGTGGTCGGCACCGAGCGGGTGATGAAGGCGGCGCTGGCGGAGAAGGTCCCGCGGATCGTCTACGTCTCCACCGTCGGCATCTTCGGCAACACCCGCGAACAGGTCGTCGACGAGTCCTACCGCAATCCCGAGACCGGCTTCACCTCCTACTACGAGGAGACCAAGCTCGAGGCCCACAAGGCCGTCCAGCGGCTGATCGACGACGAGGGCCTGCCGGCGATCATCGTCCAGCCCGGCGGCGTCTACGGCCCCGGCGACACCTCCCAGGTGGCCGACCTGCTGGAGCAGTTCTTCGCCGGCAGGCTGCCGCTGCTGCCGTTCCCCGAGCTGGGACTCTGCATGTCCCACGTCGAGGACATCGCCGGCGGCATCCTCCTCGGCCTCGACAGGGGCCGCCTCGGCGAGACCTACGTGATCAGCGGCCCGGCGACGACGATGCGCGAGGCGATCGAGACCGTGGCCAAGGTCAGCGGCCGCAAGGCGCCGAAGCGGGCGCTGCCGACCGGGCTGATGAAGGTGATGATCCCGTTCGGGCCCGTGGTCGGGAAGGTGATGGGGCAACCGCCGAACCTGCGCGAGATCATCTCCTCGGCCGACGGGGTGACCTTCTGGGCCACGTACGAGAAGGCCGAGCGTGAGCTTGGGTACGCGCCGCGCGGGATGGAAGAGGGACTGCGGCAAACGCTTGAGGCCGACGACCGTTTCCCGACTCCGATCGCTTAGGGGAGAGTCGGGGGAGGGGTCCCCGGACAACAGCGGGGAGGGTCCGGGGACCCCTTCCCCGACTCTCGTAAGCTGGCGGCGATGAGGGTCATCGACGTGATGCATCTGGGGCGGCCCCACGTGATCGGGTGCTGGGAGGTCGATGGGGTCCTCGTCGATCCGGGGCCGGAGTCGTCGCTCGAAACCGTTCTCGAGGCCATTGGGGGCGAGCGGCCGCGGGCGGTGCTGCTGACGCACATTCATCTCGATCACGCGGCGGCTACGGGGGCGCTGGTGCGGCGGTGGCCGGAGCTGGAGGTCTATGTGCATGAGCGGGGGGCGCCGCACTTGGTCGATCCTTCGAAGCTGCTGGCGAGTGCGGAGCGGCTTTACGGGGACAAGCTGAACTACCTGTGGGGGGAGATTCTGCCGGTGCCGGAGGAGAACGTGCGCTCGCTGCAAGGTGGCGAGACCGTGCTGGGGATGGAGGTCGCCTATACGCCCGGTCACGCCTCGCATCACGTCTGCTACTTCCACCCGGAGAGCGGGACCGCCTTCGTCGGTGACGTCGCCGCCTGCCGGATCCCGCCCTCGAGCCTGATCGTGCCCCCCACTCCCCCGCCCGACATCGACATCGAGGTCTGGGAGGAATCGCTGGACACCGTCGCCGCCTGGTCGCCCCGGCGCCTCGCCCTCACCCACTTCGGCGCGATCGAGGAAGACGTCCCCGGCCACATCGAGAAGGTGCGGGAGAAACTGCGCGAAGAGGCCGAGCTGGCGCGGCAGATGGAGAAGACGGAGTACGACGCCGACAACGAGGCCCGCATCCGTCGCGCGCTTGCCGCGGAAGGGATCGGCGAGGAGACCGTCGACGAGCTCCTCCAGGCTGTCCCCACCGCCTACCAGTGGAGCGGCCTTGACCGCTACTGGCGCAAGAAGGCGGAACGCGAAGCTGCCTAGGTCCCGACGCGGAGGCGACCCGGGTCTTCTCCGGGCTTCACCCGGCGCGGTGGATCAGAGGACCCGTCGAAGAGGGCGCGCTTGCCCAGTCGGCCCGGGAGGTTCACCTTCAGACGGCCAATTGGATTGCCCTGGCAGGTGTTGATTCCTTCAGGTGGATGGATCCAGAGCCTTATCACCACCGCTTGCTTCAGGAAGTCGACTTCCGGCTTGTCGAGAAACGGAATCGGGTTTCTGCCGCTGGCGCAGGAAAGCTCCTGGACCGCCACGACCACGCTCCGCGAATTCGGCCCCGGAGGCGGCTCGTCTGGATGCAGGACCCACTTGATCGGAACGGCCCCTTCGTGTTTTGGGCGTGAGTCACATCTGGTGGTCCCGAGCCGCAGCCAATCGGTCGTCGGAACCTCCGTCGCGCAAGCGACACCCATGCGCGGAGGCGAGGCCGCGCAGACGGCGGGGGTCAGCACGAGCAACAGCAGCCCCGCTCCGATCCACGTCCCCCAACGCACTAGACGCATCCGCCTAGTATAAGGGTGGCTTGGCTTCAGCTCAGGTGCTCGCGCATTCGCTCGACCGCCTCTTCGATCCGCTCGTCGGGGGCGGTCAGAGCGATGCGGAAGAAGCCCTCGCCGCTCGGCCCGTACATCGAGCCGGGCGAGATGACGACGGCGGCCTCCTCGAGCACGAGCTCGCAGAAGGAGGTCGAGGTGTGGCCCTCGGGGACCGGCGCCCAGACGTAGATCGTGCCCTTCGGGGAGCTGACCTGGACGCCGATCTCGCCGAGCATCGAAACGACGAGGTCGCGGCGGCGGGCGTAGGTCTGGTTCATCTGTTCCAGGGGCCCGCTCGGTCCCTCCAGGGCGGCGACGCCGGCCATCTGGATCGCCTCGAAGAGGCCGGAGTCGACGTTGGTCTTGAGGCGCCAGTAGGTCTGGATCGCCTCGGCGTTGCCGAGGATCGCCGCGCAGCGCCAGCCGGTCATGTTGTAGCCCTTGGAGAGCGAGAAGACCTCAACGCCGACCTCCTTGGCGCCGGGCGTGGCGAGGAAGCTCGGGGCGACGTAGCCGTCGTAGGTGGTCTCCGAGTAGGCGTTGTCGTGGACGACGAGGATCTCGTGCTCCCTGGCGAAGGCGACGACCTGCTCGAAGAAGCCGTCGGGCACGATCGCCCCGGTCGGGTTGTTCGGATAGTTGACGAACATCAGCCTCGCCCTGGCGGCGACCTCGGACGAAACGGCGCCGAGGTCGGGGGCGAAGCCCAGCTCCGGTACCAGCGGCAGCAGCTCGGCCTCGGCGCCGGCGAGGATCGGGCCGCCGGTGTAGACGGGATAGCCGGGGTCGGAGGCGAGGGCGACGTCGCCGGGGTCGAGGAAGGCGAAGCAGAGGTTGTAGATGCACTCCTTGGCCCCGATCGCCGGGATCGCCTCGGACTTCGGGTCGATCTCGACCCCGAAGCGGCGGTCGTAGAACTCGGCGAAGGCCGCCCGGAACTCGTCACGGCCGCGGTTGCTCGGGTACCGGTGGTAATCGGCAACCCTCACCGCCTCCCGCATCGCCTCGACCACGTGCGGGTAGGTCGGTTCGTCGGGGTCGCCGATCCCGAGGCTGATCACGTCGATCCCGGCAGCCCGCTTGTCGGCGATCTGCTGCTCGAGTTCCTGGAACTTGTAGGGAGGGATGGCCTCCAGGCGCTTGGACGGGGTGGCGATGCCCATGGGCGCGGGAATCTACGCGATCCGGCGCCGCCGGCGGCGCCTACTCGCCGTCGAGCTCGGCCAGCGCCTGCAGCAGCTCCGGCGAGAGCTCGCCGGCGAAGACCGGCTCGGCCCAGCCGTCGAGGCGGACGTCGAGCTCCGGGGAGATCTCGACCTGCAGCTCGCCGCCTTCGAGCTCGACCACGAGCCGGTCGGGGGCGCCGCGGAGGAAGGCGGTGACGGCGGCGCCGCTGGCGCCGGTGCCCGAGGAGAGCGTCTCCCCCACCCCGCGCTCGAAGATCCGCGCCCGCACCCGATCGCCCTCGACGGCGAAGAAGCTGACGTTGGTCCGGTTGGGGAAGAGGCCGTTGCCTTCTATCCCCGGGCCGATCTCTCCCAGGTCGAGGCCGTCGAGCTCATCGGCCGGCACCAAGATCGCGCACTGCGGGTTGCCGATCGAGACGTGCTGGAACTCCCAGCCGCGGCCGCCGGACTCGAGCGTGCCGCGCCCGTCCTCGGGGCCCGAGGGGTAGTCCTTCGAGGTCGTCGAGGCCCGCCCCATCGCGACCGAGCAGGTCAGCTCGCCGGTGATCGTCGGCCGGATCGGGCCGGCGGCGGTCCCGATCGCGAACTCGTCCTCCTCGGTCCAGCCGTTGCGGCGCAGGTAGAGGATCGCCTCGCGGGCGCCGTTGCCGGAGAGCTCGGCCTCGGAGCCGTCGGGGTTGAAGATCCGCAGCTCGGCGACGAGCTCGGGGTCCTCGCTCTCGGAGAGCAGGAGGATCCCGTCGGCGCCGATCCCGAAATGCTGGTCGCAGAGCCACTCCACCCGCGTCCCCGTCAGCTCCCACGGCAGCCGCGCCCGCTCGAAGATCAGGTAGTCGTTGCCCAGCGCCTGCCACTTCTCGAATTTCACCGGCGCCACCCTATCCCGAGGATTCGGGCCGCGACCTCCTCGTCGCCGAGGCCGGTGCGGTCGACCGGCTCGTGGTCGGGGATTTTGCGCATCCAGGTGAGCTGGCGGCGGGCGTAGTTGCGGGAGCGCTTCTTCATCTGCTCCAGGTCGCCCGCGAGCAGCTCGTCGAAGCCGAGCGCCTTGCGGGCGGTGCGGCCGGGGCCAAGCGCGTCGGCGCGCCGCGCCTCCTCGGCCGCTCCGGCGGCGACGATCGCCTCGGTCCGCTCGTCGATCCGCTCGTAGAGCCGTTCGCGGTCCATGTCGAGTCCGAAGATCGTCGTCGGGTGGCGGGTCGCCGGCGACCACAGCTCCGAATCCACCGATTCCGGCGGCACTCTCCGCAGCGAAAGCTTGGCCAGCGCCGCCCGCAGGTACAGCCCCGTCCCCCCGACCACGATCGGCCGCCGCCCGGCCTGCAACGCCGCGTCGATCTCCCGGTGGGCCAGCGGCATGTAGTCCCCGATCGAGAAGTCGGAGGTGATCGGCACGAAAGCAAGCAGTCGATGCTCGAGCTTCGCCTGCTCCGCCGCGGTCGCGGCCCCGGTGAGCGTCTCCAGCCCCTCGTACACCTGCAGCGCATCGCAGTTGACCGCGACCGGGTCCTCCCCCCGCTCTCGCAGCAGCTCCGCGAGGGCGATCGCGACGCCGGTCTTGCCGACCCCGGTCGGGCCGAAGATCGCGAGGACGTTCAAAGAAGGGAGGCGAGGGGCTTCACCGCCACCCCGCCGAGCGTCTGGGAGGTCGCCGATTCGATCTCGACGCCGACGAGCTCACCGGCCTCCGCGACCCCGTCGAAGTTGACCGCCTTGCCGTGCCGCGTCCGGCCCCGCAGCCTGGTCTCGTCGGTCCGGCTCGTCCCTTCGACCAGCACCTCCATCGTCCGCCCGACGAAGCGCTGCGCCCGCTCGGCCGCCCGCCGCTGGACCACCTCGACCAGCCGCTGCAGCCGCTCGACCTTGACCGGGTGCGGCAGCTGTCCCTCCATCGTCGCCGCCTCGGTTTCGCGCCGGGGCGAGAAGAGGAAGGTGAAGGCGCCGTCGTAGCCGACCTCCTCCGCCACTTCCAGCGTTTCCTCGAAGTCGCGCTCGGTCTCGCCGGGAAAGCCGACGATGATGTCGGTGGTGATCGCGCAGTCGGGGACGTGCTCGCGGATCAGCGCCACCCGGTCCATGTAACGCTCGCGATCGTAGGTGCGGCGCATCCGTTTGAGGACGGCGCTCGAGCCCGACTGCAGTGGCAGGTGGATCTGCTCGCAGAGCGCCGGCAGCTCGGCGTGGACGCGGATCACGTCCTCCTTCATGTCCTTCGGGTGCGGGCTGGTGTAGCGGATCCGATCGATCCCCTCGATCGCGTCGACGCGCCGCAGCAGCTCGGAGAACCCGATCCGACCCGCCGGCGGCAGGTCGCGGCCGTAGCTGTTGACGTTCTGGCCCAGCAGCGTCACCTCGCGCACCCCGTCGGCTGCCAGGGCCTCGGCCTCGGCGATCAGCTCGCCGGGATCGCGGCTGACCTCGCGCCCGCGGGTCGAGGGGACGATGCAGTAGGAGCAGGCGCAGTTGCAGCCCTGGGAGATCTGCAGCCAGCCCTGGAACTCGCGCTCGCGCCGGGTCGGCAGGTGCCCGGAGAAGTCCTCGAACTCGAAGTAGCCCTGGGCGCTGATCGAGTCGCTGTTGAGGAACTCGGCCAGCTTGTGGATCTGGCCGGGGCCGAAGGCGACGTCGACGAACGGGAAGCGCTCGAAGACCTCCTCCTTGACCGATTGCGCCCAGCAGCCGCCGACGCCGACGATCCGCTGCGGGTCTTCGCCCTTCAGCCGCTTGGCCTCCCCGAGGTGGGCGATGAACCGGCTGTCGGCCGACTCGCGGATCGAGCAGGTGTTGAAGAGGATCAGATCCGCCTCGCCGCGCTCGCTCGCCTCCTCGTAACCGAGCGAAGCCAGCATCCCCCGCATCCGCTCGGAATCGTGCACGTTCATCTGGCACCCGAAGGTGGTGACATGGAACTTCTGCGCCATCGAAGTCAGATTAGCGTCGTCCAGACCATGCAGGCCCGTGGACGCAGGAAGCGTGGCGTGCTCTGCACGCGAGCGACCGAAGACGCCGAGATGCGCCGGTCGGGGCGGTGCTACTTGACGGTGAGGGTGCCTTCCATGCCAGCTTCGCGATGTCCGGGTACGGAGCAGAAGAAGGTGTAGGTGCCGGGTTTCAGGGTGGCCGTCTCCGATTCTTCGCCTTCGGCGATCGGTTCGAAGCCGGTCAGTTCCTTCCCGTTCTCTTCGATCACCACGTTGTGCGGGATCGGCGAAGGATTGTTGAAGTCGATCGTGACCTTGCCGGCCTTGGCGCTGAGTTCGGTCTGGTCGAAGGCAAGCTGGCTGGGATCGGCGGCCAGCTGCAAGGTCGTCGAAGCCGGCGGTGCGGAGCTGGGCTTCGAAGTCCCCTGGGCCCCTTCGCCGCCCTTTTCCTTCGAGCCCTTGGTGGGGCCGACCGGTTCTTGCTCTTCCGGCCCTTCGCCCGCTTTTTCGGCTTCTTCTTCGCTCTTCTCGGTTTCGCCGCCGAGGGCTCCGCCTTCGTTCGAGAAACCGCCCTTGCCTTCGCCTTTTTCGAGCTTTTCGTTGAACTTCGCGTACTCGGCCGCCTTGGCTTCGTGCTCTTCGCTCGAGTAGCGGACGGCGAAGGTGGTGGCGCCGAGGACGAAAACGGCGAACCAGAGGATCACCGCGGGCAGCGCTTTCCCCGGGAAATCCTTCAATTTCAGTCCGACGAAGGCAACGGCGAGGGCCGAGAGGGCGAGAACGACGCCGCAGGCGTAAAAGAGAGTCTCGTTATCCATGGAGCCGCGATCCTATAGAGGTCGAACCCGAGCTCGCCGCGAGGCGAGAGCGCCTTAAGCGGCCCTCGCCTCGGGCTCGGCGACAGAAGGCGCTTCCTCGGCTTGGGGCGCCGCCTCGCCGTCGATTCCGAGCGCGGCCCGGACCTTGGTTTCGATCTCCAGGGCCAGCTCCGGATTGTCGATCAGGAACTGCTTGGCGTTGTTGCGCCCCTGGCCGAGCCGGATCTCGCCGTAGGAGAAGAAGGAGCCCGATTTCTGCACCAGGTCCTGCTCCATCCCGAAGTCGAGCAGCCCGCCCTCGCGCGATATCCCGACCCCGTACTCGATGTCGAATTCGGCCTGCCGGAACGGGGAGGCGACCTTGTTCTTGACGACTTTGACCCGAACCCGGTTGCCGACCGCCTCGGTCCCTTCCTTGAGGGTCTCGATGCGGCGGATGTCAAGCCGCTGCGAGGAGTAGAACTTCAGCGCCCGGCCGCCCGGCTGGGTCTCCGGCGAGCCGAACTGGACCCCGACTTTTTCCCGGATCTGGTTGGTGAAGAGGCAGACGGTGTTGGTCCGGTTGAGGTTTCCGGCCAGTTTGCGCATCGCCTGCGACATCAGCCGCGCCTGCAGGCCGACCGTGGTGTCGCCGATCTGACCGTCCAGCTCGGCCTTCGGCGTCAGCGCCGCCACCGAGTCGATCGCGACCACGTCGACCGCGCCGGAGGCGATCAGCCGGTCGGCGATCTGCAGCGCCTGCTCGCCGTAGTCGGGCTGGGAGACGAGCAGCTCGTCGGTGTCGACCCCGATCGCCCGCGAGTAGACGGGGTCGATCGCGTGCTCGGTGTCGATGAAGGCGCAGACGCCTCCCATGGCTTGAGCCTGGGCGATGATGTGGTTGACCAGGGTCGTCTTGCCCGAGGACTCGGGGCCGAAGATCTCGACGATCCGGCCGCGCGGAACCCCGCCGATGCCCAGCGCCAGGTCAAGCGCGAGCGAACCGGTGGGGATCGCTTCCACCTTGACGGTGCCTTTGTCGCCCAGGCGCATCAGGGCGCCCTCGCCGAACTCTTTCCTGATGCCGCTGACGGTGTTCTCCAGCGCGGCGTCCTTCGCCTTCGCCTCCTTCGCGGAGACGTCGTTCAAGCTCGCTTTTCTATCTGCCATCTCGATTCACCTCACTGCTGCCCTAGCCGGGCAGCTTGACTTGGGCCAACGGCACGTAGCGCGCGCCGGTCGGCTGGAGTTCAGAACGGTAGAGCGTCATCCGGCGGCAAATTCGCGCCTCCGACATCCCCTCCGGAAGCTTCCCCGGAGGCTTTTCGACGACCGCCGGCCGCCGCGATCCCCGCCCCTCGGGACGGACCCGGGCGACGGTCACATGCGGCCAGAACGGCCGCTCCTCGGGCTCGTAGAAGCCGGCCTCGGCCAGCCCCTGCGCGACGCCCGCCTGCAGGCCCTCGGCCCCCGGCGAGAGCACCGGCAGCGCGTACAGCCGCGCCCGGCCCCGCGGCGGCCGCCGCTCGGGATCGAGCAGCTCCACCCAGGGCGCCGGGCCGGCCCGCTCTCCCACCACCGCGGCGATCGCCTCGACCTCCTTCTCCGGCCGGTAGCCGAGGAAGGCGAGGGTGATGTGGAGGGACTCTGGAGCGACCGGGCGCAGGGCCGGATCGGCCAGCGCCTCCCTGCTCCAGGCGGCGATTCCCTCGCGGAGGTCGCCGGGCAGGTCGAGCGCGACGAACAGCCGCCCCCGGGGATTTTTCGATTGCTCCTTGGCCACGGCCGCCACGCTAGGGGGGTACCCGTCGCGAAACAACGCCGCAAAGCAAAATCTCGCCTACGACTTCGTGCCGATTTCCTCACCGAGCAGCATCCGCAGCAGGTGCATCCCGACCAGGGCCGAGCGTTCGCGGATGTCGAGCCTGCCGCCGGGGATGATGGGATCGCGGGCGATCGCGGTCCCGTCGGCGAGGCGGGCGTTGAAGCAGACGTAGCCGACCGGCTTCTCCTCGCTGCCGCCGCCGGGGCCGGCGATGCCGGTGATCGAGACCGCGACGTCGGCGTCGAAGCGCTCCAGCGCCCCGATCGCCATCGCCTCCGCAACCTCGGCCGAGACCGCTCCATTGGCCTCGATCAGCTCCGGGCCCACCCCCAGCATCTCGCTCTTCGCCTCGTTCGAATAGGAGACGACGCCGCCGGCGAAGTACTCCGAGGCCCCCTCCAGGTCGGTGATCCGGGCCGCCAGCAGACCGCCGCTGCAGGACTCCGCCAGGGCCAGCTTCCTTCCGAGCAGGAGCGTGGCCACCTGGGCGTCGATCGTCTCCCCGTCGAGGCTGAAGGTCTCCTCCCGGTGGCGCTGCACCAGCCCTGCCCGCACGCCCTCCGCGACGGTCTCGGCCTCGTCCCGGTAGCGGACGTCGATCTCGATCTCGCCGCGGCGCAGGCAGGTGGTGATCTCGACCGCGTCCAGCTCCAGCCCCCCCGCCTCCATCTCCCGCAGGCTCTTGGCGATCTCCGACTCGGGGACGCCGAACATCCGCATCGTGTAGCCCCGCAGGGGCGTCGCCCGGGCGAGCAGCTCGCGCACCGGCTCGGTCTCCAGGGCCGCCGCCCACATCGGCTGCAGCTCGCGCGGGGGGCCCGGGAGCACGACCACGACCCGCTCCCCGGCCGGGACCACGAGCCCGGGAGCCGTGCCCACCGGGTCCAGCGCGATCGCCCCCTCGGGGACCATCGCCTGCTTGCGGTTGGCCGTCCGCAGGGCGTCGGGGTCGAGCCGGAAGCGCTGGGCGAAGCCGCTGAGGATCTCGGCGATCTTCGCCTCCATCTCCTCGTCGAGGACCATCCTGCGCTCGGCGAAGCGGGCGACGATCTCGGCGGTGAGGTCGTCCGCGGTCGGCCCGAGCCCGCCGGTGGTGACGATCAGGTCCATCCCCTCGGCGGCCATGAACCGCAGCCCGGCCTCGAGGTCGCCGGGACGGTCGGCGACGACGAGGATGTGGGCCACCTCGACCCCTTCCTCGGCCAGCCGTTCGGAGACCCAGGGCCCGTTGCCGTCCTGGATCCGGCCGGTGAGGACCTCGGTTCCGGTGACGAGGATGCCGGCGCGGATCACGCGCGGTGGCGGGGTCGGAAGGGGCTCGGCGGGCGCATCGCGCCCTGACGCTACCGAACCGGAACCGCGTCCCCCACGTGCACCGGCGGCGCCTGCCGCTGAGGCTTGGCGCCGACGTCCTTCCCGCCTCCGCCGCCGCTGAAGAGCCCGAGCGCGATCAGTGCCCCGACGACCAGCGCCAGGACGAGCGCGGTGACCAGCCGCGGCGGCACCTGGCGCCGTCTGCCGCGGCTGGCACGGACGACCTTCTGCGGGTGCGGGTCGACCCGCGGCAGCCGCTCGCCCGGCCGCGCCGAGCCGCGCAGCTGCCGTTGCTCCTCTGCCAGACGGTCGCCGTCGAGGCCGAGCAGGGCGCCGTAGGTGCGGATGAAGGCCCGGGCATAGATGTCGCCCGGCAGCTCGTCCCAGTCCTCGTTCTCGATCGCCTGCAGGTAGCGGCCGCGGATCTTCGTCGCCTCCTCGACCTCCTGCAGGCTCAACCGCCGCCGGGCGCGGGCGTCGCGGAGCTTGTTGCCGACTCCATCCTCCACATCTCCCATTTTGCGGCTATCGAAGCCGCAGCGCAAAGTTTTCCGGCTATGCGTCGGGGTCCGAGTCGACCGCGACCGGCTCCGGCTCGGGGTCGCCGGCGCCCAGCACCCGCGCCAGCTCGGCCTGGCCGATCAGCACCTGGCGCGGTTTCGAGCCCTCGTAGCCGGAGATGACGCCGCGCCGCTCGAGCATGTCGATCAGGCGACCGGCCCGGGTGTAGCCGACCCGCAACCGCCGCTGGATCATCGAGACCGAGGCGGTCTCCGTCTGCACGACGAGCCGGATCGCCTCGTCGAGGAGGTCGTCGCTGTCGGGGTCGAAGTCGTCCTCGCCACGGCCCTCCTCGCCGGAGTCCGCCGGCGCCTCCAGCAGCTCGTCCTCGAACTCCGGTTCGCCCTGCTTGGCCCAGTGCGAGGTGATGCGGGCGATCTCGTCCTCGGTGATGAAGGCGCCCTGGACGCGCGAGAGCTTCGAGGTGCCGGCGCCGCGGAAGAGCATGTCCCCCTGGCCGAGCAGGGCCTCGGCCCCGCCCTGGTCGAGGATCACCCGCGAGTCGGTCTGGGAGGAGACCGCGAAGGCGATCCGCGAGGGGATGTTGACCTTGATCGTGCCGGTGATGATGTCGGTCGAGGGGCGCTGGGTCGCCAGCACCAGGTGGATCCCGGTGGCCCGCGACTTCTGCGCCAGGCGGATGATCGAGTCCTCGACTTCGGCCGGGGCGACCATCATCAGGTCCGCGAGCTCGTCGATCACGCAGAGGATGTGAGGCAGCGGCGCCTCGCCGCGCTTCTGGCGGACCTTGTTCAGCTCGTTCAGGTTCCGTGCCCGTGCCTCGCTCATGATCCCGTAGCGGCTCTCCATCTCGGTGATCAGGTTGGAGAGGACGTTGGCCGCCAGCCGCGGCGAGGTCACCACCGGGGTCAGAAGGTGCGGCACGTTCTCGTAGTGGTTGAGCTCGACCTGCTTCGGGTCGACCAGGACCAGCCGCACCTCGTTCGGCGAGGCCTGCATCAGGATCGAGGAGAGGATCGCGTTGACGCAGCCGCTCTTGCCCGAGCCGGTGGTGCCGGCGACGAGGACGTGCGGCATCTTCGCGATGTCGGTCCAGACCGCGTTGCCGTCGATCCCCTTGCCGAGCCAGGCGACCAGGGGCGAGGTCTTCTCCGGCCTGCCGGCGTAGATGTCGCCGAGGCGGACCATCTTGCGGGTGCGGTTGGGAACCTCGACCCCAACCGCCTGCTTGCCGGGGATCGGGGCGAGGATGCGGATGTCGGTCGAGGCCAGCGCGTAGGCGATGTCGTTGGCCAGCTCGGTCACTTTCTTGACTTTGGTGCCGGGGGCGAGGCGCAGCTCGAAGCGGGACACGTGGGGGCCGCTGACGATGCCGACGATCTTCGCCTCGACCCCGAAGTGGCCGAGGGTCTCGACCAGCTTGCGGCCGACCGCTTCGTGGTCGCGGGGGTCGGGCCCCTTGTCGTTCTTGCCGCGCTCGAGCAGCTTCGCCGGGGGCGGCCGGTAGTCGATCTCCTCCGACATCGTCACCCCGCGCCTGGAGCCCATCGGGGTGAGGCCGGCGTGGGCGCGGTCGCCCTCGTCGACGACCGCGACGGCGTCCTCGGAGTCGTAGTTCTTCAGCTCGACCCGGTCGCCCGGCTCGGGCTCGGGGGCCTCCTCTTCGCCGGTCTCGGCCTCGAAGATCTCGTTGTCGAAGTCGTCCTCCTCGGCGAGGGCGACGGTCGGTTCGAAGTCCTCGTCTTCCTCCGGGTAGGCGCTCATCACGTCGGTCGGGCCGGCGACGGTGGCGGCCTCGGCGCGGGCCTGGCGGTGCTCGCGCCAGTCGGCGTGGGTCCTGGCGACGGTGCGCGCCGCGGCGTCGCCGCCGGCGAAGAGACCGCCGAAGAGGCCCCGCAGCCCCCGTCCGATACCCCGCGCCAGGGCGGAGACGGAGGTGCCGGTCAGCAGCATCCCGCCGACCGCCAGCAGCATCGCCGTGAAGATGCGGGCGCCGACCTGGCCGAAGAGGTAGGTGAGGGCGACCTCGGCGCCGTCGCCGACCTTGCCGCCCTCCCAGCCGAAGAAGAGGACGAAGACGAGGTAGACGCCGAAGGCGACGAGGAATAGAGCGATCAGGTCGAGGTGGCGCTGCTCGAGGCCGGCCGGCAGCCGCAGCCCGCCCTTCGCCTTGCCTTTCGCTTTGCGTTTGGACGCAGCTCTGCCTCGTCGCGCCGATCCAGCGCGCTTCTTACGCACGAACATGGTCTCCCGTTCGACGTCGGAGGCCGCTCCCCTGCGAGCTAAATTCGGCCTAAAACTCGCGCGGAGCGGCGTTTTCCGCGGCTACCATCGCTTTGTGCTCTCCGAGATCGACCAGATCGGCGGTCGGGTCCTGATCGTCGAGGACGACGTCGACATCGCCGACGTCCTCCGCCGCTCCCTCCGCAACGAGGGCTACGAAGTCCGCACCTCCGCCGACGGGGTCGAGGCGCTCGACGTCGCCGCCGGCTTCGTCCCCGACCTGGTCGTGCTCGACCTCGGGCTGCCGGGGATGGACGGGGTCGAGGTCTGCCGCCGCCTGCGCAGCGACGGCGACGTCCCGATCTTGATGCTGACGGCGCGGGCGGAGACCGAGGACCGGGTGACCGGGCTCGACAGCGGCGCCGACGACTACCTGGTGAAGCCGTTCGAGCGCAAGGAGCTGCTGGCGCGGATCCGGGCGCTGCTGCGCCGCCGGCCGCCGCGCGGATCCGCCTCGCTGGAAGTCGGCGACCTCTGCCTCAACCCCGACACCCGCGAAGTCCGCCGCGGCGAGCGCGAGATCGAGCTGACCAACCGCGAGTTCGAGCTGCTCGAGTTCCTGATGCGGAACGAGCGCCTCGTCGTCTCCCGCGAGCGCCTGCTCGACGAGGTCTGGGGCTACGACCCGATGGCGGCGACCAACACGATCGACGTCTTCATCTCCAACCTGCGGCGCAAGCTCGAGGCCGGCGGCGAGGGGCGCCTGCTCCACACCAAACGCGGGGCCGGCTACGTCCTCAAGGCGTGACGTGCGGTTCCCGCGCCGGCTGATCCGCCCCAGGTCCTGGCCGGTGCGCTGGCGGCTGGCGCTGGTCTCCTCGGGGCTGACGCTGGCGATCCTCCTCCTCTTCGGCGGCCTGATCGGCAAGATCGCGACCGAACGGATCCGCGACGACTTCAACGGCGAGGTGACGAGCGCGGCGAAGATCCTCTCCGGGCAGATCCAGGTCGTCTACTCCCCCTTCGGCGGCAAGCCGCAGGCGGTCGCAAAGCCGCAGCTGATCGACGCCTTCGCCCTCCCCGACGACGCCTCGGTCTGGGTGTACGACGCCGAAGGCAACGTGGTGAGCTCGAACGAAGGAGCCCAATCGCTGGGAGCGCCGAAGCGCGGGCTGGCGAACTTCAACGGGATGCGGGTGGCGACCGAACCGATCCGCGACGAAACCCGGACCATCACCGGCTTCGTCCAGTACGGGCGCAGCCTCAGCCACGTCGAAGAGACGGTCGACCGGGTCTGGCTGCTGGTCTTCGGCGGCATCCTCGGCGGCACCCTGCTGGCCGTCTTCGCCGGGGTGATGATCGCCCGGCGGGCGATGCGCCCGATCGCCTCGCTGACCGCGACCGCGCGGGACATCGCCGCCACCCGCGACCCCTCGAAGCAGATGCCCGAGCCGGTGGCCGACGACGAGGTCGGCGAGCTGGCCCGGACCCTGGACCAGATGCTGCGCTCGCTCGACGCCGCCCGGGCCGAACGCGAGGGGGTGATGCAGAAGCAGCGCGAGTTCGTCGCCGACGCCTCGCACGAGCTGCGGACGCCGCTGACCAGCGTCCTCGCCAACCTCGAGCTGCTGCAGGCCTCGCTCGACGGCGGCGGCCAGGCCGAGGACCTGGAGATCGTCGACTCGGCGCTGCGCTCCTCGAAACGGATGGGCCGCCTGATCGGCGACCTGCTGCTGCTGGCCCGGGCCGACGCCGGCCGCCTCGAGGCCCACCGGCGGGTGGACCTGGCGGAGATCGCCGGCGACGCGGCCGCCGAGGCGGCGCCGCTGATGGGCGAGCGCAGGCTCGTCGTCGACAACGAGCACCCGCTCTGGGTGGATGGGAGCCGCGACGAGCTGCACCGGCTGGTCCTCAACCTGCTCGACAACGCGATCCGCCACACCCCCCAGGGCTCCTGCGTCGAGCTGACCCTGAACGAGGAGGACGGCACGGCGGTGGTCGAGGTCGCCGACGACGGGCCGGGGATCCCGGTCGGGATGCGGGTCCAGGTCTTCGACCGCTTCGTCCGCGGCACCGGGCCCGCCGACACCGCCCGCGGCACCGGCACCGGGCTCGGCCTGGCGATCGTCGGCGCCGTCGCCGCCTCCCACGGCGGCACGGTGGAGGCCGGCGAATCGGCGACCGGCGGCGCCCGATTCACAGCCCGCATCCCCCTCGCAAGCGACAGGAAAGCGAGTCCGAAACCTTTAAAGGCGCTTTAGGCCCGCCCCCTAGATTTGCCCGCGGACGAGACACATTGCCCGCCGGAGCTTTCTCCCCAGAATTCGCTCCGGCGGGCTTTTACTTTGGGTCGCCGGGGTGGGTGGGAGGGGGAGTCGGGTGGGGGTCGCCGGGAGCACCTCCGCCGCGATGGTCGGGGATTGGCTGGCGCCCCCACGGTGGGTGGCTCGGCACATGGCTGTGCCCCCCGCGCCCCCCCCCCCACTCCCCCCGCAATCGAAATTCGTTTGACGACCAAGGTGGACAGCTCCTAGCCGGAGCAAGTTGCCTTTTGATCGCTTGCTGATTCGAACTCGGGGTCTGATCGTCATTCACGACGGATCGAAGGTGGGCTGGGTGCCCCCTTCGCGGTACTCAGCATGGAGCCGAGCCAAAGACCATCTGGGCGTAAGCCCGACCCCGCTCCTCTCGGCGGAGGTGCTCCGAGAAGGGGGCACCCAGCTCTCCACCCAACCACGAACCCCCTCGAT
>JAICSS010000029.1 GCA_025936755.1 Solirubrobacterales bacterium | reverse complement strand
ACCGGGGCGCTGATCGCCCGCCACGTCGCCGACCTCTTCCCGACCCAGACCTCGCGCTTCGACCTCGCCCAGGCGGCGCGCCGCGGTGTGATCGCGCCGCTGCGGTGCCTGCGGATCCCGCCGGGACCGGGGGTGCGGACGATCGCCAAGGTGCCGCTGCGCAAAGGCGAGGTCGACCAGGACTTCGACCAGGAGGAGCTGGCCGCGCTGCTCGACCAGGAGCCCTTCAACGTCGCGATCGCCGACCTCTACCGCTCGCGCTTCCGCAAGATCCCCGGCGTCGTCTACACCGCCGGCGTCCAGCACGCGAAGAACGTCGCCAAAGCCTTCCGCGACGCCGGCATCAACGCCCAGGCGGTCTCCGGGGAAACCCCGAAGCGCGAGCTGGCGGAGATCCTCGCCGGCTTCGAGCGCGGCACCGTCGACGTCCTCTGCAACGCGATGCTGCTGGCCGAGGGATGGAACAGCCCGCGGGCGACGATCTGCATGCACCTGGCGCCGACCGCCTCGCGGCGGATCTACCAGCAGCGCGTCGGCCGCGTCACCCGCCGGGCGCCGGGCAAGGAGGCGGGGATCGTGCTCGACTTCGTCCACCCGGCGACGACCCACGACGAGACGATCGTCACCCTGCACAGCCTGCTCGACCGCGACGTCTACCGCGGCGGCGCGATCGTCGTCGGCCCGGTGCGGCGCGGGCGCGGGCGCAAAGTCCGGGTCGAGCGGCGGATCGTCCCGGTCTCGGACAACGAGCAGCGGCGGATGGAGGTGCTGGAACGGAAGATCTGGCGGACCGCGGTCGAGAACCTCGACTACCCCGAGCAGCACGCCTGGGCGGCGCTGGCCGGAGCCCGGGTCAACACCCAGGGCTGGCGCCGGGCGCGGGCGATGCTGCAGAACGACAAGACCAAGGAGCTGCGCCGGCGGTTCCTGCTCACCTGCGTGCAGCGCAACCGCAACTCGCAGCTGCGGCTGAAAGCGTTGAGCGAGATCTCCGACCTCGGCGACCCCGACGCCTTCGACGACGCGATCGACATCGTCGGCACCTGGAGCCGCGAGGACAAGCGGGCGGGGACGAAGACGCTGCTGCAGGCGCTCGTCGACAAACGGATCGGCCGCCGCGACCAGGCCCAGGCGTGGGTCTGGCGGCTCTCCTCCTACACCCGCGAGCTGCACGAGGAGTACGCGGTGCAGCGCTGGCCGGAGACGAAGCGGCTGCTGGGCCTGCTGGTCAACTCCTCCGGGCGCGCCCACGGGCGCAACGCCCGGCGGCTCGTCCACGCGGCGCGCAAACAGGACCGGCGGCTGGCGGTGGCGCTGCTCGCCGCCGCGGTCTCCCACACTCCCGAGGGCGAGGAGGTGCTGCGCGGAGCGCGGATGCGGATGGCGCGGAAACCCTCGGCGGTCGCCCGCGAGCTGTTGAAGAACTTCCCCAAAGGCGGCAAGCGCCGCCGCAAGCGCAAACGCAAAGACGGCCAGAACGGTCAGGGCGAGAACGGCGGCCCCCCGGAGGCGGGGGAGAAACCGCAGCGCCGCCAGCGGCGGAGGGCGCCGGCGTCAAAATCGGCTGAGATGGACCTCGCCGGCGCCGACGGCGATGCGGTCGCCGCCGGGGGTGACGACGAGCATGTAGCCCCGGTCGTCGACGCCGTCGGCGACGCCTGAACCGCCCTCCCAGGCGACCTCGCGGCCGCGGAGCGCGTCGCGGTTGCGCCACTCGCTGAGGACTTCGTCTGGGGCTGCTTGGACCCAATGATTTAGGCGCTGGTTGAGGGGGCCCAGGAGGGGGGGTCTCCCGGACAACAGCGGGGAGGGTCCGGGAGACCCCCCCTCCTGGGCCCGACGATCGTGGGTGAAGATCGAGGTGGCGGTGTCACGGAGCTCTGGGGGAAACTCGTCTTCTTGGATGTAGAGGTTGAGGCCGATGCCGATTACTGCCCAGCCGTCCTGCGGTCTTGCCTCGATCAGAACGCCGGAGAGCTTGCGGCCTTCGACGTGGATGTCGTTGGGCCACTTGACCTTGCAGGTGAGGGCGGGATTGAGGTGTTCGGCTGCTTCGCAGACGGCTAGGGGGACGGCGAGGGGGAGGACGGTGTGGTGCTCTTCGAGGGGGCGGACGATGGCGGAGTAGAGGAGGGCCTTGTTCGGGGGGGCGGTCCAGGTGCGGCCCTGGCGGCCGCGGCCCTCGGTCTGCTCGGCGGCGGTGATGACGGTGCCGTGGGGCGCCCCCGCAGCGGCGAGCTCGCGGGCGCGGGTGTTGGTCGAGTCCGTTCGACGGTAATGACGATGGGGGCTGCCGAAGGTGTCGCTTTGCTCTCGCATAGCGAGAGTTTCGCGACAGGTCAGGCGGTGGCGTCGGCGAGGAGCGCTTCGAGGAGGCCGTCGACGTCGTGGCGTTCGGCCTCGATGGCTACCTCGAGGCCGGCGGCGCGGGCGGTCTCGCTGGTGATCGGGCCGATCGAGACGATCCGGGCTCCCGTCGGGAAGCGATCGCCGAGCGCCTCGGTCAGGTTGGTCACGGTCGAGGAGGAGGTGAAGGTGACGTAGTCGGCGCTCTGGGCGGCCTCGACATCCTCCTCGCCGGGCTGCTCGCGGACGGTCTCGTAGAGGGCGAGGACATCGACCTCGGCGCCGCGCCCGCGCAGGGCGTCGGGGAGGACGTCACGGGCCTCGGCGGCGCGGGCGACGAGGACGCGCCTGCCCCCGACCTCGACCTCGGCCAGCGCCTCGACCAGCGCCTCGGCGACGAAGCGCTCGGGGACGACATCGGCGACGATCCCGCCCTCGGCGAGGGCGCGGGCGGTGCCGGGGCCGATCGCGGCGACGGTGGCGCCGGCGAGGGCGCGGGCGTCGCGTCCGCCCTCCCGCAGCGCCTCGAAGAGGAGGCGGACCCCGTTGGGGCTGGTCAGGCAGACGAGCGAGTACTCGCCGAGGTTGGCGACGGCGTCTCGCACCTCCGGGCTCTCGATTCGCGGCTCGATCCGGATCGCCGGCAGCTCGACCACCTCCGCGCCGAGCCCGCGCAGGGTCGCGGCGAGGCCGCTGGCTTGGGCGCGGGCGCGGGTGACGACGACGCGCCGCCCGTGCAGCGGCCGCCGCTCGAGCCAGGCGAGCTGCTCGCGCCGGCGGGCGACCTCGCCGACGACGATCAGCGCCGGCGCCTTCACCGCCTCGCGCGCGACCGCCTCGGCGATCGTGCCCAGCGTCGCCGAGACCGTCCGCTGTCCGGGCCAGGTCCCGCGCTCGATCGCGGCGGCGGGCTCCTCGGGATCGCGTCCCGCGGCGATCAGCGAAGCGGCGTTCTGCTCCAGCCGTTTCACCCCCATGTAGAAGACGAGGGTGCCGGGGAAGCGGGCCAGCGCCTCCCAGTCGAGCGCGCTCTCCTCCTTCTCGGGGTCCTCGTGGCCGGTGACGAAGGCGACGGCGGAGGCGTCGTCGCGGTGGGTGACCGGGATCCCGGCGTAGGCGGTGGCGGCGACGCCGGCGGTGACTCCGGGCACGACCTCGAACTCGACCCCCGCCTCGCGCAGCGCTTCCCCCTCCTCGCCGCCGCGGCCGAAGACGAAGGGGTCGCCGCCCTTGAGGCGGACGACGCTCCTGCCGGCGCGCGCGGCCACGATCAGCCGCTCGCCGATCTCCTCCTGCGGCACCGAGGGAACGCCCGGCTGCTTGCCGACGTAGACGAGCTCGGCGTCGGAGCGGACGCCGCCGAGCGCGCCCGGCGGGATCAGCCGGTCGTAGAAGATCGCGTCGGCGCCCGCGATCAGCTCCAGCGCCCGCGCCGTCATCAGCCCCGGGTCGCCGGGCCCGGCGCCGACCAGGTAGACGACGCCCGCCCGCGCGCTCACGCCATCTCCTCGGCGCGGTCGAGGAGCTCGCGGGCACCGGCGCCGAGCAGGCGCTGGACCAGTTCGGCGCCGGCCAGGGCGGGCTCTTCGGCGCTCCCCTCGAGGCGGTCGCGCAGCCACTCGCCGCCGTCGGGAAGGCCGACGAAGGCGTCGATCTCGATCCGGTCGCCGAGCACCCGGGCGTGGGCCCCGAGGGGGCTGGCGCAGGTGGCGTCGAGCAGGGCGACCACCGTTCGCTCGGCGGTCAGCTCGCGCATCGCTTTCAGGTCGCCGATCGCCGCCGCCGCTTCGCCCGCCGCTTCGTCCTCGTCCCTCACCTGCAGGGCCAGCGCGCCCTGGCCCGCCGCCGGGACCATCCGGTCGACCGGGATCGCGAAGCCGATCTCCTCCTCGCGCCCGAGCCGGCGCAGCCCCGCCGCGGCGAGCACGATCGCGTCGAGCTCGCCCTCCTCCAACTTGCGCAGGCGGGTGTCGACGTTGCCGTGCAGCTCCGAGATCCGCAGGTCGGGGCGCGCGGCAAGGAGCTGGGCGCGCCGGCGCAGGCTCGCCGTCCCCACCCGCGCCCCCTCGGGCACGTCCTCCAGCGAGCCGCCGGCGCCGATCCAGGCGTCGGCCGGGTCCTCCCGGGTGGGGACCGCGGCGATCTCCAGCCCCTCCGGCATCGTCCCCGGCAGGTCCTTGGCCGAGTGGACGCCGAGCTCGGCCTCGCCGGCCAGCAGCAGCCGCTCGACCCCGCGCACGAACCGCGACTTGTCCCCCGGCTCCCCGTCCGAGCTCGCGGTCACCAGCTCCGCCCCGCCGAGCCGGTCGGCGACCCATTGCGCCTGGGTCAGGGCGAGCTTGCTGCCCCGCGTTGCGATCCGCAAGGCGTCAGCCCTTTTTGCGATCGCGGCGCAGCTCGGTGACGTTGTCGGTGCGTCCCTCCGTCTCCGGCTCGGTCCCGACGTCGAGGCCGAAGAGCTCGCGCAGGGCGCTGACGTAGTGGTAGCCGTCGTCGGAGCCGGCGGCGCGGCGCAGCCGCAGGGTCGGCTCGTGCAGCAGCCGCGAGGCGATCGCCTTCGCCATCGTCTCCAGCCGCTCGCGGTCCCCCTCGCTCAGTTGCTCCCAGCGGTTCTCGTTCTCGGCCAGGACCCGGCGCACGACCTCGTCGCCGCGCTCGCGCAGGGCGCTGATCGTCGGCACCACCTCCAGCGAGGCGAGCCAGCGCTCGAAGCGGTCGAGCTCGGCGTCGACGATCCGCTCGGCCCGTGCCGCCTCGCCCTCGCGCCCGCCCTGGTTGCGTTCGACGATCTGCTGGACGTCGTCGATGTCGTGGACGGCGACGCCGGCGATCTCGCGGCAGGCCGGCTCGATGTCGCGCGGCACCGCCAGGTCGATCGCCAGCAGCGGCCGCTCCGGGCGCGACGCCATCACCTGCTCGAGCCCGTCGCGCTCGACGATGTGGTGCGGGGAGTTGGTCGCCGAGACGACGATGTCGGCGTCTGTCAGCTGCTCGGGCAGCTCTTCGAAGCGGACGGCGGCGCCGTCGAAGCGCTGGGCGAGGCCGATCGCGCGGTCGTAGTGGCGGTTGGCGACGAAGACGGTGGCGACGCCGCGGGCGACCAGCGCCTTGGCGACCAGCTCGGCGGTCTCGCCGGCGCCGACGACGAGGACGCGCTGGTGGGAGAGGTCGCCGATCGCCCGCCGCGCCAGCTCGACGGCGACGGAGGGAATCGAGACGCCCTTCTGGCTGATCCCGGTCTCCTCGCGGGCGCGTCCGCCGGCGGTGAGGGCGCCGCGGAAGAGGCGGTTGAGGATCGGCCCCGTCGCGCCCTCGACCAGCGCCAGCTCGTAGGCGCGTTTGACCTGCCCCTGGATCTCGGCCTCGCCGAGGATCATCGAGTCGAGCCCGGCGGTCACCTGCAGCAGGTGGCGGGCGGCCTCGCCGGCGCGCAGCGAGTAGAGGTGGCCGAGCAGCTCGGTCGGGCGGATCTCGGCCTGGCGGGTGAGGACGCCGAGGGCGGTCGACTCGGCCTCGACCGGGTCGGAGACGATCAGGTAGAGCTCGGTGCGGTTGCAGGTCGAGATCGCCGCCGCCTCGTGAATGCCCTTCGCCGCGGTCAGCTCGGCGAGGGCGCTGACGGCGCGGCCCTCGGTCAGCGAGAGCCGCTCGCGCAGGTCGAGCGGCGCGGTCTTGTGGGAGACGCCGAGGGCGAGCAGCTCAGACACGAGGCGCCGCCTCCTCCGCTTCGCGTCCGGGGGCGGCTTCGTTCTCCTTGTTCCGCTCGGCGATCTCGGCTACTTCCCGAAGTTCCCTCTCGATCCGCTGCACTTTCGCCGCCATGATCGCGACGTAGACCACGAGGAGGACGACGAAGACGACGTAGGCGCCGGCGACGTACTTGCCGGCCTCGTCGAGCGGCAGCGCCGGGGCGCCGAGCGGCAGCAGCATCAGCTCACCTCCGGGGCGATCCGTGAATTGCCGCCGGTGGCGGGGGCGTCGAGCGCGCGCCGCAGTCGCTTCACCTGGCCGGAGGCGCTCTTCGCGGTCAGCTCGAACTTGACCAGGGTCGTCCAGAGCAGCGCGACCGCGGCCAGCGAGCAGAGGAAGGTCAGCATCATCGAGCCGGGCAGGCCGCCGTTGCTGGTGGCGAAGACGCGCGGGTGGACGAGGCTCTGCGCCATCCGCACCGCCATGAAGTTGAGCGGCACGAAGGCGCCGGCGGTGACAGCGAAGACCGAGGCGTAGCGTGCCTGGCGGTCGCGGTCTTCGATCGCGTAGCGGAACGGGTAGTAGGTCGCATACAGCAGGAAGACGATCAGGAAGCTGACCAGGGTCGGCTCGTTCCAGACCCACCAATGGCCCCAGGAGGCCTTGGCCCAGATCGCCCCGGTAATCAGCACCGCGACGCCGAAGATGACCGAGATGTGGATCGCGACGTAGGAGTAGGCGTCCCACTTGCGGTCGTTCGTGCGCAGGTGCGCGATCGCGAAGATCCCGCCGACGATGAACCCGACCAGCGCCGTCATCGCCAGCGGCACGTGGAGGTAGAAGATCTTCTGGATGAAGCCCTGGTCTCCGTCGAGCGGCGCGTAGAAGAAGACCAGCGAGAGCGACAGCGCCAGCATCGCAACGGTGGCGATCGAGAGGGGCTTGAGTCCTTTGCCGTACATGCTCGGAAGAAGAGGTGGGACGCTGGTTCCCGGTCAGTCCTCGAGAAGGAAGTCGAAGACGGCGTAGCCGACCAGGCCGAAGATCAGATCGTATAGGCCGAGCACCGTCAGCCAGGTGCCGAAGCGGTCGTAGGAAGGGCCGCCCAGGGAGAGCAGGGGCTCGGTGGCGCCGGTGGCGGCGATCATCAGCGGCACCGCCAGCGGCAGCAGGACCAGCGGCACCAGCAGGTCGCGGGCGCGCGAGTTGACCGCCATCGAGGAGATCAGGGTGCCGGTGGCGGCGAGGCCGAGGTCGGTGAGGAGGAGGACCGCGACCAGCGGCCCGAGCCCGGCCGCGTCTTCGAGGAAGAAGATCGCGAAGATCGGCACCGCGACCAGCTCCAGCGCCAGCAGGTAGACGACGAGCGCCGCCACCTTCGCGGCGAAGAGGACGCTGCGGTCGATCGGGGCGAGGCGGATCGCGTCGAAGCCGCCCTCCTCGCGCTCGGCGACGAAGAGGCGGTTGATGCCGAGGACGGCGGCGAAGAGCAGCGTCGCCCAGAGCACCCCGGCGGCGAGGCTGCCGGAGAGGCTGGTGCGGTCGAGGCCGAAGCGGAAGATGACGAAGGTGGTGACCGAGAAGAGCGCCATCGCCGGCAGCGACTGCAGCGTCCGCAGCTCCGCGCGCAGGTCCTTGGCGAGGATCGCCGCGAAGGCGGCGCGGGAGGGGGTCACGAGACCACCGCCCGCTCGCCGATCCCGAGCTGCAGCACCTGGTCGGCCTCGGGCGTGTGGCGCTCGGGGTCGTGGGTGACGACGACGCGGGTGCGGCCGGCGCCGGGCCCGATCAGCTCCCGCGCCAGCTCGCGACCCTCGGCGTCGAGGTTGGAGTCGGGCTCGTCGAGCAGCAGCAGCCCTGGCTCGTGGAGAACGCAGCGGCAGATCGAGAGCCGCTGCCGCATCCCGGCCGAGAGCTCGGCGACGCGCTCGTCGGCGCGCCGCTCCATTCCCACCCCGCGCAGCAGCCCCTCGATCCGCGCCTCCGCCGCCTGCCGCTCGATCCCGTGCAGGCGCGCCTGGAAGCGCAGGTTCTCGCGGCCGCTGAGGTCGCGGTAGAGCAGCGGCTCGTGCCCGAGGTAGCCGATCCGCCCCCGCAGCTTCCAGGCCTCGGCGGGGAGTGCGCAGCCGAGCACCGCCACCTCGCCGCCGCTCGGCCGCAGCAGCGCCGCCAGGACCCGCAGCAGCGTCGTCTTGCCGGCGCCGTTGGGGCCGAGGACGACGAGCGAGGCGCCGCGCGCCAGCTCGAAGCCGACGCCGTCGAGCGCCGGCCGGTCGCCGTAGTCGCGCCGCAGGCCGGCGACCGCGACCGCGGGCCCGGCTGCCTCCATCAACGCCGCTTCTGCAGCGTCCGCCGGCCGACCTTCAGCAGCGGCCCCATCCCCTCGCGCAGCGCCTTCGCCCGCACCTCGCCTTTGCCGTAGAGGATCTTCGCCGAGGCGCGGACGGCGTCGCCGAGGGTCTGGTCGTAGGGGTGCCACCAGAAGTCGCGGGTGAGGCCCGGCTCCCAGGCGTTCATCTTGATGTTGACGCACTCGTAGAAGCCGAATTTGGAGTGCGAGCGGCCGAGGCCGGAGTCCTTGACCCCGCCCCATGCGCACTGGCAGGCGCCGTGGCTGAAGGAGTGGTCGTTGACCCAGACCATGCCGGACTCGATGCGGCGGGCGATGCGGGCGCCGCGCTGGCGGTCCTTCGTCCAGACCGAGGCGCCGAGGCCGAACTCGGAGTCGTTGGCGAGGTCGATCGCCTCCTGCTCGGTGTCGACGACGACGATCGGCAGCACCGGGCCGAAGATCTCCTCGCGCATGATCCGCATCTCGTGGGTGACGCCGGTGAGGACGGTCGGGGCGACGAACTTCCCGGGCAGGCCGGGGACCTCGGCCGGACCGCCGCAGCGCTTGGTCGCGCCCGAGGCGACCGCGTCCTCGATCAGGTCGCAGACGATCTCGTACTGGTCCTCGGAGGTCATCGGCCCGATCTCGGTGTCCCAGTCGAGCGGGTTGCCAAGCCGCAGCTTCTCGGCCTCGCGGACGACGCCCTCGACGAAGCGGTCGGCGACCTCGCGCATCACGTAGACGCGCTCGATCCCCGAGCAGGTCTGGCCGGCGTTGGCGAAGCCGCCCCAGACGGCGCCGGAGACGGCGTTGTCGAGGTCGGCGTCGGCGCAGACGATCATCGGGTCCTTGCCGCCGAGCTCGAGCACCGAGCCCTTGAGGTCGGCGGCGCAGACCTCGCCTACCTTGCGGCCGACGTCGACCGAGCCGGTGAAGAAGACCTTGCCGACGGAGGAGCGGCAGAGCGCGTCGCCGATGCGGCCGCCGCCGTGGACGACCCGGATCAGGCCCTCCGGCAGCCCGCCCTTCTCGAAGACCTCGCGGATCTTCTCGCCGAGCAGCGGCGTCAGGCTCGCCGGCTTGAGGACGACGCCGTTGCCCGCCATCAGCGCGATCGCGACCTCGCCGAAGGGGATCGACCAGGGGTAGTTCCAGGGCGCGATGACGCCGACGACGCCGATCGGCTCGTAGCTGAAGCGGCCTTTCTTGGAGAGCGTGAAGGCCTGGGTCATCGGCACCTTCTCGTCAGCGAGGATCTTCGGCCCCGCCTTCGCGCACCAGTGCAGCGCGTCGACCGTCGGCAGCAGCTCCATCGTGTAGGCCTCGGTCAGCGGCTTCCCCTGCTCGGCGGAGAGCAGCTTCGCGATCTCGTCGATGTCGTCGAGCAGCGCGTCGGCGGCCCGCTTCATGTAGCCGGCCCGCGTCTTCGCCGGCAGCTCCGCCCAGGTCGGCTGGATCCGCGCCACGTCGTCGACCACGCCCTGAACTTCCTCGGGCACGATCGTCGGCACCGCCCCGATCAGCTCGCCGGTCGCCGTGTTGAACGACTCCAGGGTGGAAGGGGACAGGGCTGCTGGTTTTGCCTCGGTGGTTGCCATCGGGCGATTGTACGGCGGGTTTGGAGAGGGGCAAGGGGAGGGGGTCGGCGGGCAACAGCGGGGAGGGCCCGGCGACCCCCTCCCCTTGCCCCTCATAATTCGAGCTGGTGGACGGCCAGCTGTTTGACACGGGCGGGGAAGCGCCCAGTGGGAAGGGTGAGCTGCCGAGGGACGCCCCCTTGGCTGTTCGCATGCGCCCGCGCTCGCTCGAGGAGATGATCGGGCAGGAGCACGTGCTGGGGGAGGGGTCGGCGCTGCGGAGCGCGATCGAGGGCGGCAAGCCGCACAGCGCGATCCTCTACGGGCCGCCGGGGGCGGGGAAGACGACGCTGGCGCGGATCGCGGCGGCGGGGGCCGAAGGGGCCTTCGAGGAGGAGTCGGCGGTCAACGCCGGCAAAGCGGAGATCCGCGCGGTGATCGAGCGGGCGCGGGAGCGGCGGCGGGCGAGCGGGCGGCCGACGATCCTCTTCCTCGACGAGATCCACCGTTTCAACAAGGCCCAGCAGGACGCGTTGCTGCCGGCGGTCGAGGACGGGACGCTGACGCTGATCGGGGCGACGACCGAGAACCCCTACTTCGAGGTCAACTCGGCCCTGCTCTCACGGGCCCAGGTCTACGAGCTGCAGCCGCTCGAGCCGGCCGAGGTGGAAGAGCTGCTGCGGCGGGCGCTCGGCGACCCGGAGCGGGGGATCGCCGACCCGCCCGAGGTGAGCGACGAGGCGCTGGAGATGCTCGCGCAGCGCAGCGGCGGCGACGCCCGGGTCGCGCTCGGTGCGCTGGAGCGGGCGGCTGAACGCGTATCCGGCTTCGACCCCAGCGGAGTGGGGCCGAAACCGGCGACGGTCGACGTCGCCGCGGTCGAAGACGCGCTGCAGCGCAGGGCGATCGACTACGACCGCCAGGGCGACCGCCACTACGACTTCGTCTCCGCCTGGATCAAGGCGACCCGCGGCTCCGACGTCGACGCCTCGCTCTACTACCTGGCGGTGATGCTGGAGGGCGGCGAGGACCCGCGCTTCATCGCCCGCCGGATGGTCATCCTCGCCTCCGAGGACGTCGGCAACACCGACCCGCAGGCGCTGCTCGTCGCCGACGCCGCCGCCCGCGCGGTCGACCGCGTCGGCCTTCCCGAGTGCGCCCTCAACCTCGCCCAGGCTGCCGTCTACCTGGCGCTGGCGCCGAAGTCGAACGCCTCCTACAAGGCCCTCTCCGCCGCCCGCGCCGAGGTCCGCGCCAACGGCGCCAAGACCCCGCCGGACTACCTGCGCGACTCCCACTACCCCGGGGCTGAGAAGCTCGGCCGCGGCGAGGGCTACCGCTACGCCCACGACGAGCCCGGCGGGGTCAGCAGTCAGCCGCTGCTGCCGGCGGAGCTGCGCGGCCGTCGCTTCTACGAGCCGACCGATCGCGGCCTCGAGGTCGAGCTCGGCAAGCGGCTCGCGGCCTTGAGGAAACAATTAGACAAGCCGTAAAACGCCGGGCGCAACTTCCCGGTCCCCAAGGGGTTCTCAGGATCGGCTCACCAAGCTAAAGCCAGGGAGAGCCGACACCCGGCCGGCGGTCAGGACTGGGGGCCCCGGCCGGGCCTGTTGCCAACAGGGGGAACGAGGGCGTCGAGAGGACTGGGCTCGGCGCCCTCTCAGCTATCTTGGATCGATGGCTGAGACCCAGCGCGAGAAGCTCCGCCTCGGCGGTATGGCCCTCCGCAACGGGCTGCTGATCCACGGGCCGACCCACTGGGCCGCCGCGGTCCGCAAGGGCGACGGCGGGATCGAAGTCGCCTCCGAGCGCAAGCCCGAGCTGGCGCCCGCCCTGGTCGCGAAGCTGCCGGGGCTGCGCGGCCCCCTCAAACTTGCCGAGGCGATGCTGGTGCTGCCGCTGGTGCGGCGGCGGATGCCGGCGGCGCGGCTGCCGTTCGAGGACGCCCGGGTCCTGGCCGCCGTCGCGGCGACGCTGGCGGCGACCTCTCTGCTGCGCCGGCGGGCGCCGGCGGGCGCCCTGCGCGAGGGGATCGTGCAGGCGCTCGGCGCGATCCCGGCAATGACGGCCTTGAGCGACCGCGACCTCGCCGCCTATCACGGGGTCGAGCACAAGGCGATCGCCGCCTACGAGCGCGGGGACGGAACGCCCGCCGCGGAGGAGGTGGCGTCGGTGCCGAAGGAGCACGACCGCTGCGGCTCCAACCTGATCGTGCCGATGATGCTGATGTCGGCCGGCGGCACCCTCCTGCTCGAGCGGATGGTCGAGCGGCCGACCGCCGCGGCCCGCGCCGGCGTCGGCCTCGGCGGCGCCTCGCTCGCGGTCGAGATGTTCGCCTGGAGCGACCGCCACCACGGCGAGCCGCTGGCCGAGGCCTTCCACACCCCCGGCCGCGAGATCCAGCGCCTGGTCGCGACCAAGGAGCCGACCCCCGGGCAGCTCGAGGTCGGGATCGCCGCCCTGGAGGAGATCCTCCGGGCCGAGGCTGCATAGACTTCGCGCTCTTGTTCGGAAGGATCGACCACATCGGAGTCGCCGTCGAGGACATCGACGCCGCGATCGGCCTCTACGGGGAGGGCTTCGAGATGGAGCTGGCCCACCGCGAGACGGTCGAGTCGCAGGGGGTCGAGGCGGTCCTGCTCGACGTCGGCGACGGCCACGTCGAGCTGCTGGCGCCGCTCGGCCCCGATACCCCCGTCGGCAGGTACCTGGCCAAGAACGGGCCCGGCCTGCACCACGTCGCCTACGCGGTCGACGACATCGATGCGGCTCTGGTGGGCATCGCCGCCGCCGGGGTCCAGCTGATCGACTCCGAGCCGCGGGTCGGCATCCGCGACAGCCGCGTCGCCTTCCTCCACCCCCGCTCGACCGGCGGGGTCCTGACCGAGATCGTCGAACCCGCGGGAGGGCACTGATGGCAGACGCGCAGCGAGTCGAGATCGGCTTCGAGGGCGGCCAGGTGATCTCCACCCGGCTCGGCGAGGCGGACCTGAAGGACCTCCGCGCCCGCCTCGAGCAGGGCGGCTGGCACGACCTCCACAGCGAGGAGGGGACGATCGCCCTCTACCTGGGCAAGGTCCAGTTCCTCCGGGTCGAGTCCGGCGAGCACCGGGTCGGCTTCGGTCTCGGCGCCTAGGCCGATGCGCCCGCGCCGCCTGCTTGGCGCGGCGGCCGCGGCGACGCTGGCGGCAGCGCTCTGGTGGCGGAAGAACCCCTCTGCCTGCCCCTACGGCCAGCGCTTCTGGGTCGAAGCGCCGCACCCGATCATCACCCGCGAGCGCCTGCGCGCGGTCCTGCGGCCGCAGCCTGGCGAGCGCCTGCTGGAGATCGGCGTCGGCACCGGCTACTACAGCCTCGACCTCGCCGAGTGGGTGGCGCCGGAGGGGAGGCTCGAGCTGTTCGACCTGCAGCAGGAGTTCCTCGACCACGTGATGCGGGCGGCGGCCGAGCGCGGGCTGGCCAACCTCGCACCGACCCGGGGCGACGCGACCCGGCTTCCCTTCGAGGACGCCTCGGTCGACGCCGTCGTCCTCACCGCCGTCCTCGGCGAGATCCCCGACGGCGCCGCCGCGCTGCGTGAGGTCCGCCGCGTCTTGAAGCCGGGCGGACGCCTCGTGGTCGGCGAGCTCTTCGGCGATCCCCACTTCACCACCCGCGCCAGCCTGGAGCGGATGGGAGCGGCGGCCGGCCTGCAGCTGGCCGAGCGCTCCGGCAACTGGTTCGGGTTCTTCGCGCGGCTAACGCCGCAGTAGCGAGCGCATCCGCTCGGTCCGCAGCGCCGTCCGCGCCGCGTTGCCGCCGGGTCCCCCGTGGAGGCCGCCGCCGGGATGGGCGGAGGAGGAGGCGAGGTAGAGGCCCCGGACCGGCGTCGTCGGCCGGCCGAGGCCGGGGAAGGGCCGGAAGATCGCCTGCTGGTAGAGCTGGGCGGTGCCGCCGTTGATCGCGCCGCCGACGAGGTTGCGGTTGTGGCGCTCGAGGTAGAGCGGGGTCTGGACGTGGCGCTGGAGGATCAGCTGGCGAAACCCGGGGGCCAGCCGCTCGACCTCCGCCTCCATCCGGTCGGCGAAGCGCGCCGCCTCCTCCTCGCGGCCCCAGTCGCCGCTCAACTCGCCGGCGCCGTCGCCGCGCGGGCGCTGGGGGACGTGGGTGTAGGCCCAGGCGGTCTCGGTCCCCTCGGGGGATCGCGAGGGGTCGACCATCGAGTACTGGCCGAGGACGAGGAAGGGCCGGTCGGGGATCTCGCTCGCGGCCAGCTGGGTCGTCGCCTGCGTCAGCCCGTTCATCCCTTCGGCGACGTGGACGGTGCTGGCGCGGCGTGCCTCGGCGGCGCTCCAGGGGATCGGCTCGCGCAGCGCCCAGTTGACCTTGAAGGTCGAGTTGTCGTACTGGTAGTTGCGCAGGTCCTCGCGCACCCGCTCGGGCACGACCTCGCGCGGCAGCATCTTCAGGAACAGGGCCGGCGCGCCGCAGTCGGCGAGGATGGCGCGCCGCGCCGCGAACCGTCGCCCGTCGGCGGCGACGGCGGCGTGCGCGCGCCGGCCCCGTACCTCTATTCGCTCGATCGGGGTCTCGCAGATCACTTCGCCGCCGCGGTCGCGCAGCCGCCGCACCAGCGCCCGGGTGATTTCGCCGGCCCCGCCCTCCGGCACCGGGTAGCCGTGCTGCTGGCCGAGCCCGCAGAGGACCCAGCCGAACATGCCGCCGCCGGAGCTCTCCGGGGTAAGGTCGGCGTGGAGGGCGTTGCCGGCGATCAGCCAGCCGCCGCCCTCGCCCCGGAAGCTCTCCTCCGCCATCCGCCGCGCCGGCAGCAGCGAGAAGCGGGCGAAGTCAGCGAGGCCGCGGGGGCCGAGCGCGGCCAGCATCCCCGCCGCGGGGCGGACCGGCGGCAGCGGCGTCAGCAGCGACCCGACCAGGTGAGGGCCGGCGCGGCGCCAGAGGTCGAAGAGCCGCCGCCAGGCCTCGCCGTCGCCCGGCGCGAAGGCGTCGAGCGAGGCGCAGGTCTCCTCGAGGTCCATCGAGAGCAGGGCGCAGCGGCCGTCGGGGTGGGGATGGGCGACGACGCCTCTGGCGCTCAACCAGCTGACCCCGTAGCGCTCCAGCTGCAGCGGGGCGATGTGGCGGGAGGCGAGGGTGAGGGGATAGAAGGCGCTGTAGAGGTCGTGGACGAAGCCCGGCGCGGTGACTTCGCCGCTGCGGACGGCGCCGCCGGGTTCCGGCTGCTCCTCGCAGACGACGACCTTCCAGCCGCGGTCGGCGAGGTGGTTGGCGGCGATCAGTCCGTTCGGGCCGGCGCCGATGACGACGGCGTCCGTCTGCATCAGCCCCGCCCGACTACCCGCAGCATCCCGTCCCACGCGCCGAGCGCCTTGACGGCGATGCTCCGGCGGCCGCCGAAGCCCCCCACGACCTCACCCGCCCCCTTGCCGCCGCTGAGGCCCCCCTCGCCCGCGGGGCGGTCGCCGGCGGTGTGCTCGAGCCGTGCCAGCGCCTGCATCGCCCGCTTCGCGACGGCGCCGAAGTAGGAGTAGAAGAGGACCTGGGCGCGGGCGAGCCCGCCCGCCGTCATCTCGTCGCGGGGGTGGCGGATGATGCCGAGGACCGCGTCGGCGACCGACTCGGGGGCGTAGACGGAGGGGAAGGGCGGTTCGGGCGGCAGCAGCCCGGTCGAGCTCTCGAGGTTGCTCCACAGCGGCGTGTCGACCGCGCCGGGGTTGACCAGCGAGACGGTCACCGGGGAGCCGCTCTCCTCCAGCTCGACTCGGATCGTGTCGAGAAAGCCGACGAGCCCGTGCTTGGAGGCGGTGTAGGCGGCCATCCCGGGCAAGGGCATGCGGGCGGCGATCGAGCCGACGCAGACCACCGCGCCGCGAGAGCGCTCGAGGTGGGGGAGCGCGGCGCGGACCGTGTCGACGGCGCCGCCGAGGACGGTCGCCAAGGTGGCGTCGAAGTCGTCGGGACCGGTCTCGGTGAAGCGGCCGAAGGAGAGGCTGGCGGCCGAGGTGACGAGAACGTCGAGGCCGCCCAGCTCGCTCGCGGCTTCCTCGATCGCGGCGGCGAGCGCCTCGCGGTCGGTGACGTCGGCGCCGACGGCGAACGCCTCACCCCCCGCCTCGGTCAGCTTGCGCTTCGCCGCCGCCAGACCCAGCTCGTTGCGGGCGAGGATCGCGACCCGCGCCCCCTCGCGGACCAGCGCCTCGGCGACGGCGAGGCCGATGCCGCTGCTGCCGCCGGTGACCAGGACCCGCTGCCCGGACAGCTCCCGCTCGCGGACCGGGTCGCCCTCCGGCACTCCCTCGACCAGCCGCTTCAAGCGCGCCAGCGCCTCCGCGTTGCGGACGCGGAGGGCGGCGTCGGCGAGGGGGTTGCCGACGAAGAGCGAGGTAACCCGATCGCCCGGCACCTCCTCCATCCTCACCTCGGTGCCGCCGGCGCTCTCGCGCAGCTCGAGCGCGATCGTCACCGTCCCCAGCGGCCGTGCCTTCGCCTTGAGGACGATCCGGGCAGGAGGGTCGATCGCCGTGACCTCGGTGTAGTCCCTGATTCCGACGGGCCAGGAGCCGACCTTGTGGTGGAAGCGCGAGCCGACCGCCGGAAACTCCTCGTCGTGGTCGCGGATCCCGGCGGCGCCGACGACCCAGTCGGGGTAGCGCTCCGGATCGGCCAGCACCGCGAACACCTCCTCCGGGGCGGCGTGGACGTGGACGCGGTTAGCTGCCATCGCCGTCCTCCGCCAGCGCCGTCACTCCGTTCTCGGCGCCCTCGCCGTCGCGGAAGAAATCCCAGAGCTCGACCCGGTTTCCGGCGGGGTCGGAGAAGTAGACGGAGCGGTCGCCGCCTTCGTGCTCGATCGGCCCTTCTACCTCCACCCCGCGCCCGCGCAGGCCGGCGCTGAGGGTGTCGAGACGGTCGTGGTCGACGGAGAGGGCGAAGTGGACGTGGCGACCGCCGCGGTCGGCGTACTCCTTCTCGCCCGGGGGCCAGATCCCGAGGCGGCAGCGTTTTCCCACCGCCAGCCAGACCCGGTCGCCTTCCTCCAGGACCTGCTCGAGGCCGAGCTCGCGGTAGAAGGAGGCGAGGCGCTCGACCTCGTCGGTCTCGAGCACCAGCTCGCAGATCCCGGCAATCGTCATATTCGTCGTTTCCCCCATCGCCCCCGGTTCAAGCCTTCCCGGAGCGAGAAAGCGATCGGCGGCGGCCGGTCGAGCTGGTTACCGCGCGGCGCGGGCGATGTAGACGCCCTTGGTGTGGGCGATTTCGTCGAGCGGCTGCTGCGGGATCGCGTCGTGGTGGTGGCCGAAGACGTCGAGGCACTCCAGCCCGGCGACCGCCATCGCCGCCCGGATCTCGTCCTCGGAGAAGTGGCGCTCGCGGTGCAGCTCCGGCGGGACCGCCGGGCCGCCGGAATCGTCGAGGGGCACGACCTCGAAGCTCGCCTCGGCGATCGTTCCGGGCGGCGCCTCGGGGTCGGCCAGTCCCTTCCAGACGAGTCGCCTGCCGTCGCGCTCGAGCACGACTTCTTCGGCGAAGAAGTTGCGGTAGGCCTCCATCGTGTTGACATCGAACATCAGCAGGCCGCCGGGACCGAGGTTGCGGCGCATCCCGGTCAGCGCCCGCTCGAGTTCCTCGGTGCCGAGCAGGTAGTTGACGGCGTCGTCGAGGCAGAAGACGACGTCGAACTCGCCGAAGACCGGCAGCTCCCTCATGTCGGCGACCGAGAGCTTCGCCCGCCCGCCGACCTTCTCGCGGGCGATCGCGACCATCTTCGGCGAGATGTCGCAGGCGGTCACCTCCCATCCCTTCTCCAGCATCGGGATGAAGCTCTTGCCGGTCCCGCAGGCGACGTCGAGGAGGCGGCGGCCGCGGATCCCGTGCTTTTCCAGCTTCGGCAGCAGCTGCCCGAGCCAGAGGTCGTAGTTGTGGTGGGCGGTGAACTCGTCGTAGACGGGCGCGATCGCCTCATAGGCGACCTCGGCCCAGCGCGGCAGCTCTTCCCCCTCGTCCCTGGCCACGGTTAGAAGACCTGCGCAAGTTCAGAACAGTTTCCGCCGCCACGCTGGCAATTTCGCGCACTGCTTATGTAGGTTCGTTCAATCAACACTCCGATAGGGCATCGCCGCGGGAACGACGATGGTTGGGAGTGGGGTGAGGCACAGAGGGTCTGTCTTCGAATGGCCTATCGCTACGCGAGCGACCCGGGCGAGGCCGAGGACATAGCCCAGGATGCCCTGCTCCGGGCCTGGCGTCGGCGCTCGACCCTGCGCGATCCCGGCCGCCGCAACTACTGGCTGGCGACGATCGTCCGCAACGAGGCCTTTCGCCAGCACGCCCGGGTCCGCCCCGATCCGACAGCGACGATCGAGCTTCGCGAGGGAGCCGAGGACGAGGCGGTGCTGGCGACGGTCGAGCTCGCCGACCTGCACGCGGCCCTGCAGCGGTTGAGCGAACGCGACCGCCGGCTGCTGGAGATGAAATACGACGAGGACCTGACCCAGGCGACGATCGCCACACGCCTCGGCATCCCCGAAGGCACGGTGAAGGTGCGGCTGCACCGGGCCCGCAACAAGCTGCGCCTGCTGTACGCGGGGGCGAGCGCGCCGGGCTGAAGTTCGGCCGCTGCACAACGGCGCTGGCTGTCCTGGAAAAACGAAAATTCGTACCGACGAAGTACCCAAAAGAGTAAGGTGTGCAATGAAACGCGGGTGACTTCTTGTCCGCGCGAAACTTTAGCGGTAAAGTATTTGCGGGACTTTCATAAATTTTAAAAGTCGAATAAGGCTGTGGATATGCGGGCGCAGGCGGTGCTCCTTGAAGGTTTGACCGAGGCGGCAAATCATGCCCGTGCAATTTTGTCCGCGTCCGTCTCTATCCATCCGCCGGTCGAGCAGGGATCAGGAACCCCGTGAAGCGCTCCGGGGCGACTGCCCTTTCCCTCCTGGCGGCGCCCCTGAACGTCCACCTCCTGCAGGCGCTGGAGGACGGCTCCCTTCCTCTGATCGACCTGCGGCGGGCGGTCGGCTCGCCCCCGCAGAGCACGATGCGGGTCTACTCGCGAACACTGGTGGAGATCGGGACCCTGGAGCGGCAGCGGCAGGCCGCCTTCCCGGGAACGGTCGAATACGCCAGCACCGAGTCCGGGCGGGCGCTGCTTTCGATCGGCCAGATCCTCGAGCGCTGGCTGCAGGAAGCCCCGGCCGGACCGATCACCCTCGGCACCACCGCCAGCAAGAGCGCGACCAAGGCGCTGGTCGAGGGTTGGTCGACGAACATCATCCGGGCGCTGGCGGCGAAACCGCTCTCGCTGACCGACCTCAACCGGCTGATCCCGCGGATCAGCTACCCCTCCCTGGAGCGGCGGCTGGGAGCGCTGCGCCTGGCCGACCTGGTGGAACCGTATCCGGGCGAGGGCCGCGGCACGCCCTACCGGGCCACCCCCTGGCTGCGACGGGCGATCGTCCCGCTCGCCGCCGGCGCCTGGTGGGAGCGCCGCTACCTGGCCGAGCCGCCGCAGGTCGGTCGCCTCGACGTCGAGGCGGCGTTCCTGCTGGCGATCCCGCTGATCGAGCTGCCGGCCGAGGTGAGCGGCAAGTGCCGCCTCGCCGTGGAAATCCAGGGCGGCTCCTCTCCCGTCTTCGCCGGGGTGCTGATCTGCGTCGAAGAGGGGAAGGTCATCTCCTGCTCCTCGCGTCTGGAGGGCGAAGCGGAGGGCTGGGCCTCGGGCAGCGCCTCGAGCTGGATGCGGCGGATGAACGGGCAGGAGGCCGGCCTCGAAATCGGCGGCGACGCCGACCTCGTGCGCGAGATCGTGGACGCGATCCGCAAGAGCGCCCTGGCCGTCAAATCGTAGGTCCCCGCATCTCCAGAGAGACGTCCACGCTGTGGGCGCCCCTCTTCTCTCAGGGCAGCTTCCAGCGGAAGCCGATCTCCTCGATCGCCGGCTCCAGCGGGCTGCTCGGCAGCCCCGGCTTCGTCGCCTGCCGCGGGTCGTTGTAGCCGCCCGGGGCGACGTCGTTGGGGGTGCCGGGGTGGAAGAGCGAGGCGAGGTACTGGATCTGCCCGCGGCCCTGGCCGAGCTCGGTCTGGCCGCCGCCGTAGGCCCCGATCCCCCGCTCCTCGCAGTAGTCGTAGGCGGCGAAGAGGTTGCGGATCGGGCCGAAGCGCGAGGGCTTGACGTTCACCACCTTCGGCGGTGCCCAAGGCATCGCCTCGATGTCGGCGATCGAGTGGATCGGCGCGTCCCAGGTCACCCGCTCGGAGACCGGGTCGAGCAGCGGTTTCGTCTCCGCGGTCACGTCGGGGTCCTCCAGCCAGGCCTCGGGGAAGGTCTCGATCAGCTTCGCGTAGAGCTCGGGGTCGGTCTCGACGTCGACCGGCGTGCCTTTGTAGAAGCCCTTGAGGTCGAGCGAGTCGACCGCGCCGGTCTCGGCCAGCGCCGCGATCAGCTCGTCGTCCCAGTCGTTGGCGGGGTCGAGCTTGAAGCGCAGGGACGGGTAGACGGCAAGGCGTTCGCGCAAGGGCTCGATCGAGGAGCGCGCGCCGTCCTCCCAGCCGGCGAGCCGCATCGAGTTGACGAAGTTCAGCGGCCGCGGCTCGCGCCCCAGCGCCTCGGCCAGGTTCGTCCCCGCCTGCCGCAGCGCCAGGTCCAGCGCCGCCGACTCGAAAGCCCAGCGCCGGTAGTCCACCGAGACCTCCCCACGCTCCGGCGGGCCGGCGGGAAACAAATCGATCCCCTCCAGCCGCTCGGAGAACTCGGCAAAGGTGAACTTCCCCTCCAGTCCCTCGGGCGGCCCATGGCTCTGCTGGCCGATGTGATCGACCGCGTCGTAGACGACGTCCTCGCCGATCCCCTCCTGACCACCGCCGCGAAGCCTGACGATCGTCGTCAGCCGTTCGAAAGACCCCATCGTGATCTCGAGCCCCTCGAGCTCACACCCATCGATCTCCAGCGGCAGGTCTGCGATCGAGTCGAAGCTGGACACCTCCGCAGCGTAAAGGACCCGGGTGAGGGGGTCGGCGGGCCCTCCCCGCTGTTGCCCGCCGACCCCCTCACCCGGGTCCCTAAAGCGCTACGCGCAAGGTCTTCAGCTCCCGGTCGGAACCACCCCGGACGTAGCCACCGTGATCCAGGCTTTCCCGAATGAAGTCAAGCGTCTCCTCGGTCAGCCGCTCCCCCGGCAGCACGTTCGGGATCCCCGGCGGATAGGCGGCCAACCCCTCGGCCGCCACCCGGCCGGCCGCGGCGTCGAAGGGGACGACCTCCTGCGGCCCGAGGAAAGCTTCGCGCGGCGTCAGCACCAGCTCGCCCCAGGGCGGCGCCGGCGCCAGCTTCTCGTCCGGCGCCCCCGGCGTCTCCTCCAGCTCGGCGACCGCCCGGCGCAGGCCCGCGACCAGCCGCTCGCCGCTGCGCTCGGCTTCCTCGCCGACGCCGAAGATGGCGACGACGACGTTGCCGGAGTAGAGCTCGAGGTCGATCCCGGCGACGTGGAAGGCGGTCTTCCACAGCCGCTGGGCGCTGGAGCCGGTGCCGCGGACGTCGATCCCGAGCCGCAGCGGGTCCCAGCCGGTCACGCCCGGCCGTCCCACCATCCGCTCGTCCAGGACGTCGAGGCCCGGGATCTCCCTGATCCTCTCGCGCGTCTTCGCCAGCCCGGCCAGCGCCTCGGTCAGCATCTCTTCGCCGCGCACGTACATGTGGCGCCGGGCGGCGTCGAGGGAGCCGGCCAGCAGGCCGCTGGGGCTGGTCGTCTCGACGAGGCTGACGCAGCGGTCGACGACGGCGCCGTCGATGCGGCCGCCGCGGCCGAGGTGCAGCATCGCCGCCTGGGTCAGGGCCCCGATGATCTTGTGGGTCGAGGAGGTGACGAGATCGGCCCCGCAGGCGAGCGCGTCGGCCGGCAGCTCGGGGTGGAAGTGGAGGTGGGCGCCCCAGGCCTCGTCGACCACCAGCGGCACCCCGCGCGAGTGCGCCACCTCGGCCATCCCGGCGACGTCGGCGCAGGCGCCGAAGTAGGTGGGGGAGACGACCATCGCCGCCACCGCCTCCGGGGTCTCGTCGAGCGCCGTCGCCAGCGAGTCCGGAGTCAGCCCGTGGGCGATCCCCAGCTCGGGGTCGAGCTCGGGGGCGACGAAGGTCGGGCGCATGCCGCTAAGGACGAGCCCGTCGATCACCGAGGAGTGGACGTTGCGCTGGACGACGACCCGGTTGCCGCCGTGGGCGAGCGCCATGCAGGCCGCGTGGTTGCCCTGCGAGGCGCCGTTGCCGAGGAACCAGGTGCGGCCGGCGCCCCAGGCCTCGGCGGCGAGCTGCTGCGCCTGCTGGAACGGCGTCGGTTCGGGGCCGACGTCGACCCCCTCGGTGACCGAGGGGATGTCGTTCCGCAGCCCCACTTCGCCGACCAGATCGACCTCGGCCGGATCGGCGCCGATCCCGCCCGTGTGCCCGGGCACCTGGAACCGGCCCGGGTCGCGCTTCGCATAGGCGAGCATCGCGTCGACGTAAGGAGTGGAGGCCTGACCATCTCCTGGCATCGATCCGAGTCTACGGGTCGATCTTCGAACGACTGGACAATTCGGCGGCCGGTCTTTGGACAGAGCCGCCGCTGCGGGTGCTGGAGAATCCAGGGATGGAGCACACCCGCCTGGGCTACTGGATCGAGGAGGCCGGCGAGGCCGTGGCGCGGCCGCCGCTGAACGGCCGGGTCGAAGCCGACGTGCTCGTCGCCGGCGGCGGCTACACGGGGATGTGGAGCGCCTGGTACGCGAAGCAGCTGGAGCCGGGGGCGCGGATCGTCCTGCTCGAGTCCGAACCGCTCTGCGGGCGCGGGCCGAGCGGGCGCAACGGCGGCTTCTGCAACGCGATGTGGTTCTCGCTCGCCTCGATGCGCGAGCGCTGGGGGGACGCTCCGGCGCTCGAGGTCGCGGCGGCTGCAGAGCGGGCGGTGGCGCGGATCGGCGCCTTCTGCGAGGAGCACGGGGTGGACGCCTGGTTCCGCCCCGCCGGCTACGTCCAGGTCTCGACCGCGCCGGCCCACGACGGCGCCTGGGCGCGGGCGCTGGCGGCCTGCCGCGAGCTCGGGGTGCCGCAGATGCTGCAGCCGTTGAGCGCGGCGGAGGTGCAGGAGCGCTGCCAGTCGCCCGCCTTCCGCGCCGGCGCCGTCTCGCCGACTTCGGCGACGTTGCAACCCGCACGGCTCGCCCTGGGGCTGCGGGCGCAGCTGCTGGCGGCGGGGGTGGAGATCTTCGAGGCCTCGCCGGTGCGCTCCTTCCGCGAGGCCCCCGACGGCGTCGAAGCACGGACGCCCGGCGGGTCCGTCCGTGCCGCCCGCGGGGTGCTGGCGATCGGCAGCGCCGCCAAGAGCCGCCGCGGCCCGCTGCGCGGCCGCCTCACCGTCGCCTCCTCCCACATCGTCCTCACCGAGCCGGTCCCCGAGGTGCTCGAGCGGATCGGCTGGACGAACGGCGACTGCATCACCGACTCCCGCTCCCTGATCCACTACTTCCGCACCACCCGCGACGGCCGCATCGCCTTCGGCTGGGGCGGCGGCCGCATCGCCGCCGGCGCCCGCACCCGCGGCCGCGCCGAGGTCGACGCCGACGTCGCCGCCGTCGCGACCGCGCACCTCTACGACTACTTCCCCGCACTCCGCGGCCGCCGCGTCACCCATGCCTGGGGCGGCCCGATCGACGCCTCGCCGACCCACCTCCCCGCCGTCACCACGCTCCCCCCGCACCGCGCCTGGGTCGCCGCCGGCTACACCGGCAACGGCGTCGGCCCGTCCAACATGGTCGGCCGCACCCTCGCCGCCCTCGCCCTCGACCGCGACGACGACCACGCCCACCTCGCCTTCGTCGACGCCAGGACCCCCCGCGTCCCCCCCGAGCCCTTCCACTGGCTCGGCGGCGAGTCGATCCGCCTCGGCATCCTCAGGAAAGAGGAAGCCGAGATGCAGAACCGTCAGCCCGACCCGGTGTCCTCAGCCGTCGCCAGAGTCCCGGGGCTGCTCGGGTTCCACATCGGCCGTTAGGTCGCTGCCGCCGCGCCCGCCGGGACGCCGGCGCCTACACCGGTCTCCTGTTCGGGCCGGACGCTGGCCAACTTTTCGGCCCGGCGCTGCTGCCAGGTCGCGAGGCCCATGGCGGCGACGGTGAAGGAAAAGAGGATCATCGCGATCACGTTGACTTCGACCGGGATGCCGCGCTGGGCGGCGCCGAAGATGTAGAGGGGGAAGGTGACCGTCGTCCCCGAGTTGAAGTTGGAGATGACGAAGTCGTCGATCGAGAGGGCGAAAGCCAGCATCGCGGCGCCGAAGATGCCCGGCATGATCAGCGGCAGGGTGACGAGGCGGAAGGTGTCGAAGGAGCTGGCGCCGAGGTCCTTCGCCGCCTCCTCGAGGTTGCGGTCGAAGCCGATCAGGCGGGAGCGGACGACGACGACGACGAAGCTGATGCAGAACATGACGTGGGCGATCAGCAGCGTCTCGAAGCCGAGCGTGAACCAGGGGATGAGGAGGAAGAAGGAGAGCAGCGCCGCCCCCATCACCACCTCGGGGGTCGCCATCGGGATCACGATCAGGAAGTTCGCCGCCCGCCGGCCGAAGAAGTTGTGACGGACCAGCGCCAGCGCCATCAACGTTCCGACGATGGTCGAGATCACGGTGGCCAGCACCGCCAGCTTGAGGCTGGTCAGCAGCGCTTCGTTCAGTTCCGGGCGGCTGAAGGCGTGGGCCCAGTGGTCGAGGGTGAAGCCGACCCAGGTGTAGTTGTAGCGGCCGGCCGGATCGTTGAAGGAGAAGAGGAGGATGATCGCGATCGGCAGCAGCAGGTAGACGACGACCAGCCCGGCGACGATGTTGACCGCGTGCTCGCGCAGCCAGCGCCAGGCGCGGGAGACGCCGCTCTCCCCGCTCATCGCGCCTCCTCTCCCATCAGCGCCTCCGAGCCGGCGAAGCGGATGTAGATGACCACGGCGATCATGATCAGCGCCATCAGCACGAAGGAGAGCGCCGCCGCCGAGGGGTAGTCGGCCTGGCTCAGGTAGAGCGACTGGATCACGTTGCCGATCATGCGGTTGCCGGCGCCGCCGAGAAAGTAGGCGTTGACGTAGTCGCCGGCCGCCGGGATGAAGGTGAGCAGGGTGCCGGCGACGATCCCCGGCGCCGAGAGCGGCAGCGTCACCCGCGCAAACGCCTGAGGGGCGGAGCTGTAGAGATCCTTCCCCGCCTCGATCAGCCGCGCGTCGATCCGCTCCAGGCTGGCGTAGATCGGCAGGATCATGAAGGGCAGGAAGTTGTAGGTGAGCCCGGCGATGACGGCGCCGCTGGTGGCGAGGACGTGGCCGCCGGGCGCCAGCCCGATCGCGTGGAGGAATTCGGTCACCGGGCTTTCGTCGGCGAGGATCGTTTTCCAGGCGATCGTCCGGATCAGGTAGGTGGTGAAGAAGGGCGCGACCACGGCGAACAGCATCAGGTTGCGCCAGCGTCCCGCCTTGAAGGCGATCGCGTAGGCGAGGGGGTAGGCGATGATCAAGCACAGCAGCGTCGCCGCCCCCGCGTAGACGAAGGAACGGACGAACTGGGTGTCGTATTCGGAGAGCGCTTCCTTGTAGTTGTCCCAGTGCCAGTTGAATTCGAGCGACCCGACGAAGCCCGACTCCAGCGAGAGCTTCGCCATGTAGCCGAGCGGGACGACGAAGAAGACGAGCAGCCAGGCCGTCCCCGGTCCCAGGAGGAAGTAGGGGATGGCCCGGCGCCTCATCGGATCAGCCGTTCAGGACCGCGTCGAAGGCCTTGATCACCTTCTGTTCTTCCTCTTCGCTCTTGAACACCGGCGTCGCCGAGCAGTTCTTCGTGAAGGAGGAGCTGGGGAAGATCAGCGGGTTCTTCGCCAGTTCCGGATTGCGTTCGGCGAGGACCTCTTTCACGCCTTCGACCGGGGTCACGTAGTTGACGTATTCGGCGATGTTGGCCTGGACCTCCGGCTTGTAGACGAAGTTCATGAAGGCCTGGGCCGCGGTCGGGTTCGGCGCCCCGACCGGAATCACCATGTCTTCGGACCAGAGCATGCAGCCCTCGGTCGGCATCCGCCATTCGAGGTTCGGGTTGTCAGCCTGCAGCTGCACGGCGTCACCCGACCAGCCCATCACCGCGACCACGTTGCCGCTGGTCAGGTCGTCCTGGTAGTCGTTGCCGGTGAAGCGGCGGATCTGCCCCGAATCGGCCGCGCCCTTGAGTTTTTCGATCGCCTTCATCCAGTCGGCTTCGGTCGCTTCGTCTGGATCGACGCCTTCGCACTTCATCACCAGCGGCACCGCTTCCCGGACTTCGTTGAGGAAGTCGACCTTGCCCTTGTACTTGGGATCGAAGAGGTCGCAGATCGAGCGCACGTCGGGTGCGGTTTCCTTGTTCACGATCACCCCGGTCATCCCGCTCTGCCAGGGAACGGTCCAGTCGCGGTTGGGGTCGAAGCTGGGGTGGCGGAGGCTGTCGACGAGGTTCTTTTCGACTTCCGCCAGGCCGCTTTTGTCGAATTCCTGCAGGTATCCGAGTTTGTGCATTTTCACGACCTGGTAGTCGGCGAGGACGAAGATGCTGCGCCCGCCCGATTCGCCCTTCTGCAGCAGCGGCTGCATCTTGTTGAAGAATTCTTCGTTGGAGTTGATGTCCTCGATGTAGTTGACCTTGACGCCGGTCTCCTTTTCGAAGGCGGGGATCGTCTTCTTGTCGATGTAGAGCGGCCAGTTGGAGATCGTCAGCTCGCCCGAGGGCTTGCCTTCGAGCTGCACCTTCTGCGCTTCCTTTTCGCCGCCGCCTTCGATTCCGCCGCCCCCGCCGCCGCAGGCCGCGAGCCCGAGGGCCAGCGCCGCCGCCGCAACCAGGACCGCGAGCAGCGCGGTGATCCTCCGTGGGTCCTTCTCACTGGCCATCTGTCATCAACCTCCGTGGGTGGTTTCCAGTTGCGACTGTTCGCCGGCGCGGACGCCGCCGCCATTGCGGGTCGCCGTCCCTGCGTCGGACGACTCGCGGACGAGGTGCATGTGCTCGGGCTCCCAGCTCAACGCCACGCGGGCGCCGCCGCCGGGAAGGCGCTGGCGCTCGGACTCGTCGGCGTTGGGGACGAGGACGGTCATCCGCGTCCCCTCGCCGAGGTCGACGGCGATCTGGGTCGAGGTGCCGAGGTAGAGCGAGCTGGCGACGATTCCCTCGACGCGCGGCAGCTCGCCGCCGCCGCTCCCGTCTTCGCCGAGGTCGACGCGCAGCTTCTCCGGCCGGACGACCGCGTGGCAGCGGTCGCCGGGGGCGAGCCCGTCGGTGGAGGTCGAGACGGCCGTCCCCTGGTCGAGCTCGATCTCATGGGGGCCCCTGACGGTCGCCGGCATCAGGTTGGAGACGCCGATGAAGCCGGCGACGAAGGTCGTCGCCGGACGGTCGTAGACCTCCTCCGGCGCCGCCACCTGCTCGACCCGGCCGCGGTTCATCACCGCGATCCGGTCGCTCATCGTCAGCGCCTCCTCCTGGTCGTGGGTGACGTAGACGAAGGTGATGCCGACGTCGCGCTGGATCCGCTTCAGCTCGACCTGCAGTTCCTT
>JAICSS010000018.1 GCA_025936755.1 Solirubrobacterales bacterium | reverse complement strand
GGAGCCATCTCCAGCGCATGCGCCGTGGCGTGGAGGTCGGGGGAGGCGAGTTTTTCGTCGAACCAGGCCTGGAACTCGCGGTAGGTCGCCGGCACCGCCGCGCGGGGCAGCAGGAAGAGCTCGCCGAAGCGGACGTAGTCCTGCCACAGCGCTTCGCGCTCTCTGTCTGCAAGCGGGCGGACCATCGCTTCGTACATCGCCCGGCCGGAGTCGGCGATGACCGCCAGCGTCCACAGCATCAGCTCCGGGTCGAAGGCCGAGTAGGCGCTACCGGCGGGATGGGCGCCGGCGGCCTCGGGCAGCTCTCCTTTGATGCGCTCGTGGAGGCGATGGACCGCCGCCAGCGCCCTATCGGCTTCGGCCTTGGTGCCGAGGAAGACCGTCTCCTGGATCTTCGCCGTGCGGGCGAGGCGGGTGAAGGGATGGTCGCCGGCGTGGGTCGAAAGCATCGTGCCGGTATAGGTCAGCGGTTCCAGCGCCCCGATCAGCAGCGCCCGCTGACCGTAGAGCAAGCCTACGGACCTCTCCCCATGCACCCGCCGAGCCATCGACTGGCCGGGCGGAAAGTAATGCTGGTCGCTCACTGGCCGTCTGGCCAAGACTAATGGATTTTTGGCGCTCGAAAACCGCGCAGACGGATTCCCTATGCGCCGGGAGTTTGCGCTTCGCGGCTCAGCGCCACCAGGGCGGAGCCCGAGCGCGGGGCGGCGAGGCCGCGGAGCTCGTGCGCGGCGAAGATCTCGTCGAGTTCCTCGCGGGTCAGGGTCTCGCGCTCGAGCGCGAGCACGGCCAGGTGGTCGACGACCTCGAGGTTGGCCGAGATCAAGGCGCGGGCGCGGCGGTAGGCCTCGCGGGCGAGGGTCATCGCCGCCTGGTCGACTTCGCGGCGGGTCTGGTCGGAGACGGCGTAGTCGCTGGTCGGCAGCGAGATCGGCGCCGGCCCGTCGTGGTCGAGCGCCACCCCCATCCCGAATTCCGCCGCCATCTGCTTGCAGACGAGGTGGACGCGGTTGAGGTCGTCGGAGGCGCCGGAGTAGCTCTCGCCGAGCACGACCTCCTCGGCGGCGCGGCCGCCCAGCAGGGTCACCACCTCGTCGAGCAGCTCGTCGCGTGACTTCAGGTAGGTGTCCTCGGACGGCGAGTGGGCGACGAAGCCGAGCGCCGGCCCGCGCGGGACGATGCTGAGGATCTCCGGCGGGTCGAGGCCGAGCAGCTTGCGGCAGAGCGCGTGGCCGGCCTCGTGGTAGGCGACGATCCGCCGCTCCTTTCCACTGAGGCGGCGCGCCTGCTGGGAGCCGACCGCTTGGCGCAGCAGCGCCTCGTCGAGGTCATCGCGGGTCATCGCCCAGCGCCCCGCGCGGCCGGCGATGATCGCCCCCTCGTTGAGGGCGTTGGCGAGCTGGGCGCCGGTCAGCCCGGTCGTCTTGCGGGCGACGTCGCCGAGATCGAGGTCGGGGGCGAGCGGCTTGTTGCGGGCGTGGCTGCGGAGGATCGCCTCGCGGCCGGCGCGGTCGGGCGGGGAGACGAGGACGAGGCGGTCGAAGCGGCCCGGCCGCAGCAGCGCCCGGTCGAGCTTTTCGACGTAGGTGGAGGCGGCGATCACGATCACCATCCCCGGGTCCTTCTCGAAGCCGTCGAGCTCGACCAGCAGCTGGTTCAGCGCCTGCTCGCGCTCGCTGGTGCCGCCGTCGCCGCCGCCGCCCGAGCGGGAGCCGCCGATCGCGTCGAGCTCGTCGATGAAGATGACGGCGCGGCCGGACTTGCGCGCCTCCTTGAAGAGGCGGCGGATGCGGGCGGCGCCGCGGCCGACGAACATCTCGACGAAGCTCGAGCCGGAAGCGGCGAAGAAGTCGACCCCGGCCTGGGCGGCGACGGCGCGGGCGAGCATCGTCTTGCCGGTCCCGGGCGGGCCGTGGAGGAGGACGCCGCGCGGCGCCTGGGCGCCGAGGGCGGAGAAGCGTTCGGGTTCGCGCAGCCAGGCGGCGACGTCCATCAGCTCCTCCTTGGCGGCGTCGACGCCCTGGACCTGGTCCCAGAGGACCGGCTCGGTCCGGGACGCCTTCACCGTCTCCGGCTTCGTCGTCCCCATCATCCCCCGCATCATTTTCAGGAAGACGAAGCAGAGGATCGACATGAAGATGACCCCGAAGACGGGGTACCAGTTGAAAAAGAATTCCTGCACGTTGGTGGCCATCCAGGCAGTGTGGAGACAAAACCGCGATTCCCCCATCGCACATCCGTCCAAATGTGGGGATAGGGCTAAAGGTCGTGCCTGGAGCGCGTTACCGCTCGACCTGCGAGCCGCCGACGATGGCGTCCTCGCCGGAATCGCCGAAGACGACCCAGGCCTTGTTGCCGCCGTCGTAGTCGGGGGCCCAGAGCTTCAGCGTCGCCGGCCGGCCCCAGACCGTCACCCGCTCCTCGCCGGGCGAGTCGAGGCCGCGCCAGATCCGCACGAAGGGGTTGGTCTCCTGCTCCTCGGCGACCGTGGTCGGCTCCTTGTGGCCGGGGTGGACGGTCGTGCTCGGCGGCAGCTCCAGCAGCCGCAGCACCGAGGCCTTGAGGTCGTCGAAGCCGCTGGCGCCGGGCGCCATCGTCCCGCCCACCGTCCCCTTGAAGAGGACGTCGGCGGTGAAGACGTCGGAGGCGTCGACCAGGTAGGCGAGGTGGCCGGCGGCGTGGCCGGGGGTGTAGAGGGCCTCGACCTGCAGTCCGCCTGCGTCGAGCTTCTCGCCGTCGCCGAGGAGGATCTCAACCTCCTCGTCGAGCTCCGCCGCGCAGGCCTCGTGGGCGACCAGCGGCGGGTTGCCGAGCTGCGCCCGCGCCTCGGCGAGGCCGGCGACGTGGTCGGCGTGGGGGTGGGTGACGAGGACGTGGGTGATTTCGATCCCGTCCCGCTCCGCCCGCTCCAGCAGCGGCCCCAGCTCGTCGTTGCCGTCGATCAGGACGCCGCTGCCGCGGCCGGGGTCGGCGACCAGGTAGGCGTTGGACAGCCACATCGGGTTCTCGGTCCTCTCGACGATCACTGCTCCTCCTCGTTCGCGGAAACGGCTGCCGGGGAGGTTACGGCGCTGCCCTCGAGCAGGGTGCGGGCGACCAGCTCGGGGTCGTCCCAGGTGGGGGTGTGGCCGACGCCGGGGAGGACGAGGAAGCGGGCGCCGGCCGGGCGGCGGTGCGGCTTCGGCGGGCCGAGCAGGCGGTCCTTCTCGCACCAGGCGATCGTCACCGGCACGTCCTCGGGGTAGCCGGCCGGGTCGAAGACGTGGCTGCGCATCGCCCGGTTGGCGGCGTCGTAGCCCTCGCCGTCGAGCCAGCCGAGGGCGAGCGCCCGCGCCGCGTCGGGCGGGATCCGCTCGGGATGGGCGGCGATCGACTGGAAGGCGGCGTGGCGCGTCTGCGGGAACTGGAGGGCGAGACCGAGGAGGGGGCGCGCCGCCTTCAGCCAGGGCGAGCCGCGCAGCAGCATGCGGGCGCCGCCGCCGGCCGGTTCGCCGAGCGGCCGCGACCAGAGGCCGGCGGGGGAGAGGGTCGTCACCGAGGCGGCCCAGCCCCGGCGGCCCATCTCCAGCGCCACCCAGCCGCCGAGCGAGTTGCCGGCGACGTGGGGGCGCCCGACCCCGTTGCGGGCGCACTCCTCGTGGACGGCGCGGGCGAGGTTAGCCGCGGTCGGCTCTTCGCCCGCCGGCAGCGGCGGCGTCCCCCCGAACCCCGGCATGTCGATCGCGTGGACCTCGCGCTCGCCCTCGAGCCGCGGGATCACCGGCTCCCAGATGCTGCGGGTGCCACCGAGGCCGTGGACCAGCAGCAGCGGTTGCCGAGTGACGCTCAATTGTTGCCTCTACAGTGCATAAGCTTCTCGCGCGGTAGGGGTACCGCTTCCTCGAATTTATGTCCTGGCGCCAGAGAAATCACGCTTCGTCGCTGGCGTCTGCCAGCCGCGGCCGGCAGCGCCTCGACGCGCTGGCGCGGGAGTACGAGCAGCTGCGGGAGGACGATCGCTCCTATCCGGCGGTGATGGTGGCGATGGCGAGCGCCGCCGCCGTGATCGGTGGCACGAGCGTCTTCTTCCTGCTCCGGGGCAGCGGACTGGATGGCGGCAGCGGGGTGTCCTATCCGACCGGGATCTACATGCTGCTGCCGGCGCCCTCGCTGTGCGTGACGGCGCTGCTGGTGCAGCAAGCGATCGGGGCCACGATTCGCGGGCGGATCCTGCTGGCGGTCGAGGTGGCGCTGTCGGAGGAGCTGAAGCAGGGCTACCGGCTCGGTACGGAAGAGATCCCCATTCACTCGACCTATCACCTGCAGCAGCGCGTCCATCACGACTTCGCCGGGGCCGTGCTCTGGACGATCATGTTCTCCCTGCCGCTGCTGCTCCTGATCGGGATCGTCTACTACAGCGGCTTGGAGCTGCACGGGATGCAGCAGCCGGTCTTCTACCTGGTCTATGCCTCCCTAATCGGAGTGATCGCCTGGGCTGCCCTGCCCGTCCTCGGCGGCTATAGGCGAATCGACTCGAACCTCGGCGAGTACCTGCAGCGCCGGCGCGCCGAAGACAGGTTCCGCCTCTAGATCGCCTCGGCGCGGGGGCCGACCGGGCCGGGAGCAGCAGCATCGCCCCCGCGGCAAGGGCGGCGGCGCACAGGATCTTGCGGGAAGGGGCGACGTCCGGGTGCCTGGCGGCGGCTTGCGCGAGGCTGTCGGTGTTAAGTCCGCGGGCGGGCGCCGAGGCTCCCCGCACCACTTCGACCTCTACCTTGTTGAGACCGGTTGTGAGCTTTCGCAGTCAAAGGAGAAGCGGCGCGCTGGCGCTGGCCGCTGCCCTCGCCGCCCTCGTGGCCGCCGCGCTTTTCGGTCCCGCCCCCGGCAGCGCCGAGACCGGCGGCGCCGGCCAGGTCGAAGCCGGCGGCAACGTCAGCAACAGCGCCTTCGACCGGCAGGGGATGTGGGTCTGGTACGTCTCCCACTCCGAGGGCGGCAGCATCGGCGCGATCGTCGCCCGCGCCAAGCGCAACGACGTCGGCACCGTCTACGTAAAGGCGGCCGACGGCGGCGGCAGCTGGAGCCAGTTCAGCAAGGGGCTGGTCGAGGCGCTGCACCGCGGGGGCCTCAGCGTCTGCGCCTGGCAGTTCGTCTACGGCGACGCCCCGGTCGCCGAGGCCAAGGCCGCCGCGGCGGCGGTGAAGAAGGGCGCCGACTGCTTCGTGATCGACGCCGAGGCCGACTACGAGGGCAAGTACGCCGCCGCCGACCGCTACGTCCGCGCCCTCCGCGCCCGCATCGGCGCCACCTTCCCGGTCGCCCTCGCCGGCTTCCCCTACGTCGACTACCACCCCTCCTTTCCCTATTCGGTCTTCTTCGGGCCGGGCGGCGCCACCTACAACCAGCCGCAGATGTACTGGAAGACGATCGGCACCTCGGTCCGCGCCGTCTACGAGCACACCTACCTCTACAACCGCGTCTACGGCCACCCGATCTACCCGATCGGCCAGACCTACGAAGCCCCCGGCAGCGCCTCGATCCGGCTCTTCCGCCGCTTCGCCGCCAGCTACGGCGGGCTGCCGCCGAGCTGGTGGTCCTGGCAGGAGACCAACAGCCAGGAGTGGGGGGCGGTCGGCGCCGACAGCGCCACCCGGCCGGTCGCCGGCTACCGCCAGGAAGTCGTCTACCCGCAGCTGCAGCGCAAAAGCAGCGGCGACCTCGTCGTCTGGGCGCAGGAGCACCTGATCGCCGCCGGCGCCGAACTGCCGGTGACGGGGGTCTTCGGCCGCCAGACCGCCCGCGCCGTCCACCTCTTCAAGGAAGCCCACGGCCTCCCCGCCGACGCCATCGTCGACACCGAAACCTGGAACGCCCTGCTTGCCTTCACCCCGTATCGCCCGCGCTGGACCGCGGCCGGCGCGAGCTCGGCGGCGGCGAGGACGAGCGCACTCGTTCCCGGTATGCGGAGACGAGAGCGTCCGGCGAGCAGGCCGCTCTCGGCGAGCCTGCCGGCCAAGGCCTACGAGATCCCGCCCGGTCCACGCCCCTGATGCGCTAGCGAGCGATCCGCGTCGTCAGCCGGCCGAGGGTCGGCGACTCGACCACGACCTCGTCGCCGCCGGCGAGCCAGACGCGGGGCTGGCGGCCCATGCCGACCCCCTCGGGGGTGCCGGTGGAGACGACGTCCCCCGGCTCGAGCGTCATCAGCCGCGAGAGCTGGACGACGAGCTGCGGCACGCTGAAGATGAGGTCGTCGGTGGCGCCGCTCTGCATCTCCTCGCCGTTGAGGGTGAGGCGGATCCCGATCCGGTCGGCCGGCCCCGCCTCCTCCGGCGTCACCAGCCAGGGGCCGCAGGGCGCCGAGCCGTCGAAGACCTTGCCCGGCATCCACTGCGGCGTCGCCCCCTGCAGGTCGCGGGCCGAGAGGTCGTTCAGCAGCGTGTAGCCGGCGACGTGGTCGAGCGCCTCGCCCTCCTCGACGTCCTTCGCCCGCCTGCCGACCACGAACGCGACCTCCGCCTCGAAGTCGGTCTTCGCCGTCGGCACCGCCACCGTCGCCCCGTCCGGCACCAGGGCGTTCGGGTACTTGGCGAAGATCGTCGGCACCTCGGGCAGGGCATCGACGTCGACCCCGACCTCAGCCGCGTGCCTGCGGTAGTTCAGCCCGATGCAGACGATCTTGTCCGGGTCCGGGACCGGCGGCAGCAGCTCCACCGCCGAGAGGGGATGCGACGGAGCGCCCGTGTCCCCGAGCCGCCCCTGGAGATCGTCCAGGCGACCCGCGGCGATCAGCTCCCGCAGCGACCCCCGGTGCGGCTCCCCCAGCAGCGCCCAGGCATCGACGACCCGCCCTTCCTCCAGCACCCCGGCGCGCGCTCCGTCGCCGGCGTCGAACGTCAGCAGCCTCACGCGCGCACCCTAACCGACGATGGGCATCCGTCCCCGCGCACCGGGGACGCCCCGCCGACCCACCGCGCCTGAGATAATGCCCGACCCCGGGCGTTCCGCCCGTCCCTGGGGGCGTAGCTCAGTTGGTTAGAGCGCCGGCCTGTCACGCCGGAGGTCGCGGGTTCGAGTCCCGTCGCTCCCGCTCCCTCTTGCATTCCGAACGCCTGGAAATGAGCATTGCGACGGCAGCGGCGGTGCTTTTCCTGACGATCGTGTATCTCTGGATCCGATCGGCGGAGCATCCCGCTGCGGCAACCGGCATAGCGATGCAAACGTTGGCCGGGTTCTTCGCAAGCGTCCAGCTCTGGGCGAACTCTCCCTCCGACTCCCTGCTCAGGTGGTGTGCGCGCCAGATCGAACGGAACCGGTGGGGGGTTGCCGGTCTGCTGGACGGACGGCTTCGGTCGTTCTTGCTCGCGTCCGTTTGGTACCTGGCAGCAGACCAAGCGCTGAAGCTGGCGAGCGACTCGGACCTGCCCGCGGTAGTTGGTTGGCCGCTAGTCATCGGTCTGCTCGTGGTCTTCATGATCGGCGCGGTCGTCCTGCTACTCGCTTTGGTGATGTTCGGCGCCGTCAGGCTGGCCGGCAACGCCGACGCCCCCCGGGGAAGAGCCCTGATCGCCCTGCGCGCTCGGCTGAGGAGCAGCGAGTGGCCATGGCCGATCGTGGGGGTGGTCTTCCTGCTGGGGGGGATGCTCCAGATAGCGGCGTCATAAACGGGACGGCATCCGGTTCGTCAGCGATCACGCGCCGGCCTTGACAGGTGGTTTACTGATAAGTAAAGTAAAGGGGAGATGACGCCAGCTGAACTCTCTGCCCAGATCGCCAGGGCCACGACCGCCCTCTCGAACTCTTCGGCGATGGAGCAACTGCGGCAGTCGATGCAGGTCGCACAACGCGCCCGGCGCGATCTCCAGGAACAAGCTGAGGTTCAGCGGACGCTGCGGCAGATCGCCTCGTTCCAGGAAAGACGTGCCAGGGAAATGGAAGCGCGACGGCTCGAGGAAGCAACCCAGACGCTCGACGCGGCCCAGCGGTCGCGACTGCGCCGCGTCATCTTCACCTGGGACCAGCTGGTCCAGGCACAGATCGTCCTCGGGCCCAAACCGCCGCCACGAACGGCGTACAGCCGCTTCCGGTCTTTCCAAGACGATTCGGGGGCGGCTTATCGCCCCGCCTCCCTGGACTTCATCGACTATCTCGAGAACGCCCATCGCCATCCCGCAATTGCGAGAAAGGGAGCCGGTGTCCGCTGGTGGTTCCAAACCTGGCGGCAGGTCGCTCTCCAGGCGCTGCGAGAAGGCGTTGGTGCGAGCCAGGTCTTGACGATCGTCGAATCGGTTCCGCGCGGCAAGCGACGTTTCCGGCGCCGGCCTCGCAAGCTTTCGATTACGCGCGTCTTCGACTGGATGCGCAAGCGGATCACCCCCGTCATCCATCCCAACCCTCCGAACGGGCTTCCCCTCCACTCGAAACCTGTAATCGGGGGCGAGCCGGCGGCAATCCAGGCGTGAGCGCCAAGGCCCGTCTCCCTCCAAGAGGAGATGGGCATGAATTCGCCATTTCTCACCTGTTCTTCCTTTCAATTTTGTTCGATCAGCAAGCAAACCTCCGAGTTCCTGGCAAACCTCTCGAAGGTGGATCGGGCGCGCCTGGAGGCGGGGGCAAGGATCCTCGCCGCCTCCTTCGCGAGCGGCCGTCCTTCAGGCCGGTCAGAGCGCATCCGAGGAGCGAAGATCGGAGGTCTCTTCGAGTTCAAGGCGACGCTGCCCGGCGGCGGGCCGCAGCTACGGATGATCTGCGTCCGCGAGCGAAGCCGGATCCTCTGCGCAAGGGCATTCGAGAAGCGGGGCCGACGGCTTCCGCGGGACGAGGTCGAGGCTGCCGAAGGCGCGATCCTCGCCTACCGGAAGGGACACGATGAAGACCGTGGGCAGGAAAGGAGGAGTCGCTGAGTCCCCCCGCCTTGCATACGAGGAAGAGCTGCTTCGTGGCGAAGCTGTGGAGATGGTCGGCGGGATGCTGAAAGATCTCGGCATCAGCCAGCGGGAGCTGGCCCAGCGCCTAGGGGTCGGAGAGGCGCGGGTCAGCAGGATCCTCAGCGGGCGAGAGAACGCGACCCTCGGGACTCTTGCCTCGCTCGGTCATGCCCTCGGGCTTCGCTTCTCCCTGGTGGCAATCCCCTACGAGGATCGCCACGGCGGGCCCGCGGCCGACGACCCGCCGCCGCCGCCCTGGCTGGCGCGGGAGCAGAAGCGAATCGCCGGTACTGCCAAGGCGAGGGGGCCCGCTGACGGTTAGATGACCGTTAGTAGCGCGGCGGCTGTTCGCGGTAGGCCGGATCCCGGACTTCGCGACGTTCTTCCACCGGCGGCGCTTCGCCGGGGGCGAGGGGGCGGGCGCGGCGGGACCAGACGATTTCCTGGAAGAGGCCGATCAGGAGGCCGACTGCTCCGGCGATCATCAGGATCACGCCGATGGTGTCGACGTAGATGCCCTGGATGTGGAAGTTGGTGGCGAACTTGAGGATCGCTCCAACCGCGATGAGGAAGATGCCTGCTCCGATAGTCATGGGAGCCGGGTACCCCGGGGTTGGATCGACAAAACGAAGCGGTGGACGATCGTTTCCAGCATTGGCGTTGCGGTGGCAACCAAAAGTCTGGAAACGACGAAGAGCTAGCCGGAGTTTCCGAGCAACGTCCAGAGCCGGCGCTCGGCCTCGAGCACGCCTTTGGCGCCCGCGTCGACCGCTTGCCACAGCCGCGGCTCGGGCTCCTCGTTCTCGCTCGCCGCCTTGAACGCCTCGGCCAGCTCGGACCAGCGCGCGGCCGCTTCCGCCGCCAGCGGCGCCTCCTCGCGTCCCGCCTCGGCGAGGAAGCGCGAGTACATCAGGCGGAAGCAGCCGCCGCCGGTGCCGCGGCGCTCGATCACCTGATAGGCGAAGCGGGCGCACCACTGCCAGTCCGCGACCGCCTCCGGCCAGGAGCCGGCCTCGGCCGCCAGGCGCTCCAGCGCCGGCACGCCGGCGAACTCGCCGAAGGGCGGCTCGAGCATCTCGGCGACGGCCCGCTCGATCGCCCGCGGCGCCGCCGCCTCGAGCTGCGCCCGGTCGATCGCCTCGGCGACGGTGAACATGTGGCCTTCGAGCGGGTAGGCGGGGTGGCCGCTGTGCCGCGCCCGCGCCAGGTTCTCCAGCCGGGTCGCCTGCAGCTCCTCGAAGGCGGTGTCGGAGAGCCGGGCGACCTCGTCGTCGTAGCCGGCCAGGACCACCGCGTGGCCCGGGAAGTGGGCCGAGTCGCCGTAGTGGTCGAGGTGGTAGATGTCGGTGAGGAGCAGCGCCGGCCGCCCTGCGTCCACCGTCGCGCGCGCCGCCTCCCAGGCCGCCTCGCCGTCGGGCTCGGCGAAGGTCCGCAGCTCCAGTGCCGCCCCGGTCAGCTCCCGGAAGCTCTCCTCCAGCCGCGCGGTGCGGCCGTTGAACCAGCGCGTCGGCGAGCCGTCCTCGAGCGCCAGGTAGTAGAAGCCGGCGCCGGCGCCGAGCCCGAAGGCCATCTCCTCGCTGATCCCGACCCCGTGGAAGGCGAGCAGGTTGCGCAGCGCGGTCGAGCCGCAGTGGTTGCCGGGGGTGTGGACGAAGCCGGGAACGGTTGGCACAGAGCCATTCTGACCCGACACGACGCCTCGGGTTCCGTCATCCTCCCGCGCCGATGCGCGACCTCGACCGCAAGCTGCTGCGCTGGATGCGCACCCACGGCCACTCGCCGGGCGCCGAGGGCGCCGCCGTCGCCCTGGGCAAGGTCGGCAACAACGGCCTGATCTGGCTCATCCTCGGCCTCGCCCTGGTCGCGATCGACAGCTCGCGCTGGCAGCAGTGGCTCGTCTGCGCCCTGCTCGGCCCCGTCGCGATCGGCCTCAACTACGCGGTCAAGCTGCTGGCGAAGCGACCGCGGCCGGTGCTCGAGGGGCTGCCGCCGCTCGGCGGCGCGCCGAGCTCGCTCAGCTTCCCCTCCGCCCACGCCACCTCCTCCTTCGCGGTGGCGACGGCGATGGTCCGGGTCGACCCGGCGATGGCCGGCGCCTTCCTCGTCGCCGCCCTGATCTCGCTCGGCCGCCCCTACCTCGGCATGCACTACCCCTCCGACGTCCTCGCCGGCGCCTTCCTCGGCGTCCTCCTCGGCCTGATCGTGCCGCTGCCGTCATGAGGGAAGGCGCCTGATGAAGGTCGGGATCGTCGGGCTGCCGAACGCGGGCAAGTCGACCCTCTTCAACGCCCTGACCAAGGGCGGCGCCCAGACCGGCGACTACCCGTTCACGACGATCGAGCCGAACGTCGCCGTCGCCCAGGTCCCCGACGAGCGCCTGGAGCAGGTGGCCGCGACCGTCGGCGCCTCCGAGCTGGTCCCGGCCAAAATCGACTTCCACGACATCGCCGGCCTGGTCAAAGGCGCCTCCGAAGGCGAGGGGCTCGGCAACCAGTTCCTCGCCTCGATCCGCGAGACCGACGCGATCTGCCACGTCGTCCGCTGCCACACCGAGTCCGGCGTCCCCCACCCCGACGGCCGCGTCGACCCGCTCGCCGACATCGAGACGATCGAGACCGAGCTCGTCCTCGCCGACTACGAGCAGGTCGAACGGCGGCTCGGCCGCGTCGGCAAGCAGGCGAAGTCCGGTGACGTCGAGGCGATCGCCGAGCACGGCTGGCTGACCGCGGTCCACGAGGCGCTCGCCGCCGGCCGTCCCGCCCGCACGATCCCCGTCCCCGACGCCGCGCCGCAGGCGGCCCAGAACCTCCAGTCGCTGACCACGAAGCCGATCCTCTACGTCGCCAACGTCGACGAGGGCGACGCCACCGCGCCGGAAGCGGTCGTCTCCCACGCCAACTCGGTCGGCGCCGGCGTGGTCGCGGTCAGCGCCCGGATCGAGGGCGAGCTGGCCGAGCTCGACGCCGAGGAAGCCGAGGAGATGCGCGAGTCCTACGGGGTCGAGGGCTCGGGGCTGGCCCGCCTGGTCCGCGCCGCCTACGAGCTGCTGGAGCTGATCACCTTCTTCACCGCCGGCGAGGGCAAGGAGGCGGTGGCGCGGCCGCTGCGCCGGGGCGCCACCGCCCTCGAAGCGGCAGGAACCATTCATACGGAGATCATGGAAGCGTTCGTCAAAGCCGAGGTGATCGGCTGGGAGCAGCTGGTCGCGGCCGGCGGCTACGCGCCGGCCCGTGACAAGGGGCAGCTGCGGATCGAGGGCCGCGACTACCCCGTCGCCGACGGCGACGTGATCACGATCAAGGTCTGAGCCGCCGCCGCCACACGGGCTGAGACCTGACCGCCCCGCCGATCGGTGCTGCATCGGGGCGGTAGCTGTCAGGCCTCAGCCTCCCTTGTGAATGGAGGTGGCGGGGTAGGCATGGCCGCATCCGCTGAACTGCATACGCATCACCTCCTCTCCGCGCCCGAAGCGTCCTTCGCGGCGACAGACTGGTTCCTATTACTTCGACCGGTCCTAGTAAAGGGCTCTGGCTAGCCATTTTCCCGCATCCTCCGAGCATTTATGCCCTATCGTGGCGCTGCCTTGGAATCGAACAATCGAAAGGGCTCGGGGATGGCGGAGAGAGGTGACGCGAGGAAAGGGGGCGGCGACAGGACGCCCGCCGAGACCATCTGCACCGTGCTCAAGCACCCGCTGCGGGTACGGATCCTCGAAGTCCTCAACGAAGGCCCGCGCAGCCCCAGCCAGTTCGTCGAGGAAGGGCTGATCCCGAAGGAACTCTTCAACAGCTACCAGCAGGCGCTCTCGCTCGCCTCCTACCACTTCCGCGAGCTGGAGAAGGAAGGCTGCCTGGAGATCATCGAATCGATCCCCCGCCGCGGCGCCGTCGAGCACGTCTACCGCGGCCTCGCCCGCGTCTTCGTCAACGACCGCGAATTCGAAGAGATGCCGCGGCAGGACCGGCGCCAGCTCTCGCGGATCTCCCTCCAGGGGATGGTGGCGCGGGCCGACCGGGCGATCCGCGAGGACACCTTCGACGCCCGCGCCGACCGCCACCTCACCTGGGTGCCGATGCAGCTGGACGAGCGCGGCTGGGGGGAAGTGGTCGCCGCGCTCGCCGCGACCTTCGCCGAGCTGACCCAGATCCGCCACGACGCCAGCGACCGCCTCGCCGCCTCCGGCGAGGCGGTGATCCCGGCGACGGTGGCGATGCTCGGCTTCGAGTCGCCGCCGGCGCCGCCGCTGCGCGGCTGACTGTCGCCTCCTGCGTCCATATGGGCGCATAAAGCGACACGCCGCGTAGGGTTGGGGGATGGAGGAACGGGCGCGGTTCCCCGAGGTCGGCGCCAAGGCCGGCCACTACGAGAGCTTCTACGTCAAGGCCTGCCGGCCCGACGGCGGCCAGGGCGTCTGGATCCGCCACACGGTCCACAAGCGCCCGGGCGCCGAACCGAACGCCTCGGTCTGGTTCTGCCTCTTCGACCGCGCGGCGGCGGGGCCGCGGGCGACGAAGGCGACGGCGCCGGCGGCGGAGCTCTCGACCCCGGCCGGCTCCTGGATCCGCGTCGCCGACGCCGAGATCGGCCCCGGCCGCGCCGAGGGCTCGGTCGAGACCGAGGCGCTGACCGCAGCCTGGTCGCTTACCTTCGCCGGCGACGCCGAGCCCTGCAAGTACCTGCCGGCCGACTGGCTGTACGGCGCGCCGCTGCCGAAGACGAAGTTCCTGGCGCCGTTCCCCGACGCTCGCTTCGCCGGCCGGCTGGTCGTCGACGACGAGCCGTACGAGCTCAACGGCTGGCCGGGGATGATCGGCCACAACTGGGGGACCGAGCACGCCGAGCGCTGGGTCTGGCTCGAGGGCACCGGCTTCCCGGACGCGCCCGACACCTACTTCGACGCCGGCGCCGCCCGGGTCCGCCTCGGCTCCCGCGTCAGCCCCTGGATCCCCTCGGGGATGCTCGTCCTCGACGGCGAGCGTCACCGCCTCGGCGGCCTCGGCGCGATCCGCTCGGCCCGGATCGAAGAGCAGCCCTCGGTCTGCAGCTTCCACCTCCCCGGCAAGGACGTCGTCGTCCACGGCCGCGTCTCCGCCCCTGAGAAGGACTTCGTCGGCTGGGTCTACGCCGACCCGGCCGGCCCCGAGCACCACACCGTCAACTGCTCGGTCGCCGACCTCGAGCTGACCGTCGAACGCCCCGGCCTGCCGCCGCGCCAGCTGTCCCTGCCCGGAGGCGGCGCCTATGAGCTGGGGATGCGCGAGACCCCAGGTCATCGACAGGACCATGGCATCCCGATCCAGCCCTACCCCGACGGCTAGCTGCCGCCGAGGACCTTTTCGAAGGTCATCCAGGTGTCGTAGCCGCCGAGGGCGGCCGAGAGCTCCGAGCCGGTGACGGTCGAGTTGCCGCCGGTGCCGACGAGGGTGGCGCTGAGGATCCGCGGCGAGACGCCGGTCTTGGTGATCACCACCCGTTTCAGCTTCCCCTCCAGGTAGCCGCCGAGGCGGGAGCTGATTTCGGGCCCGGTGAAGTTCAGCGTCCACTTGTGCAGCGGGCAGTAGTAGTCGTAGGGGTCGGGGACGCCGACCAGGTAGGGGACGGGGGAGCCGAAGACGTTGACGGCGCTCTCGGTGTGGCCGCCCGAGCAGGCCGAGTAGAGGGTCTGGGCGACGTCGCCCTGGTAGGTGACGACCTGGCCGCGGGTCGCGGCGACCGCTTCGTTGGTGCTGGCGTACTCGCTTTCCAGCCCGCCGTAGACCTGGCTGCGGGTGTCGGAGTAGAGGTCGAAGCCGTTGCCGCCGACGTCGCCGGTGAGGGCGATCGAGCGCACCGCGACCGCCTGCGCCTTCAGCTCCTCCGCCGGCCAGGAGGGGGGGACCTCGTTCGGCATCACGCCTTTGACGTACTGCTCGAGGGCGAGCGCGTTGACGACGTTCAGGGAGCCGGCCTGGCTTTCGGTCGGCACCGTCTCCAGCGCCCCGCGGTAGGTGCCCTCGCCGGCGATCGAGATCCTGCCCCGCCCCGCCGCCCGCAGTCGCCGCCCGCAGTTGGCGAGCGTCTTGCCGCCGCTGCTCCGCAGCCGGACCGAACTGCCGTTGCGGTGGGCCTCGTAGCTGCGGCCCGGGTCGAGGCTCTCGCCGCAGGCGCTGGTGGCGCCGCTGAAGCCGACGTCGCCGGGGGAGATGTCGAGGAGGACGCGGACGACGTGCGTCTTCTGCACGGCGCCGATGCCGGTCCCGGTGAAGTAGTGGCCGAGGATGAAGCGGTAGCCCTTGCCGTGCTCGGCGTAGCCGTAGGCGCCGTAGGCGCTCATCCCGACCCCGTGGCCGAAGCCGCGCCCGTGGACGACCCAGCTGACGCTGGCCTGGGCCCCCAGCGGGTAGACGAGGGTGAGGAGCAGCCCCACCAGGATCGATCTCACGCTGATCCTGTTGACGATCTTGGACATCTCTGAGCCAACAGATTCAACGTTGCGGAGTAGCGGCCTGCACGAGCGGGGGCGTACCCTGGATGTGCACGCAATCTTGAGGAGGGCGCGATGGCGACGCAGACCGTAGAGGCAACCGACCACAAGCTCCTCGCCGCCGGTGGGTGGACCGAGACCGGCGAGTGGGGCGAGGTGAAGAGCCCCTACGACGGCAGCGTCGTCGGCCGGGTCGCGCAGGCCGACGAAGCGCTGGCCGAGCGGGCGATCGAGGCCGCGCACGAGGCCTTCGAGCAGACCGACTTCCCCCAGCACCGGCGGGCGGCGGTGCTGGAGCGGGCGGCCGAGCTGGTCGCCGAGCGCCGCGACGAGCTGGCGATGACGATCGCCGCCGAGGCCGGCAAGCCGATCAAGACGGCGACGGTCGAGGCCGAACGCTGCGTCTCCACGCTGGAGTTCTCCGCCGTCGAGGCGCGCAAGCTGACCGGCGGCACGGTGCCGATGGACGCCGCCTCCGCCGGGGCCGGCAAGCTCGGGGTGATGCTGCGCGTCCCCTACGGGGTCGTCGGCGCGATCAGCCCCTTCAACTTCCCGCTCAACCTCGTCGCCCACAAGCTCGGCCCGGCGATCGCCGCCGGCAACGCGATCGTCTTGAAGCCCGCCGGGCAGACGCCGATCTCGGCCCTGAAGCTGGCCGGGATCCTGCTCGAGGCGGGGCTGCCGGAGAGCTGGCTCTCGGTCGTCCCGGGGCCGGGCTCCAAGGTCGGCAACAAGATCGTCGAGCACCCGCTGACCAGGGCGATCACCTTCACCGGCTCGGCGCCGGTCGGCTGGGACATCCGCTCCAAGGTCCCGCACAAGAAGGTCAACCTGGAGCTGGGATCGAACGCGCCGCTGATCGTCAACGCCGACGGCGACTGGGAAGCGGCCGCCGACAAAGCCCAGATCCACGCCTTCAGCCACGCCGGCCAGAGCTGCATCTCGATCCAGCGGATCCTCGTCCACGAGGACGTCGCCGAGGGCTTCACGCAGCGGCTGGTGGCCAACGTCGAGAAGCTGACCGTCGGCGACCCGCTCGACGAGAGCACCGACGTCGGGCCGCTGATCACCCCCGAGGACCGCGACCGGGTCAAGGAATGGGTCGGGGAGGCGGTCGCCGGCGGGGCCGAGCTGCTGACCGGCGGCGAGCTCGTCGACGAGGGCCGCTGCCTGGCGCCGACCCTGCTGAAGGCGCCGCCGAAAGCGGCGAAGGTCTGGTGCGAGGAGATCTTCGGCCCGGTGGCGACGATCGACACCTTCGCCGACTTCGACGAGGCGCTCCGCCTCGCCAACGACTCCAAGTTCGGCCTCCAGGCCGGCGTCTTCACCCGCGACATCGGCCGCGGCCTGCGGGCCGGCCGCACCCTTGAGTTCGGCGGCGTCCTGATCAACGAGGTGCCGACCTTCCGCGCCGACCAGCAGCCCTACGGCGGCGTCAAGGACTCGGGCAACACCCGCGAGGGCCCGGCCTACGCGGTCTACGAGCTGACCGAGGAGCGGTTTGTGACCTTGCAGGGGTAGGGACGAAGAAAACCGTTTCTCATCAAGAGAGACGGCATTCACGGTCCCAGGAGTGCCGCGGGAACGACGCCGATTCCGTCCGGGCGACGGTAGGCGGCAGCGCCGGTGGTGATGACCAGGGAGTCGAGAAGTTCGTCGCCGATGCGTCCCGCGAGCCACCGCAACTGTCGCACGTCGTCGTCGCCTACGGTGGGGGCCAGCTTGACCTCGATCGCGACGACGCGGCCGTCACCCCGGCGGACGATGAGGTCGACCTCGTGTTCCCCCGAGAAGGTGCGCAAATGACCCACGGTTGCCTCGGCATCCTGGGCGTAGACGCGCACGCAAAGGGTGACGAGGGACTCGAAAAGGGCACCCAGCAGCGATCCGTCGCGGGGTACGGGTGGACCGAGAGGCTTGCCATCGAGCAGAGAGGAAACGTCAGCCCCGAGTAGGCGTGCGGCGAGGGCCGGATCGGCCAGCTGGTGCTTGGGCGCCGCCGTCAGCTTCGAGAGATGGCGCAGGGTCGGCTGCCAGGCTGGCACTGGATCGAGGATCCAGAGCCGTTCCAGCGCATCGCGGTATGGCCTCGCTGCGCTGTTGGAGGGTTTCTCGCCTTCCCCTCCCGTAGCAGCATCCCGGATCTTCTCGAAGCTCATCGCGGTCGAGGAGGCTGCTGCGTAGGCAGTCATCCAGCGCCGCAAGCCAGACGGGTTGCGAACCCGGTGCCCGAGCTCGGGGAAGTCTTTGTCGACTATGCGAGACAGGTAACCGTCGAGCTGCGTCCGCAGCGCGCGACCGGTCAGGCTCCTCATCGCCGGGAACCCGGAGCCGAGGATCTCGTCGGCGTAGTCCTCGAGCCCCATCGCGCTGTCGCCGGAAAGGCTCGGCCTGTCGCCCTCCAGAATCCTTCCGAGGCTGACGGATCCGTCGATCCCAGTGCGCTCGATCAGGGACATCGGGCGCATCCGGATGCTCGCGATGCGGCCGGCGCCCGAGTGCGTCCCGGTCTCCTCAGGGGAAGCCGAGCCGGTGAGCAGGTAACGGCCGGGCGTCGATTCAGAGTCGACGGCCCGACGAATCAGATCCCAGACCTCCGGCAGTCGCTGCCACTCGTCGATCAAGATCGGCGGGTCTCCTCGGAGCAGTCGACTCGGGTCGGCCTTGGCCAAGTCCAAGCGGGCCGGGTCGTCCAGCGCTTGCACCGTCCCTGCCCGACGCGAGGCGGTCTCGGTCTTCCCCACCGCTTTCGGCCCCTCGAGCGCTATCGCAGAGAGCGAGGCCTGCAGCTCGCCGAGCTCGTTGTCCAAAATCCGCTTCAGGTAGGCCATCAGCGGCCTTTACAATACTATTTCTCCGCTTCCTAGAGTAAAAAAACTCCGGCTTTGGAGATATAATTTCTTCGGGAGTAGCGTGCCTACTCGTGCGGCCGCGCCATCCGGCGGTGGTCCAGCGCCTCCTCGAGGACCGAGGGCTCGACGCCCTGCTCCAGCGCCACCTCGCGCAGGGAGCGGCCCGACTCGGCCGCGGTCTTGACGATGTCGGCGGCGCGGTCGTAGCCGATGTGGGGATTGAGGGCGGTGGCCGTCGCCAGCGTCGCCTCGGCGTGGCGGTTGGTCATCTCCTCGTTCGCCTCCAGGCCGGCGACGCACTTCTCGTTCAGCAGGCGCGAGGCGGAGGCGAGCAGCTTGATCGAGTCGAGCAGGTTGCGGGCGATCAGCGGCACGCGGACGTTGAGCTCGAACTGGCCCTGGCTGCCGGCGACGGTGATCGCGGCGTCGTTGCCGATCACCTGGGCGGCGACCTGGATCACGACCTCGGGGATCACCGGGTTGACCTTGCCGGGCATGATCGAGGAGCCCTTCTGCAGCTCCGGCAGGCGCAGCTCGGCGAGGCCGGCGCGGGGGCCGGAGCCCATCAGCGCCAGGTCGTTGGCGATCTTGTTGAGGGAGACGGCGTAGACCTTGAGCGCGCCCGAGAGCTCGACCAGCGCGTCGCGGTTTCCCTGCGCCTCGAAGGCGTCGAGGGGGCCGGAGATCTCCAGGCCGGTGTCGGCGGCGAGGCGCTCCCGCACCTTGGCGGCGAACTCGGGGTGGGTGTTGAGGCCGGTGCCGGTGGCGGTGCCGCCGAGCGGGATCTGGCCGACCCGCCGCAGCGTTCCCTCGACCCGCTGGACGCCGAGCCGCACCTGCGCCGCGTAGCCGCCGAACTCCTGGCCGAGCGTGACCGGGACCGCGTCCATCAGGTGGGTGCGCCCGGCCTTGACGACGTCGGCGAACTCCTGCGCCTTCTCTCCCAGGGCGCCCTCGAGCCCGCCCATCGCCGGCAGCAGGTCGTGCGTCACCTCGTCCAGCGCCGCCAGGTGGACGGCGGAGGGGAAGACGTCGTTGGAGGACTGGCCCATGTTGACGTGGTCGTTGGCGTGGGCGCCCTCGCCGGCGAGGTTGGCGATCACCTCGTTGGCGTTCATGTTCGAGGAGGTGCCGGACCCGGTCTGGAAGACGTCGACCGGGAACTGGTCGTCGTGCTCGCCCTCGGCGATCGACCTGCCGGCGGCGGCGATCCGCTCCGCGAGGTCGCCGTCGAGCTGGCCGAGGGCGCCGTTGGCCTCCGCCGCCGCGCCCTTGATCCGCCCCAGCCACCGCACCACCGGCACCGGCACCCGCTCGCCCGAGACCGGGAAGTTGTCTACTGCCTTGGTCGTCTCGCCGCCCCACAACTGCTCAGTCAAGTCAAGCCTCCGTCGAAGATCGTTGAGGCTGGAGCGTATTGCCCGTTAGCCGCCGGCGCGCCCCGCGTCGAAGCCTTCGCGGTAGGCGGAGAGGAACCGCTGCGCCAGCGGCTGCTTGCCGGGGGCATAGCGGGCGGCGACGGCGAGGCGGCGGATGAGCTCGGAGTGGATCCCTTCGCTCTCGCCGCCGCCGCGCTGGACGGCGCCGAGCAGGTAGCCGAGCCGCAGCGCGGCGGCGGCGGCGGGGTCCTTCCGCGCTTCGGCGTTGAGCGCGGTCGCGGTCTCCAGCATCGCTTCGCCGACCCGCGAGAGGTCGCCGCCGGTCTGGTTGCGGGGGAGGCATTCGCTGATCGGCGTCTCCCCCTCCAGCAGCACTTCGCCGGGCGCGGCCGCCAGCGCCCGTTCGTAGGCCCCGGTCCCTTCCAGGCAGGCGGCGGGCGTCGAGTCGTCGGCGCTGCCGCAGCCGGCGAGCAGCGCGAGGGCGAGGAGCGGCAGGGCGGCGGCGAGGCGCATCGCCGCATCCTATGGACCGGCCCGATCCGGGTTTAGGGAGGGTTCCTAGTCGCCGGCCAGGCGGGCGGAGACGCCGCCGGTGGTGACCTGGGAGATGCCGCCGGGAGGGCCGGCGGGGGCGCGGGGGGCCGAGCGCGGCTTCTTCTTCTTGGGCGCCGCACCCGGTTTGACGGCCGGGTTGACGGCGAGGACTTCGACCCATTCGGCGAGCTGGAACATCGGCGCGCTGGCGTGGTTCCAGGAGAGGTGGAGGTGGTTGCCGCAGCCGTGGCCGGCGTCGCCGTCGTAGCCGACCCAGCGGAAGGGCGGGCGCGGCTGTTCCTGGACCGGCTCGGCCCAGAGGGCGAGCCGGGTGATCGGGGCCCAGTTGGCGTCGCAGGTGGAGCTGGGGTCGGTCGGGACGATGTCGACGGCGAGGCCGTTGTAGTGGTCGGAGCCCTTGACGTGGCAGCCGTTGCAGCCGACGTGTTCGCCGTTCGGCAGCGGGCCGGAGTAGCCGTCGGTGATGTAGATCGGATACCGCTTCGCGATCCAGCGCAGGTTGGGGACGATCCGCTGGTCGACCATGTCGCCTTCGGCGTGGGGGATCGAGGCGGGGATCGGGACGATCTTGCCGGTGCCGTAGACGATCCTGGTCGGGAGCGGCGCCGCCTCGGCGTAGGCGCAGATCGCCAGCAGCGGCGCCAGCGAGGCGGCGAAGACGGCGAGGAAGCGGGTCCAGGCGCGGGCGCGGAGGCGGTGGCTCACCCCAGCCTTATCGGCCCTACGACGTCGGGGTCTTGAATCCTGCCGAGGAATCCTCACCGGCATGAGGTAGCTCCAGCACGGCCGGATAGGGTTCGATTCGTGCCTACGGTCCGCGAAGCCGCCTTCGACCTCTTCCGCGCCCACGGGATGACGACGATGTTCGGCAACCCGGGCTCGACCGAGCTGCCGATGCTGGCCGACTTCCCGAGCGACTTCCGCTACGTGCTGGGGCTGCAGGAGGCCGTGGTGGTGGGGATGGCCGACGGCTACGCCCAGGCCTCGGGCCGCGTCACCGTCGTCAACCTCCACACCGCGCCGGGGGTCGGCAACGCGATGGGGGCGATCTTCAACGCCCAGGCCAACCACTCGCCGCTGCTGATCACCGCCGGCCAGCAGGCGCGGGCGCAGATCACCCTGCAGGCGAACCTGACCAACCGCGACGCGACCCGGATGCCGCACCCGCTGGTCAAGTGGTCCTACGAGCCGCCGCGGGCCGAGGACGTGCCGCTGGCGCTCGGCCACGGCGCCCACCTCGCGGGCCTGGCGCCGCGCGGGCCGGTCTTCGTCTCGCTGCCGATGGACGACTGGTACGCCGAGGTCGACGAGGCCGATGCCAACGCGGCGATCGAACGCCAGGTCGACGGCCGCGCCGTCGCCGACCCCGAGGCGGTGCGCGCCCTCGCCGAGCGCCTCGACAGCGCCTCCAACCCGGTCCTCGTCGCCGGGCCCGACATCGACACCGCCGGCGCCTGGGACACCGCCGTCGCCCTCGCCGAGCGCCAGCGGCTGCCGGTCTGGGCCTCGCCCGCGACCGGCGGCGTCCGCCTCGGCTTCCCGGAGAACCACCCCAACTTCCGCGGCGTCCTGCCGCCGGCGATCGGCCCGGTCGGGCAGACGCTCGAGGGCCATGACCTGATCCTCGTCGCCGGCAGCTCGGTCTTCCCCTACTACCCGCACATCCCCGGGCCGCTGCTGCCCGAGGGAGCGCAGCTGGTGGCGATCACCAGCGACCACGACGAGGCGGTGCGGGCGCCGATGGGCGACGCGATCGTCGCCGACGTCGGCCTCACCCTGTCGGCGCTGCTGGAGGCGGTGCCGGAGTCCTCGCGGCCGGCGCCGGAGCCGAACCCGGGGCCGGGGGAAATCCCGGCCGAGGACCCGCTCAACCCCTCGACCGTCCACAGCGCCCTGGCCGAGGTGATGCCCGAGGACGCGATCGTCGTCCTCGAGTCCCCCTCGAGCACCCTGGCGCTGCGCAACCAGCTGCGGATCTCGCGCCCCGGCAGCTACTACTTCAGCGCCGGCGGCGGCCTCGGCTTCGGCCTCGCCGCCTCGGTCGGGGTGCAGCTCGCCCAGCCCGACCGCCCGGTCGTCTGCGTGCTCGGCGAGGGCTCGGCCCAGTACGCGATCACCGCCTTCTGGAGCGCTGTCGCCTACCGGGCGCCGGTCACCTTCCTCGTCCTCCAGAACCAGGAGTACGCGATCCTCAAGTGGTTCGCCGAAGTCGAGCAGGTGGACGCCGCGCCCGGCCTCGACCTGCCGAAGCTCGACGTCGCCGCCGTCGCCGAGGGCTACGGAGTGAAGGCTCACCGGGCGAAGAGCCGCGACGAGGTCGCCGGCGCGCTTGCCTCGGCGCTCGCCTCCTCGGCGCCGGAGCTGGTCGAAGTCCCGGTCGCGCCGGGGATGTCCCTCTTCTAGGCGAGACTCTGCTGCACTAGGACGATGGCCCTGCTGCAGCGCACCCGCTCCGAGGTTCCGCCGCCGCCCAGCCAGCCGGCGCCGGATCGGGCCCCGGACGAGCTCGCCGGCGGGGTCGAGGCGTCGCTGCGGCGCGACCTCGAGGGGCTGCTCGGCGCCGACCGCGTCCTCCATCGCGTCTCAGACCTCGTCGCCTACGCCTCCGACGCCAGCCCCTACCGGCGCTTCCCGCGGGCGGTGGTCGAGGCCCGCGACGCCGACGACGTGGCGAAGGTCCTGCGCTTCGGCCGCCAGCGCTCCCTGCCCGTCACCTTCCGCGCCGGCGGCACCAGCCTCAACGGGCAGGGGCAGGGCGACGGCATCCTCGTCGACGTCCGCAAGCACTGGGGCGGGGTGCGGGTGGAGGAGGACGGCGCCCGCGCCCGGGTGAAGCCGGGGACGATCCTCGGCCACGCCAACCGCGTCCTCGCCCCGCACGGCCGCAAGCTCGGCCCCGACCCGGCCAGCACCGACGTCTGCACCGTCGGCGGCGTCGTCGCCAACAACTCCGGCGGGATGCGCTGCGGCGTCAGCAAGGACTCCTACTCGACGGTGCGCGAGCTGACCTTCGTCCTGCCCTCGGGGACCGTGATCGACACCGGCGCGCCGGGCGCGGCCGAGCGCTTCGCCGCCGCCGAGCCGGAGCTGGTCGCCGGCCTGGAGGCGATCCGCGACGAGATCCGCGCCGACGCCGAGCTGGCCGAGCGGATCCGCCGCAAGTTCGAGATCAAGAACACGACCGGCTACCGCCTCTGCGCCTTCCTCGACGCCGAGGAGCCGCTGGAGATCTTCCGCCGCCTCCTCGTCGGCTCGGAGGGAACGCTCGCCTTCATCGCCGAGGTCGTCTTCGAGACCGTGCCGCAGCCGCCGGTGACGACCACCGCCTGGGTCCACTTTCCCGGCATCGACGAGGCGATCGCCCCGGTTCGGGACCTGGTCGCCTGCGGGGCGACGGCGGTCGAGCTGATGGTCGCGCCGGCGCTGATCACCGCCGCCTGGAACATGGTCGGGGCGCCGCAGGAGTGGAAAGAGCTGCCGCCGGAGTCCGCCGTTCTGCTGGTCGAGTTCGGCGGTGCCGACGAGGGCGACCTCGCCGCGCAGGTCCTGCGTGCCGAAGCGGTCCTCGGCTCGCACCAGACCATCCGGCCGATCGAGTTCGCCCGCGAGCCGGAGGCGATCGAGCTGGCCTGGCGGGTGCGCGAGGGCCTGCACGGGCTGATCGGCCGGGTGCGGCCGGAGGGGACGGCCCTGATCGTCGAGGACGTCTGCGTGCCGCCGGCGCGGATCGCCGAAGGGGCCAAGGACCTGCAGGCGCTGCTCGGCGAGCACGGCTTCCTCCCCGGCGTCGCCGGCCACGCCTCGGCCGGGAACCTCCACTTCATGCTGACCCCGGACTTCGCCAAGCAGGAGGACCTCGAGCGCTACGAGGCCTTCATGGGCGGCCTGGTCGAGCTGATCGTCGGCAAGTACGACGGCTCGCTCAAGGCCGAGCACGGCACCGGGGTGAACATGGCGCCCTACGTCGAGCGCGAGTGGGGCGAGAAGGCGACGGAGCTGATGTGGCGGATCAAGAGTCTGGCCGACCCCGATGGAGTGCTCTCGCCCGGCGTCCTCCTCAGCCGCGACGCCGGCATCCATCTCCGCAACCTCAAAACGACCCCGGCGATCGAGGACTGGGGCGGCGCGACGACGTGCGTCGAGTGCGGCTTCTGCGAGCCGGTCTGCCCCAGCCGCAACCTGACGACGACCCCGCGCCAGCGGATCGTCCTGCGCCGCGAGATGGCCCGCCAGCCCGAGGGCTCGCCGGTCCAGCGGGCGCTGCTGGCCGAGTACGACTACGACGCGATCGAGACCTGCGCCACCGACGGCTCCTGCCAGCTCGCCTGCCCGCTGGGGATCGACACCGGGCGGATGGTCAAGGAGCTGCGGGTGGCGCAGCACGGCGAGCGGGCCGAAAGGGCGGCGTTGGCGGCGGCGAAGAGGTGGGGGACGGTCGAGAAGGCGTCGCGGGTGGCGCTGAAGGTGGGCGGTCCCTTGGCGAGAAGGACGAGGCGCGGGAAGGGACTTCCGGGACCAGCCGTTGGGGGAGGAGTGGGTGACCCTTTCTCGGCAACAGCGGGGAGGGCCGAGAAAGGGTCACCCACTCCTCCATCCAAGGCCGCAGCGGTGTACGTGCCGAGCTGCACCAACCGCATCTTCGGCTCCTCTTCCGCCGAGACCGCAAAAAAGGCTCTTGGGGAACCCTTTTTGCGGTCTCGCGGAGTGGTGGAGGCGCTGGTGGCGGTTTCGGCTCGGGCGGGGGCTCCGGTTTGGGTGCCGGGGGATGTGGCGGGGAGTTGCTGCGGGTTGCCCTGGAGCTCGAAAGGGTTTGCGGCGGCGCATGCGCACAAGGCGAACGAGATGGTCGAGCGGCTTTGGGGGTGGAGTCGGGAAGGGGCGTTGCCGGTGGTGATCGATGCGGCGTCTTGTACGGGGGCGATTGCTGATCCGGCTGATGGTGTGCTCTTAGAGGAGAATGCGGAGCGGCTCGGGAAGATCGAGATCGTCGACTCGGTTGCCTGGGGGCTGCGGCTGCTGCCGAACCTGGAGATCGAGGAGAAGGTCGCTTCGGCCACCGTCCACCCGACCTGCGCGACCCGCCGCCTTGGTCTCGCCCACCCGCTCCGCGCCCTCAGCGCCGCCCTCGCCGACGACGTCTACGTCGCTCCCTCCGCCACCTGCTGCGCCTTCGCAGGCGATCGCGGCATCTCCCATCCCGAGCTCACCGCCTCGGCCACCCGCCCTCAAGCCGAAGAGTTAGCGGGCCGCACCTTCGACGCCCACCTCTCCAGCAACCGCACCTGCGAGATTGCGATGGAGCGCGCCACCGGCCAACCTTACGAGTCGGTGGTGTCCCTCCTAGAGCGCCTCACCCGAACTTCCTCAACCTCCACCCAGCCAAGCTGAGGTTGAGGAAGTTCGGACCTAGGCGCTCTGTCCCTCGGCCGTCCGCGCCTTGACCGCGTCGACCGTTTCCGCGTCGATGTCCCGGACCAGGGCCGCGAATTTCGGTTCGGTCTCCATCCGCTTGTCGAGCAGCGGGTTGACCACCCCGCGCAGCGCCGAGACGTAGCGCCACCACTTGGGGACGAAGATCCGCGGCGCCCGTTCCTCGATCCCGCGCACCAGGCCGGCGCCCGCCTCGGCCGGCGTGATCCGTTTCAGCAGCCACTCCGGACTCAGCTCGCGGACCCGCGGCGAGGTCTCCTGGGAGAAGGCGTCCTGCACCAGTTTCGTGTCGACCCAGCCGAAGTAGGCGACGCTGGCGCTGGCGCCGTGCGGCTTCAGCTCGACCCGCAGCGCCCGGCCCAGGGACTCGACCCCGGCCTTGGCGACCGCGTAGGGGCTGTTGCCGAAGCCGTTGGCGAAGGCGTAGACGGAGGAGACGACGACCATCTGCCCTTTGCGCTCGACGATCTGCGGCAGGGCCGCGCGCACCGTGCGCCAGACGCCGAGCATGTCGACCTCGAAGACGCGTTCCCATTCCTCGCCGGAGATCCCGCGCACGGTCGCGAACTGCTTCTGGGCGATGCCGGCGTTGGCGACGGCGACGTCGAGCCCGCCGAGCCGTTCGACGATCTCGGCGACGGCGTTCATCAGCGCGCTCTGGTCGGTGACGTCGCCGCCGAGCCCGATCGCCCGCGGCCCGATCCGCTCCGCCGCCTCGTGCGCCTCGCCGGCGTCGAGGTCGAGAACGGCGACCGAGGCCCCGCGCAGGTGCATCTGCCGCGCGGTCTCGAAGCCGATGCCGCGGGCGGCGCCGGTCACCAGTGCGACCTTGCCGTTCAGGTCATAACGCTCCATCGGTCCGCACACTAACCAGTCGGTCGCAAATCCGATTCGGGTCAGGGTTTCCCGACGCTCATAGAATCGTGCCCCTCATGCCCGGATTCGAGCCCGTCGACCCGAAGCAGTCCTTCCCCGAGCTGGAGCAGCGGATCCTCGCGCGCTGGCGCGAGGAGGGGGTCTTCGAGCGCTCGCTCGCCCAGCGCGAGGGCGCCCCGGTCTGGAGCTTCTACGAGGGCCCGCCGACCGCCAACGGCCGCCCCGGCTCCCACCACGTCCTCGCCCGCGTCTTCAAGGACGTCTACCCGCGCTACAAGACGATGTGCGGGCTCCGGGTCCCGCGCAAGGCGGGCTGGGACTGCCACGGCCTCCCGGTCGAGCTCGAGGTCGAAAAGCAGCTGGGGATCTCCTCCAAGCAGGAGATCGAGGAGTTCGGGATCGCCGAGTTCAACCGCCGCTGCCGCGAGTCGGTCTTCGAGTACGTCGAGGACTGGAACAGGCTGACCGAGCGGATCGGCTTCTGGATCGACCTCGACGATCCCTACGTCACCCTCGAGGACGACTACATCGAGTCCGTCTGGTGGTCGCTGCGCCAGCTCTGGGACAAGGGCCGCCTCTACGAGGGCCACAAGGTCGTCCCCTACTGTCCGCGCTGCGGCACCGCGCTCTCCTCGCACGAGGTGGCGCTCGGCTACGAGGACGTCAGGGACCCGTCGATCTACGTGCGGTTCCCGCTCGCAAGCGGGGAGGGGGGATCGAGGGAATCGATGCTGGTCTGGACGACGACGCCTTGGACCCTCCCAGGGAACGTCGCGGTCGCGGTCGCTCCTGAGGTCGCCTATGTCCGGGCGAGGGTCGACGGCGAAACGGTGATCCTGGCCGAGGCGCTGGTCGAGAAGGTCCTTGGTGAGGGAGCCGTGGTCCTGGACCGCTTTCCTGGGAGCGATCTGGTCGGCCGCAGCTACGAGGCACCTGTCTTCGAGCTCTCGGACGGCGGACCCGCCGACGCCTTCCGGGTCCTCGCCGGCGACTTCGTCACCACCGACGACGGCACCGGCCTCGTCCACATCGCCCCCGCCTTCGGCGAAGACGACTACCGGGTCGCCGCCGAGGCCGGGATCTTCGACCCGACCGACGCGGGCACCCTCTACAACCCGGTCGGCCTCGACGGCAAGTTCACCTCCCAGGTCCGCGGCTTCGAGGGCAGGTTCGTCAAGGACCCCGAGGTCACCGCCGCCCTGATCGCCGACCTCGACCAGCGCGGCCTGCTCTTCCGCGAGCAGGTCTACGAGCACGCCTACCCGCACTGCTGGCGCTGCGGCACGCCGCTCCTCTACTACGCGAAGTCCAGCTGGTACGTCGCCACCTCGCAGGCGCGGGACGAGCTGCTTGCCAACAACGAGGAGATCGGCTGGCACCCCGAGCACATCAAGCACGGCCGCTTCGGCAAATGGCTGGAGAACAACGTCGACTGGGCGCTCTCGCGCGACCGCTACTGGGGGACGCCGCTGCCGATCTGGGAGTGCACCGCGGACGGCTGCGACGGGCGCTTCTGCGCCGGATCGGTGGCCGAGCTGAAGGAGCGGGCTCGGGAGGCCGTCCCCGAGGACCTGCACCGCCCCTACATCGACGGCGTCACCCTCGACTGCGATCAGTGCGGCGGCGTCATGGGCCGGGTCGCCTCGGTGATCGACACCTGGTACGACAGCGGCGCGATGCCCTTCGCCCAGTTCCACTACCCGTTCGAGGGCAAGGAGGAGTTCGAGGAGCGCTTCCCGGCCGACTACATCTGCGAGGCCCAGGACCAGACCCGCGGCTGGTTCTACACCCTGCTCGCCGAGTCGACCCTGCTCTTCGGCACCTCCAGCTACCGCAACTGCGTCTGCCTCGGCCTCATCCTCGACCCCGAGGGACAGAAGATGTCGAAGAGCCGCGGCAACGTCGTCGACCCCTGGGACGTGCTCGACACCCACGGCGCCGACGCCTTCCGCTGGTACTACCTGACCGCCCAGCAGCCCTGGGCCGGCTACCGCTTCAGCGTCGACACCGTCGGCGAGTCGGTCCGCCAGTTCCTGCTGACGCTGTGGAACACCTACTCGTTCTGGGTGCTGTACGCGAACGCGGAGAACCTCGGTCCCGAGGACTTCGTCCGTTCCTTTTCGGGGGATGGCAACGAAAAGGAACAGGGGAACGACCTCGACCGCTGGGCGCTCTCGCGCTTGCAGGCGACGACGGCGACCGTGCGCGAGCGGATGGACGAGTACGACTGCACCGCCGCCGGGCGGGCGATCGCCGATTACGTCGAGGAGCTCTCCAACTGGTACGTGCGCCTCAGCCGCCGCCGCTTCTGGGAAGGCGACCGCGCCGCCTTCGCGACCCTCCGCCACTGCCTGCTGGAGACGGTGGCGATGCTGGCGCCCTTCACCCCCTTCCTCGCCGACGAGATCCACCGCAACCTCGCCGGCGACGACGCCGCGCCCTCGGTCCACCTGCGCGACTTCCCCGAGGCCGACGAGACGCTTGCCGATCCCGACCTCGAGCGGGGGATGGAGGCGGTCCGCCTCACCGTCGAGCTCGGCCGCGCCGCCCGCGCCCAGGCGAAGGCGAAGGTGCGCCAGCCGCTGCGCCGCGCCGTGATCGTCGCCAACGAGGCCGAGCGCGCCGCGATCGAAGCCCGCGCCGGCCTCGTCACCGCCGAGCTCAACGTCAAGGAGCTCGACTTCGTCAGCGACGAGTCCGAGCTGGTCAGCTACTCCGCCAAGCCCAACTACCGCGCCCTCGGCCCGCGCTTCGGCAAGAGCATGCCCCAGGTCGCCGCCGCGGTCGAGGCCCTCGACGCCGCCCGCGTCGCCGCCGTCCTCGCCGAGGGCGGCGAGGTCGGGATCTCGATCGACGGCAGCGACCACAGCCTCGGCCCCGACGACATCACCCTCGCCCTGCAGCCCCTCGAGGGCTACGAGGTCGAGGCCGAGGCCGGCCACGCCGTCGCCCTCCAGCTCGAGCGGGACGACGAGCTCCGCCGCGAGGGCCTCGCCCGCGAGATCGTCCACGCCGTCCAGAACGCCCGCAAAGCCGCCGGCCTGGAGATCACCGACCGCATCGACCTCACCCTGAGCGGTGACCCCGACCTCCTTGCAGCGGCCCAGGCCCACCAGAACTACCTTGCGGACGAGGTCCTCGCCACCTCCGTCTCCTACGACGGCGCCGCCGGCGGCGATGCCGCCAAGATCGACGGCCGCGACCTCGGCATCGGCGTCTCGCGCGCCAAACGAGAGGCGCATTGAGCACCTATACGGTGCTCAACTAACCACTGGGTTTATTGATCGGTCTTCTCGCCGATGATGAAGTCGGCTTTGGAGGAGTCGTCGAACTTCACCCAGCAGTGGTCGGGCGAGACGCCGGCGACCTCGACGAGGGCCTCTTCGATGCGCTTGGCGATCTCCGCCTTCTGCTCGTCGGAGCGGCCCTCGTACCAGTGGACGTGAACGAACGGCATCGAGGCGGTTAGGCGAGCGCCGGCTCCAGCTCGGCCTCGAGGCGGCGCTTCGGCATCGCCCCGACGACTTTCTTCGCGATCGCGCCGTCCTTGAAGAGGATCATCGTCGGGATCGAGAGGACTTCGTAGTTGGCCGCCGTCTGCTGGTTCTCGTCGACGTTGATCGAGACGATCTTGAGGTCGTCGCGCTCGGAGTCCATCTCCTCGAGGACCGGGTGGACGACGCGGCACGGACCGCACCAGGGCGCCCAGAAGTCGACGAGGACAGGGCCCTCGGCGTCGAGCACGTCGGTTTTGAAGGTGGCGTCGGTCACGTCCGTCAATTTGCCAGTCACGTTCGGTCTCCCGGTCGAGGTTTCGGCTTCAGCTCAATACTTCAGAAAGTATAGCGGCACTGGTCAAGGTCGGAAAAGGGCGTCTGCTTCCCCTACCCGTCTGCGCCGCGATGGTATTCCTTGGCAGGTGACGAACGCGGAGATCGCCGCCGCCCTGGAAGAGCTGGGCATCCTCTACGAGCTCGACGGGGCGGTCAAATACCGCGTCCTGGCCTACAGCACCGCCGCCAAGGCGATCCGCGAGAGCCCGGTCTCGGTCGCCGAGCTGGCGGCCCGGGGGGAGGCGACGAAGGTCCCCGGCGTCGGCAAGACGCTGGCGGAAAAGATCGACGCGCTGATCGAGACCGGCGAGATCCCGGCCGCGGTGAAGCTGAAGGCGAAGTTCCCCCCGACCCTGATCGAGGTCACCCGCGTCCCCGGCGTCGGCCCGAAAACCGCCCGCCGCCTCTTCGAGGAGCTGGAGATCTCCTCGATGGAGGACCTGAAAGCCGCGGCAGAGGCGGAGAAGATCCGCGAGGTCAAAGGGCTCGGCCCGAAGGCCGAGGAAAACATCCTCGCGGCGCTGGAGCGGCTCGGCGAGCCCGGCGAGGGCCCCGGCCGTCTCCTGCTCTCGAAGGTGAAGCCGATCGCCGAGGAGCTGGCCGCGGCGCTGCGCGAGCACCCGGCCGCCAGCCGGGTCGAGGTCGCCGGCTCGGTCCGCCGCTGGGGGGAGACCTGCAAGGACATCGACCTGATCGCCACCGCCGAGGAGCCGGCGGCGCTGGCCGAGCACCTCGCCGCCCACCCGCTGACCGCCGCCGCCGGCGCTCCCGGCCCCAACGGCGTCCGCGCCCAGACCCACAACGGCGTCTCGGTCGACCTGCGGATCGTCGCGCCCGCCGCCTTCGGCAACCTGCTCCAGCACTTCACCGGCTCCCAGGCCCACAACGTGCAGCTGCGCGAAGAGGCGGTCGGCCGCGGCCTCTCGGTCTCCGAGCACGGGATCACCGAGACCGAGAGCGGCGACGTCCAGACCTGCGCGACCGAGGCCGAGGTCTACGAGCGGCTCGGCTACGACTACATCGAGCCGGAGCTGCGCGAGGGCCGCGGCGAGCTGAAGGCGGCGCGCGAAGGCAAGCTCCCCGGCCTCGTCGAGATCGGCGACGTCAAGGGCGATCTCCACTCCCATACCACCCTCTCCGACGGCCGCAACAGCCTCGGGGAGATGGCCGAGGCGGCGCGCGAGCGCGGCTACGCCTACCTGGCGATCACCGACCACTCGGCCAGCCACGGCTTCGGCGACCACGTCACCGCCGAGCGGCTCTGGGAGCGGATCGAGGAGGTGCGGGCCTGGAACAAGGACTACGGGAAAAAGGATTTCCGCCTCCTCTCCGGCTCGGAGATCAACATCGGCCTCGACGGCTCGCTCGACTACCCGGAGGATCTCGTCGCCGCCCTCGACTGGGTCGTCGCCTCCGTCCACACCTCCTTCAACGTCTCCGAAAAGCAGATGACCGAGCGCGTCGTCACCGCGATCGAAAACCCCGGCGTCGACTGCATCGGCCACCTCACCGGCCGCCTGATCGGCCGCCGCGAGCCCTACGGCATCGACGTCGAGGCCGTCGCCGAGGCGGCCGCCCGCACCGGCACGACGATCGAGATCAACGGCAACCCCAACCGCCGCGACCTCTCCGACCTCCACGCCCGCCTCGCCGTGGAGGCCGGGGTCAAGATCGTCCTCAACACCGACGCCCACGGCGTCGACACCCTCGACAACATGGCCTACGCCGTCGCCAGCGCCCGCCGCGCCCGGCTCACCGCCGACGACGTGGCGAACACCCGGAGCTGGGCGCAGTTCGAGAAGTTGACGAAGGCCTGAACGACTTTCAGGTCAGGGCGCGGTCGCTCCGCAGGCCCGGCGCCCGTACCAGCTCGACCGGGCGCAGGGCGGGCGTGGGGAGGACGTAGAACTTGACGCCGTCGCGCTGCTCGATCGCCAGCACCGCCGCCTCGCGGGTGTGCCAGGCGAGGGAGACGATCAGGGCGTAGCCGGCGCCGACGGCGGCGACGCCAGGGAAGTAGACGCCGAGGAGGCCGGCGGCCAGGGCGGTGAAGGCGATCGGCCAGAGGCGGGTGAAGGCGATCCGGGCCGGGCTCTGCTCCGGCAGCGAGGTCGCGGTCTTGGCGCGGGCGAGGGCGTCGCGGACGCCGGCCGCCGCCCGCTGCGGCCGGCTCAGGTAGACGCCGATCGCCAGCGCCAGCAGCCACCAGCCGGCGGCGACGAGGGCGATCATGGTTTCGCCGTCGCGGTTGGCGGCGACCGCGGCGATCGTCCCGAGCACGGTTGCCTCGGCGGCGGTGATGAAGACGCTGGCGCGGAGCAGGTCGGTGTAGGTCATCGCCTCAGGCGGCCGATCCTTCGGGCGCCGCCAGCCACTCGAGGATCGCCAGCCAGCCGTCGAGGCCGCCGACGGTGACGTCGGACTCCTCGGCCAGCTCCGCCGGCGCCTCCGCCGAGAGCACACCGACGCAGACCGCCGCGCTCAGTCGCCCCTCCTCCCGCAGCCCGCGCAGGCGCCGGAAGGCGTCTAGGTCGGTGCGGTCGTCGCCGGCGTAGGCGGCGCGGTCGAGGCGCTCGTCGGCGAGCAGCGAGGCGACCGCCCCGTCCTTGCCCCCGCCCCCGGCCGGCCGCAGCTCCAGCACCTTGCGCCCCCAGCGCGGTTCCAGTCCGGCCCGCCCCGCCTCGTTGGCGATCTCCCGGGCGCGGCTCTCGGCCGTCGCCTCGTCCTCGGCCCCGCGCCAGTGCAGGGCCTGGATCGGTCCCTTGTCCTCGCGCCGCAGCCCGGCGGCCTCCAGCCGCCCGTCCACGATGTCGAGGAACTCCGCGGCTTCGCTCTCGCGCCCGGCGACCGACGGATCCGCCCGCGGCGTCTCCTCTCCCGGCAGCAGCAGCTCCAGCCCGTGGTTGCCGGCGTAGGCGAGGGTGTCGAGGCCGACCAGCCGCCGCGCCTCGATCGCCCGCCGCCCGGAGATGCAGCCGACCAGCGCGTAGCGCTCGGCGAGCGCCGCCAGCGCTTCCCGTGCAGCCGCCGGGACCGCCGCGTCGGCGGCCCGCTCGACGATCGGCGCCAGGGTGCCGTCGACGTCGGAGAGGACGGCGGCCCGCCCGGGCTCCCGGCGCAGCGGCTCCAGGCGCGCCGCCCAGTCGCCCTCCCCGCTCTCTGGGTCCTGTGGCACGGCCTTAGTATCGCGTGATGCCCGCCGCCGCGACCCCGGACCACGCGATCTGGAAGCTGGCGGCGATCGGGACCCTGGCCGGAGTCTTCAGCGGCCTCTTCGGCGTCGGCGGCGGGACGATCATCGTGCCGCTGCTGATCTTCTGGTTCGCCTACGGCGAGCGCCTCGCCACCGGCACCAGCCTCGCCGCGATCGTCCTCATCGGCCTGCTCGGGACGATTGCCCAGGGCGGGATCTACGGCAACGTCCACGTCCTCACCGGCCTGCTGCTGGCGATCCCGGCGATCGCCGGCGTCCTCCTCGGCACCGCGATCCAGCAGCGGATCCCCCAGCGCGCCGTCTCCTACCTCTTCGCCCTGCTGCTGGTGGCGATCGCGGTGGAGCTGATCCTCTCGTGAACGAGGCCATCGCAGTCCTGATCTGCGTTTTCGGCGGCCTCACCGGCGGCCTCGTCGGAGTCGGCGGCGGCGTCCTCTTCGTCCCGGCGCTGACGATCTTCATCGGCCTCGGCCAGGTCGAGGCCGAGTCGACCTCGCTGCTGATGATCGTCCTCGTCGCTTTGGTCGGCGCCTACCGCCAGAACGGCTACGGCAACGTCCGCGTCCGCGAGGCGCTGATCGTCGGCGCCCTCTCCCCGCTCGGCGTCTGGATCGGCGTCACCGTCGCCAACCACGTCTCCGAGCGCACCCTGCAGCTCTCCTTCGCCGCCCTGGCCCTGTTCATGGCCGCCCAGCTGGTCCGCCGCGCCCGCACCGTTTGAGCCGGGCGGGTCAGCTTGATGGTCTACGCTCGAAAGCGTGGATGCTCTGACCTGGGAGAGTGACCTGCCGCACCTGCGCTCGCCGGTGATGGTCTGCGCCTTTCGCGGCTGGAACGACGCCGCCGCGGCCGCCTCGACGGCGCTGACCGCGGTCGCCAACTCGCTCGACGCCGAGCTCCTCGCCCAGGTCGACCCGGAGGAGTTCTTCGACTTCCAGTCGACCCGGCCGACGATCAGCATGGACGAAGGCCAGACGCGCCACGTCGAGTGGCCGGAGAACAACGTCTTCGCCGTCCGCGTCCCCAGCGCCGACCGCGACCTGGTCCTGCTCGACGGGACCGAGCCGAACCTGCGCTGGCGCACCTTCTCGGAGACGATCGCCACCGTCGCCGACGCCCTCGGGGTGGAGATGGTCATCACCCTCGGCGCCCTGATCGCCGAGGTCTCCCACACCCTGCCGGTGCCGATCACCGGTCTCGCCTCCAGCGCCGAGCTGGTCGAGGAGCTGGAACTCGAGCGTTCCAACTACGAGGGGCCGACCGGGATCGTCGGCGTCGTCCACGATCTCTGCCGCCGCAACGGCATCGACTCCGCCTCGCTCTGGGCCGCGGTGCCCCACTACGTCGCCGCCGTCCCCAACCCGAAGGCGGCGCTGGCGCTGCTGCGCCGGCTCGAGGGCCTGACCGGGATCGCCGTCGAGGCCTCCGAGCTGGAGGAGGAAACCGCCGACTACGAGGAGCAGATCGGCCGTGCGGTCTCCGCCAACCCGGAGATCGAAGAGCTGGTCTCCCGGATCGAGGCCGAACAGGTCGACCTCCTCGACGAGGAAGGCGACCTCCCCAACGCCGACACCCTCGCCCGCGAGTTCCAGCGCTTCCTGCGCCAGCGCGGCGACCAGCAGAACTAGGCTTCGGCGGCCGGGCAGATCAGCCGGTAGTCGCACCAGCCGCAGACGCTGGGAGAGGGGCGGGGCTCGAAGTCCTGGCTGAGGATTCCCTCGCCGACCTGCAGGACGGTGCGCTCGACCCGCTCGGCGTCGTCGGGCCGCGTCGGCGCCGGCACCTTCTCGGCGTCGAGCACGTAGTAGTAGCTGCCGCTGCCGGCCTCGATTCCCCAGGCCTCGCGGGCGGCGAGCCGGTAGAGGGCGAGCTGGAGGTCGTCGTCGAGGTCCTCTTCGCTCTTGCGCTCGCCGGTCTTGTAGTCGATCAGCTCGTAGTCGCCGTCGGGGAGGCGGTCGACGCGGTCGACGCGGCCGCGGACGTGGTGGTCGCCGACCCTGAAGTCGAACTTCTTCTCCAGCCAGACCGGCTCGCCCTCGGACTCGCGCTCGCGTTCCCAGTAGAGCCGCAGCGCCTCCCGGGCCCGGTCGCGGAACTGCAGCTCGTCGTCGCTGGAGCCGAAGCCGGTCCGCCGCCAGCCGGCCTCGAAGAGCCGGTTGAGGACACCCAAGCCTTCCGCGGGGTCCTCCGGCGGTTCCTTGTGGAAGCGCTCGAGGACGTTGTGGAAGAGGATCCCGAAGCGCTGGTTGATCGTCGGCTCCTGGGGGATGCCGAAGACGCGGGCGAACTTGTACTTGAGCGGGCAGGTGAGGTAGAGCGAGAGGTCGGAGGCCGAGAGGCTGAGCTTGCCGTCGCCGCGCTTGGGCAGGAACGCCGCCAGCGACGGCTCCTCGCGGGCCGCGATCAGCTCCAGGCGCCGGCCGCCCTCGCGCTCGGAGTCGAGCAGGTAGGCGTCCAGCGCCGAGGCGTCGAGCTCGGCCTGCTGCTCGGCGCTCGCCACCTGCCGCAGCAGCCCGTTGACGGCCTCGATCGCCTCCGCCGTCGTCTCCTCGCCCGGCCGCTGCGCCAGCGCCGCCAGCTTCAGCAGCTCCAGGTAGCGGGCGATCGCCCGGTTGACGTCGATCGCGGTGTCGAGGCGCGGCTCCGACAGCTCCCGCCCCGCCCGCCAGGAGGCCTCCAGCACCTGCTCGCGCAGGGCGCGGTAGGTCGCGTGCAGCCCCTCGGCCGGGCCGAACAGCTCCTCCTCGTGCGACTCCTCAGGAGCGCCTTCGGCGCCTGCCCCTTCCAGCGCCTGCTCGTAGTAGCGCGAGGGCCGCGCCGCCTCGCCCTCGGCGCTCCGCTCCAGCCGCGAGAGGACGAGGCCGCTGCGCGCCGGCCAGCCGATCTGCTCCCAGGCGCCCTCCTCCTCCAGCCCGAGGACGAAGACGTGGTCGAAGCCGAGCCCCTTCACCGCCGAGGCCGCCATCACGTTCACGGCGCCGGGCGAGTGCTGGTGCTCGGTCTCCTCCGGCTCGGTCCCCGCCTCGGCGACGGCGCTGAGGTAGGCGACGAAGTCGCGGGTCGAGCCGTGCGGTTCGCGCCGCGCCCAGGCGGTCGCCAGCTCGGCCAGGTGGGAGAGGCCGAGCAGCCGCTCCGCCACCTCCGGCTGGGCGGCGAAGAGGCGCTGCCGCCGCAGCCCCACCTGCTCGATCAGCCGCCGCACGAAGACGTCGGCCCGCCGTTCCTCCATCACCGCCGCGGCGCCGCCGTAGAGCTTGAGGAAGGCCTGGATCCGCTCCCGCGCCTCGGGCTGGAACTGAGGGCTGTCGAGGGCGGCCTCGCAGGCGGCGACCATGTCCTGCTTGCGCCGCCGGGCGATCGTCGTCAGCCGCGCCAGGTCGCCCGAGCGCAGCTCGACCGGCGGCCGGGTCAGCGCCCGCGCCGCCGCCGCCGAGTCGCCGGGATCGGCCAGCACCCGCAGCCAGGCGATCGCGTCCCGCACCTCCGGCCGCTGGAACAGCGCCGTCGGCCCGGAGAGGTGGAAGGGGATGCCGCGCTCTTCCATCGCCGCGGCGACGGCGCCGCCCTGCTCGGCCGGGTCCTCGACGAGGACGCAGATCTCCTCCGCCGCCGTGCCCGCGGCGACCAGGTGCTCGACCGACCGCGCCACCGCCTGGGCCTGGGCGCGCTCGTTGCTGCAGCGCCAGAAGCCGAGCCGGGGATCGCGGAAGCGGTCGACGAGGAGGAGGCGGTCGCCGCCGGGGTGGACGGAGTCGAACCACTCCTCGGCCGGCGTCACCTCCGCCGCGGAGCCGATCTCCAGGGCGAGGACCTGGTTCGGGGTCTCGCCGGCGAGCGACTCGAGGACCGAGCGCTCGGCCGGCGTCGCCTCCTCGAGCTCGTCGACCATCACCTGGCCGAAGCGCTCGGCGATTTGCCGCCTCACGTCGGGACGCTCGACCAGCAGGCAGTCGAGGGCGAGGAAGACGTCGCCGCGGTCGAGGCTGCCGGACTCGGCGAGGATGCGGTCGTGGGTCGCGTAGAGCTCGGCGAACTCGAGCTCGCGGCGGACCGCCTCGCGCTCGGCCTCGTCGCCCGCCGTCTCCTCCTGCCCCCCCGCCCGCTCCGAGAGCGTCGTCGGGCCGACCCGTTCGGCCTTCAGCCGGTCGATCCGGGCCAGCAGCCGGGCCAGCAGCCCGGTCGGGTTGCCGCGGATCTCGTGCCGGCGCAGCGGCAGGCGGTCGAGGCGGTCGAGCAGCAGCGCCAGTCGCTCGGCCCGGCTGAGGATGTCGAAGAAGGGGTCGAGGCCCGCCTCCTCGGAGTGCTCGCGCAGCAGGCGGCCGCCGAGCGCGTCCCAGCTGCCGATCCAGAGCTCCTCGTAGGAGCCGGTCAGGAGCGCCTCGCAGCGTTCCCGCAGGCGCGCCGCGGTGGCCTGGCGGGAGGCGATCATGAGGACGCTCTCCGGCTGCGTCCCGGCGGCGACCAGCTGGGCGAGACGGCGGGCGAGCAGCTCGGTCTTGCCGGTGCCGGGGGCGCCGACGATCAGCAGCGGCCCGCTCTCGTGCGCGATCGCTCGATCGCGCTCCGAAGCGGCGGTCTCGGCTGGTCGGTCCTCGCGCACCACCCAAAGCTAACGGTACGTAGCATGCGGCCGATGGACGTCCTCTCCGCCGACTGGCCGGCGATCTGCCGCCGCATCGCCGCCGCCCAGCGCCCGATCTTCGCGCGGGCGCGGACCAGCGAGGAGCGCACCGTCTACGAGGGGGTCGGCGAGGGCGGCGACCGCACCCTCGCGATCGACCGCGAATGCGAGGACGTCGTCTTCGCCGAGCTGGACCGGCTCGCCTCCGAAGGCGCCTCCTTCGTCGCCGTCTCCGAGGAGCGGGGCGAAGTCTCCTTCGGCTCCGGCGGCGAGGCGCGGGTGGTGATCGACCCGATCGACGGCTCGCTCAACGCGCGGCGGACGATCCCCTCCTTCGCGGTCTCGATCGCCGTCGCCTCCGGACCCTCGATGGCCGACGTCGAGTTCGGCTTCGTCCACGACTTCGGCGCCGACGAGGAGTTCCTCGCCAGCCGCGGCGAGGGCGCGCAGCTGAACCAGCGGCCGGCGCGGGTCTCCGCCGCGGCCGAGCGGCTCGAGGTGGTCGGGGTCGAGTCCGCCGAGCCGGAGTGGTCGCGGGCCCCCTTCGAAGCCCTCGCCGGCAAGGTCTTCCGCCTGCGGGTTGTCGGCGCGATCGCGATCTCCGCCGCCTACGTCGCCGCCGGGCGCTTCGACGCGATGTTGAGCCTGCGCGCCTGCCGCTCGGTCGACGCCGCCGCCGCCCAGCTGATCGTCCGCGAGGCCGGGGGGGCGGTCGCCTTCGGAGCCGGCGAGCTGAGGGAGGCGATGCTCGACCTCGAGTCGCGCTACCCGATGGCGGCCGGCAACGGCGAGGCGGGCCTCGCCACGGTTCGCACGGCGCAAATGGCGCGCACCGCGTAACCCTTCTTCTCAAGGGGTTTACAAACGTCTGTTCCCACGAACTTATGTTCGTTACACTCGGGCACTTCCCCAAGCCCCCAAAACGAGACTGAAGAGGTGTTTTCTTCATGGCTGAAAGCAGAAGCAACGGCAGCAAATCGAAAACGCAGGCCAAGCGTGCGACCACCGAAGCGAAGAAGTCCGCGGTGAAGACCGCCAAAGCTTCGAAACGCGCCGCCACCAGGACGGCCGCCGCCGAGAAGAACCAGGTCCAGACTGTCGTCGAGACCGCCGTCGACGTGCCCGTCGGCGCCGTCCTCGCCGTCAGCGACCGTGTCGGCGAGCTGGTCGAGCCCTGGACCGACCGCAGCAAGGCCGAGCGGCAGATCAAGAGCTATCGCAGCTCCCTGCGCAAATCCCTGAAACGGACCGAGCGCCGGGGCAGCACCGCTCGCCGCCGGGCGATCACCGAGGCCCGCAAGACCCGCAACCAGGTCGAGCGCGAGGCCCGCAACCGCCGCCGCGAGGTCGAGACGACCCTGAAGCGGAACCGCAGCGAGGTCGAGCAGCGCGTCCGCAGGGCGATCGACGAGCAGACCTCCCGCGCCACGGATCTCGTCGGCACCGTCAGCAGCCAGCTGGCCTCGATCCGCTAGCGACCGGTAACCGTCACCGGCCGCGAGGCGCTTGGCTCATAGGGCCAGCCCTCGCGGCCTTTGACGTAGGCGCGGAACCGGAAGCGGACGCCGCGGCTGTCGTCGTCGCTGAAGCGGTAGGCGTAGCGGAAGCGGCCGCGGGCGTCGGTCTCGACCGTGCGGAACTCCGACCAGGGGGCGCCGCGGTAGCGGAACTGCAGCTCGACCGGCAGCTTCGCGCCGGCGCCGGCCTCGGTTCCCCTGGTCGCGACCCTGCCGCTGAAGACGACCGGCCGGCCGCCGACCCTGGCGCTCGCGGCCGAGGCTCGGAACCGGAGCTCGCTGCTCGCCGCCAGCCGGACCGCCGGCGCCATGGCACGGCTGAACAGGTGCGTGCCGGCGAAGCTGGCGGACAGCTCCCGGCTCGGCCCCCTGCGAAGGCGCAGCGTGAAGGTCCCGTCGGCGCGGGTGCGGAGGAGCGTCGTTCTCTGGGCCGGCGCGGCGCCGTCGGCGAAGGTCTCGGCGATCGCCACCTCCTGCCCGGCGAGCGCGCCGCCCCCTGCGCGCCGCAGGCGCCCGTCCAGGCGGCGGCCGGAGAGCTCCGCCGTCAGCGCCACCGGCGTCTTCAGCGGGTTGACCAGGACCATCCGGCCGCCGCGGGCGCGGTCGGCGCCGCTGCCGGCGTTGCCGGCGAGGTCGAAGCCGGTGGCGAGGAACTCGTACTTGCCCTCCGGGTAATCGTCGGAGCGCCAGCGGGCGACCAGCCGGTTGCCCTCCACCCGCGTCGGAAGCTGCTCGAAACCGGCTCGGGTCCCGGCCGGGCGGACCCCGATCGAGCCCCGGCTCGGGCTCGGCCCGGAAAGCGCGTCGCCGACGGTCGCTTCGATCCGCTCCGGGTCGGCCGGGTCCTGCGCGCGGGCGAACTCGACCTCGGGCGGCGTTTCGTCGATCCGGACGAGCGCCGTCTGCGGCGCCGGCCCTCCCGCGGACCCGTCGGCGACGTTGCCGGCGGCGTCGCGGGCGTAGAAGACGACCCTGTGGACGCCGCTGCCGCCGATCCAGGCGCTCGCGGTGTCGCCCGCGGCGATGGTGGGAGCGCCGCCGTCGACGGCGAGCGCCGTGAACGGACCGGTCGGGCCGGCCGCCGTCATCCCGGACAGCGAGTCGGACGCCCGCGCCGCCAGCTTCACCGGCCCGGAGCTCCAGCCGCTCGGTGCCCCCGCCAGGGAGACCTGCGGCAGCGTCGCGTCGACCCTGAAGACGGCGGTCTGCGGCGGCGAGGCGACCCCGGCGCCGGAGACGGCGACGACGCGGGCGTAGGTGAGTCCCTCGGGCAGGGTCCCGAGGGAGAGGTGGTCGTCGGCGATCCCGCCGGCGAGATCGGTCTCCCCGGCCTCGCAGAGGCCGGGTACGGCGCAGGGGTAGCTGCCGCCGCCGCGGTCGAGGGAGACCGCGTAGCCGCGGAGGCCCGAGATCGGCAGCGGCGTCGCCGGATGGCCGATCCGCAGCGGAGCCGGCTCGGTGGCCAGCAGCCAGCGGTCAGGGGCTTCGGGCCGAGGCGGCGAGGGCGCGACGTCGTCGAAGCGCAGCGTCGCCGTCGCCCGCCGCAGCTCTTCGCCTCTTGCGTTCTCCAGCCAGGCCTCCAAGGAGTAGACACCCGGCACGGGCGGCACTTCCAGCCGCTTGACCAGGTCGATCATCGATCGTTCCACCACCACCCCGAGCTGCTCGCCCTCTTCGTTACGGAGTCGGTAGAAGGCGTTGGTTGCGCCCGCGGCGCTGCCGGGAACCTGCTGGGGGACGATTTCGAACACGTTGCCGGCCTGCCACGACTCCGCAGCCGAGGCCGCGCTGACCGAGGCGGAAGCGATGAGAAGCGCGGCCAGAGCCGCGGTGAGCGCGAGGATGGCTCTGTCGCGAAGAGCGCTCATGGGCCGAACTCGCCCGCCGGCGTGTCGCCGGCGGGGCTGGCGACCGGAGCGGGTTCGGGTTCGGGGGCCGGAGACGGTTCGTATTCGACCGTTTCGCTGCTGAGGACCGGAGCGGGTTCGGGCGCCGGTTCGCTCTCGGCGGGCGGCTCCGGCGAGGAGGGAGACGACTTCGGCTTGGGCGAGGGTTTCGGTTCGGGCGCGGGGGCCGGCGCCGTCCCGTACTCGACCTTGGCGATCCGAGCTCGTCGCGTCGGCGCCTCCGTCAGGTGCCGCTCCGCCTGGGCCGGGCGCTCATGCCGGGCGGCGAGCGGCGAGGGCACGATGCCGCCGGCGACGCAGACCGCCGCACCGGCCGCGGTGCCGATGCAGAGCGCCGTCACCTTCGCCAAACCGGCGAGCCCGGTTCCGCCGACGCCGCTTCCGGCGGCCGCCCCACCGCCGCCGAAGCGCCCGGCCAGCTCACCGAAGGCATCGTGGGCCCGTTCCCACAGCGAGCGGTGCAGCGGCAGCGCGGGAGCCAGCGCAGCCGCGGCCGCCGGCGCCGCCCGGTAGGCCCGCAGCGTCGCCCGGCAGTGGGCGCAGGCGCGCAGGTGCTCCCGCAGCTCGGCCATCTCGGCCGCCGTCACCGCGCCGTCGCAGAAGGCCGAGAGCAGCGGCTTCATCTCCAGGCAGCGCTCGCCCCCCTCGCTGCGCGCGACCATCCGCCGGAACCGCTCGCGCCCCTCGGCAAGCGAGCGATTGATCTTCGTCGCGCTGAAGCCGGTGATCTCGCCGATCTCCACGTAGGAGTAACCGTGAGCCAGCAGCGACAGCGCCCGCAGCTCGTGCGGCTTCAGAGCCCCCAGCGCCTCGCGGCTGCGGGCGACCGCCTCCTGCCGCTCGGCCCGCTCCGGCGGCTCGTCGCCATCTGCGGGGAGGAGGGAGACCCAGTCGTCCATCCCGGGCTCCGGCTCGAGCGCGGCCGGGCCGGCGAGAATGCGCTCCCGGTCCCGGCGCAACGCCATCGCCTCTCGCTTGACGACCGTCTGCATCCACTTGACCAGGTGCCGCGGGTCGTCGCCGGGGGCCTTGCGGAGGAGGATCTCGAGGCTGCGCTGGAGAGCTTCCTCGGCGTCGTCGTGACAGAGCGAGAAGCGGCGGGCGGTCCGTCGCAGACTCGTCTCGTTTCGCGCGTAGGTCTCCACAGCCGCTCGCTGGCGGGCCGCGTCATCTTCCACCGGTCAAATTCCCCCTGCTGGTTTGGCTCTTCGCATCGGACACTGCCAACGCGAGGCACGAGGGAGGCATATCTCTCCCCCCGATTGGACGGATGCCTCAGCCGCGAAGGCCGGAAATTGCAGAACGGCTCCGAGGAACGTCCAGGGGAGCCCCGGGACGGTAGGATCGCGGCGTGAGCACCTGCGTAGTCACCGGCGGCGCCGGCTTCCTCGGGTCCCACCTCTGCGAACGCCTGCTCGGGGACGGGCACCGGGTGATCTGCATCGACAACCTCGAGACGGGGTCGTTGGAGAACATCGCCCACATCCGTGACGATGCGTTCCAGTTCCGCAACATCGACATCACGGAGAAGGTCGACATCCCCGAGGACGTCGACTTCGTCTACCATCTCGCCTCCCCGGCGAGCCCGATCGACTACCTGCGGCTGCCGCTGCACACGCTCAAGGTCGGCTCCCACGGCACCCACCACATGCTCGGCGTTGCGAAGTGGAAGCGCGCCCGCTTCCTGATCGCCTCGACCAGCGAGGTCTACGGCGACCCTGAGGTCCATCCCCAGAAGGAGGACTACTGGGGGCACGTCAACCCGATCGGCCCGCGCGGCGTCTACGACGAGGCCAAGCGCTACGCCGAGGCGCTGACGATGGCCTACCACCGCCAGCAGGGGGTCGACACGGCGATGGTCCGGATCTTCAACACCTACGGCCCGCGGATGCGCGCCCACGACGGCCGCGCGATCCCGACCTTCCTGCGCCAGGCGCTGCAGGACCGGCCGCTGACCGTCTTCGGCGACGGCAGCCAGACCCGCAGCTTCTGTTACGTCGACGACCTGATCGACGGCATCGTCCGCCTCGCCGAGTCCGACGTCCACTCACCCGTCAACATCGGCAACCCGAACGAGTTCACGCTGCTGGAACTGGCGAAGACCGTGATCGAGCTGACCGACTCCCGCTCGGAGATCGTCTACGAGGCCCTTCCCACCGACGACCCGAAGCAGCGCCGCCCCGACATCGGCCGCGCCCGCGACCTGCTCGGCTGGGAACCGAAGATCGCCCTCAGCGAAGGCCTGCGCCGGACGATCGAGCAGAGCGGCGTCGAGCGCCTGGTCGGCGCTTCGGACTAAAGCGCCGCAAGCGGCGGCGCGAAACCGCAAAAGCCCGGGCTGTATACGGGTTTTTGCGGTCTCACGAAAAAAGGGGCGGCCCGGAGGCCGCCCCCTCTCGCGATGCAGCGAGCTTGGTTGACTACTGGGTCTGGGCGGTGAAGGAGAAGGTGCCCAGCGGGTCGCCGGCGGAGATGTGGTCTTTGGCCACGCGTTCTTCGGCTGCTTTCTTGGCTGCCGCTTTGGCGATTGCTTTTTCTTCTTCCGTTGCGCAATGACCCGGGAAACTCGGATCCGTGGCACACGCAGTGCCGTAGAAGATGGCTTCGTAGTAGCCCTGGTAGACCTTGACGAAGCCCTCCAGCACTTCAGCCGAGATCGGCTGCAGTGCCGCCGAGGAGCTGACGCTGACGGTGCGGGCCGCTGCGTCGGCGGTCACACCGGTGATGGTCAGGTCCGCGATCGAGCTGCGACCGAGGTTGCCGAGATCGAGCGGCTTTTTGCCTTCGCTTTCGGCATTCGAGTGAGCGATCACTTCGACCGTGACGGTTTTGGCCGAGAGGTCGAGCCACATGTTGCCGAGGGTGATTTCCGTTTCCAGCGCCGAGCTCGGGCCGGTCGGGAGTTTCTGCGTCAGCAGGAGGCCGCCGGCGGTCTGGACGACGCCTGCGGCGCCGCTGGGAGCGATCGTCCCCCCGGTGATCGGGAGTTCGTAGTTGCCCAGGCCTTTTTCGGTGGTCGGGGCGATGACTTTCGCTTCGGTTTCGACGTCTTTCAGCTTCAGCAGCAGTCCCTGGTCGGCTTTGAAGCTGACGTTGCCGCCGGGTAGGACGGTGACGGTCGCCGGCTGCTCTTCAGCGACAGCCGAGCCCATCTTGCGGTTTCCCTTGAACGGCTTCTTGCCCTTTTTGAAGCCGAGCTTCTTGTTCAGCTTCTTGGCCGCCGCCTTGGTCAGCTTCAGCTTTTTCGCGTTGAGGGCGACGCCGAAGCCGGCCCGGGTGTAGGTCCAGCCGGCGAGGGTGGCGAGCTTCACCTTCTTGCCCGCGACCTTGGCGAAGAGCCCCTTCTTCTTGGTGTCGACCACGAGGGCCTTGACTGGAGCCTTCTTCTTGCCGTGCTTGAACTTGAGGCCGCCGCCGAGCCTGAGCGTTCCGGCGCCGGTGGTCGGGTCCATTTCACCGCCGACGACGGGGAAGGTGGCCTTCTTGCCCTTCAGCTTGGCGGGCTTGATCTTGACGATCTTCACCCCGCGCTTCTTCAGCGACTTGACGAAGCCGTTGTTGAGGGTGACGGTGGCCGATCCGCTTTCGACCGGGTCGGGTGCGGCAGAGGCGAAGGGAGCGAACGCCAGCAGCGCGAACAGCGCAGCCGCGAGAACGGCCAAAGGCAGTTTCGTCCCCCTAGCCATCCGTGGCTGGGTTGCTTCAGTCATGTATGTGTCCTCCGATGCTGCCGCCCCCTGCTGTCTTAGGCGACTGACGGCGAGTTGACTTGTCTGAACAGGTTATTCCCGCTGATCCTGCTTTTACAACCCTGCAACTGGACCGATGTTCCGGTCCCCGCGTGACAGCAGACGCCGGTCAGCCGGCGGCCCGCTCCCGGAGCGGCCGCCTCAATATCCTCCCGGGCGATGGCGATCAGCGACAGCTCCGGCGCCCAGGAGGCGCACCGCACGATCGCGCCCCTGGTCGGCCCCGACGACGAGCGCGTCTTCACCGACTCCGGGATCGAGGTCAAGCCCCTGTACGACGAGGGCGACGTCGCCCCTGGCCTCGAGGAGCGGCTCGGCGAGCCGGGTGCGCCGCCGTTCACCCGCGGCATCCACGAGGGCATGTACCGGGACCGGCTCTGGACGATGCGCCAGTACGCCGGCTTCGCCTCGCCCGAGGACACCAACGAGCGCTACCGCTACCTGATCGAGCACGGCTCCACGGGGCTCTCGATGGCCTTCGACCTGCCGACCCAGCTCGGCCGCGACTCCGACGACCCGCTCTGCCACGGCGAGGTCGGCCGCACCGGCGTGCCGATCGACACGATCGAGGACATGCGGATCTGCTTCGACCAGATCCCGCTCGACGGCGTCTCCACCTCGATGACGATCAACGCGCCGGCGGCGATCCTGCTGCTGCTCTACGAGCTGGTCGGCGAGGAGCAGGGAGTGCCCTCCGAGCAGCTCCGCGGCACCGTCCAGAACGACGTGCTGAAGGAGTACATGGCGCGCGGGAACTACATCTACCCCGCCGAGCCGACGATGCGGCTGACCACCGACATCTTCGAGTACTGCAACGAGAACGTGCCGAAATGGAACACGATCTCGATCTCCGGGTACCACATCCGCGAGAAGGGCTGCTCCGCTGTGCAGGAGGTCGCCTTCACCCTCTCCAACGCGATCGCCTACGTCGAAGCCGCGCTTGCCCGCGGCCTGAAGATCGACGAATTCGCCCCCCGGCTCGCCTTCTTCTTCAACGGCCACAACAACGTCTTCCAGGAGATCGCCAAGTTCCGCGCGGTGCGGCGGATGTGGGCGGAGATCGTCAAGGACCGCTTCGGGGCCGAGAACCCGAAATCGATGCAGATCCGCTTCCACACCCAGACCGGTGGCGTGACGCTGCAGGCGCAGCAGCCCGAGGTCAACATCATCCGCGTCGCCCTGCAGGGCTTCGCCGCCGTCTGCGGCGGCACCCAGTCGCTGCACACCAACGGCTTCGACGAGGCGCTGGCGCTGCCGACCGAGCGCTCGGCCCGGATCGCCCTCCGCACCCAGCAGGTGCTGGCCTACGAGTCCGGCGCCGCCGACACCGTCGACCCCTTCGCCGGGTCCTACTTCGTCGAGTCGCTGACCGACGAGATCGAGCTGCGGGCCAAGGAGCTGATGGACAAGGTCGAAGAGCTCGGCGGCTCGGTCGAGGCGCTGGAGTTCATGCAGCGCGAGATCGAGGAGTCGGCCCTGAGCTACCACGAGCGCTACAAGAGCGGCCAGGACGTGATCGTCGGCGTCAACAAGTTCGTCACCGACCAGGTCGACGACGTCGACATCCTCAAGGTCGACCCCGAGGCCGAGCAGCGCCAGCTCGCCCGCCTCGCGGCCTTCAAGGAGAACCGCGACCAGGCCGAGGTCGACGCCAGGCTCGAGTCCCTGCGCGACGTCGCCCGCGGCGAGGGCAACCTCCTCCACCCGATCCGCGCCGCCCTCAAAGCCAACGCCTCGATCGGCGAGGTCTGCGGCGCCATGCGCGAGGTCTTCGGCGAATACAAGGGCGGCGCGTTTTTCTAAGGGTGGGCGGCGGTTGGGTCCGCACGCCTGAGGACGCCTGTGGGCGGCGCATTTCGGCGTCCTCGGTCGCCCAAATAGCGCTGCTATTCGGGCTCCCTGCGTCCTTGAACTGCTTGCCCACAGCCGCCCTCAGTCGCACGTCCCCTGCCCGCCGACCACCCCATGGATTTGAACTTTCCGTCCCAATCGCTGGATAGGGAAGGAACGAGAAGACTCCGGTGGAAGCGGGTGGCGATGATCGAGGTTTCGAGGACGCTGATGAAGTCCGAACCCGAGCTGGCGGAGCTGATCGCGGCCGTCGAGGGGGTCGAGGTGACGATGGCCGAGAAGGGCTTCGGCACCCGGGTCGAGATCCGCGCCGGCGAGGAGACCGGCCTCGCCGAGGCCGACCTCGAGGCCGTGCTCGACCGCCTTGCGGAGCCGCAGCGGCGCCCGTTCGTCTGAGCGATCCTCGCCTACGCGATCTGCGCCGAGATCTAGGTAGCCTCACCCCGCATCGTGGAATCGAAGGGTCCGCTCCGGCGGGCCCTTCGTGTGTCTGGGGACGCCGCGCCCGCGGCGTAAATAGACTTCCGCGCCCGATGCGCGAGAGGAATCCCGAAACGCACGACGAGAAGCTCGCCTACCTGCGCGAGCTGCGTGAGGCGGCGGTCCACTCGGCCTCCGAAGCGGCGGTCGAGAAGCAGCACGCCAAGGGCAAGATGACCGCCCGCGAGCGGATCGAGAAGCTCCTCGACCCCGGCTCCTTCGAGGAGCTCGACACCTTCGTCCGCCACCGCACCTACGACTTCGAGATGCAGAAAAACCGCCCCTGGGGCGACGCCGTCGTCACCGGGCACGGGACGATCGACGGCCGCACGGTCTTCGTCTTCTCCCAGGACTTCACCGTCTTCGGCGGCAGCCTCGGCGAGGTGATGTCGGAGAAGATGTGCAAGGTGATGGACCTGGCGGCCCAGGTCGGGGCGCCGGTGATCGGGATCAACGACTCCGGCGGGGCGCGGATCCAGGAGGGCGTCGTCTCGCTCGGCGCCTACGGCGACGTCTTCGTCCGCAACGTCCAGTGCTCGGGCGTGATCCCGCAGATCAGCCTGATCATGGGTCCCTGCGCCGGCGGCGCCGTCTACTCGCCGGCGATGACCGACTTCATCTTCATGGTCAAAGAGACCTCGCACATGTTCATCACCGGCCCGGAAGTGATCAAAACCGTGACCGGCGAGGAAGTCGAGTTCGAGGAGCTCGGCGGCGCGATGAGCCACAACTCGAAGTCCGGCGTCGCCCACTTCGCCTCCGAGGACGAGGAGAGCTGCCTCGAGGACGTGCGCTACCTGATGAGCTTCCTGCCCTCGAACAACCTCGAGGCGCCGCCGCGGTTCGAGCCCTCGGACGACCCCGAGCGCGAAGACATTGAGCTCGACACGCTCGTCCCCGACGACCCGCAGAAGCCCTACGACATGCGCAACGTGATCGCCCGGGTCGTCGACGACGAGGAGTTCTTCGAGGTCCACGAGCACTTCGCGAAGAACATCGTCTGCGGCTTCTCCCGGCTCGACGGCTATCCGATCGGGATCGTCGGCAACCAGCCCGCCTTCCTCGCCGGCGTCCTCGACATCGAGGCCTCCGAGAAGGCGGCCCGGTTCGTGCGCACCTGCGATTGCTACAACATCCCGATCCTCACCTTCACCGACGTACCGGGCTTCCTCCCCGGCACCGACCAGGAGTGGAACGGGATCATCCGCCACGGCGCCAAGCTCCTCTACGCCTTCACCGAGGCGACGGTGCCGAAGCTCACCGTCGTCACCCGCAAGGCCTATGGCGGCGCCTACGACGTGATGAACTCCAAGCACATGCTGGCCGACTACAACGTCGCCTGGCCGACCGCCGAGGTCGCCGTCATGGGCCCCGAGGGCGCCGTCAACATCATCTACCGCAAAGACATCGCCAACTCGCCGACCCCCGACGAGCGCCGCCAGAAACTGATCGACGACTACAAAGCCCACTTCGCCAACCCCTACTCGGCGGCGGAGCGCGGCTACATCGACGACGTCATCGAGCCCCGCCAGACCCGCCCGAAGCTGATCCGGGCCCTGCGCATGCTCCAGACCAAGCGCGTCGACCAGCCGAAGCGCAAGCACGGCAACATCCCGCTCTAGGCCTTTAGCCGATCAGGGGACCGCGGTCGCCTCGGTCTCCACCCCGCCGCCGGCTGCGCGGCCGCCGGTGGCGCCGCCCTCCTCGGCGCCGAGGCGGTGGGCGAGGTAGACGGGGAGGATCGAGATCAGGATCACCAGTACGGCGACGGCGTTGACGATCGGGAGTTCGTGGGGGCGGAAGAGGTTGGAGTAGATCCAGATCGGCAGGGTCTGTTCGCCGGCGCCGATCGTGAAGTTGGTGACGATGATCTCGTCGAAGGAGAGGGCGAAGGCGAGCAGGCCGCCGGCGATCAGGGCGCTGCGCATCCCCGGGAAGGTGACGTAGCGGAAGGTCTGCCAGGTGTGGGCGCCGAGGTCGGCGGAGGCCTCCTCGAAGGATCCGGAGAGGCGGCGGAGGCGGGCGACGGCGTTATTGTAGACGATGACGATGCAGAAGGTCGCGTGGCCGACGATCACCGTGAAGAGGCTGAGGGGGACGTTGAGGACCTGGGTGAAGGTGTTGGAGATCGCGACGCCGGTGACGATGCCGGGCAGGGCGATCGGGAGGATGACGAGGAAGGAGATCGTCTCCCGTCCGAAGAAACGGTGCCGCGCCACGGCGATCGAGGCGAGGGTGCCGAGGAGGAGGGCGATCGCGCTGGCGGCGACCCCGGCTTTGATCGAGGTGAAGAAGGCTTCGCGCGCCGCTTCGTTGTTGAACGCCTGGCTGAACCAGTGGGTGGTGAAGCCCGGCGGCGGCCATTCGAGGATCTTGCTCGAGTTGAAGGCGTAGATCGCGATCACGATCAGCGGCACGTAGATGAAGGCGAGCCCTGCCGCCACCGCGAGCCGCAGCAGCATCCTCGAACGTCGGGAGAGCCTCATCGCGCCGCCCCCTAGACGTGCTCGAAGGCTCCCAGCCGGCGGGCGACCAGGAGGTAGGCGATGGTGACGACGATCGGGACGATCGCCAGGGCGGCGGCGAACGGCTGGTTGTTGGCGACGTTGCTGAAGATGACGTTGCCGATGAACTGGTCGTTGGAGACCAGGCGCGGGGTGATGTAGTCGCCCAGCGTCAGCGAGAAGGTGAAGATCGAGCCGGCGACGACGGCCGGGAAGCTGAGGGGCAGGATCACCCGGCGGAAGGTCGTGAAGGGGGAGGCGCCGAGGTCCTCGGAGGCGCTGATCAGCGAGTTCGGGATCCGTTCCAGGCCGGCGTAGATCGGCAGGATCATGTACGGCAGCCAGAGGTAGCTCATCACCAGCCAGACCGCGGTCATCCCGTAGCCCGGGCCATGCAGCCCGATCGGGTCGAGCGCCCAGTTGATCGCCCCGTTGGCCGAGAGCAGCGTCCGCCAGGCGTAGACCTTGACCAGGTAGCTCGACCAGAGCGGCAGCAGGATCCCGATCACCAGCAGCGCCTTGCCTCGGCGGCTCGCCAGCTTCGCCATGTAGAAGGCGATCGGGAAGGCGATCACGGCGTCGGTGAGCGTGACCAGGAGCGCGGTGCGGACCGTCCGCCAGACGATGTCCCGGTAGACCGGTTCGTTGACCAGCGATTCGAAGTTCTCGAGGGTGAATTCCTTGATCGTCGCCCCGCTCAAGGGGTCGACCGACCAGAAGGCGGCGACCAGCAGCAGGGCCAGCGAGCCCAGGTAGCCGATCACCAGCCAGCCGACCGGGCCGGCCAGCAGCGCCCCTACCTGCAGGCGCTCGCGGCCGTGGAGGAGGTCGGCGAGCCGATGGCCCGCCGACCTCCTCTCCGCGACCGCTTCGGATGCCATCAGCTAGAGACTCTTCCTAGCCTTTGATCGTCGTCCAGGCCTTCACCCAGTCGTTGTAGTCCATGCAGTCTTCTTCGCCGTTGCCGCAGTCCGCCAGCGGGGTTTCCCAGTAGTAGACCCGCTTCCAGAAATCCGGTTCTTCGGCGTGGTATTCGGCGCAGAAGTTCTTGTTCGCCGTTTCCTTGCAGGCGAGTTCCTGCGCCGGCGCCTCGCCGAACCATTCGGCGACTTCCGCGTTGACTTTCGGTTCGATGATCCAGTTCATCCACTCGTACATGCAGTTGGGATGTTTGGCGTCCTTGGCGATCATCCAGGTGTCCGACCAGCCGGTGGCGCCCTCCTTCGGCAGGAAGCCCTGGCTCGCCGGGCTCGCCTGCACCGGCACGCCTTCTTCCTTCAGCGCGAAGTACTGGTACTGCCAGGTGGTGCCGACGGTGACGTCGCCGCCGGCGAAGGCGGAGATCTGCTTCGCCGCTTCGGACCAGTATTCGCCGACGTTCGGCGACTGTTCCTTCAGCAGGTCGATCGCCGCGTTGAACTGTTCTTCGTTCAGCTCGTAGGGGTTTTCGATCCCCAGTTCGGGCTGGTGGAACTTGAGGTACATGGCGGCGTCGGCGATGTAGCTGGATTCGTCGTAGACGCTGATCTTGCCCTTGTACTTCGCGGCGACCTTGGGATCGAACATCACGTTCCAGGAGTCCGGCGCCGGCTTGACGTCGTTGCCGTTCCACATCAGCAGGTTGGCGCCGCGGCCGTGGGGAATGCCGTAGTTGACGCCTTCGAAGGTGTTGTACGGCTGGTCCTTGAGGTCGCTGAAGACCGTCTTGTAGTTGGGGACGAGGTCGGTGTTGACCGGGGCGACGAGGCCGGCGGCGACGAGCCGGGCGGTGGCGTTGCCGGAGGCCGAGACGCCGTCGTACTGGCCGGTTTTCATCAGCTCGACCATTTCGTCGGAGGTGCCGGCTTCCTTGTCGTTGACCTTGCAGCCGGTCTTCTGTTCGAACGGCTTGGTCCAGCCGGGTTCGACGTAGCCGGCCCAGGAGATCAGCGAGACTTCGCCCTCGCCTTTGCCGAGCTTCTGCAGTGCTTCGCTGCTGCTGCCACCGGCGGTGGTGTCGCTGCCGCCGCCGCAACCGGCGAGCGCGAGCATGAACACGACCAGGCCGGCGACGACGAGCCACGCCGTGCGGGCGGGGTTGCCATCCCTTCTACTCATGATGGTGCTACCTCCTCCTTGGTTGACTTCCCGCCGACGGCGGCCGCGTGCTCCGGCCGCCACCCGACTAGGACCTCGTTTCCCTGCCCTGGCAACGCGCCCGAGGACGCGCTCTCCACGTTCTGTCTGACCAGCTGGAGCTTCTCCCCGGTGTCCAGCTGAACCGTGAAGCGGGTGACCATGCCGGCGTAGGCGACGTCGACGACCCGGCCGCTCTCCGTGTGGAGGCCGTCGGTCGCGCCCCCCGGCTCGAGCAGCTCGATCTTCTCCGGGCGGATCGTGACCCGCTCGCCGTCGCGCTCGAGCAGGTTGGAGACGCCGACGAAGCCGGCCACGAATTCCGTCGCCGGCCGCTCGTATAGCTCTACCGGCGAGCTGACCTGCTCGATCCGCCCTTCGTTGAAGACCGCGATTCGGTCGCTCATCGTCAGCGCCTCGTCCTGGTCGTGGGTCACGTAGACGAAGGTGATCCCGACCTCGCCCTGGATCGTCTTCAGCTCCGTCTGCATCTCCTCGCGCAGCTTCAGGTCGAGCGCCCCCAGGGGCTCGTCGAGGAGGAGCACCTTCGGGCGGTTGACGATCGCCCGCGCCAGGGCTACCCGCTGGCGCTGGCCGCCCGAGAGCTCGCCCGGCTTGCGGTCGCCGTAGCCGGGAAGGCGGACCATCTCCAGGGCCTCGTCGCGCCGCTGCGCCCGCTCGGCCCTGCCGACGCCGGCGACCTTCATCCCGTAGGCGACGTTCTCGCCGACGCTCATGTGGGGGAAGAGCGCGTAGTCCTGGAAGACGGTGTTGACCGCGCGGTCGTACGGCGGCACGCCGGCGACGTCCTCGCCCGCCAGCTCGATCGACCCCTCCGTCGGGTCCTCGAAGCCGGCGATCATCCGCAGCGTCGTCGTCTTGCCCGAGCCCGAGGGCCCCAGCATCGTGAAGAACTCCCCCGGCGCGATCTCCAGGTCGACCCCCGCGACCGCCGCCACCTCCCCGTAGTGCTTGGTGAGGCCGGAAAGGCGAATGTCAGGGGTTGCAGCGTCTATACCCGTGACGTTATCCGCGCAGGTGCGGAATTCAAGGACAAAGTGGACGCCGAGTCTTAGCCGCAGTGGAGTATCGGGGCGGAGAGGGGTTGGGGGCCCCTGGGGTGATCTTGTGATTCCTTTACTTGGTGGCGGCGGATGAACGGATTCGGTTGGTGGTGCACGATCCGGGTTGGGCGGCTCGGTTCGAGGAGGAGCGGGAGGCGCTCGAGAGGGTGATCGGTGAGTGGGCGCCGGGCGGCATCCATCACGTCGGGAGCACGGCTGTGCCGGGCTTGGAGGCAAAGCCGGTCATCGACATCCTGGTCGGCGTCCGCGACCTGGCGACGGCGCGGTCCTGCTTCGCCCCACTGGTCGATATCGGCTACCTCTACGCCCCGTACCTGCCGAAAGAGATGCACTGGTTCTGCAAGCCGCATCCCGCTCGCCGCACGCATCACCTGCACCTCGTTCCGCTCGGATCTCGGCGATTCCGGGACGAGCTGGCCTTCCGCGACCGGCTCCGCAGCGATCCGGCGCTGGCCAATCGCTACCTCGCTCTAAAGCGCGAGCTGGCCAAGGCCCATCCGGACGACCGCGATGCCTATACGGAGGGCAAGGCCCGCTTCATCGCTGAGGCTCTAGGGCGCTGACCGGCCCTCGCGCATCGAGAGGCGGATCGAGCACCGTATAGGTGCTCAATTACACACTGAGATCCTCGAGCAAAGAGCCCGCCGCCCTCGCTCCATCCAGGCGCTGCTAGTAACCAGCCGGGTGACGCGCGACGAAGCCGACGTTGTCGCGCAGTTCTTCGTGCCAGCGGGGGCCGGTTTCGCCGGCGCCGTCGCCGGAGGTGTCCCAGCGGAAGCCGGCAATCACGGCGTAGGCGTGGCCGCCGTTGGCGTAGACGGTGATCCAGCGGCCTTCGCCTTCTTCTCCCCAACTCATCATCGGACCGGAGGGGAGGGGGCTTTCGAGGAATTTGCCGCCGTGGAGGGCGAAGGAGACAGAGCCGGAGCAGTCGTAGCCGCGGTCCCACCAGCGGGCGTGGCCGCCGCCCCAGATGTACGGTTTGGTGCGGATCTTGTTCGCCGCGGCGATCACCTTCTTGACCCGCGGGGGAGCGCTCTTCGGCGGGACCAGCGTCCCGTCCGCGAGCAGCCTGGCCTTCGCGGTCGGGGTGCACATGTCGACTTCCGAGGGCGAGAGGCCGCCGCTCGTGCAGCGCGCGGAGGCGCCTGAAGGGGCGATTAGGACGGCGGCGAGGAGGGTAGCCACAAGGGCGAGCCCAGCCAACCTGAAGTTGTGACGCAAACCGATTCTCCTTCGTCGGCCTACGGGGTTAGCTGTCGGGCTGGCGCGAAAGGAGCTTGCGCCCCCACCTTGGACCTGGTGGGTTAGCCCCGGAAACTTGGTTCCCCCGCTCCCCATGCGCCCTATGCGCTGAGGATTCGGCGTTCCGGTTATCGAACGCGGGCAGTGTAGACGATTACACGGCGTCATGACTCACAAAACGCAAATATTTAGATAAAGATCCCGCACCCATCGAGGATCTGTTCGACACCTCCCCTGGTAGCTTGCGTCCTGGGATGAACCTTTCGGGCCGCAAAACGCTCCTCACGGGGGCAACGGGAGGCCTGGGACGGGCGATCGCGACGGCTCTGGCCGAGCGCGGCGCCGTCCTCACCCTCAGCGCCCGCAATCGCGAGGCGCTCGAGCAGATGGCGTCGGAGCTGCCGGGCAGCGGCCACGGCGTCCTCCCGGCCGACCTCGCCGAGCCCGACGCCGCCGAGCGCCTCGCCGCCGAAGCCGCCGGGACCGAGATCCTCATCGCCAACGCCGGCCTGCCCGGCGCCGGCAAACTGGAGGAGTTCAGCGCCGAGGAGGTCAAGCGCGCCCTCCGCGTCAACCTCGAGGCGCCGATGCTGCTCGCCCGCGCCTTCTACCCGGCGATGCTGGAGGCAGGGTCCGGCCACCTGGTCTTCGTCGCCTCCCTCTCCGGCAAGGCCGCCAGCCCCCGCTCCTCGATCTACAACGCGACCAAGTTCGGCCTCCGCGGCTTCGCCCTCGCCCTCCGCGCCGACCTGACCCCTCACAGCATCGGCGTCTCGCTCGTCTCGCCGGGCTTCATCCGCGAAGCCGGCATGTTCGCCGACGCCGGAGCCAAGCCGCCGCCGGGAATGGGCACCTCGACTCCAGAGCAGGTGGGTGCCGCGACCGTCAAGGCGATAGAGCGCAACAAGGTCGAGCTGACCGTCGCCCCCCTCCCCCAACGAGCGGGAGCCCACCTGGCCCTGGTCAGCCCTTCCCTTGGCGTCAAGGCCCAATCCGGCTCTGCGGGTCAAAAGGCCGCTCAGTCCATAGCCGACGGTCACAGCTCCGACAAGCGCTGAATCAGCGAGTCGGGCATTCCTCGAACGGGCGGATACTCAAAAAGCCGGCCTCATTAGGCCGGCTTTTGTCCGGGCGAGGGATGCCCGACTCGCCCCCACCTCCGTTTTCCTAGGATGGACTCAATGAGCAGCGATTCCTTCGGAGCCCGGTCCACCCTTCAGGTCGGCGGCAAAGAGTTCGAGATCTTCCGCCTCGACGCGCTCCAGGACCGCTTCGACGTAGCCCGCCTGCCCTACTCGATCAAGGTCCTGCTGGAGAACGTGCTGCGGCTCGAGGACGGCACCTCGGTCAGCGCCGCCGACGTCGAGGCGATCGCCTCCTGGGACGCCGCCGCGACGCCCAGCGCCGAGATCCCCTTCCAGCCCGCCCGCGTCCTCATGCAGGACTTCACCGGCGTCCCCGCGGTCGTCGACCTGGCGGCGATGCGCGACGCGATGGAGGAGATCGGCGGCGACCCGGCGGCGATCAACCCGCTGGTCGACGTCGACCTCGTGATCGACCACTCGGTCCAGGTCGACGCCTTCGGCGACGAGCGCGCCTTCGCGGTCAATGCCGAGCGCGACTTCGACCGCAACCGCGAGCGCTACTCGTTCCTCAAGTGGGGGCAGCAGTCCTTCGACAACTTCCGCGTCGTCCCGCCGGCGACGGGGATCTGCCACCAGGTCAACCTCGAGCACATCTCGCAGGTCGTCTACCGGCGGGACCGGGACGGCACGCTTCAGGCCTATCCCGACACCCTGGTCGGCACCGACTCGCACACGACGATGGTCAACGGGCTCGGCGTCCTCGGCTGGGGCGTCGGCGGGATCGAGGCCGAGGCGGCGATGCTGGGGCAGCCGATCTCGATGCTGCTGCCGCAGGT